>JAXMBS010000015.1:0-82539 GCA_046349775.1 Planctomycetaceae bacterium | reverse complement strand
AGTGTAACGCGACGGGGGACGGCTCACGAGTCGACAAAGGCCGTCCCTTCAACCGAAAGGTCATCGCGGAACTGCCCGCATCGCTAGAAGCCCATACCAGTTGCGCCCCAGTGCATCAGGAGAAGTAACGACTCGGCAATGACCGACCAGAGGCCGCGCCACGGCTCGCGAAAGAAGGCATACAGGAAGAGTGGAGGAAACAGAAAGATCGAAAAAACGGCGGGGATAATTGCAATATACAAGATTGGCGGATACACAGCGTGAAAATCACAACGGCTGCTGGCGAGAGCAAGCATCAAGCAACCGACCGCGGCAGTGTGAACCCATAGGACTCTTCTCGTCGTCAGCCATCTGCGCTCTCCGTCCATGCACGCACTCTACCATTGTCGCAACAAGACACTCCGTCGGCGTCCGGACGATGACGGAGAAGATTGAACAGAAGGCCACGAAGGACACGAAGTTCCGACATCAATGATTCCGCCTTCGGCAGCGTTCTTCTTCGTTCCCTTTGTTTCCTTCTGTTCAATTCTTCGCTGTTCAACGGCCCCCACGGCCCCCATGTTCCTCGCTTGGTTCAGGCTGTTCCCTATTCCGCACCTTCCTCCTCATCCGGCCGGCTGCGGAAATACAGCTTGATCGGCACCTCGGGAAACGGCAGCTGGTCGCGGATGGCGTTCATCAGATAGCGCTTCCAGCCAGCGTCGAACAGCCGCGCGTCATTGCACTTCACGACGATCGTCGGCGGCTCGGTCGCCACCTGCGTCGCGTACAGGATGACCGGCGTCCGGTTGCGGCGTGACGGCGGCGGGTTGGCGGCGATGGCGTCGCGGATCACTTTGTTGAGCCTGCCGGTCGGCACGCGCTCGTGCACTTGTTTGGCCAGCGACTGGGCGAGGTTGATCAGCTGCTTGATGTTCTTCGAGTCTTTCGCCGTGATGAACGCGATCGGCACGTAATCCAGCGTGGCGAAATTCCGGCCGAGGTAGCCTGTCCACTTCTCGTTCGTCATCTCCGCTTCGAGACCCAGGTCCCACTTGTTGATGACAAAGATGCACGGCTTATAGCGCTCCGCAATCTGTTCGACGAGCTGTTGGTCGACCTTCGAGATCGTCTCCTTCGCATCGAAGAACATCAGCACCACGTCCGCGCGGCGGATGCTCTTCTGCGCCCGGACCAGCCCGTAGTATTCGACGTCGTTCGCCAAGCTCTTGCGCTTGCGGACGCCGGGAGTATCGATCGCCACGAACGTCTTGCCGTCCAGCTCGAACCGCACGTCCACGCTGTCTCGGGTCGTCCCTGGGATTTCACTGACGATCATCCGTTCTTCTTCAGCCAGCGCATTGATGAACGTGCTCTTGCCGACGTTCCGCCGGCCGACGATCGCCAATTTCAGTTCGCTTGAGTTCAACTGCGACGTGCCCTCGGCCGATTCATCGCTTTCCGCCGGGGGGAGCAGGTCGATGATTGTCGCCAGCAGTTCACCGCGGTTGCGGTTCGCCTTCACGCTGGTCTGGATCAGCGGGACGTTCATCAGCGACAGGAACTCGAACACTTCCGTGTCGGTCTTCGTCGAGTCGCACTTGTTGACGACGAGCAGTGTCGGTTTGCCGAGCGGACGCAAGCGTTCGGCCACTTCGCGGTCCAGCGGTGTGACGCCGGTCTGCCCGTCGACGACGAACAGAATCAGGTCCGCGTCTTCCACGGCGGTCTGAATCTGCTTTTCGACGTCGGCCGTGAGGTTGTCCGGGTCTTCGATCCCGATGCCGCCGGTGTCGACCAGCTCAAAGTACCGCTCGCCGGACTGCATCAGGTAGGTAACGCGGTCGCGCGTGACGCCGGCCATCGGGTCCACCACGGACACGAGTCTGCCGGCCTGCCAGTTGAGCAGGCTGCTTTTGCCCACATTGGGGCGGCCGACAATGACGACGTGAGGAACAGGCACGGGGCGAGTTTGGATTTCGGAGTTTGGATTTTCAATTTTAGATTGGAGCGAGTGACGGTCGACGGCGGAAGGGACTTGAAGGTTGATCGGCACATTCCGCTGCGTCATAGTCTTCCGGAGCAGCGGATGAATCGGGTGTAACCTCCGTCTCCGCTATCGCTTAAATCCAAAATCGAAAGCCTGAATGTCTCTCGCGACGCTGCCGCTCAGTTATTGTACCAACGTCCATCCGGCGCAGACCGTCGCGGACGTCGTCGCGGGCCTCGACAGCTATTCGGGACGCGTCCGCGAGAACTGCGGGATGCCCCTCGCCGCCGGCCTCTGGCTGGCCGCTCCCGTCATTGCCGAATTGCGGGCCGACCAGAAACAGACCGAGAACCTGCGTATCGCTCTCACGCGGAACGGTCTCGTCTGCTACACGCTCAATGCGTTTCCTTACGGCGATTTCCACTCGGAACGGGTTAAGGAGAACGTCTACCACCCCGACTGGACGACCGACGCGCGCCGGGAGTACACGCGCGACTGCGCGACTATTCTTGCGGAACTCCTCCTGGACGGAGTCGAAGGCAGCATCTCCACTGTTCCGCTGGGATTCAAAGGAGCGTCGACCGCCACGGACTTCGTCGATCGCTGCATCGCCAACCTGCTAGCGCTGGCGCGGTTCCTCGATGACCTGCATGACGCCTCCGGCCGTGTGATCCGTTTGGCGATCGAACCGGAGCCGTTGTGCGTTCTGGAAACGACGCCCGAAACGACAGCTTTCTTCAGCACCCTGTTCGACCGCGCCGCAACAGCAGGCGAGCTGGAGATCGCACAGCGACATCTCGGTGTCTGTTACGACGTCTGCCACCAGTCGGTGGAGTTCGAAGACGTCGCGCAATCGATCCGCGACCTGCGCAGCGCGGGTGTCCGGATCAACAAGGTCCATATCACGTGCGCCGTCCGATTGGAGAAGCCCGCCGAGAACTCCGCGGGCCGTGCGGCGCTCGCCGATTTCGCCGAGCCGCGATACCTGCACCAGACGTTTGCACGGAGCGCCGAGGGGCAAATCGTCCATCGCACGGATCTCGACGCTCCGCTGTGTGAGTCCCCACCGACTGAATTCCGCGACGCGCCGGAATGGAGAATCCACTTCCACGTTCCGGTGAACGCCGAATCACTCGGCCCGCTGCAGACCACACGCGGCGATCTGCGCCGCGCGTTGAAGGCGGTCGCCGAACTCGACTACGCGCCGCACCTGGAGGTCGAAACTTACACGTGGCACGTTCTGCCCGGCCAGCAGCGGCCCACGCTGGTCGACGGCCTGACGGCCGAAATGCAGGCGACGCGCGATTTGCTGAACACTATCAGCGAACAGCGGTAATTCGCGAGTACGGATCGAGGAATAATGTGCTCACACGAGCCCGCAGCGCCGGCGTGCGCGAAGCGGGTGATTCAGCACGGAGTGCACGGAGGTCACTGAGAAGGTCATCATCGACGAGCGCTCTCCGCGTTCTCTGTGTTCTCCGTGGTAAATCCAATTCTTCTGACATCGGAAGTTAGCCGAAGTACTGAGCGATGGTGGATGACCGGCCCAATTCGATCGATTGGAATCAGTACCGCTCCGCATGGTCGCTGGCGGACGGCGTCACCTATCTCAATCACGGCTCGTTCGGCCCCGCGCCCGACGTCGTCATCGCCGCCCGGCAGCGCTGGTTTGCCGAACTGGAGCGGCAGCCGATGGACTTCCTCGCGCGCCGGCTCGAGCCGCTGCTCGACGAAGCCGCCGGTGTCCTGGCAAAGTTCGTCGGCTGCATGGCCGATGACCTGATCTTCGTCCCGAATGCGACGACGGGGATCAACATCGTGGCCTGCAGCGTCGTGCTGAATTCCGGTGATGAAGTCCTGCTGACCGATCACGAATACGGCGCCGTGGCCCGCATCTGGGGTCAGGCGTGCGCACGCACCGGCGCGAAGACCGTCGTCGCCAGACTGCCGCTGCCGATCACGAATCAGGCGGACGTCGTCGAGGCGGTCTTCGACCGGGTGAATGAGCGGACGAAGGTCATCGTCGTCAGTCACATTGCGTCGTATACAGCGACCATCCTGCCGATTGCGGAGATTTGCCGGCGGGCGAACGAACTGGGGATTCTGACGTGTGTCGACGGTCCGCATGGCCTTGTGCAACAACCGCTGAAGCTGCGCGACCTGGGCTGCGACTTCTATGCCGCGAGCTGCCACAAGTGGCTGTGCGGGCCGATTGGCAGCGGATTTCTATTTGTGCGCGGGCGGCACAAATCAAAGATGCAGCCGGCCGTGATCAGCTGGGGCCGCAGCTTCGCGGGAAGTCCCGCGTCGTGGAAGGACGAATTCATCTGGGTCGGCACGGACGATCCGAGTGCTTATCTGGCCGTCGCCGACGCCGTGCGGTTCTTTGAGCAGGTTGGCGTCGAGGAATTTCGCCGACGGACCCATCTGCTGGCGCAGGATGCCCGGAACCGGATTGCTGAGATTGCTCAGAGCGAATTGCTGTCGTCGGATTCGGCGGAATCTTACGGCTCGATGGTGACGATTCCGCTGCCGTACGTGGCGCGGTCGTCGTCGTGGCCTGGTGAGCCGCATCCGCTACAGCGGACACTGTGGGAACAGCACCGGATCGAAGCGCCAGTGTTCGAATGGCACGACCGACTGTGCCTGCGGGTGTCATGTCACCTTTACAACACGCCGGCCGACATCGACCGGCTGTGCGCGGCGTTGAAAGAGTTGTGCCCGCGGTTTGCAGTGTAAAGGCGGGGACGCAGATGCCGCGGATTGAAGAGATTTTTGCAGATTGAAAGTGATCAGGCGCGCAGAATCCGGGCCGGATTCCGTTCGGTGTGCCGGGCGTTGTCGAGGGCGATGGCGCACGAGCGGCTCGGCGGGAGCCTTGCCCTCCCGTTGGTGTTGATCTGCGTCAATCTTTGAGATCTGCGGCATCTGCGTCCCTGCATGTTGCCATTCCCTATTCGCCGTCATCCGGCGGCGGTGCAAATCCTCGCCTCAGCGTATTCTCGCTGATCGTGATCGGGATCAGGAACTGGAGCAGGTAGTCGCGGCCGCCGGCTTTGGAGCCGATGCCGGAGTACTTGTATCCGCCGAACGGGTGCCGGTGGACGAGGGCGCCAGTGATGCCCCGGTTGAGATACAGATTACCGACCTGCAGCTCGCGTCGGGCACGCTCCAGGTTCTTCGGACTGCGGCTGTAGAAGCCCGCGGTCAGTGCGTATTCGGTGTTGTTGGCGATGGCGAGGGCCCTGTCGAGGTTGTCCGCCTTCATCGCGGCGACGACCGGGCCGAAGATTTCCTGCTGCGCGATGCGTGACTGCGAATCGACGTCGGCAAAGATGTGCGGGCCGATGTAGAAGCCTTCGTTCGCCAGCTTGCCAACATCCGTGGCGAGAATCGTCCGGCACTCGGCTTTGCCAATTTCGATGTAGTCGGCAATCCGCTCCGCGGATTCCTTGTCGATCACCGGGCCGATCGAGGTCCCCGGTTCCTCCGCCGGTCCGACCTTCAGGCTCTCCGTGGCGAGCTTGAGCCGTTGCAGAAACGGCTCGTAGCACGCGGCATGGACGATCACGCGCGAGCAGGCGGAGCACTTCTGTCCGCTGTAGCCGAACGCGCTCTGCAGGACCCCCTGCACGGCTTCGTCAAGGTCGGCGTCCTCGTCGACGATGATGGCGTTCTTACCTCCCATTTCGGCGATCACGCGCTTCACGCCGGACTGACGCGGGTCGGTATCCGATGCGAGCTTGTTGATCGACAGGCCCACGTTGCGCGAACCCGTGAAGGCGATCACGTCGATGTCGGGGCTACCGACGAGAATCGGTCCGATCTCCTCGCCGACACCCGGGAGGTAGTTGAGCACACCGCGCGGGAGGCCAGCGTCGCGGGCGATCGTCATGAGCTGCGCCGCGACGACCGACGACTGCTCGGCCGGCTTCATGATGACGGTATTGCCGGCGACGAGGGCGGCAGACGTCATACCGGTGAGGATTGCCAGCGGAAAGTTCCACGGCGCGATGACGACCGCCACGCCGCGCGGCCGGTAGAGATGCGTATTCTCTTCGCCGGGATAATCGGCCTGCATCGGGACGGCGAGGTCCCGCATCTGCTGCGCGTAGTAGACGAGGAAGTCGATGGCTTCAGCGACGTCAGCGTCTGCATCGGCCCAGGGCTTGCCGCACTCGTAGACTTCCCAGGCGGCGAGTTCGAAGCGGCGGTTGCGCATCTCGGCCGCCATGACTTCGAGGTACTCCGCCCGCTGTTCGGCGGGGGTCGTCCGCCAGCCGTCAAAGCTGCGGCGGGCGGCGACGATCGCCTGCTCGGCGTGTTCAGCGGTGGCGGAGGCAACGGTGCCGACGGTCTGCTTCCGGTGCGACGGATTCAGCGAGACGATCTTCTTGCGGGTCTCGGTGGCTTTACCGTCGATCACGAGTGGAAACTCGCCGCCGAGTTGCGCGGCAACGTCAGCGAGGGCAGCCTGGAACGCTTCGCGGTTTTCTTTCCGGGAGAAATCGGTGTGGGGTTCGTTACGGAAGGGCTCGGCGTGACGCGGCGCGGACGCCGGGGCCGCCGGTGTGGACTCCTCAGACTTCTTACGTGCAGCACGCGGCATCAGTGCGATTCCATTCGGGTCGATCGAGTTGGTAAGGCAGCACCGTATTGTAGGGACGGAGTGCGGCGTGGGTAGTTGGTCGTGGGTAGGGTGTTTGACAAAGTGGCAGAGCGGCAGAGTTGCAAAGGGATGAGCGAATCGCGTCGGTACGATGGACACAGTGATACGTGAGACCGTTGTGGCCGTCGCGCCGTTGTGGTTTAAAACCAATCCGGCGGAAATCACGCCGACTGGGGAACGAAGCAGATGCCATACGATCAGACCCTGGCGGAGCGCGTGCGGACGGTGCTGGGCCGCCGCAAGGGGATCACCGAGAAGAAAATGTTCGGCGGCGTCGGGTTCCTGCTGAACGGCAACATGAGCGTCGCCATCTGGAAGCAATCGCTGATCGTGCGCCTCGGCCCCGAACAGGCCGAACTCGCGCTGCGCGAGGCGCATGTCAAGGAGTTTGACATCACGGGCAAGGCGATGCGCGGCTGGGCGATGATCGGCCCCGGCGGACTGGAAGGGGACGACGACGTGCGGCGCTGGTGCGAACGGTCGCTGAGGTTCGTCCGCACGCTGCCGGGAAAGTGAGCGGACAGCGGAGGGTCGGCAGCGGCGCCTCCCCTGAGTTGTGCGGAAGGGCGCCGCCTGCGAGTCTCTCGTTCCAGAATCAGGACCGAGTGGACGAGACTCCCGCCGAGCCAATCGGGCTCCAATCACTTCACGGCAGCGGGGAGCACAGAGACCAGACCGGCGTCGGTTTCGGAAATAAGGCGCGCGGTAAGGGCGACGTAAAAGAAGCCTTCTTTGTCGGAGGGGGGCGGGCAGCCAACGAGCAGCGTCTCGCCGTCGCGGAGATCGGAATTGAAGTCGATGATCCGACGCTCGACGCTGGGGAGCTGGATCGTTACTGGTCCATCGATCAATTGCGTCGACGTGGTTTTGACATCGATGATCGAGCTGAGAATCACGCGACCGGTGATTCGAGTGCTCGTCTGATTGGCGGCGATGACGGGCTGCAACTCGACCTCGAGACCGTCCGGGCAGACCTCGATCTGCGGCTCGCGGCGGCCGTCAACCAGGCGGATGCCGGTGACGAAGGGGCGCTGAACCTCACTCGTTACCGTGCCGGCCTGCCCGTTAAACATCGTGATCTTCGGAGCAAACATCACGTTGCTGCGAGCGTCCTGTTGGAACAATTCCGTGAGCCGCTGCATCGCCGGTGGATCGACGATAGCCGTCATCGTGGCGAGGCGTTGTTCGATCGTTGACGCGCCTGTGACGGAAGCGGTCGCAGCCGGTGATTTGGCACGGGGAGGCAGAGCTGACGTGGGGGCCAGAAGGGATTTCCACGTGACCTGACCTGTTTGTCCCACATCGATCGGGGAACCGAAGAATCGTACCTCAACGCAGACCTGGAGCATGCCGCTGAGTTCCCAGGCTGGAATCCACTGCGCGATGCGTTCGTGATTGGAGGCGGAGGCGACAACATCAATCAGCCGCCGCTCGGCGTCCACGCGAAGCGTGGCAGAGGGTGTCAGCGGCTGTGTCGTGTCCGCGCTTTGCCGTGGTGGCGAGCTCTGCTTAGCGAATGCGTTTGCGATACACCCGCGGGCCCAATCGGCAGCGACTTCGATATGTACTTCGTGGATTGCCGCGATCTGCCGGACTGCGTCCGTAATGTCATAGGTACGGGATTCCAACGGACTTGACGGGCGGGACGTTCCGTCATCGTGTTGAAGTTGCAGCGCCCCGTTCTGTACGGCCGCCTGAATGACGGGATCGATTGCCGGAATTAGTGCCAGAGTCGGGGGCAGCGGATCGGTGCCGCCGCAGACCACGGCGCCGCAGATCAACAGCCCGGCAGCGACAAACTGCCAGCGAGGCTGAACACGTCTCGCGCGGATCGCCTTGAGCCGGGCGGCGATGGCCTGCTTCTCGAACAGCCCGCACACCAGCTGCGGCAGCAGGCTGGGAAGCATCACACGCCAGCGTGCGGGTTGGCCATAGTGCGCGGCGAGTGTGAGCAGCAGCGCGGAGTAGTCGTGCCGCACGTCTTCTGCGCTGGCGCGCAGGACCATCTCATCGCGGGCCTGCTCGCGCAGGTTCAGGAATCGGGAGGCGGCGAGCCAGCAGACGGGGTTGGCCCAGTGGACGGCGCGGACGACGAGCAGCAACCAGTTGACGGCGACGTCCCAGCCCCGGACATGGGCGAGTTCGTGCAGCAGGACGAGGCGGAGATCGGCGTCGCCGAGCGCGGCGACGTGCGGCGGGAGCAGTAGCTTCGGACGCCACACGCCGAGAACCGCAGGCTGGCGGACCCTCGTCGTGATGACAAGCCGTACCGGCCGGCGAATCCGGAGTCGCGCGTGGCAGTCCTCGAGGAGCTGCAGGAGTCGGGGATCGGATGCTGTTCCGTCGCGGCGCAGACGAAACGCGAAGAAGAGATACCGCAGCGTGGTCCCAGCCAGGATCGCGAAGCACCCCAGCTCCCACACCAGCGGCAACCAGTTCAGGATCTGGTCGAAGAGCGATTCTTCAGCGATCGCCGCCGGGACAGGGACCGCGGGCGGGATGCGTTGGAAATCGCTGGTGTTCACCGGCGGCCACTCAGAATGCGGAGCGGCAACGGCCAGCGGCGGCGTCTCTGTTGTTCGCAGCAGGTTCTGCAAGCTGAGGGGACTCTGCGGCACAGCCGGCAGCATCAGCCTCAACAGGACGACGCTCCACAACAGGCCCAGTTGCGCGGGGCGCAGCCAGCGGGCGCAGGTGAGCTGAATCGCGAAGACCACGGCTGCCAGGAGCGCGGCCGCGAGCGGCGTTTCAACTGCACACAGCCAGGCGAAATACATGACTTCGCAAAGTGCGTCGAAAAAAGTGTCGAGTAGCGCGTTCATTGAGCCTCCTGCTCATCGAGAATGCGACGGAGTTCGGCGATGTCGTCGGGGGAGAGACGGGACGATTTGAGGAAGTGCGCGAGCAGCGCCGTCGGCTCGCCGTGGAACACACGCTGCAGGAACGAACGTCCCTCCTCACGCACGCACGCGGCGCGTTTGACGCGGGAGCGGTAGATGTAGCGCGGGCCGTCCTGCTCGTAGGCAAGAACCCCCTTCTTGACGAGCCGGTGCAGCATCGTCTTGATGGTGGCAGGGGCCCAGTCGAACTGCGTACCGAGCGTGGCGACGATGTCCTGCGCGGTCTGCGGGGCGCGATCCCAGACCGCATCCATGACGTGCCACTCGGCCTCGGAAATCGTCGTGCTCGGCATTTCTCCTCCGTGATGCGGCGGTTTGTAATTACAGTTGTAAACGGCGTCAAGGCCGGGCGCGATCAGACTGGCGATTTCGCATCGCACAGGGCAGTATTTGCCGTTGGCCGTTCGCTGACTGAGGATGTTCACAATGACAGACGTGGATCCAGCCACCGTCGATGCGCAGGGCGAGGGCCCTCCGCCGCGTCGGCGCCGCTGGTGGAAAATCGCCGGCTGGGCGCTCTTCGCGTTCTTCGTGCTGCGGATCGGCTGGGCCATCATTCCCCGGAGCCGAATCACGATCGGTCCCGAAACGACGGTGATCAGCGAACCGCTGACGCCCGAAGGCTTCGTGGACTTCGCGGCGGCCGTCAATGCGCGCTGCGGCGCCGGAGTGACGTCGGAGAACAATGCGGCGGTCCTGCTCCTGCAGGCGTTCGGACCGGGGGTGATCGAGGCAGAACAGCGAGAGCGCTACTTCGAACTGCTGGGGATCGCTCCGCTGCCGGAGGCGGGAGCGTATTTTGTCGATGAAGCGGAGTTTCTGCGCGACAAGGGACTGCCGCAGGACGAGATGCTCAAGTTGAGGCAACAGTTTGAGGATCAACTGACCGCTGCTGTCAAGCAGAGGTGGACCGATGACGAATTCCCGCTGATGACGGAATTCCTGGCGGCAAACGAGCGGCCGCTCGAACGGATTCGCGAGGCAACGCAACGCACGCGGCACTTTTCGCCGATCGCGATGCCAGATGCGGAATTGCTGTCGGCGCCGCTGGAATTTGAACAGCAGAACCGCTGGGGCGCGCGGCTGCTGTTGCTCAGCGGCATGCGCCGGCTTGGACAGGGAGACGTGGCCGGAGCGTGGAGCGAGGTGCTGGCGTGCTATCGGCTGGGGCGGCTGATGGGACAGTCGCCGATTCTGATCAGCGTGCTCATCTCGTATGCATTGGAGAATTCGGCGTCCATGGCCGCTCAATCGCTGATCCGCAGCGAGGCGCTGACGGCAGAGCAGGCGCGGCAGTTTCTGGCGGACCTCGATGGACTCGCGCCGATTGCGGTTTCCGCGGACGTTGCGGATTTCGGGGAGCGGCTGACGTCGGTCGACACGTATTGCCGGATCGCGATGGATCGATATCCGCTGACCGATAATCCAGGCCAGCCGCCGAAGTTCTTTTCGCAGGTCGGCGGCGCCTTCGACTGGAATCTGATGCTCAGGCAACTGAACCGGCAGACCGATCGGAATGTGGCCGCCATGCGGATCGACGACGCCCGCGCGCGGCAGCAGGAGTTCGCGGCCATCGATGCGGAGTTGACCTCTCGCTCGATCGTGACCTGGCAGGGTGTCGTGACGGCCGCGCTGGGGCTGAGCGGGACGATCAGCCAGAATATGAACAATGCGCTGATGCGGTTGATCCGTCCCGCGGTTGAGCAATTCCGCAATGCCGAAATGCGCACCGACGCGTCGCTGCAGCTCACACGGATCGGATTCGCGCTGGCGGCGCATCAGCGCGAGCACGGTGCTTATCCCGCTTCGCTGTCGGAACTGGCGCCGGGAATTCTGGCGGAGGTCCCGGTCGATCCCTGCGGCGGCGGGGCATACATCTACAAGCCGGCGGATGGTGGCTTCTTGCTGTATAGCGTCGGCGCGAACCTGCAGGACGATGGCGGGCGCAGCTTCGACGACAACCCGAAAGGGGATGATCTGGTGCTGCGCGTGGGGGGAGAGTGAACCCGCACAGCCGCGGCGACTCGGACGGGGGTGCGTCAGCGTTTCTTCGCCGGCAGTTCGAAAATATCCACGTCGCGGGAGGGAGACGCCGCGACATAGTCGCCGTCCGGCGAGATCGCCAGCGACTGGACGTAGCCGTTCCCTTCCAGGTTGAGCGAGTGCGTCTTGATGTGCTTACGGACGTCCCAGACGTTCACTTTCTGGTGACCGCCAGAGATGATGCGGTCGCCGTCGGGCGTAAACCGCATCGTCCACTGGATTTCGTTGTCCTGCAGGACCGGCATCGCGGTTGAGTCCTTCAGGTTCCAGACGTGGATGGCGTATAGTTCAGACACTGCGACAAAGTCGCCGTCGGGGGAAAACGCCACGCAATGATTGGTGTGACTTTGACGATTCAGGCTGAGTTGACGCGCAGTCGTCTGTTTGCTGATGTTGAATTCCAGCACCACCAGTCCGTCGCACCCCAGCGCCGTCCGCCCGCCGTTCCCGAATCGGCAATCGGCGATTTCCTCCGGAAACCCGGTCAGGATCGCTTCCGGCTGGCCGCCGTCAATCTTCCAGCAGTGGAGCGATTTGTCTCTGCTGCCGGCCGAGAGCGCCAGCTTGCCGTCGTCCGAGATGTCCAGGCATTTGATCTCGCTGGAGTGCCCGACATATTGGCCGACCGCGTTCAAGCGGCCATCACGTGTGACCTCGAAAACGACGATCGTTCCGGAATACCCGGCGGCGAGCAATCGCGTCCCGTCCGGCGAGAACACGCACGCCGTCGCCTGCTGCAGCGGGTTGCGGTTCTCCTTGATGTCGAGCTGCTGATTCTTCGCCACGTCCTGCAGGATGACGGAGCTGTCGAGCTTGCCGATGGCGAGCTGCGCGCCATCGGGTGAAAACGCGAGAGCCTTGATGCTCCCCCTCAAGCCCGTAATTTTCATCACCGGAGCCGATCCGCCGGCGCCCTCCTTGGGGACTGGCGTGTTCTGTGGGCGGTTGCGCGCCGTTCGCCGGGGCGTGCGCTCGGGCGTGGTCATGCGAGGGGTCTTGGGAATCGGGGTCCGCGCAGGCGTGCGCCGGGCGGTCGCCGTGCCCCCCGGCTTCTTGCCCGTCGCGGCAGCCTTCGTGTCCAGTACCCGCAGGTCCTTGACCGCATCCGCAAAGCTGGCGACGAACACGTCGCGCTTCAGCGTGCCGGCTGGGACGCGCAGAACCCCGAACGTCCGGGCAATGACTTCCGAGCAGTCGTCCAGACGGCTGTTGAACTCGTCGGGCGTGAGGCCGAACTCCGACGACGCCAGACGTACGTCGAGTTCCTCCTCGAATCGGGCCGCCATCGTCGAAATCGGCTCGCCGCTGCGCGTCAGGCTGGTGATGTCGAGCTTCTCGAGGGCCTCCGCGAACCGGCGCGTATCTCGCTCCAGCTTGTCGCCCAGTTCCTGGGGATCGCGGTACAGCGCGAGGATATCCGCCGAGTTTTTGAATGCCTTGGGATTCGCGCGCACGACGGCCCCGACCTCGTCGGACTTGGGGATCAGCCCGGCAAAATGGCACGACATGCACGAGACGCCGTTGGTCACCGCGCGGTTGGCGCGGCGCGGATCGCTGACGATGTTCGTCGGCCCCTGATCGATCCGGCCCCCTTTCCCGTCGACCAGCAGGTAGCCCTGCAGGCCGTTCGGGAGCGTAAAGATGATCTCGCCGCCGTCATGCTCGAACGAATCCGCCTCGTTGCCTGGACCGAGCGGATACGCAAACAGGTTCTGCCGGCCGGCGTTGCCGCCGAAATCGTAGCTCTTCCAGTAGCTGCCGTACGGGGACTTGTGCCACTCGATCAGACGGTTGTTCTGCGACACGCCTGAGCGATTGAACGCAGCGCGGATCGCCTGTTCCTGTTCGATGTTGGCGACGACGTTGACGTGCAGCTGCTCTTCAAGCTGCTCGTCGGTGTCCGGCAGGCCGAGGACGGCGTGGTACAGCGGCGGCTTGGAGGCGGCGAACACGAACCAGTCCGCCCGGACAAACGGCATTCTGGCCTCTGTCTCGTCGTAGCAGGATTTTGCCTTCGAAGTCGCGAATTCCAGGAAATACGGGTTCGCATCCTCAATCGCCGTCCAGGTGTCGCTGTTCCAGTTCAGGTCACGGATGTCGATGCGAAAAATCGTCCGCGCCTCGTCGATCGCCTTCGGGACAATCAGATCGGTGTTCCATGAGAGGCTGTTCGCCAGCTTGGTGAAGGCGTTGCGATAGGTCTGCAACTCGTCCTCCGAGACGCCGGCGTTGTACAGATGCGTCAGCGTGAAGTACCGCAGGAACCGCCGGGTGCGCTCGTTGGCTTTCTGGACGTCGGCGAGAATCGAGTCGATCACTTGATCGCTGGTGATGAAGTTGCGCTGTTCGGCGGCCGCGAGGACCGGCGCGCCGGCTTCGATCCACGCCTTGATCGCGGCGATGTCTTCAGCGGACGGCCGCGGGTTCTCCTTCGGCGGCGGCATCACGCTCTGGTCGGTCGCCGTCATGCGTTCGTACAACAGCGAGCCGGCCGGATTTCGCGGTGAAATCAGCGATTTGGACAGTTTCTCGAGGTTCAATACGAAGTTGAATCCCCCTTCGCTCGTTCCGTCCTCGCCGTGGCAGCGATAGCAACTCGCCTTAAGGGCCGCTTCTGCTTTCTTGGCGAGCTCGACCGCTCCCGGGTCGGTCGCGACGTTCGCGGGGGCCGCCGGTAATGCGGCCGGCGCCTGCGCGAGCAACGTCTCGCCCGGAGTCGCTACAGTGCTCTCGATGGCGGTTTTTGAGTCAGAACCGTTCGCGAGTTCGGCGTCATCCGGCGTCGTGCCGTCAACTGCAGTCTCCAATTCTGGCTCCGCCGCAGCGGACGTCAGCGCGAACGGCGCGGGCGACAGCGATTCCAGCGCAGCTGTCGGCTCCTCATGCACCTCGGCGTCCGTCACAGGCTCTTCGACCGCCGCGGCGTCCGCAGGCTCCATCGCAAGCGCGAGCGCTACCGGTTCGGCCGTTGCCGGGAGACGGGGCGTGCTATCAAGGAAATACGTAAAGAGCCGCTGACGCTCGTCGCTGCGGACAAAATGTGACTCGCCGCCGCCGACCATCCCTTCGAGGACGGCCCCATACAGCAGAACGCCGCGCAGCCCGACTGCAAGGCGGGAGTCCGCCGGCATCGCCGTTCCGGCGATCCGCTGCGCCGCGCCCCAGGCGAGCTTTTCCAGGACGTCTTTGGCACTCGACTCAAACCGGCGGTACTCGGGGACGTGGACGACAAACACGCAGTAGTCATGCTGGAGTTCACAGAAGGTGACGTAATGGCCGCCTGAGAGCTTGAACTTGGCGTTCGTATCGGTGAAGGCCTTCTTGTCCACTTCCTCCATCACGAGTGCGAACTGTCGGGCCAGTTCCTGCGCGGCGGGAGTGTTGCCGTGGGCGGTGCCGCGCGAGTCGCCAACAATCAGACCTTCGGCCTTGGCAAGTGCCGCTTCGCCCGGCTGATTGTGGGCGGCGTTCGGTGGAGGCCCGTGCTGCATCAATGCAAACACGGCGGCGCCGACCATCGCGACGGCCAGCGCGCTGCAGATGCCGAATCCACCGAGAATGTAGAGCGCGATCCGACGGTGCCGCGCGGCTGCTGCGGAATCACCTGCCGGCCCTGTAGCCTGCTTTGCGACGAGAACTGTCACCAGGCCAATGAGCAGCGAAATGACCCGCAGCATTGCACAACGCTCCCGCAACGGATGTGGCGACTGATCGGGGACCGGCAACCGCCGCTCTCACTCATTGAGAAATAATGTGCGGGAGCGACCGCAAAATGATCGTACCGATCGGGTGGACCGACGTCCATCGGACGTGAGCTGCGCCGGAGCGCCTCACCGCTGATAAATCGGCAGCAACTGGTGCGGCGGCGTGAGGGCGAGGACGGTCAGCGCGGTTGTGTAGACGTTCCCGAACTGACTGTCGTGCATGGCTTCCGATTCCCAGGAGCCGTCGGCGTTCTGATTTG
The DNA here is from genome assembly GCA_046349775.1 of Planctomycetaceae bacterium. GTDB lineage: Bacteria > Planctomycetota > Planctomycetia > Planctomycetales > Planctomycetaceae > JAEUIG01. Next base: position 66,994 of record JAXMBS010000015.1, on the reverse strand, counting down.
CCAGCAGCACTCGCTGCAAGTCGGGATAGAACTTCTCCCAGTAGTCGCCGCCGAGCTGGAACATCGCCTGGCTGCAGTAATAGGCGCTGTAGTGATAGCGATCGTCCGGGTGACGGCGGCGGTTGTACTGCGCGAATGAGCTTTGCACGATCCACTGCCCGGCCGCCTGCGCCATGGCGGAGTCGTGCTCGCCCGACATCGCCAGTGCGATGACGCCGCCGGCGACGGTCGCGCCGCTGGCGTAACGTTCCTCGTCCTGTGCCAGAGCGTAGACGAACGTGCCGTCCTCGCGCGTGTGGCAGCGCCGCACGTAGCCCATCGCGTCGTCAACCCATTCGGCCGGCACGTCGAAGCCGGCGTTCTTGGCGGAGCGGTAGAACATCAGGAACCAGCACGTGGCGGTGAGGTCGGCATCGTTCGCTCCGACCAGTTCGAGGTACCGCCAGCCGCCCCGGTCGCGCGGATTGCGCTTGGATCGAGTCTGGTCGCTACGGGCGAACTCCAGCCCCTTAATGATTGCCGCCCGCACCCGCTGTTCGAGATCGCCCGACGTCATGCCGTAGACTTCCCCCAGCATCAGCCCGGCGATCGCGTGATTGTAGGTTGCTCTCCCGCTCGATCCGCTGCCGCGCCTGTTCACCGCCAGCAGGCCGTCGGGTTGTTGAACGTCCAGGACCGACTCGATCGCCTTCGTGAGTTGCGGGCCGTACTTCCCCTCCCCCGGCACGTGCCCGCGCGACAGGAAGGCCATGATTGCGAGGCTCGTGATCCCAGGCTGGCCTCCCGCCGGCGCTGCGAACGTGCCGTCCGGCTGCTGATTCCTCGCGAGAAACTCCAGTGCCCGATCGACCGCTGCGTCAATCGCCTGCCACTGGCCCGATGTGAGGACCGACAGGTCCGGCTCACGCCCGGCAAAAGTCACGCGCTCGTCCTGAGCCGAACAGGTCGAGTGGGGCGCGAGGAACCAGATTCCAGCCAGGAGTATTAGAAGCCGTACCGCGTCGGTGAGTGACTCGGGGCGGCGGTTCAGCACTCGTAACAACATCTGTAACTTTTCGGATTCCCGGAAGCGGATGATAGCCGTTGTTCGTCGTTCGCCACAGCGCTCATTCGGGTCTCCCTCGCTGGCGCTTCAGGCTAGTCAGCAAGGCGGCCCTCGGGCTGCGGCTTGCGTTCCTGGAGCAGCTGACGGACGCGTTGTGCGCGGAAGTCCCAGCCGGGGGCGGTGCGGACTTCCCAGAGTCGGACGGTGGCATCGTCGCCGGCGGAGGCGATCCAATGGCCATCCTGTGACACTGTGACGCCGGCCACGCGGTCTGCGTGTCCGTTGAGCCTGTCGACTTCGAGTCCGGTCGCCAAATCCCAGACACGGACGGTGTGGTCGTCGCTCCCCGAGACGAGGTACATGCCGTCCGGGGAAAACGCGAGGCTTGTTACGTGTTCTGTGTGGCCGCGCAGCGTGGCACGCAGGGTGTGAGATTGCGCATCCCAAAGGCGGATGGCCTCGTCGTGGCTGCCAGAAGCGATCTGCCCGCCGTCGCCGGAAACGGCGACGGCACTGACGTCGCCCCCCTTGCCTTCGAGGATGTCCACGGGGTGGCGGGACTTCAGGTCCCAGACGAGGACGGTTTCGTCGGCACCGGCGCTGACGAGCTGGCGATCGCCCGGGACAAAGGCGACGGCGTCGACAGCGGCGAGATGGCCGGTGAGGGAGCCGAGTGACGTATTGTCGGACATCCGCCAAAGTCCGATAGTCTCATCGCTGCTGGCCGAGGCCAGCAGCGATCCGTCCGAGGAAATCGCGAGTTGTCGCACACCGGCCGCGTGGGCGCGCCATTGCAGTCGAGGCGTCAGGGCCGCGGATTCTGGTTCTGCGCCGCCGCTCAGTCCAATTCTGCGGAACGATGGCGAGGGCATGTTCCAGATACGAATTATGCCGTCGTCGTCGGCGCTCACGAGCGATGACCCGTCCGGAGTAAAGAGGAGCGACGTGACCGCGGCGGTGTGACCTTCCAGCACGCCGGCGGGGAGTCCGCTGCCGGAGTCCCAGATGTGAATAATTTTCGACGCATCGGCGGAGGCGAGCCGACGACCGTCCGGGGAAAACGCGACCGTGCGGACTTTGCCGGCATGCCCCAGCAGGATGCTGCGGCGCGGGTCGGGGACGTCCCAGAACTTCACGGTGCCGTCGTTGTCAGACGTGGCCACCGTGTGGCCGTCGGGCGCGAAGGCCACCCAGTAGGGACGCCGAGTGTGTCCGCTGAGCGTTTCGATCAGTTGACGAGACGCCATGTCCCAGAAGCAAAGGGGGCCACCGTCCGCGACGGTTGCCAGGACGTTGCCATCGGGGGAGAAGGCAAGTCCGGCGACTCCGCCCAATTGCTCGACGAACTTGGCCGTTTCGGTCCACGTATGGCAGTCCCACAGGATGATCGCGCCGTCGCGGCCGCCGCTGGCGAGGAGGTTGCCATCGGGTGAGAATTCAACGCCGCGGACGTGGCTCGAGTGGCCATTCAATTGGACGATCTGCTGTCGGGCGGCAACATCCCAGACTCGGACGGAACCTCTGTCGTCGCAAGAGGCGAGCCGGAGTCCGTCGGGTGAGAAAGCGAGCCGGTTGATCTCGGCGGTATGTCCGGTCAGTTGGCCGATCAACTGGCGGTCGGCGGCCTGCCAGAGCAGGATGGTCGTGTCAGACCCGGCGGTGACCAGCGTGTGGCCGTCCGGCGAGAAAGCGACGGCGCACACGTTACCCGAATGGCCGAGCAGGGTCGCCAGTTGCTCGCCCGTGGCCGGGTTCCAGAGTCGCACCGACTTGTCGTCGCTGACGGAAGCCAGCAGCGAACCATCGGGACTGAAGTCGACGGTGTTGACTTCGCCGGTGTGTCCGTTCAGGACTCGCTGCTCGGTTTTGGTCGCCACGTTCCAGAGCTTGATCGTGCCGTCGGCGCTGGGCGTGGCGAGCGTCTGGCCGTCGGGAGAGTAAGCCAGTCGATAGACGACCGACTTGTGGGCCTGAAGGGTCGCTTCGGGATGATTCAGTCGCGCGCGCAGAAAGTACCAGCCGAAGCTGCGGACGTCGGGGTGGTCTGCATCGGGCAGTTCGGCGTTCAGACGATCGAGTGCGATGGTGGGATTGAAGTGCGAAAGTGCATCGCGTGCCACCAGAAGGTTGGCTTCGTAGCGGCGGTGGCTGGCGACGACTTCGCGTTGTTCGGCGGAAATCCGCGCGGACACGGCGCGGTCGCGGGATTCGGTGGCGGTGAGGGCGTCGCGATTGGCGATGTCGGCGAGCAATTCGGCGCGGCGTTCGGCGCGGATGGCGCGAATCGTCAGATACGTGCTGAGCACCGTACTGACAATGAGCAGCAGCAGGATCAGCGCGACAGACAGGAATACGCCAGTGTGACGACTGGCGAGCTTCTGCACGCGGTAGAGAGCCGAGGGGGGACGTGCCTCGATCGGCTCATTATTGAGGAAGCGGTCCACGTCGGCAGCAAGCGAGGCGACCGTCGCGTAGCGTCGCCCACGTTCCTTCTCGAGCGTGCGCATGACGATCCAGTCCAGATCTCCCTTCACGAAGCGGCTGAGTCGGACGGGGTCGAGCCGGCGATTGGCGGCGATTGACGGGAGCGCCTGGCTGCCGCTGAGCTTGAGACTGGGGCGCGGCGGCTCCTCATCGCCGATGATCCGCAGCATTTCTTCGACGCCGGCGCGACGCAGACGCGTTGCGTCGAACGGAGTGGCGCCGGTCAACAGTTCGTAGAGGATTACGCCGAGCGAATAGACGTCGGTCCGGGTGTCGATGTCGAGCTGATTGCGCCGGGCCTGTTCGGGGCTCATGTACTCGATGGTGCCCATCACCTGGCCGAAATCGGTGAACAGCGTGAGGTCCGTGAGTTGCTGGTGTGTGGCCTTGGCAACGCCGAAGTCGATGACCTTCGGGACGGCGAGGTCGTCGTACTGGGCGATAAGGACGTTGCTGGGCTTGAGGTCGCGGTGAATCACGCCCTTCTGGTGCGCGTGCTGGACTGCTTGGCAGACCGGGAGAAACAGGCGGAGGCGTTCGATCAGCGTGAGGTGGTGGTCGTCACAATACTTCGTGATCGGGATGCCGTTGATCAGCTCCATGACGAAGTAGGGACGGCCGGTGTCGGTCATGCCGGCGTCGAAGACGCGGGCAATATTGGGGTGATCCATCATGGCCAGCGCCTGTCGTTCGGCCTCGAAGCGGGCGACGACCTGCCGCGTGTCCATGCCGGGCTTGATGACCTTCAGCGCGACCCGGCGGCGGACAGGCTGCTCCTGGTCGGCCATGTAGACGACGCCCATGCCCCCTTCGCCGATTTCCTGCAGCAGCTTGTACGGCCCGATCCGCGTGCCGAGTCGGAGCAGGTGCGTCCGTTCGATCGTCTCTGCGACCTGCGCGGCGGGGGTTTCAAGGAAATCGCCCGCCAGGAAGTGCATGCGGACCAGTTCTTCGATACGGGCTCGCAGGCCGGCATCGTCGCGGCACGCCTGATCGAGGTAGGCCGCGCGGGCCGCGGGGGAGTCGAGTTCGATCGCCGCAACCAGCATGTCAGCGATGTCCGGCGTACGGGCTTCCATGAGACGTGCGATCAAAGTCGGATTCGTGGTCGGGGATTCGCAGGACTTCAACAACGATCGCCGTTCAGTTCGCGGTACAGCCAGGCGCGGGAGTAAGTCCAGTCGCGTTTGACGGAAGCGGTGGACAGCCCCAGAGCCTCCGCTATCTGCGTGATTTCCAGCCCGGCGAAGTACCGCAACTTGACAACCTCGGCCTTGCGGGGATCGTGAGTATGCAAACGCTCCAGTGCGTCGCTCAAGGCGATGATGTCGAGGGTCGCGGAGGGATCATCGGCGACGGCGTCGTGAAATTCGATCCGCTCGAACTCGCCGCCCGCTTTGAGGCTGGCCTTGCGTCGGGCATGTTCGACCAGGATGCGGCGCATGGCTTCGGCGGCGGCGGCGAAGAAATGTCCGCGCCCGTTCCATTCCTGCGGCGTCTCGACATCGACCAACCGCAAATACGCTTCGTGGACCAGCGCGGTCGGCTGCAGCGTCTGTCCTGAAGGTTCCCGGGCCATCTTCGCGGCAGCCATCTGGCGCAACTCATCATAGACGAGTTCCAGCAACCGCGCCGGCGCCGTGGGGTCGCCGATGTCGATCTCCAGGAGAATGCGTGTGACGTTGCTCATGCAATCGACACGGCAGACGGGTTCCAGAATCATGGCGAGTTCATGATGGCAGGTCGCGCGACCGAGCGCAAGACCCCGTGATGCGGCGTGTCACAGGGGCTCCCCCGTGGTCGCGGTGAAGACGGCCGGTCGAGGCCGTCCCTGCGCAGATGGTGGATCGGGCAACACCATGTATCGGGAGCAGTCCCGGCAGCGGTAAAACGTCGCCGGGGACTGCGAATCGTCGACATGTCCGGCGACATCCAGGGCGCCGCCGCAATCGTCGCAACTCGGCCCGGTCCGAGCCAGGCTACGCGCAATGTCGATGAGCAGCAGCAGACCCAGAAGCGCACCACCCACAATGGCGATGTTTGATTTGATATTCATGGATGTCCCTCGCTGAGTAGTGCGAGAAACACCTGGGGCGCGGCTCACGAATTCCTGAGGGAATCCGGAAATACTCGGCATTGCAGTCGAGGCATCGCGCATCTCGCGACCCCGGCCGGACCTGGCCGCCGAAAAACAGACACGGCCCGATGCAAGTGCATCGGGCCGTGTCGCGATTCGAACTGTTCCGCACCTTACCGCATCAGCGGCAGGAGTTCCGGCGCTGTGGCGGACTTGTCAAGGTTCTGCGACGGCGGCGGCGGAGCGGCGGGCTCGTTGGCCGGCGTCGGCATCGGTTGCGGCTGGCCGAGGTCTTCCTGCGGCGCCATACGGTAGATCATTCGTGGCTGCCCGGGCATCTGGTACTTGTAGTGCCAGTCCACCGGACGCGGCACCGGCGGGATCATGTTGGCATACGAATGCCAGTGGGGCACGTGCTGATAGTAGTAGCCGAGCTGGGTCGTATCGGTCGGCGTGTAAATCACCGGCAGGCGGACCTGCGGGCCGACCGGCTGACCGGTCCAGTTATTCGGATAAAACTTCCAGTACGGAACCCACGTCCGCGCGGTCGCAATGCGCCCAGGTGCGACCCAGCCGGCCGTGGGGGGCAGGTGCTTCCTCCGCTGGCTGGCGCCATCCGCATTTTGCGGGCAGTCCGAGACGCGGATCGTGGCGGTGCCATCATCCGGGATCGGCGCCAACACCGTCGTGGCCGGCGTACTTTCGACGATGGGCGTCGCTTCAATTGTCGGCGTCGCGATGTCCGCGGGCGCCGACTCAATGGCAGGCGTCGCCGGGATGCCCTCTTCGATACCGCCGATCGGCGGCGGATTAAACTTCTCGTTGAACTGCTCCTGAGCCGACGCGGTCGTCGCACAGGCGCCGCCCAGCACCAGGCTGAGCAGCAGTTTGCGGGTATGAATCAACATGGAAATCCCCCTGATGTCCGCCGGGCGAGCCCGGCGTTGTGAGACGGGTTTGCGGGTGCGGGATTACGGCCGGCCGCCCAGGGGCAGCGGACGCGAGACGGGAGTGATCCGGCTGGACGGCACGCCCCAGCCGTAGTTGTACTGCTGGTAGACAACCGGCGCGAGTGGCACGGAGACCGGGCCGCCGTACTGCTCGGCTGCGAACACCTGTCCGTCACGGCCATCGAAATACCAGGGATTGACCGGGTAGACGATCTGGTAGTGACCGAAGAGCGGCTGACCTTCGCCCTGCAGGATCTTTCCGAGGCGCTTATCGCAGCGCCGCAGCCCCCGGCAGAACTTGTCCCCCAGTCCGTGCAGGAACTGCCCGCACTGCTGGCCCAGGTTCCAGTTGAACGGAGTCGGTCCGCACCACACCGGGTTGCCGTGGGCGTCCAAGGTCCAGTCGCCATGGCCGAATCCGGCAAAGTACCGGCATTTCGGGCAGCCGTCGTCATAAACGCCCCCGTGCTCAGGGCAGCTGACAGAGTAATGCAGGCCCGGCGTGAGGCCTTCGCTGGTCGTGTGGGAGCTGACAACCTGGCCGGCGTCGACCGGGCAGCTCTGGGGGGCCGGCCGGCTGCATTCTTCGAGATCGTCGTCGTCCGGTTCTTCACAGTCGGTGAGCTGGACGGCGGGGATCGACTGCAACTCCGTGGGAGGCGCCACGGTCAATTCCGGCGACTGCGCCCGAACGACGGCCCGAGTCCGGTCGCTGACGCGAGCGACGCCGAAGTCCTCGGCGCGGGCCTGCGCCACGGCGGCCAGGCCCATGAGCATGCCGATGGCCAGCCGGCAGTTCGTGTTGATGGAAATGCGAGTCATTTCAGATTTCCTGGGTCGTAGCGGGTGCGGGGTGTGTTGTGACGTGATGAGGCAGGCCCAATCGTTCACCGCGACGAGTGCGGGCGGACGCAGGACGGATCGGACACGCCGGTGTGGGTTCGATCAGTGAGGCGCGAAGAAAGCACGGGCGAACGGAAACCGGTGAGCGTGGTAGTTCACCTTCACGCGCGTGCCTTCCAGCACCCACTTCTCGTGCTGCTTGACGCCGGTCGGCGTGACGATCCAGCCGCCCTTCACCTTGTAGTAGAACGGCGGGTACATCGCCCGATACTGGTGCGGGTACAGCATCTCGTGCGGCGCGAGCGCCTGATTGGTGATGTACGACGAACCCGTCCAGGTGGGCACGTACTGTACCGGCGACGGATACAGCGGCGCGTTCAAACGCGGGTACACCGTCGGATTGGCGCCGGCGACGGGCGCCATGGCGACCGGCGCGGGCATGGCCGCCTGCGCTGTCGGGTTGACGATCGGCTGCTGAGCAACGGCGTACTGCTGGACCATCACGCCCAACAGGATCGCCAGCGATTTAAGACCAGTCTGCGCCCTCAACATGTGGGAACCTCCGTGTTTCGATACGCGTCACGTCGTGTGACGATCGCCGCGCGGCAGTGGATGCGGCGTTGGATCGGCGTGTCCGGCCCCAAGGCCGGCGACTGCCCCCCAAATTGCGATTCCGTGCATCCCCCGATGCGCGGGCGCTGAGAATCCGTCTTCAGATTCGGCTGGCGCGGGTGGCAGCGTACAGTCATTTCGATCCGGAAGTGCCGAATTGCGCGTGTTCGACAACCCGTTACGGTCGCGAGGGTTAGAACTGCTGCGCAATCGTCAGAAACGCTCCGACTGGAAATTTCGCTAAAGTCGCCGCCGCTTGCAATATTTGCCCAGTCTCTACAATATCCGGCCCGACGGAACGGACAGAAGTATGAAGAGTGCGACGAGTGCCGCTCGGCCGGCACTGTGACTTTTCTCGCTCGTGCTGCTGTTCACAGTCTTCGTACTTCAGGCGAGGGAACCGTGGCGAAACGATCGGCCAGGCGTCCAAAGCCCCCGCGAGCGAGCGATTCGCCACAGAACGGCAACGCCACGCCCGACCAGATTCAATTCGTCTCGATCAGCGACGAGACGCGGCGGCGATATCTCAACTACGCGATGTCCGTCATCATGGCGCGGGCCCTGCCCGACGTCCGCGACGGGCTCAAGCCGGTCCAGCGGCGCATCCTCTACGTGATGCACCACGAGCTGCGGCTGACGGCTGATGCGAAATTCCGCAAATGCGCCAAGATCTGCGGCGACACGACCGGCAATTATCATCCGCACGACCAACGCGCCGTCTATGACGCCTTGGTCCGGATGGCGCAGTCGTTCACCCTTCGCGATCCGCTGGTGGACGGCCAGGGGAACTTCGGGTCGATTTTCGGGCTGCCGGCGGCGGCCGAACGCTATACCGAGGCGCGGCTGACGGCGCTGGCCGACCACCTCATGCAGGAGCTGCGGTTCGACACCGTCGACGTGCGGGCGAACTATGACGCCACGCGGCAGGAGCCGGTGGTCATGCCGGCGCGCTTCCCGAACCTGCTGGTGAACGGTGCGGCAGGAATTGCCGTCGGCATGGCGACGAACATCCCGCCGCACAACCTGGGTGAAGTAATCAGCGGGTGTCTCGCGCTGATCGATCAGCCGGAAGCCAGCGTCGCCCAGGTCATGAAGGCGATCAAGGGGCCGGACTTTCCACTGGGCGGGCGGATCGTCACGGACCGGCGGGAACTGCGGATCGCGTACGAGGAGGGTCGCGGGACGATCAAGCTGCGCGGCGAGTGGAAGTTCGACAAGGAGAAGCGCCAGCAGGCGGAAAACCGGCTGGTGATTTACTCGATTCCGTATGGGGTCGAAACCGGTCCGCTGATGACCGAATTGGGCGTAATCCGCGACTCGCGAAAACTGCCGCAGTTGCTCGACGTGGTGGACGAATCGAGCGACGAGAACGGGTTGCGAATCGTGTTGCACATCCGGTCGGGCGAGGACGCCGAACCGGTGATGGCGTATCTCTACAAGCACACGTCGCTGGAGCAGAACTTCGCCTACAACGCCACGTGTCTGGTGCCGGATGAGCACGGTGCGATCGTCCCGAAACGCTGCAGCCTGACAGAACTGCTGCGGTACTTCCTCGAGTTCCGGTTCGCCACGGTGCGTCGGCGGTTCCAGTTCCAGCTCGCGCAGTTGGAGCGGCGGATTCACATTCTGGAGGGGTTTGCGATCATCTTTGACGGCCTGGAACAGGCACTGAAGATCATTCGCAAGAGCGAAGGCAAGCAGGATGCATCCGAGAAGCTGCAGAAGGCGTTTCCCCTGGATGAGGAACAGGCGAACGCGGTCCTTGAACTGCAGTTGTACCGCATCTCGCAGTTGGAAATCGGGCGGATCAAGGAGGAGTTGGCAGAGAAACGCGCGGAGGCCGAGCGGATTCGGACGATCCTGAAATCGGACAGGAAGCTCTGGGGCGTCGTGCGGGCCGAGTTGAACGAACTGGGGACGCAGTTCGGGACGCCGCGGCGGACGACGATCGGCACGGCCGAGGAAATCACCGAGTTCGATCCGCAGGCGTACATCCTCAAGGAGAATACCAACGTCGTAGTGTCGGCGGACGGCTGGATCCGCCGCGTGGGTCGCACGTCGGGCATCGACAAGCTGCGCGTCCGCGACGGCGACTCGGTGCTGGCAGTCGTGCCGGCCAGCACGCTGGATCACGTCGTGTTCTTCTGCAGCGACGGGACGGCCTACACGCTGCCCGTGAGCGAGATTCCGGCATCCACGGGCTATGGTGAGCCGCTGGCGAAGCACGTCAAGCTCAAGGACGGCGCGAGTGTCATCGCGGCGATCACGACGGACGCAAGGTTCACGCCGGCGGACGTCGTGAAGAAGAATTCACCGCCGTCGCCTTACCTGTTTGTCGCCACCGCCAATGGACAGGTGCTGCGGCTGTCGTTCACAACGTTCCGGCAGCCGTCGACGAAAGCGGGGCGGCGGTTCTGCCGGCTCGGCAAGGGGGACCGCGCGATCCACGCGGAGTTTGTGTCCGACAAGGACACGTTGTTCCTGATCTCGAAGCGCGCTCGGCTGATTCACTTCAGTACGACGGACGTGCCGATCCTGTCGGGTCCGGGGAAGGGTGTTCGCGGACTCAAATTGGTGGAGCCGGGAGATGAAGTCCTGGGCGCGCGAAAGCTCTCGCGACCGGGGGATACACTGAAGGTGATCAACGATCATCACCGGGAGCTGGCGTTCGGCCAGCACAAGTACACGGTGACGTCCCGCGGTGGGAAGGGGGTCAAGACGAGCCAGCGCACGGGGATTCGATCAATCGTCCCGCCGGAGATCACCCTCGTGGAGTGGGAGGGGGTTGAGTAAGGAAGCTGCTGTCCGGCACTGGCAGAGAATCAGATTCACCGCAGAGACCGCGGAGGGGCGCAGAGAGTTGTAACTCCCTCGGCGTTCTCTGCAGCCTCTGCGGTGAATGAGTAGTTCTGCATGACAAACTGATCTTGAATCGACTGACCACCGGGAGTTGAGACGCGCTGATGGCCGTGTTGTTGCAGATCAGGAATGCCTGGAAGAGCTATGGCGGGCAGACGTTGCTGGAAGGGGCGGAGGCGTCCATCACAGATGACGTGAAGGTCGGTTTCATCGGCCGCAACGGCGCCGGCAAGAGCACGCTGCTCAAGATTCTCCTCGGCGAGGAAGAGCTCGATCGGGGCGAGATCCTGCGGCATCCGAAACTGCGTCTCGGCTACCTGCGCCAGCACGATGCGTTTCTCCCGGGCGAAACGGTGCTCGGGTTCCTGATGCGCGACAGCGGGCAGCCGGACTGGAAGTGCGGCGAAGTGGCTGGCGAGTTCGAACTCAAGGGGGCATATCTGGAGGGGCCGGTGAGCCAGCTTTCAGGGGGCTGGCAGACACGCGTCAAGCTGGCGGCGCTCTTGCTGCACGATCCGAACCTGCTGCTGCTGGACGAACCGACGAACTTTCTCGACCTGCGCACCCAGATTCTGCTCGAGCACTTTTTGAGGCATTACGACGAGGCGTGCCTGATCGTGTCGCACGATCGAGGATTTCTCGGTGCGACGTGCGACCACACGCTCGAGCTGTCGCGCGGCAAGCTGACGATGTATCCCGGCAAGATCGATGCGCATCTGGCGAACCAGGCCGAACGCCGCGAGCACGACGAGCGCGTCAATGCCGGCGTGCTGATGAAGAAACGCCATCTCGAAGAGTTCATCGCCAAGAACAAGGCCCGCGCCAGTACGGCCACCCGTGCCAAGTCCAAGGAAAAGCAGCTCGAAAAGCTCGAAACCATCGCCATCGCCGCCGACGAGCCGACGCCCAGCATTCGTGCGCCGCAGGTCGAACCACGGCGCGGTGCCGCGTTGCGGTGCAGCGATGTGGCGATTGGTTATCCCGAACGCCGAATCGCGGCCGAGATCGGAGTGGAGATCGATCACGGCGCGCGGGCGGCGATCGTCGGCGACAACGGCCAGGGGAAGACGACGTTCCTGCGCACGATCGTGGATTCGCTGCCTGCTCTGTCCGGAGAAGTCCGCTGGGGGCATGGGTGCGACATCGGCATCTATGCCCAGCACGTCTACACCAGCCTGCCGGTGAAACAGTCGGTGATGGAGTATCTGGAATCTGCAGCTCCGGGGGGGACGAAGACGCAAGAGATCCTGAACGGCGCGGCGTCGCTGCTGTTCCGCGGGGCCGACGTGAAGAAGAAGATTTCCGTGCTGTCGGGAGGTGAACGTGCGCGGCTGTGCCTCGCGGGATTGATGCTGAGCCGGCACAACGTGCTGGTGCTAGATGAGCCGGGCAACCACCTCGACGTGGAGACGGTCGATTCGCTGGCGGAGGCCCTGCTGGCCTACAAAGGGACGGTCATCTTCACCAGCCATGACCGCCACTTTCTCAAGCGCGTCGCGACGGAGATCGTCGAGGTCCGCGACGGCCGCGTCGTGAACTACCGCGGCGACTATGAGGCGTACCTGTACTGGGTCAACAAGGAGATCGAGGAAGGAGAACGCGAGCTGGCGACGCGGATGTCAAAGCCGCCGGCCGCCGCGCTGGCTGCCAAATCCGCGAAGCCCGCCCGCCGCAGCGAACGCGAGGTCCGCAAGGAGCAGGGCAACGTCGAGAAGGCGATTGCCCGGCTGGATGAGCAGAAGAAGGCCGCGAACGCGCAGCTCCTGGCGACGACGGACGCACAGGAAGCCCTGCGGCTGCACAACGAGGTCGAGGAACTGTCGAAGCAGCTCGCGGCGGCGGAGGAACGCTGGTGCGCTTTGCAGGAGGAGTTGGGGGAGTAAGCGGTGCCGGCGTGGCGACCGCGCAGATTTCGAAAAGTGACGCGGATGAAATGCCCGCGAATGCTAACATACCTGCGCTTGGGAATGAGTAATCAACTGCGACCAACTGAAGTCACGGACGATCCATGGCCACCGTTCTGAAATCAAACTCGACTTACGCGGCGGATGACATCGAGGTCATGGAGGGGCTGGAGGCGGTGCGCCGCCGGCCGTCCATGTACATCGGCGGGATCGATGCACGCGGGCTGCATCACCTCCTCTGGGAAATTGTCGACAACGCCGTCGACGAATACCTCGCCGGCGAGTGCGATCACGTCACCGTCACGCTCCACAAGGACGGCTGCTCCGCGACCGTGGAGGACAACGGCCGCGGCATCCCGGTCGACCGGCACAAGAAGGCCAAAATGTCGGCGCTGGAGCTGATCCTCACGACGCTTCACGCCGGCGGCAAATTCAGCAACAAGAACTACGCCCGCAGCGGCGGGCTGCATGGCGTCGGTTCGTCGGTCGTCAACGCGCTCTCGGAGGAGCTGGTCGCCACCGTGCATCGCGATGGGCATGAGTGGCAGCAGAAGTACAAGCAGGGGCGGCCGACGTCCGGCGTCCGCAAGGTGCGTCCGTTCCGCGGTCGCGGCACGATCATCTACTTCCGGCCCGACGACCAGATCTTCCGCCGCATCCAGTTCAACTCGGAGACCATCCGTCAGCACCTCGAGGACATCTCCTACATCCACGGCGGTCTGAAAATCACGTTCGTTGACGAGACCAAAGGGGAAACGGTCGAGCTGCATCACCCCGATGGCATCCGCGGTTACCTGGAGCGGATCATCGCCGACGACAAGAAGAAGCCGGCGCACGATCAGCAGTTCGCGATCGAACGCGATGAGGACAACGTCCGCATCGAAGTCGTGCTCCGCTGGACCGACGCCACCGACGAGCACGTCCGCAGCTACGTGAACGGCATCCGCACGCGCGCCGGCGGCACGCACGAATCGGGCCTGCGCAGCGGGATCGCGAAGGCCGTCAAGAACTACATGGACGTCCACGAGATCAAGCAGAAGGGACTGGAGATCACGCCGGACGACATTCGCGAGGGGGTGGTCGCGATCCTGTCGGTATTCATGTCCGATCCGATGTTCCAGGGGCAGACGAAGGAGAAACTGAACAACCCCGAGATGACGTCTGCCGTCGAGGGGCTCGTCCGTCCTGGCGTGGAAAGCTGGTTGAACAGCAATGCCACGATCGCCGATGCGATCGTGGGCCGGATCATTCTCGCGGCACGCGCACGGCTCGCCAGTCGTGAAGCGGTGACGCAGGTTCGCCGCAAAGGAGCGCCCGGAAAGAAAAGCAACCTTCCCGGCAAGCTGCTCGACTGCCGGTCCAACGAACCCGATGAGTGCGAGCTGTTCATCGTCGAAGGAGACTCGGCCGGCGGTACGGCGGCCAGCGCCCGCGACGCGCGGGTTCAGGCAGTGCTCCCCTTGCGCGGCAAGGTCCTGAACACTGAAGCGATCGCGCTCAACAAGATCCTGCAGAACCAGTCGATCAAGGACCTGATCGAGACGCTGGGGACCGGGATCGGTCCGCACTTCGACCCGCACCGGCTGCGGTACGGGCGGATCATCCTCCTGACCGACGCCGACAGCGACGGGTATCACATTTCGACGCTGTTGCTGACTTTCTTTTTCCGGCACATGCGGGACCTCGTGCAGACCGGCAAGGTCTATCTCGCGCAACCGCCGCTGTACAAGATCGAGGTCGGGAAGGAGCGGTACTACGTGCCGGATGACGCGGCGAAAGAAGCCCTGCTCGCATCGCTGCCGGCGAATCGCAACCCCGACGTGCAGCGGTTCAAGGGGCTGGGAGAGATGAACCCGGCCCAGCTGAAAGAGACGACGCTGGACCCGAAGACCCGCACGTTGCTGCGGGTGGATATCGACAACCTGGTGGCGGCGGATGCGACGTTCGCGCAGCTATTGGGCGCGGATTCGTCAGAGCGCTACAAGGTCATTATGGAGGAAGCGGGCGAAGTCGATGACCTCGACGTGTGAGTGTTAATGGTCAATTGCTAATTGTTCAGGTCAGGTGAGGACTTCGCGTTCTGAACAATTAACCATTAACAATTAGCAATTGACATTACCGACTTATTGGCGTGATCTGCTGCACGCGATACGACGGGCGGTTCGACGCGTCGACGCGCGTCGGATCGACCTCCCCTTCGAGGCGGACGATGTCCCCGTCCTTGAACGAAGTCAGACGCGGATCGTCCGCCAGCGTCAGGTAGCCGTGGTATGGATCGGTCTCGGACGGATTGATGTTGTAGATGATGCCCCAGGACTTGTCGCGTGGATCGAAGCTGACGACCCCCTGGACCCAGCGGTGACTCGCCGTGTCGTACGCATACCGCTGATCGGCGATGCTTTTGACTTCGCGCGTCATCGAAATCGGCTTGCCGTCGGCGCCGAGCGGCGGCTGAAAGTTCTGATCAAGACTGGACGCTCCCGCGCCGGGTGTTCCGCCGGGAGCCGAACTGGGTGTTCCTTCGGGCGGATAGTAGGGGGAGCCAGCGGTGCCGTCGCCATAGTTCGGGACGAGCTTCTGCGAACTCGCACCACCGTTCGAAGGATAGAACGGGGCGTCGGAGGTTGCGCCGGAGCTGGGGGCCGCGCCGCCGTTATACGTCGGCGTTCCGGGCGAAACGCCAGGTGTGTACATTTGGCCGGGTTGTACTGTGCCAGGATACATCGGCTGGCCATACGGTTGACCGTAGGGCTGTCCATACGGCTGTCCATACATCGGACTGTAGCAGCCGGCCAGGCTGAGCGCCGCCAGCGCAACGATCGCGGTCACCAGCGACGCGAGCCGGAGATTGTCGTCCATGCGTGTCCGGTCTGACGGCGTTTCGGAATAGCGACGCACTGCGATCCATCGCGGCGTGTGGTTCATGGCTGGGTCCTGTTGGCGCGGACGGGACTGTCGTGCGCCGGATTGGCCGTTGCGGCCGTGTGACCGCTCACAATCGTGCGGGTTGATTGCGGACGGTTCGCCCGGGATCGGGCGGCGCTGGGGGGGAAATCCCAGCGCGACGTGTGTCTCGAATCGGCAGGGATTGCCGATCGGGGCGGGATTCTAGGGATTCGCTGAAGTGTGTCCAGAGGGAAATGACGGAGGACAGAGGGCTTAGAGCTAAGGGGCAAGCGTTGGCGCTGCCGGTGAAATCTTCGGTGGACGCAAGTGACTGCCGCTAAAGGGAATGAATTGGGCGAACGTTTTTCATGAGCGCGCGGTTAGGATGTGGCGGGCCGGACCAGAGAATGTCCGTGGCCGGACGCCATACGACGCAGCAGATGCAACAAATTGTGAACATGCGTGAGTGGCAGCGGAGCATGGGACTTCGAGTCGTCGTCGTCTTAGGAGTGGTGCTACTCCTGTCGGCGAAGCCGGCAGGCGCGCAAATCACACCCCAGCACCGCAAGGAACTCACGGCCCTGCGCAGCGAAGTCAGCAAAGTCGCGGGGCTGGTGCATCGCAAGCAGTTCGACGAAGCTGACGCGGCGCTCAAGGCGACCGAGGAGAAGCTCAACGACATAGCCAAGGCCGCCGGCGTCTCGCTTGAAGACAAGGCCCTGGCGCCCGTTGCGGCGCAAATCAATAAGCAACGCGAGGCGCTCGCGAAAATACGGGCACGCTTGGGACCGGCAACGGCAGCCGCGGATGGAATCGTCTTCAGCCGCGACGTCGCCCCGATCATCGCCGGCCAGTGCCTGGAATGTCACGGGGTCGACAACCCGCGCGCGAACTTAAGGCTCGACACGTTCGCCGGCTGGAAACGCGGCGGCAAATCAGGACCGCTGCTGATTGTTGGCAATTCGGCCAACAGCCTGCTGATCGCGGCAGTCAGTGCGACGGACGCGAAGCAGCGAATGCCCAAAGGGGGCGATCCCCTCAGCAAGGAGCAGATCAAGACGCTGTCGGACTGGATCAATGGCGGCGCCCGGTACGACGGCAAGAACGAGGACCTGTCGCTCGCGGACGTCATGGCCGACGCGCCGCTGGACCCGTCAATCGTGATTCCGAAGCCGAAGGGAACGGAGACGGTGTCGTTCAAACGGGATATTGCGCCCTTCATGGCGAACCTGTGCGGCGGTTGTCACAGCCGCGCGCGGAGGAGCGGTGGGCTGTGTCTTGAGACGTTCTATGACATGCTGAAGGGGGGCGACAGCGGGGTCGTCGTAGTTCCCGGCAAGCGCGAGGAGAGCCGGCTCTTCCGGCTGACCGGCGGTCTGGAGAGCCCGCGGATGCCGCAGGGGCCGGCGCGGATCACGCGGAAGAACTATCAGGACCTCATCAAGTGGTTTGATGAAGGCTGCGTCTACGATGGAGACGATCCGAAGACGCCGCTGCGCGAATTCGTTCGCAGCGACGCCGACGTCGCGGCCGAAAAGTTCGCGGCGATGTCAGCGGACGAGTTGGCGAAACTGCGGGTGCAGCGGACGCGCGAGCAGTTTAAAGCGGCGCTGCCGAACGACACCGCGCAGGTTCTGGAAACGCAGGAGTTCTATCTGATCGGCAACGTGCCGGCGGAGCGGCTTGAGCAGGCGGCAGACTGGGGCGCGGCGCACGCCGAAAAGCTGCGAAAGCTGTTCAGCGACAAGGAGAACGAACTGTGGAAGGGCCGGCTGGCGGTCTTCGTGCTCAAGGACCGGTTCAGCTACGACGAGTTCAACCTGGTGATTGAGAAACGCGAGGCGCCGCGCGAATTGACCGGGCACTCGGTCGTGAAGCCGACATTCGAGGATGCCTATGTCGCATTACTGGACGTAGGGGATGAGTCTGGAAACGACGCCGCTACGCTGCACGTCAACCTGATTGACCATCTGACCGGGGCGTACCTGAAGCGCGGCGGCAGCCGCGTCCCGCTGTGGGTACAGCGCGGGCTGGGACTGTCGCTGGCGGCGCAGGCCATTCCGGGCGACAAATACCTGCGGCAGATGCCGAAGCTCGCCAGGCAGCAGGTCGGTGCGCTGGGGAAACCGTCCGAGATTTTCGCGGACGGCACGTTCTCGCCGTCGGCGCTGCCGCCGGTCGCATACACACTGGTGGACTACATGCTCGACGTCGGCGGCGTGCCGCGGTTCGGGCAGTTCGTAGCGGCGCTGGAGGCGGGGAAAGGCCTGGCGGAGGCCCTACGAACCGTGTACGCGACGGACGCCGAGGCCGCCGGGCGCGGGGGTATGTGGGGGCGTTGCGATAACGCAAAGCGGAAAGCCGAAAGCTAGTTGGTCGATGGCGTGTTGCGATCGCCTCGGCGCCGAGGCGACGGAACCCCGGGTGACGGCTTGGCAATCGTCAGCCGCCTTATGCTCCACGACGCGCATTTCAGCGTACGCGACGAAAACCGCCAGACGTACCGCCACCACTCACCAGACCACCGGATTGACGTTCAATCTGAACGGGACGTGGCTGAACCTCCACAGACGGTACATCTCTTGCTGAGGGGACTACAATCGACCTGGTTCCCGATTCAGAGCCTGTTCTTCGGAGAGCGGCCATGCACCTGCCATACGTCCCTGTTGCCGCCTTGTGTCTGTGGGGCGCGATGGTTGCCAACGGCGCCGATCCGGCGGCGACCGACAAAGAACCAGCGACGAAGAATCAGCCGGCCGCGGAGACGAAGCCGGCGGCCGGTGCGATTGCCGATGACCAACTCGTGGCGCTGAATCCGCAGAAAACCGTGTTGGTCGATCTCAAGGCGAAAAAACTGCTGTTGAAGACCCGCGTCGTGCTGCGCGAGGGGCTGTTGGAAATGCTCATCTGCAAGGCGCAGACGAAGGAACACGAGTCGATCCTGTCGGTGGATGCCGACGCGTACCTGATTCACGCCGGCCTCTTGATGATCGGGGCCAGGCCCGGCAAGCCGGCGTCGTACGACACCGCGTTCCATCCGCCGGAGGGACAGGAGATCGACATGCAGTTCGTCTGGACCGACGACCAGGGACAGCCGCAGCGGCTCAAT
Source organism: Planctomycetaceae bacterium (assembly GCA_046349775.1). GTDB lineage: Bacteria > Planctomycetota > Planctomycetia > Planctomycetales > Planctomycetaceae > JAEUIG01. Next base: position 48,225 of record JAXMBS010000015.1, on the reverse strand, counting down.
GCCCACAAGTGGGTGCGGCATGCGACGCGGCGGTACTACGAGCATGCACTGGCGAAGGTGCCGGTCGGCGTGACGATCGGCAAGGAGACCGAGTTGCGCTACGACACCCAGAACAAAGTGCTGATCTGGTTCGGTCCAATGACGGGAGAGCAGCGGACGCGCTGCTCAAACTGTCGCAGGACAAGGAATACCAGGCGGCGATCAAGGCGTTCCACGACGACAGTCAGTCGCGCGAGATCGAGGCGAAGTGGGTGTTCTGCCGGCAGCGGCTTCTACGAGCACGAGGACGGCCGCCAGACGTATATGGCGGAGAACGGCGACGTCGTCTGCGTGGCCAATTTCGGCGACGCGCTGCTGGACGTGACGGTCGAGAGCTCGCCGTCGAACGAGGGGCTGCTGTTTGAGCCGTACACCGAACGGATTCCCGCTGGGGACCGAGGTGACGGTGGAGCTGACGCCGGTGAACCGGGAGGGCGAGGCTCCTGCCGAGCCGCGATGAAGACGGGTCTTGCCTGTCGTTGCGGTTCGACGACCGGTTGTGAAACTCCTGTCGCTCGGAAGCTTCGTCACCCGAACGCTTCCTCCCGGAGCACGACTGCGGCGTTCAAGTGCAGCGGCAACGTTGAGTTTGCGGGTCGGGCAACCGCGCGGCAATCGGCGATCCGACTCCAGCAACGATTGCGCGTGCGGCACTTGAATGCTTCACTGCACATCGGCGCAGGTTCCGATCTCTTACCAGACCGCCATCATCTTTGCGCGCGACCGAACCGGCAGGTTCGGCCGATTCACGCAAGGGGGCGGCATCCCTCCACTGCCGCGGCCCGGCCGGCCCGGATCCCTCGTCTTCTCGCAAGGATTGACGCATGACGCGTGCCCTCTCGTCCGCTGCGCGCGGCTCTCGTGGACCGAATTTCTGCGCTCTGCTGATGACCGCCGCCGTCTTCGGCTACATCACGATCAACAGCGATCCGGTGATTTCGGGCACGGAATCGCCGCTGGAAGCAACGGCCGCGATTGGCCCGCCGCAGATCACCCTCCCTCCGGCCCCGCCGAAGTCACTCCGGAATTCCGGAGAGCAGGAGGTCGCCATTATCGAGCAACCGGCAGTTGATCCGCCAGCCGGAGCGGCGACGGCGACGCCGGCGAATCCCGACGTGCTGACGGGACGCTGGGCCATGCTCATGAGCGTGACGATGCTCAAGCACGGCTGTGAGAAATTCCGGCACGTGCCGGACTATACGGCGACGCTGTACAAGCAGGAGCGGATCAACGGCGAACTGCAGGATGGCTCGACGATGTCGATGAAACTGCGGCACGAACCGTTCAGCGTGTACATGAAGTGGCTCGACGGTGACCGCGGACGCCAACTCATCTATGTCGATGGTCAGAACGATGGCAATCTCCTGGTCCAGTTGGGCGGCGTCAAGGGGCGGTTGCTGGGGACGCTGAGCATCAACCCGACCGGATCGCAGGCGATGGCCGAATCGCGTTATCCGATCACCGGGGCGGGGCTGCTGCACCTGGCGAACAAGATCCTCGAGTATCGCCAGAAGGACCTGGAACGCGGGACCGGCGTGCACTGCGAGTTCCACGACAATCGGGAACTGAATGGCCGGCCCTGCTATGTCTTTGTGACGACCTACGATTCGCCCGAGTACTGCGAGATGTACCGCAAGGCCGTCTGCTACATCGACAAGGAACTGTCGATGCCGGTCTGCGTGCAGAACTACACCTGGGCGGTGGACGCGACCCCGGAAACGATTGACGACGAAACGCTGATCGAGTTCTACAGCTACTCCGACATCAAGATTAAGGAGCAGCTTGCGGACAGCGACTTCGATCGGGCGAATGAATCGTACCGCATGTGTCGCTAAGCAGTCGTCAGGCTTCAGCGGTCAGTAAGCACAAAGCAGCCCGGTTGCAGAGAGCAACCGGGCTGCAAGCGTTTCGGGTGACACACCCTTCGCCTTTTTGCGAAGGACGTGGTGCACTACTTCTCGGCGGGCTTTGTGGATTCGGACGTTGCCGCCGCAGGCTCTCCCTCAGCAGCCGGCGGACGCAGCTTGAGGCCCCGAATGCAACCGCGGTAGAACGAAGCCATCTCCGTCGGGGACAGGCCCAATTGCGCCCGGCGACGCCACAGGTCCGTGTGGACTCCATCCCGGACCGCGGCGGCGGCGATCAGTTGCACGGCGTCTTCACGCAGCAGCGGATCGATCGTGGCGACAGCCAGGTCCATTGCAGTCTTATGCTTCTTGGCAGCGATGAGCTTGCTGATGCCGCGCAGCGCCATGAGTTGTGACGTGTAGTAATCGCCGGGCTCCTGCTGATCGTACGCCCGCAGCAGATCCGCGGCTTTTTGCACCTGGTCGGCATCGATGTGCGGACCGATCGCCAGGACCAGGTGATCGCGCGGATCGATCTTCAGGCTGCCCTGCGGAATGGCGGCCTGGACCTGGCCGGCGAGGCCTGTGTCTTTGGCGGCAGTGGCATACGCGAAGACCGTGCCGGGGAGCAACGTTCCGAAGTACGGTTCGCGTTCTCCAGGATCGGCCTGCTTTTCGCGGGCTGCGGCTTCGGCCCACACCGGTTGCCGGAGGCCGAACACCACGGCCCGCCGCAGCAGCCGCACCTGCAGGTCAAACCGGGCGGCCGCCTCACCGCTGACGACGTCGCACTGCTTGCGATACCGGTTGAACGCCAGAAACACACGCATGCCGTCGACGCCGAGCGCCGCTTTCAGTCGAGATTCCAGTCCCGCACGGTTTGTGTCGCACTCGTCGAGCAGTGCCTGTGCGGCCGCCGGAGACGGCGCGCTCCCTCGCAGGTAGGCCAAAGCACGCTCCATCGATGTCCAGGCCGCAGCCGTGTCACCCAGCACCGCGCGGACCTGCGCGATGTCAGTCGCCGCCAGTGCCGCGCTGCGTAGTTCGGAGGGATCGGGCAGTCCTGCACGCGGCTGGTCTTCGGAATCGTGGATTTCCTTGAGGTCCGGGACCGGCATCGGTGCCGGGACGGGAACCTGGTCCAGCGCGGCCGTTGCGCGAGTCAGACAGTCCGCCGCAGCCGATTTGTTGCCCTGGGCCCAGCAGGCATCGGCAACGGCCGCCCACACGCGCGCCTGCGCCGTCAGCGACATGTCCGCCAGCGCCGCGGTGACGGCAGCCGGCGCCGGGTCATCTCCGCTACCGGGTTGCGAACGGGAGAGACCACCGGCCAACGTGGCGAGCGCGTTGTCGCGTGCCGCCGGATTCGTAGCGGATCTGGCCCAGGCGAGTGCTTCGACGGAACGCCCTTGCTTGACCAGCGACTGCGTCACTGCGACCCACTGGGCACTGGGCATGTCAAACAGGTAGGGTCGATTAGCCGCCGCATCCAGATTGAGCGAGCCGGATTCCAGCGCATCGCGCCACAGCACAAAAGCGCGGCCGCGCGTGCCGGAGTCGTCGGCGGTCGAAGCCACGCGCGCGGCTTCGTCCATGCGCCCGGTGGCGGCCAGCGCAGCGACGAGCGGACCGGCGGCATCGAGCGTGTCCCGGCCGTGCAGCGGAAACTCTGCTTTGGAAAGCGCTTCATCGAGCGTCGCCTTGGAGCCGGCTGCATCTCCCTGGGCAGCGAGCCCGGCAGCGATCATGACCAGCGGCTCTATTTCGTAGTACGGCAGGTAACCCTGGACCTTGCGCATATCGGCGAGCTGCTCGCGCGCCTGGTCGAACCGGCCGAGGTCGGCGAACGCTTCGGCCGCCATCCGCCGACCGAACGGCTTACTGCGATTGTTCTGCCGGCTCTGGGCGGCTTTCTCGACTTCCGCGAGCGAGGTCGTGCGGATTTCGTCGGCCGCGGCAATGTCCGGTCCGGTCGGTCCCTTGGGGCCTTTGGGAGCCAGCAGTTCCTCGCCGGACTTGTTGGGACCGGACGGCTGTGCGGGGACCGCGACCGGCGTCTTCGTCTGCTGGCCCGCCTGATCGTCCTTGAGCACGAAGAAGTACAGTGCCGCGCCCACGCCGCCAATCAGCACCACGGCGGACACCGCGAAAATAATGCTGGCGACCGACCGCTTCGGCGCCTCCTCGACCGGCGCCTCCTTCGGCTTGGGGACGGTGAACACCGGCATGAGGCACTGCGGATTGCAGCACTTCACCTCTTTGCCCACCTGTTGTGGAGAGATGAAGCCGGGCGTCTCGCACATCGGGCAGACGACCCGCTGCATCCGCCCCTTCGCGGGCTTCGGGCTGACCGGCGGGGCCTTTACGACCGCCCGCGTGTCCACTTCAAACGGGTCGCTGCCGTCGTCGAGCTCTTCAGGCGTCGGCCGCCGTTTCGCTGCCACCGTCCCACTCGTCTTGCCTCCCGCGGCAGCCGACGACGCTTGCGGTTTCGCACTCGCAGCCGGCGCCTTCGCGGCTGCAGGCGCCGGTTTGGCCACGGGCTTGGCCGACGGCTTGCCGGACATCGATGCGCCGCAGAATGGGCAGTCTTCGGCGTCATCTTCGAGGACCGACGCCTTGCAGGCCGGGCAGGTGCGAAAATCCATGATGTGAGGGCACGCGGCTGAGGAATCTCGCGCCGCGTCCGGAACGCGGCAGAACCGTGCGTATTCTATCCCGCACCGCAGGGGATGGGAAACCGCTGCGCGCAAGAGTCTTACGGATAGAACGCGCGGAATGCGGGGCGAATCAACCGGGAGCGGCCGGCGATCCAGGAAATTCACACCTTCGCACTGCGCGAGATGGGACGGCCGGCCTTTACGCCGCTTCGTCACGTTCGGCCGGCGGCGCGGGGCCGATCGACTTCGCGCCCCCCTTCTTCGTCCGCGCCTTCAGGTCGAACAGGCCGAAGATCTCGCTCGCATTCAGGCTCAGCGACGCGTCCGACGAGTCCCCTTCCCCGAGGACGCGCGCGAACAGCTCGCGCTTCTGCCGCAGCACCTTGTCGATCTTCTCTTCGATCGTGTCCTTGCAGATGAACTTGCTGACGATCACCTGCGACTTCTGCCCGATCCGGTGGGCCCGGTTGATCGCCTGGTCTTCGACGGCCGGGTTCCACCAGCGGTCGAACAGGAACACGTAGCCCGCGAACTGCAGGTTCAGCCCGACGGCGCCGGTTCCGTAACTCATCAACAGCAGATGGGCGCGGTCGTCCTCCTGGAACCGCTTGAGGATCGGCTCGCGCTTGCCGGTCGGTACGCCGCCGTGATAGATCAGCGGGTTTACGTCCCCGAGCCGCGCGGCCAGCCAGTCGAGCGTCTTCGTCCACTGGCTGAACAGGATCGCTTTGCCCCCGCAGGCGGCGATCTCTTCCATGTCGGCCTGCAATCGGTCGAGCTTCGACGACTCCCCCGTTAGCGGATCGAAGTTCGTGATCTGCTTCAGCCGCAGCACCAGCTCAAACACATGCTGGATCGTGATCGATTCCCCCATGTCGTTGAGCTGGATCACCCCCTCTTTCTCCGCCTGCTCGTACGCCAGTTTCTGGGCGGGGCTCAGCTCGATGATCTCGTCCCGGTCGAACCGCGGCGGCAGGTCGCTCATCACCAGGTTCTTCGTACGGCGCAATACGTAGTCCTGGCTCAGACGCGTGAGCTGGCGGACATCCGGCACGCTGCGGGGGGGGATGATCCCCATGAATTCGAACAGCGAAGCCAACTCCTCAGGCCGGTTCTCAATCGGGGTGCCGGTCAGGCACAGGCTGCGGTGCCGCGGTATGCCTCGGATGACTGTCGACGTCAGTGAATCGCGATTCTTGATCCGCTGAGCTTCGTCGAGGACGACGAGGTCGAACATCGGGAGGGTCGAGGGGTCAGGGGCAAGGGCCAAGGGGAAAGAATCGGATGTTGCGGCTTCACCACCAGTGCGGCGGCGGAGGGACCGGCCGAGGCCGTCGACATTCAGATCCTTTCCTGACCCCTGACCGCTGATCGCTGACTGCTCCTTCAGCAGCTCCTGAAAGTCCCGGACGACCAGTTCGTAATTGGCCAGCAGGACCTGTGCGCCCGGAATCTGCCACAAAAGCCGGCGTCGTGCGCCATCGCCGTCGACGGTCGTCACAGGCAGTTCTTCCGCCCACAGCTTGAACTCCCGCTGCCAGTTCGGAATGAGCGGCTTCGGGCAGACCAGCAGCACGCGCCGGACCTGGCCGGCGCGGAGCAGCAGCCGCAGCGCGGTAATCGTCTGCATGGTCTTGCCGAGGCCCATTTCGTCGGCCAGCAGCGCCGCTTTCTGCGCGAACAGCCAGGCAATCCCTTCGTACTGATAGGGAAACGGCTCGAACGGCATGATCAACTCCTGCCCTCGGAGCCAGGATTCCAGCGGCGGTTGCAGCAGGTAGAACAGCCGGTCCTGCAGCGAGAGAGCGTCTGCCGGTGGGCGGACCCGCGTGGATTTGCGCGACGGCTCGCCATTTCCCGCGGTTGGCTTGGCAGGTGCGATCGGACGCAGTTGCTGCTGCTGTTCGCGCGGTGCAGTGACGGGCGCCAGTTCGATCCCTTCCGGGAACTTCAGCCCGGCCGTCTTGAACTTCGGCCAGTACGGTTTCCAACTGGGAATGAACCGAAGCGTGTCGAGTAGCTCAACCGACTGGGCATCGACGCGGGTCGCGCGCTTGAGCGCTCCATTCGCGCCGGTGGCGGCGACATCCGGCACGACGAGCTGTGTGCCGTGGGCATCGACGGCCACGTTCCATTCCAGGGCGCCGGCGAGTGTGGACATGGAAGGCGGATAGCGGATGACTGAACGCTGACAGCTTTTTCAAGCGACCGCGGTTGTGCGCAGGGTTTCCTTCAGCGCTTCGGTGACGCGATCCAGCGGTTCGCGCAGATCGGCGTCGTCTGGGAGTCCGGCGAGGCGCTCGGCGGCGTCGTCGCGATCGCCGGGCCAGTCGGGATGGAATGCCAGGTGCTGACGGCCGATCTGCAACAGTGTCTCGTCAGGGAGCGCAACAGGATTCGTTTCGGAATCCAGGAGCTGTGCGACCGGTGCCGACACGTGCAGCCGCAGCTCGAGCAGCGGCGGTTGATCGACGACGACCAGTTGCGGTTTGATGTCCAGCCGCGCGATGAGCGTCTTGCCGATCAGTTCAGCGTACACGAACGGCGCGAGCGTCGGTCCGTAGAGAATGACCTGCGTCCGGTTCGGCTTGACCGGCGACGTGCACTGGAATTCGAGCGGCCGTCCTAACTGGTTCGTGACGAGGATGCCCCCCACGAAGCCGCCGCCGTCCAGTCCGAGGACGCGCAGGAACCCGAGGCAACTGCCAGAGTTGGATTTCGGAGCCGACATCGAGCGTCCCGCCCTGGACCTGGGCCTCCCCTGCACTCTGGGACGTTCATCGTCCGGCGGTACTGGGGCACTTGAGCGAACCCCCAGGTGGGCGTAAGGTCACCGTGTCGCAACCGCTTGCTGCACAATGGCCTTGGGCAAAGCCGCCGGAATCACGCCGGCCCGGCCGACTTCGCGGCCGCCGCCTGCAGGGCGTCGTCGCGGTTCGGGAAATACGGCCAGAGCTTGAACAGGCTCATATTCTCGAGCACCTTGTGAATGTGCGGGTTGGCCGCACAAAACAGCGCTGCTCCACCTCGGTTCCGCGTCTCCCGGAGCATCGACACCAGCGAGCCGATGAACTCCGATCCGCAGTAGTCCATTTCACCCAAGTCCACAATCAGATTGCACTTGGGAGTCTTCAGCAGATGGTTGCGGATCGCGTTTGCCTCGACGTGCAGATCCTGGTAGCGGAAACCGCTCCCCTGACCTTGTGGACAGACGACAACAGTTTCGCTGACCTGCTGCACGCGGAACAGCTTGAGGTGCTTCACCATGCGGCTGATTCTACCACGCGATTGTTCCGACGGAAGTCGAGTTTCCGGCGGCGCAGAGCGTGTCCCCGACATAGGCGCGGAGAATCAGCACTCGGGAAACGTCCACCCGACCATTGAAAGAGACACAGCTACGGCTTCTGCTCCGGAACCAGCAGAATCACGGCACGGACCCGGTCGGGGTCGGCCGGAGCCGCTTTGATTCCCTGCGGCGGGAGGGTGCACAGGCGCTGCAGGACTTTCGACTGCGCTTTCTTGGCCACCGCCGACTGCTCGGCCGGGGCGGCTGTCGCCGGCTGTTCGGCATCGAAGAATGCTGCCGGCTGCTGCTGCAGTTCCTCGAGCAGTTCCTGACGCGCCGGGACGACGACCTGGTAGGCCGCGATCGATCGCGATTCGGCAGACGCATCCAGGTCCTGGTACAGGTACTGGCGTTCAGACTGTGGTGGTGCTGGCGGCTGATCCTGATGCGCCAGCGAGCGACGCGCCGGCATCGCCGTCGGGGCGCCGGTTGATCGCGAATCAGGCTTGGCGGCCTCCGTTTCATTCGTTGCGAGTCGCCGTCGGCTCTCGCGTCCCGCGGCCGGCGACGCTGAGAAGCGTTGTGACTGCGACTCCTGCTTGTCGGCATCCCCTGCCGTGGCCAGTTTCCCTTCCACCGCGGCCCCGTCTCGTGCAACGTCAAACTCATTGCCGAATACTGTGTTCGCCGACACCTTGGTGACGGAAGCCAGCTGCGCGATCTGCTGCACGGCGTTGTAAAAGTTAATCGCCGGAGCCTCGACATAAATCGCCTGCAACCGGCCGTTCTGCTTCGTATCGGCGGCAAGCTGGTCGCGCGAGGCCGATTCGGCCACCGCGTCGGGTAGCGTAACGATTCCGTTGTCGGTCAGGACGACTTGAATCTGTCCGAGGAGCTGCTCGGTGTCGACCACGCGGTGCTGCGTCACAACGATCTGGCCGTCGACCTGCGACACGTTCGAATAGACTTTGCCCGGCACAGGCGCTTCGCCGCGTTCGACCAGTTGTCGGAACTCGTCCTGAATGAAGAGGGAGTTGGTCAGTGCCAGCGTGGTCGGGCTCTGCGGCTGCCGCTCGAGCGACTCGGAAACAACGTCGAACCGCTCAGAAGCGGCCGTGCTCGCAGGACTGCCGTGATAGGCGTCGAGCTCCACGGCGCCCATCGGCGCGAGCGGCTGCAGGCCGTCAGACTGAACCGTCGACTCGCGCATCGCCACGGCCGTTCCTGCGGCGACTTCGGGGCCGACTCCCCGCTCGCGCTCCGGCCGCTGCTGATAGACGAAGACTGCAATCAGTAGACCGGCTGCGACGGAGCCGATCCACGCCGCCGGACGCCGCCACCGTGATCGGGGATCGGCGGCAGGCGTCTTCACCAGCGCCGAACGGGCGCGGAGTTGCCTCAGCACGTCTTCGCGCATGCCGGCCGGGGCCGGTGGACGCGGCAGTTGCCGCAACCGGCTCGACACGTCCGCAAGTTCGTCCAGGGCCTCGCGCGCCGCCAGATTCTCCGCCAGCAACTGCTCGGCGCGCGATTGCTCGTCGCCGGTCAGTTCACCGTCGAAGTACGCGGACAGCAGTTCTTCGTCACGTCCGTTCATCACTCACACTCTTCGCACTGGAAGCAGTCTCAAAATCGGGAGGGCGAGGATCCCGCCGAGCCGCAGCGGCAGGCAAGCCCTCCCGTCATCGCGGCTCTTTCGACTGTTCGGAATCGTCCTCCCATGACGCTGACATTGAGGATTTGAAACGTCTCGAAACATGTGTCGCCCGCCTACAGTTGGGTCTTGATCGTTCGGCTCAGTTTCTCGCGCAGTTCATGCCGCGCCCGATGGATCCGGCTGCGCACCGTGCCGATCGGGCAACCGACGATCACGGCGATTTCATCGTACCGCAGTCCGTCGATCTCCTTGAGGATGATCGCCGTGCGGTAGTCCTCTCCCAGCTCATCGAGTGCCTTGCGGACAAGTTGCTGCCGTTCTTCGGAGTCGATCGCCGCGCCGGGATCTGTGTCCGCCCGTCCGTCGCGGAGGTCGTCGCCGCGCTGTTCGCGGACTGCGTCAATCGATTTGGGAACGCGCCGCTCCTTGCGTTTGCGCGTCATCGCTGCGTTGTAGGCAATGCGAAACAACCAGGAATAGAACGCCGAATCGCCGCGAAACGTCGCCAGTTTCTCGAAGGCCAGGACGAACGCGTCCTGCGTGACGTCGCGGGCATCCTCGAGCGAACCGAGCAGATGCACGAGGGTCGCGTACAGCCGGTCCTGATAGCGCACCACCAGACCGCCGAAGGCATCAACATCTCCGGCCCGGCACCGCAGGATCAGGGACTGGTCGTTCGCGCTCACGTCTTCCACTGCGTTGGGACGTGGACCAGCCGTGGCGAGTTCCCGCAAATTGTCGACCGACGGAAGATGATGTGGAGCGTTCACAGGGACGGAAGCGGAGACATGCGACGCAACATCCGTTTTATCATGATATTGCGGCGACCCATCGGGGGCGGCGGCCAGGTCTGATTGTTAGCGGCGGAGCAGACGGCCGTTCGAAATCTCCCGGCACAGAATGTCTGGAATCTGTACGGATGTTCCTTTGATGTTGATGCTCAGTTGTGGCCAGTCTTCCGGGCGCGTCAGGACCTCCGTCCGGTCCGAATGCACGAGGATTGTCTCGCCGATCGTGGCCACCCGGACGGTCGGGTGCCAGAACATCGGCGTGCCGGCAGCGATGCGGCAATTCGTACGCGGCGACAGGCTGACCTCGCATGGTTCATAGCCGGTCATCGCGCCGACGTCGGCCTGCCGCCATTCTTCGGCAGCGCCGTACTTCTCGTAAATGCGTTCGACGCGTCGCCACGTCTCGCGGAATTCCCACCCCGCCTGCGAAAAGAAAAACGCCGAGCAGGCGACCAGCGCCGCCGTCTGGTGCGCTTCGACGAGCGCATTCGGCAGTTGGCCCAGGCTGACCGTACGCGCCACGCCGCAGTGCAACCCCCGCTGCCGCGCCACCGCGATGATCGTGCAGTACCGTTCGATCTGCTCGTTGCCGCAGGTCCAGTGCCGGTAACGCCGTCCCTGACCGTCGGCGAGCACCTGAATCCGCACCGGCGTTGCCTGATGTCGGTACAGGCGGTGAGCCACCTGGCCCGCAACTTCCGCGGCCGTGTCGCCGCAGGAAAAACTCCGCGCGGTCGCCTCCACGGAATGTGTGAGCGTCCGCGCCAGGCTGCGGATGGCAATCACCTCGCGATCATTGAGCGACTTCCGAAAGTCCGCCAGTTCGGTCTCGGCGTTCCGCGCGCCGGGCGTCGGTCCGTCCGCCGCCACGTTTCGGCCGCGGCACAGATCCTCGATCAGGACCGATCGCGGCTCCTCCCACGGCCGCTCCTTCAACTGGAACCCCAGGCCGGACAGCTCGTGGTCGAACAGCTGGCTCGAATCCGCCGAACTGCACAGCGCCACCCGCGCCTCACGTGTGACGAACAGCGCCGCCGTCGGCTCATTCGCCCCCGGCAGGGTGTTGTTGCCACCGCACGTCAGCCAGGCGAAATTCGAGGGCCGTTGCAGGAGCAGCGCGTCGTCCCCCCGCAGTTCCAGATACGCGGCCAGGAGCTGATGGCGACGGTCAACCTCGGTGGCCCGCTCCGGGTCGAGGATCTGCAACTCCCCCGAGGAAACCGGCTCATAGGGCCGCGTGGCGACAGCCATCTGGTGCCTCCGGCAGAATGTCGTTGCGGTTGATTCCGATAGATCGAGCCGCTGCTCGTGAAAGGGTAGCCCGATCATACCACGGGAGAAAGGCGCGTCCTAGAATCGTACCGCAGAACATTCCGTGGTCCGCAGGAATCTTCGGAGCAGACGGCACGGACGGCAGAGTCGGAGCACGGAGCGGCTGGGGCTGCATTCGGATTTCGAGATTTGGATTTGGCAGATGGCTCGGCATGAGGCAGACCGCGAAGACCTGTTTGCCGAGGGAACAGCGCTCAGACAGCGCATCGAGCTGACGGCGCCGAACTCGACAGAACCGGTCGTAGCCGGCTGCCGAGCCCACGGGGGGTGGTCGATCTATTTCGGCGGCGATCCGTGCTATCACTTTGATCCGGAGGGACGACTGCGGCGGGCATTTGCCGACGGTCGGTTGTACCGTACGCAGGGAGATACGCTCGCGCGATTGAATCGCATGCGCAGTGCTGAGGTTGTCGAACTGCGTCGGACGGATCTGAACGCGGCAGAGTGCGCGGCGTTCTTGGATGTGATGCGGCAGCGGCTTGCAGGCTTGCGACAGGAGGTTGCGAGCGGAGAGCTGGCATGCCGGCGACGATCCCCGGCGGAAACAGATGTGGCGGCGCTGCTGGTCAGCGCCCTTGAGCGCATTCTGGCTTCGGGACCGCAACTTTCACCGGCGATTCCGACACGCCGCGAGTCATAATGGCGAACGTCACATGTACAGCAGTCCGGCTGCTTCTTAGGCAGCCGGGCTGCTGACGTCGTGTGCGGATGAACGAGCAAATTGATTGTCGATGGACGTCCTGATCGTCGGTTGCGGATACCTGGGACGGCGCGCGGCGGCGAAGTGGCTGGCCGGCGGACATCGCGTCAGCGCGTTGACGCGCTCGGCGACGAAGGCCGATGCGCTGCGGTCTTCCGGTATTGTGCCGATTATCGGAAACGTCCTCGATCCGTTGACGGTTGCCGCACTGCCTGCGGCCGAAGTCCTGCTGATCGCCCTCACGCACGACCCGGCGAGCGGCGTCTCCAAATCGGCGCTCCTGGTCGACGGCGTCGCGAACCTCGTGCAGTCCGCGCGTTCGCGCGTGCGGCATGTGATACATGTGTCGAGTACGAGCGTGTACGGCCAGTCGGACGGTTCGTGGATTGATGAGACCTCACCGACGGAGCCGACGACTGATGGGGGGCAGATCGCTCTGGCTGCGGAGCGCAAGCTGCAGGAATGCTGCGTTGCCTTGCCGAACGGTTGCCAATCGACGGTCCTGCGACTGGCGGGGATTTATGGGCCGGGCCGGCTGATCGCACGAGTCGATCAACTCCGGGCCGGCGCGCCGGTCGCCGGCTCGCCGGATGCCTGGCTGAATCTGATCCATGTCGAAGACGCGGCCACATGCGTGTGCGCCGCCGCCGCAGGGAGTCACACTGAACCGGTCCTGCTCATCTGCGACGACCGGCCGGTGACGCGCGGAGAGTTTTATTCCGCAATCGCCAGGGAAGTCGGCGCACCCCCGCCGACGTTTGACCCCGATTCAACGGCCGGCCGGCGCACCACCGGACTCAATAAACGCTGTCGGAATGCGCGAATGCACGCGGAACTGGGAGTGGCTTTGCGTTATCCAGACTCCATCGCCGCTCTGCCGGACGTCATTCGGGCGTCGCCGACGACTTGAACAGACGAGCAAGAAAAACAGGAGGTAACAGAGGAAACGGAGAGTGACTTAGCGTCCTTGACAGTACTCCTTCGCGACCTTCGTGTCCTTCTGTTGAGTTTTGTTGTCCGGCCGCTGACGGCCAATTCAGCGGTTGCGACTCGTGCCCGAGGTCTCTGTGTCCGGTCGCGTCACCGCGGCATCGAATGCAACAACTCGGCGTGGACGGCCATCAGTTCGCGCACTCGTTCCGCAATAACCGGGCTCGTCGCGACGCCGTCCTGCTTGAATTGCGATCCGACAATGAATGCGTCCGCGTGCACCCACAGGTCGTGCAGGGATGCCGGAGTCACGCCGCTGCCGACAATCACCGACGCCGCGCCAGCCGCGCTGAACGCCGTCCGGACATGCTGCACGTCCGGCAGCGCGCCGGTAGCCGTGCCGGAAATGATGATCGCATCCGCGCCGCCGCGGGCGAGCGTTTCGTGGACCTCCTCGGCCAGCGGCCGCGCGGCCAGCGGCGCAGAGTGCTTGACGTCCACGTCGGCCAGGATGTGAATGTGATTCGCGCGCAGTCGATCCCGTGCGCGGAGCACCTCGTGCGCATTGGCCTGCAGCAGACCCTGGTCCGTGACCCGCGCACCGCAGAGAACATTCACGCGGACAAAGTCGGCTTCCGCAGCGGCCGCAACGGCCACCGCCGCTGCGCCGTCGTTGCGCAGGACGTTGATGCCCAGCGGCAGTTCGCTGCGGCGGCGGATTTCGACGGCGAGCCGCGTCAGGCAGGCGACGGTCTCCTGCGGAACGCGGTCGGGATAGAACGGCGCATCGCCGAAGTTTTCGAGCATCAGCCCGTGGACGCCGGCGGCCGTGAGGACTTCGAAATCGGTCAGCACCTGCTCGACGACGCCGGTCCAGTGGCCGCCGTATCTCGGGCTTCCCGGCAGTGGCGGCGCATGCAGCATCCCGATAATCGGGCGCGCGTCGGTCCACCAGGAGACAGGGAGTGGGAATCGCATGACGTCGGGTTGCACTTCGACTAACGAATGTGTCGACCAGTGTACCGACGCCGCTCGCAGTTTCGCACTTACTTCGGCTGCAGTTCGCGCAGCAGGTCCGCGAACTCGGTCCGCAGGTCGGGCATCGCGCCGGGGCGCGAGGCAACCAGCGCACCGACACGATTGGCCAGTTCGCCTGTCGCGCGCAGCGGCCAGTTGCGGAGCGTGGCAATGATGAGTGCGGCGCTGAAGGCGTCGCCGGAGCCGACCGCGTCGACGACGTTCACCTGGATGCCGGGGAGATCGACGACTTCGTCGCCCCGCACGAGCAGGCAACCATGTTCGGCGCGAGTCACGCACACCGTGCCGATGCCGTGCTCCTGCTGGATGAACCGGGCAAAGGCGACGGGCTCTGCCGAAGCGTTCAATAACGGAGCCAGCGTCGCGACTTCGTCATGATTCAGCTTGACGACTTTCGACGCTCGAATGGACTGGGTGATGCCGTCGATGTTCCACCAGTGCTGCCGCAGGTTGATGTCGAACACGATCAGGCACTGCGGCCGGGCGGACGCGAGCCGCCGCGTGAATGGCGCGCGGCTGGCCGGGGCACGCTGCGCCAGGCCGCCGAAGCAGATCGCGTCGGCGCGCCGGCGAGGCTCAGCAGGGCCTCGTCGGCGGCGATGAAATCCCACGCGCGACATTCTCGTGAATGATGTACCGCGGATGGTGCGGATCACTGACGTCGACCGTCACGCGCCCGGTCGGATGCTCAGGATCCCGTTGCAGCGCCGACAGGTCCAGTCCCGCCGCGCAGGTACGCAACGAGCCGGTCCCCCAGTCGTCATTGCCAACGCGGGACGCCACCGCGCCGACGCCGCCCAACTGCCCGTCCTGAAACGCGACGTTTGCCGGCGCGCCGCCGGGCTTTTGCGCATTGGGGAACAGGTCCCACAGCACGTCGCCAAGGCCGATGACAAGGGGAGGATTCGATTCCGGCATTTGCTCTGCGAGATGAATGGGAGGGCGATCCCGACCAGTCGGGAGTGCCGCGATGATTTGAGGGCTGTCTTATGGCTCCGGCTCGGCGGGAACCTCACCCTCCCGGTCCTGCCGTCTCAAAGTGACTTTTTCGGCACCGGCGCACCAGGCAGAAACTTCGCCGATGGGTCTTCCGGCGGCTTGTCGAGCGCCAGATACGACATCAGATCGGCGATCTCCTGCTTCGTCAGTTGTTTCTCCAGCTCCTCCGGCATCATTGAAACTTCGCTGACCTTGTAGTCGTCGATGTCAGCGCGGGCGATCGTCTCGATCTTCCCCCCCTGCACTTTCAGGACCACGCGCTGATCGCTCTCCTCGACCGGCAGGCCAGTCAGGACGCGGCCGTCGGTCGTCAGCAATTGCCGCGCCTGAAATCCCGCCCCGATGACCAGCGAAGGGTCGAACACGTTTGAGACCAGTTGGTCCCAGTTGTTACGGCCATTCAGCGTAATGTCCGGACCGACGTCGGCTCCTTCGCCGTAGATCTTGTGGCACTGGGCGCAGACTTTCTTGAACGCAGCCGCCCCTTTGCGCGGATCGCCGGGGACCGCCTCCAGGTAGTTCTTCATCTTGCGGACGAGGAGCTCGCGATCCGGGTCACGCCCTTCCCGCAGCGCTCCATAAATCGCCGTAAACTGCTCCTTGAGTTGGGGATCGTTGAACGACGCAATCCGTCGCAATTGATTGAGATTCAGCATGTCCTTGCTGATCCGCTTGTCGGCGATCGCGGCGAGCAGCGGGTTGGTCCATTCTGGACGCTGCGTCAGCAGTTCCAGAGCACGCGGCCGGAGTTCGGGTTCGAAGTCGTCCAGCTTGGTGAGCAGGAACGTGCCGATTTCCGGGGATTCCAGTCGTCCGAGAGACCCCAGCACCTGGATCCGGAAGTCGAGTGGATTCCCCTGTGGATCGCCGAGCACGGACTTCGCATCGGCGAGCGCATCGGGAAGTTGCAGTGCGATGAGCGCCTGCAGCGCTGCCAGTCGCTGTCCGGCAGACGACTGGCGATCGGCAAACGTCTCGCGGGTGATTCGCACCGCTTCGGAGTCCTGCCAGCCGGCGGCCAGCAAAGCGGAGTCGAGCCGCAGCGGATGTTTGGGGTCGCCGTAAATCGCCCGCAGCCGTTTGCCAAGTTGTTCCCGCAGTGCAGCCACGCGTTCGGCCGGGAGTTCGTCATTCTGAATCGCGCGGGTGACGATCCCGAGGCACTGCCGGGCGGTAGACTCGTCGGCATCCAGGACGAGCTCGAGGAGCGGAATGACGGCGTCGACAGAGAGAGCAGCGTCTTCAGCGGCGACTGCGCACGACGTCATAACCATCCAGATGAGTACAGAATGCAGCAAAGAGCTTCTGCGCATATTCAATGGTATCTCGAACTCCCGGTGGCCGATCTAATTCAGCCGGTGCAGCCAATAGAGCGGTCGTTGTCGAGCATGTGCAATTGGCGTGACAACGACCTCATCGTCGCGACAAAGCACATAGACTACGTATGGAAACCGCTTCTATAACAACCGACGTAAATCAAGATTGCCCGTGTAGCCCTCAATCGTAGGCAACAAAAATGCACGACTGCGGATAGTCTCCAATGCCGCGTGGACCTCCGCAAGCAATTCATGGCCGAGTGCTGACTGGCGACGGTCATACCAGTCAGTGGCCTCAACGAGTTCCGCACGCGCTTCGGGAACAACCCGAAATCTCATTGGCGGCCTGCCCGTGCGGCCCGGCGTGCTTCCAGCGCCTGTCGCACTTCCTGCATTGCGGCGTCGAAGTCAACCGCTGTGGTCTCGCCGCGATCATTGGCCTGTACACCGCGCTCGATTTCCCGCGTCCAGGCAGCCGCAATCTCGGCATCCGGAATTTCCTCGTCGGGCAGACTGCCTTCGAGCAGATCGGCAACATACGCCCGGTCTTCCGGCGGCAAAGCCAGCGCTTGCTGAACGATTGCGTCACGTGTCGTCATGGTTTGGTCCAAATCCTGCAATCAGCTGCCCTATTGTAACCATGTTCGGGACATGCAGTGCATCACTTCCCGTTCCCCCGGTCCAGCAGCCGCTCCGTCACCCGCGGCATCAGCTTGGCCACGTTTGGGTACTCTTTGAGGTCGTACTCCTTCAGGATCGCCAGCAGCTCCGCGCCGTGATCGCCGATCAGCGGGTGCAGGTTCTCCCAGACAATCTGCGGAATCAGCGGATCGTCACCGCAATGCGCGAGGCGGTGGACAAGCACGCGTATGCTGTGCGAACTATTGAGCTTGGCGGCGGCGATCACATACTGGAGATGCGTGATCGCGTCGTCCGCCTCGTCGCTATGTGCGAGCCAGCCGCTAACGTGCTCCCCGGCGTCGGGTTGTGACAGGACCGATTGGACGATGTGCGACCGATACTCCGGGTCGGAAAACATCAACCGGACGGCGAACGGACGAATGACGGCATCGAGACCGTCGGTCTGCCGTTCGGCCATTGCCATCGCCGGTCGATGGGCACCGGAGAATCCGGCCCAGGCGAACAGCGCGCACCGTTGATCTTGATCGGGACGCTGGGAGTCGAACGCGATCTTCTGCAGTTTGTCGGCCGTCGCGGGATTGTTGCGCTCCCCCAGTAAGCGCTGCGCGGTGTCGCGCATGTAGATGTTTGAATGGCTGAGCAGCGCGATCAGCTCGTCGTCGGACTTTTTCGCCAGGTCAAACGGCTTGGCGTGCGGATTGTCCTTGTAGCGGACGCGATACAGCCGCCCCTTCGCGCGTTCAATCCCTTCCGGATCCGCGTGGGCGTCCTGGTAGCAGTGGTACCGGTCGTACCAGTCGAGGATGTAGAGGCAGCCGTCGGGGCCGGTCTTCTGGACGACCGGCATGAACCACGCGTCGTTTGCGGTGAGGAAGTCGGCGAGGCGGGCGTTGTCGCCTTCGCCGATCTTGCGCACCGCGGAGCGATCGGGTCCAGCGAACGCCCCTTGCGGTGCGGGGAACCCTGGATGAGCGGCCCCTTTGTACGTCGATCCATTCCGCGTCAGCACGTCGGCGTTGATGCACCCGCCATGGATGTTCCCCATGTAGAGCACCTTGCGATACTCCTCGGGATACGCGTCGCTGTCGAACCAGGTGATCCCGCAGTACGCCGCTTTCTGATGCTTGTGCTCGACGATCGAGCCGATCGGCCAGGTATGCGGCGGATAAGGGCCCCCCTGCCGGATGTAGTAACCGGTCTCGACGAGGTGCCAGAGGTGGTCGATCACGCAGGCCGAGACGAAGAAGTCCCCCTCGTCGTTGATCGCCACGCCCCAGGGGTTGCTCGTCCCTTCACAAAACACCTGGAACTCGCGCGTCCGCGGGTGGATTCGCCACAGCGCACAGGTGAAGTCCCAGCCCGGATGATCCGCTTTGTAGTTCGGATTCTTTTCGCCGTAATTGACATGCGAATGGTTGAACACGCCGTTGAGGCCGTACAGCCAGCCATCCGGTCCCCAGGTGAGCGAGTTCGGCAGTTCGTGCGTGTCGGTCCGGCCAAACCCGGTGACGACGACCTCGGTCTTGTCCGCCTTCAGGTCGCCGTCCGTGTCCTGCATGAACAGGATGTCGGGACTGTTCGCGACCCACACGCCTCCGTACCCGACGGCGACGCCCGAGGGGATGTTGAGCCCCTCGGCGAACACCGTTACCTTGTCACAGGCGCCGTCACCATCGGTGTCTTCCAGCACTTTGACGGTATCCCGTCCGGGGCCGGCATCCAGGCGCGGGTATTCGAAGCTCTCGGTAATCCAGAACCGCCCTTGCTCGTCGATGAACATCGCCACCGGGTTCGCGATCTGCGGCTCGGCCGCCACAACTTCGACCGAGAAGCCTTCCGGGACGACCATCTTTGCGACTGCTTCCGCCGGCGACAGCGGCGGGCCAGGGGGCTTGTCCTGCGCACGGGGAACCTCGAGTCGTTGTGCGAACGCGGGAGCACAGACGACAAGCCAGCCGGCGATTGCCAGCGTTTGAATTCCTCGGGTCATCGGGTTTTCTCGGATTGAGTGCTTGGACCGAAGGTCGCATGATAAAGGACTTGGGCCGGTGAGGTGAATCATCCGCAGCCAATGGCCGGCAACGAGTTGTGCGGAGCTGGCACATTTTGCGTGGTATTCCAATTCAGAATCCGCTTGATGAGGTGTTGACCTCTGCCAGCATCGCCGAAGGCGCGAACCGTGAATATTCCGAGTCAGGTGCGGCCATTTATATTCGACCTGTTTACGTGGTCGCGGGACTCGATTCCGTTTCCAGTCTGGGCCTTGCCGATCGTCTGGCTGGGACCGGCGATCCTGGCTGCGTGGGCCGCGTCCTGGCTCACGGGACGTCGCGGGACGGGTTTCGGACGCGGTGCAGGGATCGGCGTACTTGCCGCAGTGCTCGTGGCGGTCTTTGGCTGCGTGACTCCCATCGTGGTGCTCTCACCCTTGGTGGGGGCCGTGGTCGCGATCTTCGCCGTGTTGCGATCGGGCTGACTGTGCGACCGCTACCCGGACTGCTGGAGATTAAAGATTGATGAATCGGAAGCACGCGTTCGGCGCAGTCCTCGCCTCCTGGGGCGGCGACTACAGCGCGGCGGCGTTCATGAGGCTGCTGGCCATCTGGCTCGGTCCGGCTGTCGTCGCCGCGCTGGCGACATCGTGGCTTTCGGGCCGGCGCGGCGATGGCTTCGGCAAGGGCGCCCTCGTCGGCGTCGGGGTGGCGATTGTCGCCGGGATCTTCGGGTGCGCCGTGCCGCCCGCGCTCGTCTTCGCCCCGCTGGCGGGGATCGTCGCTGCGGTCGTGACGGTCCTGCGTTCGTGAATTGACCACGGTTGGCTTCTGTCAGTTGACAATTGACCAATGACACATCGTCTTGTCATTCGTCATCGAAGACCATCCACCCGGCAGCGTCGTTACAACCGGCACGCTGCACGGGCGGACCGCTTCTCCGCGGCACCCCGCAGGCATGTCACGGGGGTATGGACGCTAGGCTTGAGTCTCATGCCGCGAAGTCGGGATCGATCGCGGTCCGTCGCATAGATGCTCATGAATCCCTGGATCGTCACACTCTTCTGGTTCTGCGTGGCCCTGTTGGGGTACACGTACGTCGGCTATCCGCTGCTCGTCTGGGCGGCAGGGTACTGCCGCCGCGTGCGCCTGGACCGCGAGCCATGGACAAAGCCGATCTCGGTGGTGCTGGTCGCGCACAATGAAGGAGCGCGGATCGCCCGCAAACTCGACGGCATCTTTGCCTCTGACTGCCAGACGCAGATCTGCGAAGTTCTGGTCGGCTCCGACGGTTCCACCGACGACACGGCGCTCGTCGTCCAGGCCTATCCTGACGATCGCGTGCGACTGGTTGCGTTTCCGGAGCGCCGCGGGAAGGCGGCGTGCCTCAACGAATTGATTCCAGAGTGCCAGGCGGAATTGGTCGTATTGACCGACGTCCGGCAGGAACTCGATCGAACTGCGATCCGTGAATTGTGCGCCAACTTCGCCGACGTGCGCGTCGGCGTCGCATCGGGGGAACTGATACTGCGACCCGTCGACGAGATTTCGGCCGCTTCCCGCGGCATCGTCGCCTACTGGAACTACGAGAAATTCATCCGCAAGTGCGAGAGTCGCTTCCGGTCCGTCCCCGGAGCCACGGGTGCGTTCTATGCAGTCCGCAAGAACATCTTTCGCCCGATTCCGCAGGCGACGGTCCTCGACGATGTCGCGATTCCGCTGCGGATCATCGCCCGCGGATATCACTGCGCGTTCGATCCGGCCGCCGTGGCCTACGATGAGCCGTCGCGGACCCACAGGCAGGAAGCCATTCGCAAGCGGCGGACGATCGCTGGCTGTCTGCAACTGCTCAAACAGGCGCCGGAATGGCTCGATCCGCGCGAGAACCCGATCTGGTGGGAGTTTGTCTCGCACAAGGTCCTGCGACTGATGTCACCCTGGCTGCTCGGATTGCTGGCGGTGACCAATGCGCTCCTGACGCCATACGACCCCTACTTTTATCTGATGGCGCTGCAGGGAGTCTTCTACCTGCTGGCGGCGCTGGGGTGGCACTACCAGCGCAACGGGCAGGTGAGCCGGATCGGAGGCGCGCTGCTGATCTTCGTCACGCTGAACCTGACGACGGTCACCGCCTGGTGGGATGCCGTGCGCGGCCGATTCAGTCCGACCTGGCAACGCGCCGCGTAGCGGTGCTGCAAGCGTGACGACGTTTCTGTCCAATGACAAATGACTAATGATGAATGACCAATGACAATTGCATTTGTCATTAGTCAGTGTTCATTTGTCATTTCTCATTGACGGGCCGTTAGCTGACAGCTCATCGCTCGTGCTACACTCCGCCAGTCTTCCTTCCCAGGAGTGCCCGTATGCGCGCCGCTTTCATCGATCAGACGGGACCAGCGGAATCGCTGCGCACAGGCACGCTGCCCGATCCCGTTCCCGGGCCGCAACAGGTTCTCGTGCGGATCGGCGCTTCGGCGGTGAACCCCATCGACACCTACATCCGCTCTGGCGCGGTCGCGATGGCGCAGAAGTTTCCATACATCCCCGGTTGTGACCTCGCAGGCACGGTCGAGGCGGTCGGCAGCGGCGCCCAGCGGTTTCGTGTCGGCGATCGCGTCTGGGGCAGCAATCAGAGTCTCTTCGGTCGGCAGGGCACGCTGGCCGAACTGGCAGCCGTTGACGAGCACTGGGTGTATCCGATCCCGGAGGACCAGTCCGAGATTGAGGCGGCCGCCGGAGCGCTGACCGGCATCACGGCGCATCTGGGGCTGTTCCTGCATGCACGGCTCGCCGCAGGAGAGTGGGTCTTCGTCAACGGCGGGACGGGCGGAGTCGGTTCGGCCGTCGTCCAGCTGGCGAAGGCCGCCGGGGCCCACGTGATTGCGACTGTCGGGAGCACGGAAAAAGCCCAGATGTGCCGGCAGCTGGGTGCGGACCTCGTCCTCGATTACCGCGCGCCTGAGATGGATCAGGAACTGAAGGACTACACAGCTGCTCGCGGCGGAGTCGACGTCTGGTGGGAAACCCAGCGGGAGCCAAACTTTGAGCGAACCTTCGGGTTCCTGAAGTCGCGCGGTCGGATGGTATTGATGGCCGGCCGTGATGCCAGGCCCGTATTTCCCGTGGGGCCGTTTTATGTCCGCGATCTGCGGCTCGTCGGTTTCGCCATGTTCAATGCGACCGCCGGCGAGCAACGGGTCGCGGCCGACGACCTGAACCGCTGGTTTGCCGAGGGGAAGTGGCGCCCGATCGTCGGACAGACGTTTCCGCTGAACGAAGCCGCAGCCGCCCACAAGCTGCAGGAGGACAACACGCTCCACAAGCAGGGGACGCTCACCGGCAAAATCGTCGTCGTACCGTAACACCCCTCATCAGGGAGCCGCTGACGGAACCGCCTTCGTCGGCCAGTGGATCGTCACCGCAAGCCCGCCGCCGGCCGGCTCCGCGACGTCAATCCGTCCGCCGTGGTTTGTCACGATCCTCCACACCTTGCACAGGCCAAAGCCCAGGCCGCGCCCGGCCTGACGCCCGCTGTAGAACGGGTCGAACAGACGTCGTCGCGATACTTCGTCGAGCCCGGTCCCGCTGTCGGTGACGGACAGGACCGCCAGGTCGGATTCAGGACTGGTCGGAAGCCGGCAGGCAATCGTGATCCGGCCGCCGTCCGGCTGTGCGTGGATCGAATTCCGCAGCAGCTCGCTGACGACCACGCGCAATTGCGTTGGATCGGCCATCACCGAAACACCGGCCGGCATATCGATGGTGGTTGCGATCCGCTGTTCGGCCAGTGATCCCCGGAACCGGTCGAGCACGTCGGCCATCACCGTGGACAGGTCGACCGGCTCCGGCCTGGGCGCCGGCGGTCGCGCGAACAGCATCACGTCGCCAATCATGTCCCGCACGCGCAGCGCCTGCCCGCCGATCGTCGCGACGAGGCGGCGCTGTTCAGGATCGGAGAGCGACGCCTGCAACCGTTGTGCGCAGATCAGGATCGTCGCCAGCGGATTGTTGATCTCGTGCCCGGCGCCCGCGGCGAATTCCGCGAGCGCCGCCAGCGTCTCGTCGCGCAGTCGGGCTGCGAAATCTTTTTCGACCCCCTCTGAGCCACGGGGGTTCACCCCGTGGCATTCAGCCGCATCAGGCACTCGAGTCTCGGCCCGAACGTCCATAGCGCCTGGGTCGTTCAAGCCTACGATCGGACCGGCGCATCCATGTCGAGGAGCCGGCAGATCGAATCGATCAGGTTCTCGACCTCGAACGGCTTCTGCAGGAAATCATTGGCCCCCGCCGTCTTCAGTTCCTCAATCTTGTCGGCCTCGACCATGCCGCTGATGCAGATGATCCGCGAGTCGTCGAGAGTCGAATCGCTGCGAATCCGCTGGCAGACTTCCTTGCCGTTGATGTCCGGGAGCATGACATCGAGGACAATCACGTCCGGGTGGTACTCTTTGACGATCATCCCGGCATCGAAGCCGTTATTCGCCACGCGAACTTCAAACCGGCCGTCTGATTCCAGCGCGTCGCGAATCAATTCGACGAGTTCGACGTCGTCGTCCACGACCACGGCCTTCCGCTTTCCGCTCTCCAGAGCGTCGGTGGGGATCCCGTTCTCCCGCATGAAGCGGTACAGGACATCCCGCGGGATGCGGCGGAACCGCGAGCCGGGAACGCGAAATCCCTTGAGCTGGCCGGAGTCGAAGCAGCGGATGATCGTCTGCTGACTGACCTTGCAGATCTTGGCGGCTTCGCCGGTCGTAAACACGGTTTTCATAGTGCTGGTCTATCCCTCGAACACGCCCCGCGGAGCCGCGAGACTAAGCACCGGAACCTCCCTGGATGAAAACCCAGAGCAGCGATTGTTGACTTGCGGGGCTTCCGACTCGCACGTTGCGGTATCCGTACCGCCGTGAAATGAGTCGCGTGCGATTGATTACGAAGACTGTCCCGCAGCATTACTCCGATATACCGAGTTTACCGGAGTTCTCACGGGGGCCGATTGTATCCATCCTGCGAAATCGGTCAACAGGGGTTTTCCGCGTCGTATTGCGCCGTTACCCGGAGTCGCCTGTTTCGCCTGATGTGCGCATGCGCGCTGGTCGCGTGGCACGAAGTGTCCCAGATACCGTCCGGGCGTTGGGGGTTTGACGATTTTGGGTGCCACTGGCTTTGCCAGTGCGATGCACATCAATCGCCCATCAGCGAGTGCACTGGCAAAGCCAGTGGCACCTCTCCCGAGAGTCTTGTTGCAACAGCGCACTCGAAAAATTCGCGGCGTCACTTCAGATACAGCATCAGCACCGCGAGGTCCGCGGGGGTGATGCCGCTGACGCGGCCGGCCTGATCGATGTCGCGCGGCCGCACGCGCGACAGCTTCTCTTTCGCCTCCGGTCGCAGGTGCGGTATCGCGTGAAAGTCGAAGACCGGGGGGATGCGCAATTGGCGGACTTTCTCGTGCCGCGCAATGTCCCGCTCCTGCATCCGAATGTAGCCCTCGTACTTCACGTCGGTGCACACCTGCTGGCGCGCGCGGATGCTGGCTCCAATCCGACGCAAGTCAGGTGAGCCGGCCTCGACCTGCGCCCATTCCACCTCGGTCCGACGCAGCCAGGCCTCGAGCGTCTGACCTTCATAGCGGTTCGAGCGGAGGGCGGCAAAGAGGGTGTCCAGTTCGGCGCAGTATGCGTGAAACTGCCGGCAGCGCTCGGCATCGGCCAGGCCGATCCGCTCGCCGATCGGGGTTAGCCGGCGATCGGCGTTGTCGTGGCGCAGGACGAGCCGGTACTCGGCGCGGGACGTAAACATCCGGTACGGTTCGTCCACTCCCTTGGTGACGAGGTCGTCAATCAGCACGCCGAGATACGCCTGATTGCGGTCCAGGATCAGCGGTGGGTCGCCGCGCATTGCGAGTGCTGCGTTGACGCCGGCCAACAGGCCCTGGCCCGCGGCTTCCTCATACCCGGTCGTGCCGTTGATCTGCCCTGCAAAATACAGACCAGCCACACGTTTGGTCTCCAGTGTTGCGGCCAGTTGCGTCGGTGGCGCGTAGTCGTATTCGACGGCATACCCGTACCGCATGATGTCGGCCCGCTCTAATCCCGGGATGCCGTGGATCATCTGCTCCTGCACGTCGCGCGGCAGGCTCGTTGAGATGCCGTTGCAGTAGACTTCCAGCGTATTCCGTCCTTCCGGCTCGAGGAAGATCTGGTGCGAGGCCTTGTCGGCGAACCGGACGACCTTGTCTTCGATGGACGGGCAGTAGCGGGGACCGCGGGAGGCGATCTGGCCGGAGTACATCGGCGCGCGGTGCAGATTGGCGCGGATCAGCTCGTGGACGGTGGACGTCGTTTGCGTCAGCCAGCAGCAGAGCTGCGGTTGCGCGATCGATTCCGTCAGGAAGGAGAATGGCTGCGGGTCGGCATCCCCCGGCTGCTCGTCGAGTGCGGAGTAGTCGATCGTGCGGCCGTTGAGCCGGGCCGGCGTGCCGGTCTTGAACCGCGCCAGTTCAAAGCCCAGCCGGCGCAGCGAATCCGACAGGGTCCCGGTCGTCCCCTCCCCTGCTCGGCCCCCCGGCGTCTGCGCCTCGCCGGTGTGCATGATCGCCTGCAGGAACGTGCCGGTCGTCACGACCACCGCTCGGGCGCGGTAAATCGCGCCGCCCCGGACACGAACGCCAACGATGGATTTTCGACGTTCGATATTCGATTTTCGATCTCCGGCTCCGTCCTCTTCGTTTAAACGAAGATCAGCCGCATCTTCACCAACAACCAACTCCTCCACCACCTCCTGCCTCAGCGACAGGTTCTCCTGCTCTTCGACGCGCGCCTTCAGATAGAATTGGTACGCTTTCTTGTCTGCCTGCGCACGGGGGGAGTGCATCGCCGGCCCCTTGCCCCGGTTCAGCATGCGGAACTGGATGCCGGTAGCGTCGATCGCCCGGCCCATCTCGCCGCCGAGCGCGTCAATTTCGCGGACGATCTGCCCTTTCGCCACGCCGCCGATCGCCGGATTGCAGCTCATCTGGCCGACGGTGTCGCAGTTCATCGTGAGCAGCGCCGTCCGCGCACCCATTCGCGCGGCTGCGAGCGCCGCCTCCACCCCGGCATGCCCGGCGCCGATCACGACCACGTCAAAATCATAGGTGCCACGAGACATCGCGGAATTGTAGCAGAGCCGTAGGTCATGCTGTGCATGACATCAACGGCCCTGCAACAAACCTCGGGCCTGCGTTGAATTGGTCGGAGGCGATGGAAGCGGGTTGTGTCAGCCAGAGCCTGTCCTGCTATTCCGGCAATCGGTATTTGTCAGGTAGGCCCACTGCCCGAAGCGCGAGCGAGGGCATGCACGTTGCGAAGATTCACCACGGAGAGAACGGAGATCACTGAGCAGAAGTCTTTGGCACAGCACTCTCCGTGTCCTCAGTGCTCTCAGTGGTGTATTTCCAAGCTGCCTGACACAAATTGATAGTCGAACCACTACTGGTGCGTCTATCTCTATGTGTCAAGTAGGTTCACTAGCCCGACGCGCAGCGAGGGCGAGAATCGCGACACGGATGCCCTCGCTCGCGGCTTCGAGCTGGTGGGAGAGACTTGACAAATACCGAGGTCGGACGACTACACGCCGGCGACGGCAGGAGCGGCGGCCGGTTTGGCGGCGGCGCCGGTGACAGCCTGTTCGACGGCCGCCAGCAACTGGTCGAGCCGGAACGGCTTGTACAGCACCGATTGCAGCCCCATCTGGCGGGCCTTGACGATCGAGTGCGTCGAATCGTAGCCAAAGCCGGTCATCAGAATGACCGGCAGAAACTCGTGCGTGTCCCGGATCCGCCGGAAACAATCCGCCCCGTTCATGTCCGGCAGGCGGATGTCGGCAATGACCGCGTCGTAGTGGAACGACCGCGCCATCAGCAACGCTTCCTCTCCGCTATGGGCCGTTTCCACGTTGCAGCCGTACCGTCCGAGGAGTTCGTGAGCCGTCCGACGCACGGCCCCGTCGCTGTCCGCGACGAGGATCCGCCGACCCCGCAGCGCCGCATGACCAACGTCGTGCGCGATGCCGGCCTGGCTCAGTTCCGGTTGGCTCGATTCGCCGACTTTCTGAATCGACTCGCGGATTTCCCGGGTGTGCTGCAGAATGTGCTGGACGCGTTCGGCCGCTTCGGGGTCCGTCGCGATCAGCTTTTCCAGCACCCAGGCGGCGTCGTTGAGGATCTCATCGACGGGAGCGGCGACTTCGCACAGCATCCGGGCGGTGCTGGCGGCCTTCGTCGTGGCCTTCTCGACGACCAGCAGATTGAGCGTATTGAGCGAGATGGCGACTTCGCGGCAAAAGAGTTCCAGGAACTGCAGATCGTTCTGGCTGAACGCGCCGGAGCGCGGGCTTTCCACGTTGAACGTCCCCAGCACCTCGTCATGCAAGGTCAGCGGGACGGTGAGCGAACTGCAGGCGCCGGGTGCGCCGGGGAGATACAGCCGGTCGCGGGTGATGTCGTCGCACAGGTAACTCCGGCCGGTCGCGGCGACGAAGCCCGTCACGCCGTTCCCTTCGGTGCGGGCGAACAGCTCGCGTCGGGCGGCGGCCGGATCCATCCCCACTTCCAGCAGCGGGTTCAGTCGCCCGGTCTCGCGGTCCAGCAGTCGCACTTCGACCGTCTCGAATTTCAGGACGTCCTGCGTGTAGTGCAGGATTTTCTGTTTGAGCAGCTCGATTCGCTCCGCGACCGACATCTCGAGGACTTCCTGCGGCTGCAGGTCTCCCAGTTCGAGGCCGGCCTGGTAGACCGCGTTCAGCATCTGCCGCTGAATGACGTCGTCGGAGACATCCCGCACGACGGCGATCAGGTAGTGGGGAAAGTCCTGCCGCGGATCCTGGACGGGCGTGATGTCGACCTGGACGTACCGCTTCTCCGCGAGCCGCAACGTGCTCCGTGCCGTCTCCCCTGAACCGAGGGCCGTGTGCACGGGGCAGAAATCGGGCCCCAGAATTTCCGGCGTGCCGAACACGTCGAGGAACGGCAGCCCATCGGCGGATTCGCTGCGTCCCGCCAGCTTGAGGAGCTGCGCGTTGCTCCACAGCACGCGCGATTCAGGATCCAGCAGCGCGATGCCGTCGGGCAAGAGCTGCAGGACGCCGCCGGTCTCCAGCAGGAACTCCGCCTGGCTCGGCGGGGATCCCACGGCGCACACCCCGCGAACGTCACCCTGATTGAGCAGATTCAGCCCGGCGGCGAGATCGTCAACGGCGATGACGTCGCATTGCTGCTGCAGATTGCCGGCGACAGGAGCCAACTCTTTCGATCGGCTGCCAAACACCAGCACTTTGGGACGCTGCGTTACGGCCAAAGCCCGAACCTCTCCCTATTTGCGGAAGCCTTGAATTCTAGTCTCGCGCCCGCGATCGGACAACAAAAAGTCGGGCAGACAAGGCAAACTGGGAGCGTGCACGGCAGGATTCGCCGGATTGTGACGAGTCACCAGACCTGGATTTCCAGCTCCAGGTCCACCCCATGGATCTCGGTGACTTTCGAGCGGATCAGGTCGATCAGCGTCCGCACTTCCGCGGCCGTCGCCCCGTCGTGCGTGATGATGAAGTTCGCGTGCCGGTCGCTCACTTCCGCCTGCCCGACGCGCGTCCCCTTCAGGCCTGCTTGCTCGATCAGGGCGCCGGCGCTGAGCCCCCGCGGATTCTTGAAAATGCACCCCGCCGACTGGAACGACAGCGGCTGCGTCGATTTCTTCATGATCCACAGCTTCCGCAGCCGCCGCGCGATCTCGTCCGGGTCTTCAGGCGTCAGCTCGAATTCCGCTTCGAGAATGGCCGGTTCGTTAATGCTGCTGGTGCGATAGCCGAACGTCAGCTCATCCTCGGTGCGCAGGCACAGATCGCCCGCGGGCGTTATCACCGTGACGGAACGGACGTACTGACCGACCTCGCCGTGCCGGGTTCCCGCATTCCCATGCAGCGCGCCCCCCACGGTGCCCGGAATTCCGACCAGGTTCTCCAGGCCGGCCAGGCCGGCCGCGACCGACTCCGACATCACGTTCGATAGCAGCGCGCCGGCTCCGGCGCGGACAACCGGCGGCGCTACGGCCACCGCAGCGAACGACTCGTGACTCAATCGCAGCGTGATGCCGCTGACGCCGGCGTCGGGGACGAGAATGTTCGATCCGCTTCCCAGAATTCGGAATGGAATCCCGGATTGATGCGCGGCCCGCACGACGTCCGCCAATTCCTCGGCCGATCGTGGTTCCACCAGAAACTGCGCCGGTCCCCCCACCTTCAGCCAGGTGTACGGTGCCAGCGGCACGTCAGGACGCGTAATATCTCGGAATCCTTCGGGAAAACTCATCACGCACCCGGTCGATGTCACCGGCCCCGACGAGCAGAATCACATCGCCGGGCCGGGCGTCAGTCTCCAATGTGGTGACGAGCCGGTCAAGAGTCGGAATGTACCGCGCGGCAGATCCCCCTTGAGGCACTGCGCTCGCCAGTTTTTCGGACGTTGCACGCGCCGTCTCGGCGGTCTCTCGTGCAGAGTACACGGGCAGAATCAGCACCTGGTCGGCACCGCCGAGACTCGCGGCCAGTTCGGCGAGCAGCATCCGGGTGCGCGACACTTGGTGGGGCTGGAAGGCGCAGATCAGCCGCCGGCCAGGAAACTCGTCCCGTGCGGCGGCAATCGTGGCGGCGACGGCCGTGGGATGGTGCGCATAGTCGTCGAGCAGTTCGGCGCCGCGCCACGCTCCGAGTCGCTCGCATCTCCTGCGGACGCCGCGGAAGTCGGCCAGCGCCGCGCGGAACTGCGGCGGTGTGACGCCCAGTTCGGCCGCGAGTGCGGCGGCCGCCAGCGCGTTCAGGACGTTATGGACGCCGGGCACGTGCAGCACTCCCGCAGACCAATGCTGCCCGCGATAGGCGATGCGGAACGCGATCCGGCCCGGACGACGAGCAATGTCGCTGGCCGTCCAATCAGCGGCTGTTTCGACGCCGAAAGTTGACACCCGGGCGCGCAGGCCGGCCACCGCCGCGGCGACGGCCGGACGATCGGCGCGGCACGCGATCAGACCTTCGGGCGGAACTCGCGACACGAACTCCTGATAGCCGCGTACCGCCGCATCGAGGTCCGCATAACAGTCAAAATGATCCGGCTCGATGTCCAGGACTGCGGCATGTTGCGCTGCGAGATTCAGAAAGCTGCCGCGATATTCGCAGGCTTCGGCCACAAACACGCCGCCGCTTCCGGCCCAGCCGCCGCGGCAGGTGTTGAGCAGTTCGCCGCCGCACACGACCGAAGGGCGAAGCCCCGCATGCTGCAGAACCCAGCCAAGCAGCGCGGTGGTTGTGCTCTTGCCATGCGTGCCGGCGATCGCAATACCGGTATGTCCCGACATCAGCCGGCCGAGCATCGCGGGGTACGACACCTCGGGAATGCCGCGCTCCCTCGCCGCCTTACGCTCCGGGTTCGAGTCGGGAATTGCCGGGCTGTAGATGACGACGTCGCAGTCGGGCGGTTCGGTCTCCGCAACCTGCTCAACGATCGTGATCCCGCTGCCGCGGAGAACGGCCGCGTTGTGTCCCAGCGGTACGGAGTCGGACCCCGTGACGCGCCAACCCCGATCCAGCAGATACTCTGCGAGCGACCGCATCCCGGACCCGCAGATGCCGACCAGATGGGCCGGACTGATTCAGTCCCGGCAGGCCGGGCCGGGATTCAGGGTTCAGGGTCACGAATCCTCCGTCACCGTGTAAACCGCACGCTCCTGACCATCTGCAAATCGCGCCCAGCGAGCAACTCCAGGTACGCCGGCTCGACGACGAATACGAACGACATCTGCTTGCCGGTGCGGTCCGCACACAGATAGTAGATCCAGTTCATCGGCAGCTTGACGGCGCCCTGCTCGCCGCTGACCGTCATCTCCCCCTCCGCGACCAGTCGCAGAATCGTCCGACCGTCTTCGGTCGGAATCGTGTCGCGCGACTTGATCTGCTTGAACTTGTCCCCCAGTGCCTGCTGAATGTCGGCCTCGAACTGGTCGATCGGCGTGTGGTCGCCTGGGCTGGCCGCGGCGATCGGGGACAGATTGCATTGGCAGATGAGACTCCCTTGCTCAATCAGCCGGAGGATGGCCACCTGCGGTGTGCCTTCGAACAGCGCCTGGAACACGTACCACTTGCGATCAAACGAGAGCGTGACGCCCCACGGAGGTGCGGCAAAGTCCAGCAGCAGATCGGCCGGGGCCGGCTCCAGCGGGATGGCGTCGGCGATCGCGTCCGTCAACCGCCCGGGGCTGTCGGCCAGCGCGCGGTCAACTTTGACGTCGACCGTGGCGTCGATGCCGGGATTGATCGTCCCGATCGACGACTTGATGGCATACCGCGCGGTGGCTTGCCGGATCAGTTTCGCCTGGCGATCGAACAGGAGTCGGCCGCCGAGGACGACGTCGGTATTTGCCCCAAACCGTTGACCATTTGCGCTCCCGCTGAATTCAATCACGGCCGAGTTCTCGTCGCTGCTTGCGAGCCGGCAGTTGAGTTCCACTTTGTCGACGGCTTCCAGGGTCGCCAGCATCTGCGCCGCCCATTCGGGCGCCTTCCATTGCGCGCCCGGCACGACCGCCGTACGCGGCAGGAGCGCCGTCAGAATCAGCGGATCACCCGGCAGTTCCAGCAGATCGACCGACTCGCGGCTCATCGCTTGGCCCGGCGAATAGCACTGCAGTCCGCTGCGCTCTCCCCGCACGACAACCAGCCGCTGTGTGGCTGGGAGTTCCGCGCCGCTGTCGTGACCGGCCACCTGAGTCTGCATCTTGGCCAGATCGAACTCGCGCAGTACGCGCAGCGACTGAAAGTCCCGGCCGCCCGGAGGGAGTCGCCGCTCGCGGTAGCGGAACAACGCCGTCGCCGACAGCGGGTGTTCGCTCGTCTTGCCGCTGCCGGCGTTCGTGAACACCTTGCCGGACGTACGCACCTCGGTGGAGACCTGGCGGACGCGTGTGTCGGTGTCCGGTTCCTCGAGTGTCAACTCATCAGCACTGCGCCCGACCGACGCCGGGAGACAGCAATGGAGACACAGCATCACCCAGAACGGAAACGACAGCGCTCGTTGGGGCATCGCTCACCTTCCTTGGTGCTTGAGTACCGGCATCCGCCGGAATCGAGTCGCTGGACGTGCCACTGGTTCCGCCAACCCGCAAAACGCTCTCATGGCGGAAGCAGCGCCTGATGCGACAGCCGAATCCGTCAAACAGTGCGGCTGGCAACAGGAGTTGCGACCGGTTGCTGCTGGGCGACTGGGACCGGTCGCACCGCCATCCGGCGGGCGGTTTCCGCAAGGCCGGCGTCATCGAGGCCCAGATCGGCGAGCAATTCTCCACGCTCGCCGTGCTCGATGAACCGGTCCGGCAGTCCGACGCGGCGGATCCGGTCGGTCGGCAGCCCGGCGTCGTTGGCCGCCTCGAGGACGGCCGAACCGAAACCGCCGCACAGCGTACTTTCTTCGACCGTAATCACAAAGCCCGTTTCTTCCAGGGCCTGTTGCAGGACTGCCGTATCGAACGGGCGCAGGAACCGGGCGTTGATGACCCCCACGTCGATCCCCTCTGCCGGATGCCGCCCGCCCGCACGCAGGCCGGGAAAAGCGAACTGAAGGCCAGGAACATGCCATCGGTGCCCCAGCGGTAGACCTCCGCGCGGCCGGATTCCACCGGCACGGCCGGACGGGCGACCGACTCGGCCGTCGCTTTCGGGTAACGGATCGACACCGGACCGTTGTGCTTCAGGGCGAAGTTCAGCATCGGTTCGACGTCCCGCTCGTCGCCAGGCGCCATTACGACGATGTTCGGGAATGCCCGCATCCAGGTGTTGTCGAACGAACCGTGGTGCGTCGGGCCGTCGGGGCCGGTCAGGCCGCCGCGATCCATGCAGAACGTCACCGGCAGGTTCTGGAGCGAGACTTCCTGGAAGATCTGGTCGTAGCTCCGCTGCAGGAACGTGCTGTAGATGTCCACGATGGGCCGCGCTCCGGCTTTCGCCATCCCGGCCGCAAACGCCACCGCGTGCCCTTCGCAGATCCCGGTGTCGAAGAACCGGTCCGGGAACTCGTCCCGCACCTTCTGCAACTTGTTCCCTTCGCACATGGCAGCCGTCAGCACACAAACCCGCGGGTCGCGCTCCATGGCCCGATAGATCGCGCCGCTGACGACGTCCGTGTAAGCCGCGCTGGAGC
Organism: Planctomycetaceae bacterium; assembly: GCA_046349775.1. Lineage (GTDB taxonomy): Bacteria > Planctomycetota > Planctomycetia > Planctomycetales > Planctomycetaceae > JAEUIG01. Next base: position 14,773 of record JAXMBS010000015.1, on the reverse strand, counting down.
CTTTCTTGCGGAACTCGGCGCTATCGCCGTTGCGGGCGAACGGCTGCGGCGCGTGAAACGCAACCGGATCTTCGCAGGCCGGTGGAAATCCGTGTCCCTTTTCGGTGAACACATGCAGCAGCACCGGTCCCTGAATGTCCTTCACAAGCTCCAGGTACTCGCGGAGGGCAAACAGGTCGTGGCCGTCGACCGGACCCACGTATCGGAAACCGAGTTCCTCGAACAGCATGCCGCCATGGATGAAGGACTTCAGGGCGTCCTTCATCTGGACGAGGACCTTTTCGGCCGGCTCGCCGACCAGCGGCACCTTGTTCAGCAGCCAGGCGACGTCCTTTTTCAGGCCATTGTAGAACGGGGCGGCGCGGGCGCGATCGAGATAGCGCGCCAGTCCGCCGACGCGCGGACAGATGCCCATCTTGTTGTCGTTCAAGATCACCAGCAGGTCTTTTTCCAGACCGGCCGCGTTGTTGAACGCTTCAAAGACGATTCCGGACGGGAGTGCGCCGTCGCCGACGACCGCCACCGATTTGCGCCGCGACTGCCCCACCAGGTCGTCGCCCGCTTTCAGACCCAGCGCGGTCGAGACGCTGGCCCCGGCGTGCCCCGTCATGAACAGGTCGTACTCGCTTTCGCCGGGGTGCGGGTAGCCCATCAGGCCCCCCTTCCGGCGGATCGACGGAAACTGCTGGAACCGCCCCGTGATGAGCTTGTGTGGATAAATCTGGTGCCCGGTGTCCCAGATCAGCCGGTCTTGCGAGAAATCGAAGACCAGGTGCAACGCCAGGCACAGCTCCACCACGCCGAGGTTGCTGGCGAAGTGCGCCGGCCGGTCCTCGACGACAGAGCACAGCGCTTCGCGAATTTCACCGGTCAGTTTCAGCAACTGCTCGTCGGTCAGCGACTTCAGATCCTTTGGCGAACGGATCTGTGGCAACAGCTCGTAATTCATCAGCGTCTTTCCTGGAACCATCCGATGGTCATCAGTGCGTCTGCGTAGCCCGAAAGACTACAAATCGCGCTCAATCACGAATCGGGCCAGCAGTGCCAGTCTGCCGCCAGCTGCTCCCAGCGGCTGCAGTTGCGCACACGCGTCATCAATAAGTTGCTCAGCACGCCGTCGGCTTTCTGAAATGCCCAGCAATCCTGGATAAGTCAGTTTGCCCAGTCCGGCGTCCTTTTGCACATTCTTTCCCATTTTGGCGACATTGCCGCCGACATCCAAGAGATCATCCGCAATTTGGAAGGCCAGACCAACATTGTCCCCGTAAATCTGAAGTCTGCGCAAGGTTTCCGGCGTCGTCCGGGCAATCCGGCCTCCTAAAGTCAGCGCACACGACAAAAGTCGCCCAGTCTTGCGGCGGTGGATGGCTTCCAACCGCGTCAGTGCGGCATGGCTGTCGCCGTTGCCGGGCGACGCGTTTTGGGAATCCGTCCGCCAGCGCCCCTCTGCTTCGAGGTCCGCCATCTGGCCGCCGACCATCCCCACCACTCCTGCGGCCGCTGCCAGGTCAAAACAACACGCGGCCGCCACGTCCTGTGGCCGGACGTCGCGGGCAATCACGTCGAATGCCAGCGTCAGCAGACCGTCCCCCGCCAGGATCGCCGTTGCTTCGTCGTACTGCTTGTGGCACGTCGGCCGGCCACGGCGAAGGTCGTCGTTGTCCATCGCCGGGAGGTCGTCATGGATCAATGAGTACGTGTGCACCATCTCGATCGCGCACGCCGCCGGCAAGGCGTCCTCTATCCGGCCGCCGCAAGCCTCGCACGCCATCAGGACCAGCACGGGCCGTAGCCGCTTGCCGCCGGCGAGCAGGCTGTACCGCATCGACTCTCGGAGCCGGGCTGGACAGTCGTCCGGCAAGCGCGACATATCGCTCCAGCGCCCTCGACCATGAGGCGCAGGCTGGGCAGCAGGTCGTCGAGCGAGTCCGCAGTTCCGGGCATCACGTCTCTCAGGAGTCGAACGAAAACCATCTGGCCCGGCGGTTCAAGTGCGGCGGATTGTAGGGAATCGGCCGAACCGAGACGAGTTTGTCGGAGTTCAAGTTTGTGACTATGCGAGCCTCCGCCAACTCTGCCCGGATCGAGGCAGCCTAAGGCTGGACTCCAACAGTTCCACAAACTCCACGTCCCCCGCCGGCCACTCCACGACCGCGAACGTCTTCGGATTTCGCGGCGGTACAGTCGCCCCCGGGGTTGACCACTGTCGTCCGCCCCACCCGCCGCAGATCGCGCTGGTGTGTGTGCCCCGTGCAAACCAGATCGTAACTCGCCGCTGCCAATCGCGGTGTTGAGCAGGTCGCCGTCGTCACCGTGGGCGACGGCGATCGATTTGTCTGAGAGGGTCAACTTCGCATACCGCCCGTGAAACGTCAGCCCTTCCTCCTCGATGATCCAACGCAGGCTGGACTCATCGTCGTCGACGTTTCCCAGCACAAAGTGCGTCGGCCAACCGGCGAACAGCGGGACAATCTGCGGTGACCCGATATCGCCGCAGTGGATGACGACGTCCACCTTTAGTGCCGTGAGCTGCGCGACGGCCTGCAGCGTGTTCCGCACGTGTCCGTGAGTGTCGCTGACAATGCCGATGCGCATGGGAACTAGTCAATGGTTAATTGATAATGGTCAATTGTGAAGCACGACGTCGCAAATCAAGCTGATCCATTAACCATTAACCATTAACAATTGACGATTGGCCATTAACCATTGACTCATCCCGTTGCCAGCACCAGTCCGATCCGGCACGCCTGGAGATATTCCTCGATATTCAGCGTCTCGTTGACCGTGTGAATCCCTGACTGGCCGCAACCCAGCGTGACTGTCGGCAGGCCGTGCGATGTCATCCAGTTCGCGTCCAGCCCGCCGTTGCTGATCCGCGGCGCCGGATCCAGCCCGCAGGCCCGGACCGCCGCCGTCGCCGCCTGCACGCTTGGCTCATCCAATGGCAGCCTGAACGCTTCGTACTTATGCCGGACGTCGATCTCGACCGTCCCGCACTGGCCGGCGCTGCTGGTCACGGCTTTGGCCGCTCGGCGGAAGGCCGCCTGATACGCCGCCACGATCTTCTGGCGGAACTGCGGATCGTGGCTGCGCGCCTCGGCGCGCAGTGTCACGCAGTTCGTCACAACATTCGTCGCTTCGCCGCCGGAGATGAACCCGATGTTGCTGGTCCCGGCATGCTTTCCCTTGCGGATCAGCCCGTGCCAGCCGTTGTCGGTGAGGTCGGCGATCGCTTTGCCGGCGATCGCGACCGCGCTGATCCCGTCCTCGGGGTGCGCGCCGGCATGGCTCGCGAGCCCATGCACGCGGATGTCGAGATGTTCATCGCCGGTCGCCCCGATCACGATCCCGGCCGGCGGCCCGCCGTCCCAGTTGAAGCACAGCTTCGGCCCGCCCAGCTTCGCGGTTGCGACGTACCGTGCACCGACGAGGCCCACCTCCTCCTGCACCGGCCAGAACAGCGTCAGCGGCGGATGCGGCAGCTTGTTCTCGAGGATCGTCAGCGCCGCATTGAGGACGACGCCCGCCCCGGCGCGATTGTCACCACCCAGCGCGGTCGCCTTATCGCGCGAAACGATCAGCTTCCCTTTCCGCACCGGCTGCGCGCCCACGCACAGCGGAACGGTGTCGATGTGCCCCATCAGCAGCCGCCGCGGGCCGCGCATCGTTCCCGGCAGCTTGACGATCAGATTGCCGATCTCGCCGCCGAGGTGGCTCTTCTTGTGCGCCTGGTCGAACACGATGGCCGACTCCGGCACGCCCGCCGAGCGCAGCCTGCCGACAATGAACTCGGCGATTTTCGATTCCTGTCCGCTCTTGCCGGGGATGTCCAGCATCTGCAGGACCAGGTCAACGGCAGCACGGTCGTCGACGCGCGAAGGCGAAGTTGTCGTCGTCATGAATGGGCACGTGAGGTCGAGTTCAGCACAGGCAAGACGCGGATCAAAACCAATGTGCCTTCAAACGGCAAGGCCACGGAAATCGATTCCGTGGCTCGTGCACTTTTTGCTGAAAGCTGACCGCTGACGCCTGAGGGCTCTATTCAAACAGAGCCGCCTCCGCGTACAGCCCCGGCCCGAAGCCCAGCGCCACGCACGGCCGTGGCGCGTTCGCCCGCCGCATCCGATCAAGAATGAACAGCACCGTCGGCGACGACATGTTGCCGTGCTTCGCCAGGATCTCGTGTGAGACCTGCGTGGCTTCTTTCGGCAGCGTCAGCGCTTCCTCGACAGACGACAGGATCTTCGGCCCCCCCGGATGCACCGCCCACGACTGCACCGACTCCACCGTGTGCCCGTACTGCGCCAGCCATTCGCTGATCCAGGGCCGCAGGTACGTGTTGATCTTGTCGGCCACTTCGGCCGTCAGCTTCATTTCGAAGCCGTGATCGCCGACCTTCCAGCTCATCACGTGCCGCGAATCCGGAATCAGGCACGACCCCGTCGCTCGCAGCCGGAACGGCGCCGCCGCCGACTTTCGCGCGCTGTTGCCGACAATCATTGCCGCCGAACCGTCGGCAAACAGCGCGTTGCCGATGATCCCTTCGTCGTCCCAGTTGAACCGGTAGTGCAGGCTGCACAACTCGGTCGCGCTCACCAGCACCGTCGCATCCGGCTGGCTATTGGCAATTCCGTGCGCGGCACGCAGCCCGTTGATCGCTCCATGGCAGCCCATGTAACCGACGTTGATCCGCTGCGTCGTCATCGGCAGCTTGAGGCTGTCGATGAGCTCGATGTCGATGCCCGGCGCGTCGAAGCCGGTGCAAGACACGGTGATCAGGTGGGTGATGTCTCCCGGGCTGACCCCGGCATCCTCAAACGCCCGGCCGACCGCCTGTTTGGCCAGCGGTGCGGCGAACTCGGCGTAGAGCGACATCCGCTCGCGGGTGGTCGGGCCCCATTTGACCTTCCGCTGGACCCGGGTGGCAACGGCGCCGTTGGTCTCCGCCTCGCCGTTGGATTCTTCGTCCGCCACCCATTGGTAGGCGATCGGGTGCGGGACGCAGGTGTGCCGGTTCAGCACATTGGATTTGCGAAACAGCATTCGCAGCAGCCGCCGCTGCCGTTCGTCCTCGCTGACGATGTTGGTCGTCATTTCGAGGGCTTCGTCCTGAGTCATGGTGTGCTCAGGCAGCGATGTTCCCAAACCCCAGATAGACAGCGACATTCGGACCCTTCCCTTGCCGATGACCGCACGCACCTCCGGCCCAGCCGTGCGTCCGGCGACGAATGAAACCAGTCGACAACGACAGTCAATGAGCCTTTCGGCCCTGGCGGTACAGCGCGTCAGTTCCGCACAGCGGGAGCCGGCGCTGCGAAAAAGACAGTGAAATCAGATAAACCCCGCCGGCCCCACGATAACCTGCCGGCGGGTTGTCATGCCAGTGGGTGCTGCGGTCTTTTCCCCGGAATTGCCTATTCGTCTGGCTTTGGCCCGCAAAATGCAGGCGGTCCGGAGAGATGGTCTCCCCGACCGCCACGACTTTCAATTTGTCACGCCGCAGGACTTCGCGGCGGCTGTGCCGCTACTATCCTGCGCAGCACGCCTTGGTGCAGGCGGACGACGCGTCGCACTTTCTCCGCCGTGCACCCGCCTGCGCTGCAACAGCGCAGTCTTCACACGACGTGCAGTCGCACAGCGGGCAGTCCGGCGGACAGCAGCAACCGGCCGACAGCTTCGCACCGGCCGGAGCCGCAGTCCCGACCGACAGGCCGGCCAACATCGTCACCATGACCAGCAGAGCGGCGACCAGCCGCCGCAGGAACAGAACGAGACATGGAAATTCTCCCATCAATTGAGCAAATTGGGCGAGCCGCGCGACGATCGGGCGCTCAATCCGCTTTCCAACGCAACCTGTCGTAGTGGGGGTGCAAAAAGTTCGAAAGGTACGAACAGTTCGAAAGTGATGCGCTGCATCCTCTTCGCACTTTTCCCACCACCATTTGACCTTTCGCACTCTTCTACGCGATCGGCGGCGGTAACAGCGGTTCATCGCTGCGGGAGACGAGCAACGAATCGGCGGTCAGCAGAGGGACCGAGAACGACGGGGCCGATACGGCGATGCCGGACGGCAGACAGACGAGGGTTAGACCGTGCAACGACTGGCAGCAGTCGCACTGACCCAGGGGACACGACCCGCAGCCGGACTGATCGTCCTTGTCTGAGGGGGTCGAGTCCGACGGTGGCAGCAGGATTTTTCGCCGCCGGTGCAGGCCGCACAGCATGGCTCTTCGGCCTGGGGGCACTTGGGCGTAACCGCCGGCTTCGGCGACCTGCGTGCAGCCGGTTGAAATCCGGCACCGCGCCCCAGACGGGGGCGGTCAGAATGGCCGCCGCCAGCAGTGCCGGCACGAGATTCCTGAGCCAGGTCGCCATACCGCAACTTTACGCGCGGCGCGGCGAAGGGGTCAATGGGTCTCGTCTGCCGCCGCGCGTCCAATCGCCTTGATGGATGAATTCAGAGCCGGAACTGTCAGGGCCTGAGTCGAATGCGGTGATTCTGCCGGACTGCCCGTTGACACGCCTGCAATTGCAGTGTACTCTACAAATGAAAGTACATTGTCTCTCAAGAAAGGCTGGCCATGAGCAGTCCGTCTCTCGATCGTGTGCAGCAGGATCTCAACATCATCCGCTCGGTACTCCCCGCCGATTTCCCGTACGATCGGGGCAATGTGATCCAGGACATCCTGGCCGCGATGTGGCCCTGCCGGCCCTGCGGGCCATCCCGGGTTGGAACGGGCCGATGCTGGTCGCACTGGGGGCGCTGTTTGTCGTGTTGTGTTTGATCTGTGGCGGTTGGCTCCGGCGGATCCGGTCCGAGCGTAGCCTGCGGCCGCGCCGCTGGTCGTGGAACCGTGAAGAGACCATCTGCTCGTGGATCGCCGTGCTGGGCCTTGTGGTGTACGTGCTGCTGACGCGCTGGACGGCGTCGATCCACGGCGACTGGAACTTCGACGCCTGGCGCGGTCAGATCGCCGGCCCGGCGCTGTTTGCGGCCGGACCCTGTTCTCGTCACGCTGGGGAGCGCATGCGGAACGGCGCAGCTGGCTCGGCTGGGGATTGCCGGTGTTGGCCGTGGCAGTGGTCGCGCCGTGGCTCCCCACTCGGGCCGCGTTCCACGTCGCCAGCGGAATCGCGATGCGCCTGCGGCGGACTCCTTAGTGCGGCCCTGCTGTGGCAAGCCAGGTCTCGCAGCCGAGAAGGACATGACACTGATCGACTTCAACGGACTCGATACTGCCGTGCATGGACCGATCCGTCTCGGCGTGCTGACGGGGCGTTCGCGGCGGACGGTGCGACGGATTTCACATCGCTCAAGCAGCGGCTGAACGTCAGCGACGGCGCCGTGGGGCCGCAGCTGCTCAAGCTGGAGGAGATCGGCTACCTCAAATGCGAGAAAAGCTTCGTCGCCAAGCCGAAGTCGACGTACAGCATCACGGCGAAAGGTCGCAGCGCGCTCGATCGGTACCTGGAACAGATGCAGGCGGTGATCGATGCGGTTCGTCGCGGCGAGTAGAGGCGGTGATCGCCAGCCGCCGACTTCATGTCACCGGTGCTGTCGTTGACAGAGGTCTGCGCTGGTCTTAGGATCAGACGCAAGTTTCCTAGGGCCCCTGAAGTCCCCAGGTTGTCGGCAGGTGTCAGAGTCGCAATATGAAACAAACCTTCGGAAAGCTTGTCAGCATGACATCGATCAAGAGCTTGACGCTGATTAAGCGCTGGTAAAGCGTGCGACGTCATCTCAAGTCCAGGCGGGCGTATTGATTGTTGGAGCGCCGGCCGATTTGAGTTGGAACACCGACGTTCAGTCCAAGATTGTGGGCACAGGACTGATTTCGGGCAGTGTGGATGTGTTCGATGCTTCGCTTGGCACACCGACGCTCAGCCAGTTGCAGGCTTACGATGCCGTGCTGTTCTACTCCGATACCGGATTCGCTGACAGGGATACGCTTGGCAATAACCTTGCGGACTATGTCGACGGAGGCGGAGGGGTCGTCGAGGCGACCTTCGCGTTTTGGGATTCGTCGGGGGGTGGAATTGCCATCGGCGGTCGGTGGCGGTCGGACGGCTATGACATTTGGACGCCCGGCTTCCAGGATTCTCCGAGTTTGACCTTTTCGGGGACGACGATGACCCCGGCAATCCAATTCTCAATGGCGTGACGAGTTTTAACGGCGGGACGTCGAGCTACTACAACACTGTCGGGGGCTTGCTGCCGGTTCAATGGCGGTTGCCGACTGAGCAACGGAGCTCCCCTGATCGGAGTGAACACGACGCATGCCGGCCGCATTGCCGGGCTGAATTTTCTACCCGCCGTCGAGTGATGCCCGCAGCGACTTTTGGGACACGACGACCAACGGCGATTTGTTGATGGCCAACGCATTGAACTACGTGGCCGGAATCACATCGCAGCCGGTGCCTGAGCCTTCAACCATTGCCTGTTTGGCATGGGGCTGACGGGGATCGGCTTCTCGCTGGCGTCGCCGGACGTCCGCAGCGTGACGTTGCACTTGGCTCGCACTGGTCCGCACTCCGCCGCGTCATGCTGACCGGCGGAGTGTTTTCGTTGGCCCAGCGGTTGGCGAGCCGCCGGCGTTGAGCTGCTGAATGCCGGCGACGGCGTAATCGGGCCGCAGCTCTTGAAGCCGGATGTCACCGCCCCCAAACCTCTTGCCATGTACGGCAATTTGCCGTATGCGAATGAGGGGAGGTGAGATGTCATGACGTCCAAATCCGCCCGGCTGGAGGCGCGCCTGTCCCAGCGGCACCAGACGCTGATTCAGCACGCCGCGGCCCTGCGAGGACAGAGCGTGACGGACTTCGTCGTCGCTGCATCACTGGCCGAGGCTCAGAAGATCATCGCCGAGAACGAGATCATCGAAGTCTCCGTGGCGGATCAGCAGCGGTTCGCGGAGGCCATTCTGAAGCCGAAAGCGCCATCGGCCGCCTTGACGAAGGCCGCCCATGCTCATCGCCGACTGATTGAGCCCTCCTGATGGCTGACTTCCGGATTGAGCCGCTCGACAAGCGCCACGATCGCCTTGGTTTTGATTGCGGCAGCGCGCCTCTCAATCGGTACTTCTCGCAACAGGTCGGGCAGGACGTTAAGCGCCGCGTCACTGCATGTTTTGTGGCGATCGAGGAATCGACTGACCAGGTGGCCGGTTATTACACGCTCTCGGCGGGCAGTGTCTCCTTGACGGATCTGCCGGAGACGACCGCCAGGAAGCTGCCCCGCTATCCTACCGTCCCGATTGTCAGAATCGGCCGCTTGGCCGTGGCTCTTGGCTTTCAAGGCCGGAAGCTCGGCGCCGCACTCCTTTTCGACGCCCTCAAACGGTCAATGAACGCGGATATCGCCTGCTTCGCAGCGGTGGTCGACGCCAAAGATACGGACGCCGTGCGATTTTACGAGTGGCATGGTTTCCATAAGCTGACGTCAAAAAGCGACGTGTTGTTTCTGCCTTTCAGCGAGGCCTTGAGGCGTCTCGCCGATCACGGAAAATGAGGATGTCGCATTCCCATGCGGCGTGTCGGTCGTCGCTCGGAATCATGTTGTGCCCGCCGTGACTGGATCCGGTGTCGTACAGACGCACCCCTGCCCCGTCGCTAGACTGTGCCTGTCGGTCGACAGTGCCCCCCCCAGACTAAGCCACCAAACGACCAAACACCAAACCACCGGCCACCAACCGCGACTCTCCGTTGTCGTCGCTCCTCCATGCCCCCCATCTCGCTCGCGCTCTTCTGGCATCAGCATCAGCCGTACTATCCCGACGACGTGTCGGGCGAAAACGTGTTCCCCTGGGTCCGGCTGCACGGCACCAAGGACTACATCGGCATGGCCCTGCACCTGAAGGAGGTGCCGGAGTTCCGCTGCACGATCAACCTCGTCCCCAGCCTGCTCGACCAGATTCAGCGCTACACCGACCGCGGCGGCAGCGACCGGCATCTGGACGTGTCGCGCATTCCGGCGGACTCGCTGTCGGAGCCGGACGTCCAGTTCCTGCTGGACAGCTTCTTCATGGCGAATGCGGATTCGATGATCCGCCCGTATCCGCGATACATGGAGCTGTACGTCAAGCGGCGCGTCGGAGCGGAGAATTCGGCGACCGCCCTGCGAAGGTTCTCGGCCGACGACCTGCGCGACCTGCAAGTATGGTTCAACCTGACGTGGATTCATCCGCTGTTGTTCGAGCAGGACGCCGAGCTGCGGGCGTTTCTCGAAAAGGGTCGCGACTGGACCGAAGCGGAAAAGAATTGGCTGCTCGATCAGCACCTCGCGATCCTGCGGCGGATCATTCCGCTGCACAAGGAACTGGCCGACAGCGGACAGGTGGAACTGACGACCAGCCCGTACAATCACCCGATCCTGCCGCTGCTGTGGGACAAGCGGTCGGCGCGCGAAGCGATGCCGGGCTGCCTGTTGCCGGGTACATCGACCCATATCCTGAAGACGCGGTTTGCACACGTGCGGCAGGGGGTCGAGTTTCATACCCGGCTGTTCAGCCCCGCCGCAGGGGATGTGGCCGTCGGAAGGCTCAGTGTCGCAGGACATCATCGAGGCCCTGCATGCGGCAGGAATCCGCTGGATCGCGACCGATGAAGAGATCCTCTCGCAATCGACCGATGGACTCGTCAGCCGCGATTCGCAGGGGCTGGTGCGGCGGCCGGAGATGCTGTACCGGCCGTGGCACGTCGACACGGTTTCCGGTTCGCTGCAGATGGTGTTTCGCGACCACGGCTTGAGCGACCTGATCGGGTTTCACTATCAGCCGCAACGAAGCGGCGGCCGCGGCGAACGATCTGCCCTCGCGTGTGGCGTCGATCGGTCGGGCGGTCGAGCCGCATAATGCGGGGCGGGCCGCTGGTGCCGATCATCCTCGACGGCGAGAACTGCTGGGAGTACTACCCGGACGGCGGCGTGAGCTTTCTGCGGCAGCTGTACCGCGCGCTGCGGTCAGCAATCCGGCGGTGCGGCCGGTGCGGATGAGCGATCACCTGCGCGAATATCCTGCGACGGACCGGCTCAATCGCGTGTTCGCCGGCAGCTGGATCTCGCACAATTGTTGCGATCTGGATCGGCCACGCCGAGGACCGCGCGGCATGGGACCAGTTGCATGAGACGCGCGCGTTCTTCCTCGAGCGTGAGTCGCAGGGTGACGTCCCGGAGGACGTGTTGCAGCGGGCCCGGCGCGAGCTGGACATTGCCGAGGGGAGCGACTGGTACTGGTGGTTCGGTGACGATCATTCGTCGTCACAGGACTACCTGTTCGACCAGTTGTTCCGGCGGCACCTCGAGAACGTCTATACGTTACTGGGGAATCGCCGCCGCCGCGGCTGCTGCGTCCGATTTTCAGGGGGAACACCGGGCGCTGCACCACGCAGCCGCGGCGGCCTGCTCAATGTGGAGGCTGGACGGCCGCAGCAGCTACTTCGAATGGCTCAACGCCGGGCGTTACGACGCCCGTAGCGAACGCGGGACGATGACGCGCGTCACGGAGGGACTGATCCGCTATCTGTACTTCGGATTCGACGCCGAGAACTTGTACCTCCGGGTCGATACCGACGGACCGGCGCGGGAGCGACTTTCCGGGATCGATCAGCTCCTGCTGCGGTTCGTCGAACCGGCCGAGACGTCAGTGACAATCAGCGGCTTCGACACGGCGGCGCCGGCAGCGCTGTTCAAGCGCAGCAGCAAGCGCGCTTCCCGGCCGCCGATTGCGCTGGCACTCGACAAAGTGCTGGAGCTGGCATTGCCGCTGAGCGAACTGCGCTTGTCGTGCGGAGACGCGGTGAGCTTCGTCGTGGACCTGGTCGCGAAGCGTCAGAGCATCGAGCGCGTGCCGGCGGAAGGGGAGATCATGCTGACTGTGCCGTCCGCGGACTTCGAGGCCATCATGTGGCAGGCGTAGAAAGAAGTTAGAGGTTAGACATCAGAGGTTAGTGGACTGACGGAGGTCGTAAGTCAGAAGCCGGAATGGTCAATACGCGATACGCAATGTGCGATCCGCAATCCTTCCCCTGTACTCCATTGATCCTCTGCTCCTTTACCCCTCGCCTCAGTGTCTCGCCAGCGCCCGTTCGTACTGCGCTACATACTGCGCCGCGCTCGCCCGCCACGAGCAGTCACGCTGCATCCCGTTGGTGACGATCCGCTCCCAGGCGGGACGATCGTGAAACGTGCGCAACGCTTCGCGGGTCTTCCAGAGGAAGACGCCGGGGTCGTAGCGATCAAACACGAACCCGGTCGCCGGGCGGCCATTGGCCTGCGACGGGTCGACCACCGAATCGGCGAGGCCGCCGACGCTGTGCACAATCGGCGGCGTGCCGTAGCGCATACTGTACTGCTGGTTCAGGCCGCACGGCTCGAACTTGCTGGGCATCAGATAGATGTCGGCGGCCGCTTCGAGCTGATGCGCGAGCGATTCGTCGAATCCGACGACCGCTGCAACCTGCCGCGGGTGCATGGAGGCCGCTTCGCGGACGAAGCCTTCGTAGCGCTGCTCGCCGGTGCCGAGGAATGCGACCTGGATCCCCTCGCGCAACAGTTCTGGCAGTCCGGCGGCGACCAGATCGAGCCCCTTCTGATCGGTGAGCCGCGTAATCATCGACAGCAGCGGCGCCTTGGGATCGGCATGCAGGCCGAACCGGGCCTGCAGATGCGCCTTGCAGGCGGCCTTCCCGCGCGGCCAGTCGCCGATGCCGTAGCGCTGCGGCAAACAGGGATCGGTCGCGGGATCCCATTCGGCGACGTCGACACCGTTGAGAATCCCGACCAGGTCCGAGCCGCGTTCCTGCAAGACGCTGTCGAGTCCCCAGCCGAACTCCGGCGTGCAGATTTCCCGCGCGTAGGTCGGGCTGACCGTGGTAATGACGTCCGAAAAAACGATGCCCCCTTTGAGCAGATTGAGGTCGCCCCAGAACTCCAGCTGCCGCCAGTTGAAGTATTTCCAGTCGAGGCCGGTCAACCGCATGTCCCACTGCCAGTACCGCCCCTGGAACGCCATGTTGTGGATCGTCAGGATCGCGCCGGTCCGGGCAAATTCGGGACGGCTGCGGTACTCGATCGCCAGCAGCGGCGGAATGAGCGCGGTCTGCCAGTCGTTCGCATGGACGATGTCGGGGCGCAGGTCGGTGGCGCGGGCCGCTTCGAGGACAGCGCGGCTGAAGAACACAAACCGCTCGCAGTTGTCGGAATAATCGACGCCGCCGGCGGTGTAGAGGGCCGGGCGATCGAAATACTGCGGCTGATCGATCAGCAGGACTTCGACCTCGCTGCCGGGAATCCGCGATCGGCACACGCTTGCGGCGACGAGCCGGTCCGCGATCGGGACAGAAAGGACCGTCGACGTCCGTTCGACCAGCAGCGACGGCGAGACCTGCTGCCGGTGATAGGGAATGACCAGCGTGACGTCGTGATGCAGATCCTGCAGGGCCTTGGCCAGACCGGTCGCGACGTCCGCGAGACCGCCGGTCTTTGCAAACGGGACCGCTTCGGAGCTCGCCAGCAGAATCTTCATCCAACGGTTTCAAACTTCAGAGATAGCGTCATGGGAGGGCGACGCTCCTGCGGAGCCGCGATGAAGACAGGGCTTTCCTACCGTTCCGGCTCGGCAGGAGCCTCGCCCTCCCGACTTTGAAATTCATCGTCCACCGTATCGCACTGCGTGCGCGTTGCCAACGCGCAAGCCAAATCGGTGTGTACGCGATGTGCAGCGGCGGTTCGCGCGGACTGGTTGGGCAAACTGTGCGGGCGCAAAACGAGAGCGTCCCGAACGCTGCGGGCGCCCGGGACGCTCTTTCCACTTGCCGATGGTTCACGCTTTGGTTTCGGCAGACTCGACGGGTGGTTCCGAGGGGTTATCTGCCTCATCGGCCGCTGAGTCACGACTCGGCGGAGCATCGGCGTCGCCGGGCTCGGCGTCCGGCCGTTCGCGATCACGGAATTCGGGCGGAGGTCCGGGTCGGCGACCAGGGCCGCGGCGGAACTCGCCGCGCTCTCCGTCGCCGCGTGGTCCGAAGCGGCGTTCGCCGCCGAAGCCTCCCGCCGGCGGCCCTTCGCCGCGCGGTCCAAAGCCGCGTCGCGCGTGACGTTCCTCCCGCGGCGGGCCGTCGTGTGGTGCGCCGTCGTGCGGCGGACCAGCCGCGTCTTGTCCGCGACCTTCAGGCCGAGGGCCATGCTCTTCGCCGGGATGGCCGGGTCGCCCCATGTGCGGCTGCAGCTCGTCGAGCGTCAGCCGGCCGTCGGAATTCTTGTCGAGCTTCTTCAGCGCATCGGCGGCCTTGGCGATCTCGTCGGCCGAGATCTGGTAGTCGCCGTCGGTGTCGAAGAGGTCCATCATTGGCGGGATGACGACGATGCGCGGCCGGCCGCCGTGCGGACCACCGAACCGGGCCATGTGACCGCGGGGTCCGCCGTGGAACGCATGATGTTCACCATCGGGACCGCCGCGACGTCCGCGCGGAGGGCCGGCTTCGCCGTCCGGCGGGCCGCGACGCTCGCCGTCCGGTCCGCCGCGCCGATCCGGTGGCGGGCCGGCTTCGTCATCAGGACCGCCGCGAGGCGGACCAAAATCTCCATCGGGCCTGCGGTATTCTCCTCGGAACCCGGGGCGTCCGCCGTCGGGGCCGCGGCGTCCGCGGAAGAACCCGCCGCGGGGACGGTCGCCATCACGAGGCGGGGCTGCGTCTCGAGGCGGCGCCTCTTCGGCGGGCGCTGCCGTGTCTTCGGCCGCGAATGCAGCGGCGGCCGCATCAGCATTGGCAACGGGGT
>JAXMBS010000014.1:0-85310 GCA_046349775.1 Planctomycetaceae bacterium | reverse complement strand
ACAGACGGAGGGGCAAATTCCGATCGATTGCGGACTTCCCGGCCGCGTTCGCGCGGCTCGACAGATTGTGACATCGCGGGCGCAGAATCGACTGCAGGCGGCGCGGTCTTCCGCGTTGGCGCAAGAGCACGACGCGATCGCAGTTCCGGTCGTGGTGCACAGCCAGATTGAAGCCGTCCTGGTCTTCTATGGAAACGTGGGCGGACCGCATGAACTGCCATTGAACCGACTGCTGACATCCGTCGCCGACAAGTTGGCGCATCTGGTCGGCCGGGACTCCTTGACGGCGGCCCTGGCGAAGGCCGAGGAATCCCTCCGGCAGACGCAGAAAATGGAAGCCATCGGCCTGTTGGCTGGAGGCATCGCGCACGATTTCAACAATCTGTTGACTTTGATTCTCGGCAACGTGGAATTACTGCTGGTTGGTTACATTGAGGGAGACCGCGTCGCGGAATCTCTGCACGAGATTCAGGCAGCCGGAGAACAGGGGGCGTCGCTGACGCGACAATTGTTGACCTTCAGTCGCAAACGGCCGCGCGAACTCGAGCTCCTGTATCCCGCCCAGGTCCTCAGCGAAATGCAGCGCATGTTGCAGCGGGTCGCCGGCAAGACGGTCGCGGTGGACGCGCAGCTGGCCCAGGACACGCACCCGGTGCGGATGGATCGCGTGGAATTTGAGCAAGTGATGTTGAACCTGACCGCAAATGCGCGGGACGCAATGCCCGCGGGCGGCACATTGACGATCTCGGTAGCCAATGCCTTTCTGGGGTTGAAGGAAATCTCGAGCTATCCCGAAGTGCGGCCCGGCGATTTCGCGGTTTTGACCGTCGCTGATACCGGCTGCGGGATGGACGAAACCACCCAGGCCCGCGCATTCGAACCTTTCTTCACGACCAAGAACGTTGATCGTGGGACGGGTCTGGGATTGGCGACGGTTTACGGGATCGTGCGCGACTGCGGCGGATTTATTGAGATCGCAAGCACACTCGGAGCGGGAACACGGTTTTCGATCTTTCTGCCCCGAGCTCCCGTGGGCATCAGGTCGCGTCCTTCGGACGAGCAGCCGATTCCAATTCCACGCGGTACGGAAACTGTCGTCGTCGTCGAAGATGAGGACGTGCTGCGAAACCTGGTGCAGCGGATTCTCGAAGTCCACGGCTACCACGTCCACTCGTGTTCCAGCGGTTTCGAAGCGCTCGATCTTCTCAGGGAAACCGCAAACGATGTCGACCTGCTGCTGACGGACGTGGTGATGCCGCACATGAACGGACCGGATCTCGTCCAGGCAGCCAACCAGATCAGGCCGGAGCTGCCGGCGATGCTGATGTCGGGCTACCCTTCGCTCGCCGACCAGCCTGAAGCGGAGAGTCAGATCGCGACTGATCTGCTCACCAAGCCATTCACGAGCGAAGGGCTGGCCAGGGCCGTCCGACTCGATCCTGGCTAATTCTCTTGACTGTAGTGACTCGAACAGCGGTGCAGCGGACCGCCGAACCAGCGATTGCACGAGCAACGGCACGCCACTGCTGTTTCGCTCGCGTGGAGCGGCGCTCTTCGATTCACGAGGTGCCCTTGTGCAATTCCCGGCGACCGAGGAAAACCCTGCTTTGCGGAATCTTGAGCGCGACGTCGTTGAAACGCGTTCGCTGCTCAGGCCTAGTGTGTGCATGTGCCTGTTGTCATGTCTTTACGAAGTCACGACATGTCCACACTTCTCAAAGTACTGGGTGGCGCTAAGCGCGGTCTTCACTTGCTGTCTATGTTTCGTTGCGGCGCTGCCTCGGCCGGAGTCATTTCAGCGGCCAACGGCGGATATGGATTGTCCGTCGATGCGGATGTGAAGGTGCTCAGCACGGTTGTCATTGATGTCGGCGTGGGTCCGCTGCCCCTGGCATCAGGGACGGCGGCGCCGGCGGCCTACGGCGACAGCGCTTGGTCGCCCAGGCGCTGCCACCGGGGTGCTGGGAATTCCGCTGCTCGGATTGACGGACATTATCGATGTCGACACCGGCCTGCCAGGTCTCGGCTCAATCGAATGTCGATGGGAGGGGGCAGGAGCGCACGATCAGTATCCGCCTTGGCGGCCGTGGTGGTACGAACGCGACGATCCTCAACGTCGGAGCTTTGCTGAGCCTTTCCAATCTGTTGTCACTGGACGCGACGTTGATCCAGTCGACTTTGCCTCCGTCTCTGGAACGGCCGGTGCGTTGTCGCCATCCGGCAGCACCACGATTGCCGGCGTTCATGGCGTCGGCGGAAATCAGGCTTTATTGATGGTACTTTCCAGGCACCGCGTTCCTGCTCGATCTCGCCCCGGCTGCAAACACCAGGCTGACGATCGACAGCAGCCCCTGGGGGCCACCTGGCGTCCTGGTTAGTTCAATCGATGTCACCCTTAATGAACAAATCGTGACTGGTGACATGTCGACGTCGGCAGCAATTGGCGTCAATGCGATTCATATCGCCTTTCACGAGGCTCGCTGTCGGCCTTGGCGCACAACGGGCGCCACCCGGTCGAGGATATCATCATTTCGCACTCCGAGGCCGAGATGTGCGGCACCCCGGATAATGGATCTCCGGAAGTGCCAGAACCGGCATCCCTCTCGCTGCTGATCTCGGAATGCTGTCGTTGGGAGCATTACGCTTGGCGGGCAAAAACAAGGAAAACAACCCTCTCTGCATGATGACGGATCGATTGGCCACCTGGCGCCGGCCGGCGTCAAGGATCGCCGCCTGGCTTGCGGCAAAGGGACGTCGGTCGGAGCCGTTTCTCTCCAGACCCGGGTCGCTCAAGCATCAGGCGATCGTTCAGCCCCGACTTGAGCTCGGGAACGGTCCTCGCGGCACGGGCCGGACGAACCAGTCCAGCGATCGCCGATTTCGACTCGATTGCAGTCGCATGCGGTACAGTGATCACACTGGACGACTTAGCGACAAATTTTCTCCCAATTGACTCGCCGTCGCCAAGGATGCCCGATATTGCCAGAATTGATTCCCGAACAGCAGTCGAAGCGCCGGGCCAGAAGCCTGAACGAGCAAGTGCAAATCGATGTCTATTGGCGACGTTCGCCAGCCGATCAGTGCTGATGGATTGCAGCGTTGCAGCGCCCACAGGTGGCGCATGACGTAACCTGTTTTTAGCAGCGTCTAAACGCGTCGATTCCGATTGCGGGTTCGATTCCCGCCGCCTCATTTTGACCCAGACCCATCATCCTGGCCGCTCTGCTTGTCACGCACCGACGCGAATCGCACCACAGCGGCGCAGTACGCATTCGTCGCCGCTGCACGCATCACCAACGAACTCGCTGGGCCTGCTCGCGGCACCCGACTCGCAGGTAGTGACTTATTGCCGTAACCGGAATGAACGGCATCATTGGCCGTGGCGATATTGCGCATTCGGGTTCAGGCCGCAAGTTCTGAGTAATCGCCCTGGTCAGCGCGAAATTCCTCCTGCTGCACATTACGCGAGTCTGCCGGTTTGGCAATTTGGAAAGACTGGCAAAGCGACGATACCTGTGGGGTTCCGATCGCCACGTGACGAACAACGAGCGGCTCGGATTCGCCCCTTGGCTTCTGATGCCGTCATGGAACACCTCGACGAGATCGTCCGTGAGTTTCTGGTAGAGAGCTGAAATCTGGACCAGTTGAGCCATGATCTGGTGTCTCTGGAGACCGTGCCGGACGATCAGAGACCGATTGTCCAGCATCTTCCGCACGATCCATACGATCAAGGGGACGTCGGGTTTCCTGGCATTTCCCAAGTTGGAACACGTTACGCACGTTGGGGAAAACCTGCTGGTCCAACTGCGCGACGGCGAGTTGCGGCTGAACGGCGACATCGCCACTGGCCTGTTGTCGATGGTTGATGCGGTGCGAAGCATTCTCGGCCACGGTGAGACAGTCGGCAGCGAAGGGGACGACGAGTTTGAAGGGGCTGGTCGCGACCCTGGAGCGGCTGCGAACGGGAGAGCCGGCAACCCTCGCCCCCCCACCGGAGAGCCAGGCGGCGCCCGCCAAAGCCACCGTCGACGTACAGGCTGACGAAGTTGTCGAGGCGGAATCCGTCGAAACAGCTGCGCGGGCAGAAGCGGCGCATGATGCCGAAGATACGAGCGCCTATGAAGTGGAGAACGTCGCCGCCAGGTCCAAAGTTACAGCAAGGCCCAAAGCCCCGCGCGCCTGGAAGGTCCATGAACACGAATCTGGCAGCGGCGCTCCAGGGCGACCCGGTCCGTCGCGGACGCTGGTCGGCGTATCGACGTCGGACTGCTCGACAAACTGATGAATCTGGTGGGCGAACTCGTGCTCGTCCGAAATCAGATTCTGCAAGTTCAGCAAGCACGCGGACGACGCGGGTCGTCGCGGCCTCGCAGCGGCTGAATCTGATTACGTCCGAGCTGCAGGAAGAGGTCATGAAGACCCGCATGCAGCCGATCCGCAACGCCTGGAACAAGCTGCCGCCGTCGTCCGGGACCTGCCAGGCTTGCCATAAACAGGTACAGGTCAAAATGGAGGGTGCGGACACGGAACTGGACAAGACCATTCTCGAAGCGATTCGCGATCCGCTGACACGCATTGTCCGCAACAGCGTCGATCACGGCATCGAAGCCCCGAGGTGCGGCCGCGGGAAGCCGGCCGAAGAGGACGTTGTGGCTGCGGTCGTTCCACGAAGGGGGCAAGGTCAACATCGAAATCTGCGACGACGGCGGGTATCAACGTCGATCGCGTGCGGGAAAAAGCGATCGAGAAGGGCCTGATCTCGCGGGAACAAGCCGAGGCGATGTCGACCGCGAGGCGATACGGCTGATCCTTCTGCCGGGTTTCTCCACCGCCGAGAAGGTGACCAGCGTCTCCGGACGCGGCGTCGGCATGGACGTCGTGAAGACGAACGTGGAGAAAGATCAGCGGCACGCTCGACATCAGAGCGTGCGCGGCCGGGAACGACGCTGCGGATCAAGATTCCGCTCACATTGGCAATTGTGCCGGCATTGATCTGGAGGCGGCCGAAGAGCGGTACGCGATTCCACAGGTGAGCCTGGTCGAGCTGGTGCGTCTGGAAGGTGAGCGGGCCCGCAAGGGAGTCGAGCGGATCTACGATTCGCCGGTCTACCGGCTGCGGGGCAAGCTGCTGCCACTGGTTCACATTAATGAGGTGCTGGGAATGTGCGCGAAGCCGACCTGGAATCGCAGCGAGACGGAACTCATCAATATCGTGGTGTTGCGAGCAGACGGCCATGAGTTCGGACTGGTTGTGGATGCCGTCGGGACACGGAAGAAATCGTCGTCAAGCCGCTGGAAACTGCTCAAGGGGATCGAGTCTTATGCGGAGCGACGATTATGGGGGACGGCAAAGTCGCCGTCATTCTTGATGTCTTGGGACTGGCCCGATATGCCCGCGTGATCTCGAAGGAATCGGAGCATGCTACGGTTGACGCGGGTCCGGCGACGTCACTGGCTCGACACGGAATCGGTGCTGGTCTGTGGCGTCGGCGATCAGCAGCGGTTTGCGATGCCGATTTCGATGGTTGCGCGGCTGGAAGAATTCCCACGTCGGCGATTGAATATTCGGATCGCAAGGAACTGGTCGAAGTACGGGGCCTCCTGCCGTTAATCCGGCTAGAGACTATTTCGGCATCCCGCCAGCGTCGGACCGCGGCACCGTCTGGCCCAGGTGGTGGTCCATTCCGGCCACGACCGGTCGTACGGGTTGGTGGTCGACCGGGTGATCGACGCCGTCGAGGCCCGGTTGCAAGGTAAGCCGCACGACTCGACGACCTGGACTGAATGGGAGCGACTGTGATCGACGGCCGGGTCACCGACCTGATCGATCTTGCAACAATCATTGAAAGCTGGACTTAGCCGCGACGATAGTTCAAGGCGGTACATCAGCCAGGACGTTGCTGATGGCCGTCGGTTGCAACTGTGCACGTTTTCCTGGGCAATCTGTTCGTCGGAATTGACGTACGGAACGTGCAGGAAGTGCTTGCGATTTCAGGAAATGACGCATGTTCCGTTGGCACCGCCGGCGGTCAGCGGCCTGATTAACCTCGGGGCGTAATCGTGACGGCGGTCGACTTGCGGCAATGTTTCCGGCTGGAGCCGCGAGCTGAGGGGACGCTGCCGGTGGAAGACGTCGTCGTATTCGGCGAAGGGATGAATCGGTCAGCCTGCGGTCGATCGGATCGGTGACGTGCACACCATCGGTGACGATCCGGTTTGATTCGCCACCCGAGACTTTGAACGATCAGACACGGCAATTGATTCGGGGCGTTCATCAACTGGACCAGCAACTGATTCTTGTGCTCGACGTCGAGCGCTTTGAAATGTGCGCTGATTGAAGAGTTACTGTCTCTCATTTGACGAAGATCATCCACTCACAGAATCTTGATTACTCGAAAGTAGCTGCGATGGCACTCAAGTCTCAGCATTCGATCGAAGTTGTACACTTTGATTGGTTTTGTCGTCGTTTCTGGGTTATGCTTACTGGGCCAACCGGACTCTGTAGTCGGCCAAAGTGCACGGACCACGCGGAATACATGCGAGGTCATTCAAGGCAAGGATTTGATTGCTGACATCCTGCCGCCGCCGATCCCGATTATCGAGCCGCATGCAATTTCGCAGCGGCTCGTGGGTGACGTCGAGTCGGGTGTGAACGGGCGGATCTACAGCCGCTGGTCAAGCAGCTTGCCGCGAGCTGCGTAAGGAGTACGACACGCGGTACGACCACTGCGACCAGTTCTGCCCGAAGGAGAATTGAAAGAGCACCTCCTGACAGCATCCTATGAACCGGCCGTCCGATTTTGACGTATGGAGCGATTACTGCCGGCTTGCATGTCAGGAGATGCCACGCGCGAAGACCCTGTTGCGCTGGATCGCTACGCCCTGAAATTACCTCGCGCATCGCGCGCTGAAATCGACAAAGTCGTCGAGGCTGGCGACCAAGCTCGTTTCCGAAAACGACGCGGCGGTTTGGGTATCAGGTCCGTCGACCGCCAGGCAAAATGGGCTCTCGTTGCCTGCGGCGGGGCGATTGTGCTGTTCTCGGTGGTCGGCTGGTTGATGATTTCTCGCGTCCTCAGGCACAGCCGACGCTGATCAAGCGCAGCACTCGCCGCCGTGGGCCGGGCGATGGTGGCCGTCATCGAGTTCAACATGGACGGCTCAATCATCACGGTAGCGTAACCTTTCCTCAAGGCGATGGGATACACACGGCGGAGATTCAAAGCACCACAGCATGTTCGCGGGCTGGAAAATACGCCCGCAGCGCTGACTACCGGGCCTTCTGGGACAAGCTGAACCGTGGCGAATTCGACGCAGGCGAATTTCAGCGCGTGGGCAAGGGAGGGAAAGAGATCTGGATCCAGGCGTCTTACAACCCGATCCTCGATCGGAATGGCAAGCCCTTCAAGGTCGTGAAGTATGCGGCCGACATTACGGATCAGAAGCGTGGGGCCGCAGACAACGCAAAGGTCCGCGCGATGATGGACAATATGTCCGCCAGCATTACATTCGCGGACGCGAATAACATCATCACGTACATCAATCCCGCCGCCGTCGAGCTCCTGAAAAAGGTGCAGGCGCATCTGCCCGTGCGGACCGAGGAAATTCTCGGCAAATCGATCGATATCTTCCACAAGCGGCCGCAGCACCAGCGCGCGCTAATTGCCGACGCCAAGAACTTCCCATTTGACGGCACAATTCAGATCGGACCGGAGGCCTTTGGCCTCAAGGCCAGCCGGATTCTGGACCTCGACGGGAACTTTGCCGGCACGCTTGTAAACTGGGAGTGCGTCACCGAGAAACTCCAGTCCGAAAAGACGATCCAGGACAACATGGAGCGCGAGCGGCGGCAGGCTGAGGATTTACGACAGAAGGTCGACACATTGCTCATGACGGTCGATTCTGCGGCAAAGGGAGACCTGACACAGCGGGTGACCGTGAACGGGGACGACGCCCTGGGACAGATGGGTACCGGTCTCGAGAAGCTGTTGAGCGACCTCCGCGACAGTGTAGCGGCGATCTCCGAAAATGCGGAGAAGCTCGCTGCGGCGTCGGCCGAGATGACGGCCGTCAGCTCGGAGATGAGCGACAATGCGACAGGCACGTCCGACCAGGCGACGGCGGCCTCGGCGGCGTCCGAGCAGGTCAGCCGGAACGTTCAGACAGTTGCGGCCGGGATCGAGGAAATGAACGCCTCAATCCGCGAAATCGCCAAGAGCGCCACGGAGGCGTCGGGCGTCGCCCTCAAGGCCGTGAAGATGGCCGAGGCAACCAATGCCACTGTCTCGAAGCTCGGCATCAGCAGCGTCGAGATTGGCAACGTCGTCAAGGTGATCAACTCGATTGCCGAGCAGACGAACCTGTTGGCCCTGAACGCGACAATCGAAGCGGCGCGGGCGGGCGAGGCGGGCAAGGGCTTTGCCGTCGTTGCCAACGAAGTCAAGGAACTGGCCAAGGAAACCGCCAAGGCGACGGAGGACATCAGCCAGAAGATCGAGGCGATCCAGGCCGACACCCAACTCTCCGTGTCGGCGATCAGCGAGATCACGACGATCATTGGGCAGATCAACGACATCTCCAACACGATCGCCGCTGCGGTCGAAGAGCAGTCGGCCACGACGGGTGAGATCGGCCGCAGCGTCAATGAAGCCGCCGGCGGCACTTCCGAGATTGCCCGGAACATCGCCAAGGTGGCGGAAGGGGCCGACGCCACGACGCACGGTGCCAATAACTCGAAGCAGGCGGCCAACGATCTCTCGCAGATGGCCAACAACCTGCAGGGACTGGTGTCGCGGTTCAAGATCTGACGCCGGTGAATCTCAGGCCAGCCCCGATCCCCTGTCGGGGATGGCGTTTGGACTCGGGCTGTACTGCATCGGCACGTCAAGCTTGTCCAGCGTCGCGGGCCGCAGCGCCTGCACCGGCTGCCGCATCGTTCCGCTTGGAATTACCCGCGCGACTGTCCAGCGCGCGGCGCTGGGACTCATTGCGAGTTCGGACAAAAATTCCGGAACCGACCGGCGTGGTGCAAAAGTACAACGTATGAATTGCGGTCGGCGCTGCCCTAAGGCGTCGACGGTCGGCTCAGATTCCACCCTCGTTCCGTTCGATTTCCCTTCGTCACGTGGCCTGTCGGCCAGGGCGTTTCATGCATGCATTGATCATCGACTCTCGCGCTGCATGCGCGCATCGATGCGACAGATTGTCGAACCGCTGGGATTCGGCATCGTGGAGGCGGAAACAGCCGCGAAGGTCTGGACAGTTGAAATCACGACGATATCGAAGTCGCGCTTGGTCGACTGGAACATGCCGGAGATGAACGGGCTGGAATTCGTCCAGGCCATCCGCGCCCGACAACGCTGAACGGCTGAAGCTGGTGATGGTCACGACGGAAACCGAGCCGGCCCGGATGGCGGGCCCTGATGGCGGGCGTCGACGAATTCGTCATGGAAACCGTTCACGCCCGACATTCTGCTCGACAAGTTGCGGTTGATCGAATTGCGTGCTGGCGTCCGCGTTGTCGACCGGTATCCATTTCTCAAAGAATCTGGCCCACTCAATCCCGAACGAGGCGGGCCCTCATGTCCGCTACCCTGGTCGCCGACGTCTCGATTCCGCGAGTTCGAGCACCAGTTGGAGGATCGGATTTCCGATCTCAACATTCTACCCGACCGTTGCGCGGTGGAAGCCGTCGACGTCTCGAAGAATCCCGACTGCACGATCCGCGACGTGGCGGCCATCGTCGAACGGGACACGGTGCTCGCCGCCGACATCATTGCGGTCGCTAATTCCGCCCTGTACTCGATCGGAGCCCCGATCCTCGCGGTGCAACAGGCCCTGAACCGGCTCGGTCTGCGGCTCGGCCACCCTGATCCTGGCCAGCGGCATGGTTTCCATGCTACGGAAGGTCCCACTCGAAGAGTGGAATCGGGAACTGCTCACGCGTCACGGACTGGTGACGGCCATGACGGCAGTGCGTCTCAACAAGACATTGAATATGGCTACCAGGGAGAAGAGTTCACGACCGGTCTGCTGCATGATATCGGACGGATCCTGCTGGCCGTCTGTCTGCCGGAGCAGTTTGCCCAGGTCGATCAAAAGCCTGGACTTCAATGAAGCGCCCGGACTTACTCGACCGCGAACGCGCGCTGATTGGCACCGACCACTGCGCGATCGGCGCTGGTTTGCCATGCGGCACCAGCTGCCGGCACTCGTCAGCGACATCCGGTGGCATCACCAGCCCGAAGAGGCCCGCAGTATCAACGGCTCGTGGCGTGACGGCGGTTGTGACCACGTCATGAATCACGTCCAGCAATATGAAGGCCCACAGTGCTATGACCCGGCAGAGAACAGGGCCCTGGCGGCGCTGAAGGAATCCGGCGTCCACGATGCAGCCCGCCGGTTCTCCGATATGTACGTCGAAGTCATCAATGGCGTTGTCGATGCTTCAAACATGATGCCCCCCTGACACTGCGTCACCGGGACGATTTCCAGCAGTTTCTGCCAGATTTCGTCAGCGAGCCCCTCTCATGCCAACACGCCCCTACCGCGTTCTGCTGGCAGACGACTCGGCCGTGCTGCGCGCATCCTCTCTGAGGTTCTCGCTCGGGATCCGGAACTGGAGGTCATCGGCTTGAGCTGCGGCACGGCCAGGAAGCGGTGGAGATGTTCCAGTCGCTGTCGCGTTGAACCCTCGTCCTGCTCGACGTCGAAATGCCGGTGATGAATGGCATCGAAGCGGTCCCGCGTTCGCGCGTAGACCACAGCGTGCCGATCCTGATGTTCAGCTCGCTGACGATCCGGGAGCAGCACGAGGCGACGCTGGATGCCCTCTCGGCTGGCAGCAGCGACTGTATTCGAAGCCGTCAACGTCGGCCACCTCAACGACGCGGCACGGCCTACGTCCGGTCGGGGCTGATTTCGAAACTTAAACAGTGGGGACAACGGCGAGTGGCGGCGGCGGTGTCGCCCGCTGCTGCGCCCTCCGCGTCCGCTGCCGACCGCACCGGTCCGGCGGACGTCCGCCGGAAAGCTTGTCGAGGTGGTCGCGATCGGTGTTTCTACCAGCGGACCGGACGCGGCTCGCCGAAGTTTTCAAGGTATCCCCGCAGGGTTACGGCCGCCGATCGTCATCGTCCAGCATATGCCCCCCGTGTTCCTGGCTGCTGGTGGAGCAGTTCGTTTCGAGACCATCGCCGCTGACGATTCGGGAAGGAGTCGAAGGCAGCCGTTCTGAATCCGGGCGAGGCATGGATCGCGCTTGGGGAATTTTCACATGCAGGTCGCCAGCACTGGGACCGACCGCACGCTGCACCTGGAACAGGGGCCGCCGGAGAACTCGTGCCGGCCGGCCGTCGACGTGCTATTCCGGTCCGTCGCCAAGCTGTACGGCGAACGCTGCCTGGGTGTCGTGCTGACCGGGATGGGAAACGATGGCCTGATCGGCAGCCGCGCGGATCGTCAACGCCGGCGGGCGCGTGTTCGCACAGGACGAGGCCACGTGCACCGTGTGGGGCATGCCGAGGGCCGTCATCGAAGCCGGACTGGCCGAAAAAATCCTGCCGCTCAAGCACGTCGCCTCCGAGATCGTCGTGGCGACAAACCGGCCGCGTCTGCCTCAGCCCGTCGTTTCATAAGTCACGTTTCCCGTTGCCTAAGTCCGCCTTGTTGTCAGCTGCCGACCATGCCCCTTATCACCGACGATATCGATTTTCTGCGAACGCTGGTTGCCAAGCGTTCGGGAAACGTGTTGACGCCGGGGCAGGCGTATCTGTTCGAAACGCGCCTCGCACCCGTGGCCGTCGATGCCGGCCTGTGCAACGTTGAAGCGCTGGTCGCCGAGCTCAAAGGCAAGTCCTGCAGCCCGCTGCACGATCGTGTCGCCGAGGCGATGACGATTAATGAGACCAGTTTCTTCCGGGACATCGCTCCCTTTGACGCGGTCCGGGACGAGGTGTTGCCGCAACTGCTGACGATACGCGTTGCGCAGAGACAGTTGTCCTTCTGGTCGGCGGCCGCCTCCAGCGGTCAGGAAGCCTACAGTCTGGCGATGCTGCTGCGGGAGAAGCTGCTGGCCCATGCGGGCTGGACTCCGCAAATCACGTGCACCGACCTATCGGACGAGATGCTCGCGCGGATTCGCGACGGCAAGTACTCGCAGTTTGAAGTCAATCGCGGCCTCCCGGCGAAACTGCTGATCAAATACTTCGACCGCCAGGGGGCGCACTATTTCGCCAAGGACGAGCTCAAACGGATGATTCAGTGCAAGAAGTTGAATCTCGCGGAAAACTGGCCACTGATGCCGAAATTCGACGTAGTCTTTTTGCGCAACGTGCTGATCTACTTCGACCAGCCGATGAAGGAAGCCATCCTCAAGCGGGTGCATCGCGCTCTCGCTCCCGACGGCTGGTTGTTCCTGGGCGGCGGGGAGACCCTGATTAACCTGAACGTTCCGTTCACACGCGTCACCACTGGCAAGACCGTCTGTTTCCGGCCGGTGGCCTAGCAGGACATGCCGACTCATGCACGTCGATCTTCCCCTTGTCGAGCAGCTCGTCACGGATGTATGCAGCAATATGCTCGGGCTGTCGGTGTCGCCGGACCACCAGTCCGGTCAGAGCCACGCCAATGACTGGATCGCCACGATCCACATCTCGGGCGACTGGGATGCGCTCGTGGAAATGCAGTTCACCGAGGCGGCGGCCGCCCAGTTCGCCGCCACGATGTTCGGCAAGTCAGCCGACGAGCTGTCCAGCGAAGAAGTCCGCGATGCGGTTGGCGAAGTCGTCAACATGCTGGGTGGCAACCTCAAGGGCATGGTGAACGGCGAGTCGAACCTGTCGCTGCCGTGCGTCGGCATGCAGACACAGAAGAGTCTGTGCCCGAATTACGAGCGGCTCATCAGCGGTCAGTTCTGCTGCGAGTCGCACCCGTTTCGCATCTCGATCCTCCAGTCGCAATGCGAACTCGTCGGCGCGGCAGGTTGAGACTTGCCGCACGCCCTTGAGGCTCATCCCCGATCCACGACCACCAGCACACGGTCCCGGCCATGAAGATTCTCATTGTTGACGACAGCAAGGCCATGCGAATGATTGTCGCACGGACGATCAAGCAGGCCGGATTTAACGGCCATAAAACCATTGAAGCCAACAACGGCCAGGAAGGGCTGGCGCTCGTCGCCGCCGAACATCCGGACGTCGTCCTGTCCGACTGGAACATGCCGGAAATGACCGGCATCGAGTTTCTCGAAAAGCTCCGCGCTTCCGGCAGCAACGTGCCGTTCGGCTTCGTGACGTCCGAGAGCGCGCCCGCCATGCGCGACCGGGCTCTCGGCGCCGGGGCCTCCTTCCTGATCACCAAACCGTTCACGCCACAGGCGTTCGAGCAAGCGCTCAAGCCGGTGTTGAACTGAAGCCCGAGATCGACGAGACGCCGCATGCCTGCCATGACTTTGCCAAGTCTTGATGCCGTCAAAGAATTACTGGTCGGATTGCTGGGCGACAGTACGGTCGTGCGCCCCGGCGCCGCCGCGCGCAAGGCCGAGCCGGCCGTCGTCGCCGACTACGTCAACGACGCGGGTGTTGCGCAGGCGCGCCTGATCTGCGACTTGTCGCTGGCCAACTCGGCCGGCGCCGCGCTCACGATGATTCCGCCGCCCGTCGCGCAGGAGGCGATCAAAAAGCAGGAAGTGCCGGAGACGATCCTGGTCAATCTCCAGGAGATCCTGAACATCTGTGTCAACGTCTTCGCCGGCAATGAACAGCAGCATCTGAAGCTCGGACGCGCGGAGTTCGTGCGACCGGGCCAGCCGGGATTCCCCGCCGCGGCCGTCCCCAGTTCGGCCACGTTCGAAGTGCAGGTTCCCAGGTACGGCCAAGGGACTCTCGTCGCCGAATTGCTGTAGATCGTCGCCGTGCAGTGCGTTCGCTCCGGAACCGGTCGCGTGAGCGCCGGGAGTGAACCGGGTGCGCCCGGGCCGGATTGCGGGGTGGTCCGACCAGATGAGTTGGCCCTCGGCAATCAATTCTGCTCTGCAGTGCTGCAGCGACCTGGCGAACTTCGGATTCGTTTCGCCTTCTCAGGTGTCGGCGACCGCGTCGGACACCGACGCTGAACGGGTCGGTGCTGGCAATCAAAATCCAATTGTCGGGCGTACCGGCGCATCTCCCAGTGATTTCGGGCCAAACGACAAGTTCGGCGTGGAACTCCGTCTCGAGCACTTCGTAGCGCCCAGCACGGATTCTGGGGTCCAGTCACTCGATTGCGATGGCGACTTCCCAGCAAGTTGGAAATCGTCCCTTCACGACCTTGACGGGAGTCAGTATCCTTTCACTGCCACGCCATCAGCGAACACTTAGAATCGCTGACCCTCCCGCCGCACCGACGAAGTGCTTCTGCAAGTATTCGAGTTCGTGGCCTTCGACCTGCTGCCCGGCGACATTGGCTGCATCCCAATGAATCCGGGAGAGCTCGCTTTTGTTGGGCGTTCGCTACGTCGCCTGTCCAAACTGCACAAACTGCGCCGTATGGCCAAGGCGGGAAGGCGATGCAGATCGGCTCGATTGAGTGACAACGGCTCAAGGTGTCCGCCGACTCAACGCGAGTGGCCCGGATGTGTAGGTGATCGTCAGCAGAGTCTGGGCTGCGTTCGTCACCGCCGGCAGAAGCGACGCCGAGGAAGCGGTGCACCGCAGCTGCCCGACGGGGGGCAGTCTCAGGGCAGTGGATTTCGTCGGCGCTGCGATCCGCGTGACGAAACCTTGAAGATCAGGCGGATTCCGCACAGGTCGCAAGATTGACGGACAACATCGCTGGACTGCGGCACGTCTCCACAGAGCCATCCTCGAGTGAGGCCCCTTATGAAAAACTGTTCGTGTTCCGTCACCATCTTGGCGCTCGGCTGCCTTTGGTTGTCCGGTTGCCAATCGCATGCCGACGCCGAGGCGCACCACGAAGAACACAAGGTGACCGTCACGACTCCGGTCATCAAGGACGTCGTCATCACGACGCCATACGTCTGCCAGATCCATTCGCGGCGGCACATCGACGTGTGTGCAATCGAGGACGGATATCTGCAGGAGGTCCGCGTCAAGGAGGGGCAAGCGGTCAAGAAGGACGAACTGTTGTTCAAGATCATGCCGGTTCTGTACCAGGCCCGGCTGGACGCCGAGAAAGCCAAGGTTCGAGCGGCCGAAGTGGAACTTGAGAATTCGAAAATCCTGCAAGGGAAGAACGTTGTTTCGAACGTGGATGTGCAGCTGCACGAGGCCAAGCTGAAGGAAGCCGAAGCCGAGAGGGATCGGGCGCAGGCGGAACTCTTGTTCACCGATATCAAAGCCCCGTTCGATGGGATTGCCGACCGGCAGATGCAGCAGTTGGGGAGCCTGGTCAAAGAGGGAGATGTCCTCACGAATTTGTCAGACAACTCCGTCATGTGGGTGTATTTCCCTCTTCATGAAGAGCAGTACCTCGAATACATGGCGATGAGCCAGCAGGAAAAAGATGAACAGCGACTGCAACTCAAACTGGCGGATGGCAGCAACTTTGATCAGCCCGGAAAGATCGGGGCGATTGAGGGGACATTCAATAACACGACCGGGACCATCGCCTTCCGGGCGGATTTCCCGAATCCGAACAGCCTGCTGCGTCATGGCCAGACCGGCACCATCCTGATGAGTCAGCCGTTGCACAATGCGCTCATCATCCCGCAGCGGGCGGTGTACGAAATCCTCGACAAGCAATACGTCTATGTTCTCACTGACGGGGACATCGTCAAGCAGCGCGGAATCGAGGTTCAGAAGAATGCCTTGGAGGACATTTTCGTCGTCGAGAGCGGGCTCGAAGTCGGCGACAAGATCGTCCTGGAAGGCAAGCGGCAGGTTCGTGACGGGGACAACGTCGAATACGAGTTTGTCGCTCCCGAGGAAGCTCTCAAAGAGCTGAAGTTCCATGCGGAATAGGTAATCGTCGCATGTTCGCAAAGATTCTACGCCGGCCCGCGCTGGCGATCGTGGTATCGCTGATCATTCTGTTCCTCGGCGGGCTGGCAATTCTCACGCTGCCGATCTCGCAATTTCCCTCCGTTGCGCCGCCCAGCGTGATCGTGGCGGTGTCTTATCCGGGCGCCAGTGCGAACGTCCTCGTTGATTCCGTGCTGATCATCCTCGAGCAGGCGATCAACGGCGTCCAGGACATGCGGTACATGACGTCGGCCGCCACCAGCGCCGGCGAGGGGGCGATCCAGATCGTGTTCGAGCCGGGCACGGACCCGAACGTCGCGGTGCTGAATGTCAACAACCGCATCCAGATGGTGAAGAACCGGCTGCCTCCCATCGTCGAGCGGGAGGGCATCATCGTGCTGCAGAACATGGCCAGCATGCTGATGTACGTCAACGTCTACAGCACCGATCCGAAAATCGACCAGAACTTTCTGTACAACTACGTCACCGTCAACATCCTGCCGGAGATCAAGCGGACGCGGGGGGTCGGGACCGCCAACATCCTCGGCAATCGCGCGTATGCCATGCGCGTGGAGCTGAATCTCGAGCGGATGCGGGCCTACAGCCTGTCCTCCGACGACGTCATGAAGGCGATTGCGGACCAGAGCATGATCGGTTCGCCTGGACGGCTGGGCCAGGCGACCGGCACACGGTCGCAGACGATCGAGTACGTGTTGACGTGGATCGGCCGGTACAACAAGCCGGAGCAGTACGAGAACATCATCCTGCGGGCCAATTCCAACGGCGAGATCCTGAAACTGAGGGACGTCGCCAAGATCTCGCTCGGCTCGTCGTTCTACGATCTGTATTCGGACATCGACGGGCACCCGTCGGCGGCCATCGTTCTCAAACAGGTCCCCGGCTCCAATGCCGCCATCGTCATCGAAGAGGTCAAGCAGAAGCTCGAGGAGATGAAGCCGTCGTTTCCGCCCCTCATGGATTACGAGGTGAGCTATGACGTTTCCCGCTTCCTCGACGCCTCCATCGAGAAGGTGTTGCACACGCTGTTCGAGGCGTTCGTGCTCGTCTCGCTGGTGGTGTACTTCTTCCTCGGGGACTTCCGTTCCACACTGATTCCCACCCTCGCGGTCCCGGTCTCGCTGATCGGCGCCTTCTTCTTCATGTTGATCTTCAACATGTCGATCAACCTCATCACGCTGTTCGCGCTGGTGCTGGCGATCGGCGTGGTGGTGGACGACGCCATCGTCGTCGTCGAGGCCGTGCACGCCAAAATGCATGCCACACATCTGTCGCCCTATGCCGCGACTCAGGAAGTCATGCATGAAATCAGCGGCGCCATTATCGCCATCACCCTGGTCATGACGTCCGTCTTCATTCCCGTGACGTTCATGACCGGTCCGGTCGGCGTGTTCTATCGCCAGTTCGGGCTGACGATGGCCATGTCGATCGTCCTGTCCGGCATTGTCGCGTTGACGCTCACGCCGGTGCTGTGCGCGATGATTCTGAAGCCGCACAACCCGCACGCCAAAAAGAGAATGACTCCATTGGCCATATTTCTGCGGTTTTTTGACCGCAGCGTCGAGAAGATCACAGGCGGCTACGCCGGCCTGGTCCGTCGCATTATCACTCAGCGGCTGATGACGATGCTCATCATCGGCGGGTTTTGCGTGGGCATTGTGATGGTCCTGGGCATCCTGCCCACCGGTTTCATTCCGCTGGAGGACCAGGGAATCATTTACGGCGTCGTCCAGACACCGCCGGGCTCGACGCTGGAATACACCAATTCCAAGGCGCATGAGATGCAGGCCGTGGCCAAGGAGCTGGAAGAAGTCACGTCGGTCTCCTCATTGGCCGGATACGAAGTGCTCACGGAAGGTCGCGGCTCGAATGCCGGCACCTGCATCATCAACCTGAAGCCCTGGGACGAGCGCAAGCTCACTTCGAAGCAGATCATCGAGGAGCTGGAAGCGAGATGCAGCAAGATCGCGAATGTGAAACTGGAGTTTTTTGAGCCGCCGGCAGTGCCCGGATTCGGGGCGGCCGGCGGGTTCTCGCTGTGCCTGCTCGACAAGACGATGAGCGGCGACTATGAGCAGATGGGCGAAGTGACCACCGCTTTTCTGGAAGCGCTGGGAAAGCGCAAGGAGTTGAAGGGGCTGTTCACGTTTTTTGCCGCGAATTACCCGCAGTATGAACTGAAGATCGACAACGACGTGGCCATGCAGAAAGGCGTGTCCATACGCGATGCCCTGGACAACCTGTCGATTGTCGTCGGCAGCACGTGGGAGCAGGGCTTTGTGCGGTTCGGCCAGTTCTTCAAGGTGTATGTTCAGGCCTTGCCGGAGTTTCGGCGTGTCCCCGATGACCTGGACAACATGTTCGTCAAGAACGACAGAGACGAAATGGTCCCCTACTCCGCGTTCCTGAAGATCGAGAAGCATCAGGGCCTGAACGAAATCAACCGCTACAACCTGTATACGACGGCGATCATCCAGGGCGCGCCGGCGACGGGCTACAGCACGGGGCAGGCCATCAAGGCAATCCAGGAAGTGGCGGCGGATCCGAACGTGCTCCCGCGCGGGTTCGGCATCGGCTGGGCCGGGCTGTCGTACGACGAGGCCAACAAGGGGAACACGGCGTTCTACATCTTTGCGATCGTCGTGATCTTCGTGTACCTCGTGCTGGTCGGGCAGTACGAAAGCTTCATTCTGCCGCTGCCGGTCATCGTGTCGCTGCCGGTCGGCTTGTTCGGATCGTTCCTGCTACTGAAGGCAATGGGGCTGGCGAACGACGTCTACGCCCAGATCGGCCTGGTCATGCTGGTCGGGTTGCTGGGTAAAAACGCCATTCTGATCATCGAATTCGCAGTGCAGCGCCGACAGCAGGGCGTGAGCATCATGGAGGCTGGCATCGAAGGGGGCAAACTGCGCTTCCGGCCCATTCTGATGACTTCATTCGCCTTCATCGCGGGTCTCGTACCGCTGGTCCGTGCCACCGGCGCCGGTGCCATCGGAAACCGGACGATCGGCACGACTGCGATCGGGGGGATGCTGTTAGGCACGGTGATTGGAGTGCTGGTGATTCCCGGTTTGTATTATCTGTTCGCAAAGATTTCTGACGGCAAGAAGCTGCTCAAAGACGAGACGGACGAACCTCTCAGCGAACTCGTCGAGCACAGGACGCCGGACGCGCACAATTTCGGCGGAGAACACTGATCCAGAGTCGACGGATCAGCACGCGCCGCGCGCTGCGGGAGACAATCTCCTGCAATCGGTCCCGGGTCGTTTCCCGTCGCAGTTGCTGCAAAGCGAGCGGCAGAATCGGCCGCTGAAGACGCGTGTGCTGCAGCCTGCACGTCGGTCATCCCAATTTCCGGTATTGGGACACCGGAAGCCTCTCAAGACTTTGCGCGGCAGATCGTGACGCTTCGATCTGGTGTTGACGCGGTCACGGCGTCTGGCTTCGAAGTCCTTGCAACTGGCCAACATCGGAATTGGCGCTGTGTCGAGCGCACCGTCGCGGTCCCCGTGCGACGTCAGGCTCCACTCCTCCAACGACCAATGTTAATTGAGGGAAGATAGCGGAGCTGCAATCGTGTTTCGCGATCCTTTGGCGCGTGCCGGTTGTTCTGCCGATAGGGAATCTATGGATTTTGCCCGGCTTGCGCCTGGTCGACGCCACTATCGACGCGCGGAGCCCTCTCTACGATCGGCAAGAGGGGCGATTCGTAAATGCACTCGAATACAGGACGTCTTCAGCGCGTATTCGCTTCGGCGATTGCCGCAGGAATTCTGGTGGCTTCGACGGGGTGCCATATTCCCGGGTTGCGCGGAGCGCTGCCGGGTGCGGCCTTGCCTGCAGATTTCAACGGCACCACCACCGCCGAGAACTCTGCCGAACTGGGTGTCGCCGAGTTCTACCAGGATCCGCTCCTGACGTCGCTTGTTGCGCAATCTCTGTCGGGAAATCAGGAGTTGCGGCTGCTCGAACAGGACATCGAAATCGCCGCCAACGATGTTCTGGCCCGGCGCGGTGCGTATCTTCCCTTTGCCGCGCTGGGGGGGAATGCGGGAGTCGGAACGGAAAGCCTGTTCACTCCTCTGGGAGCGGCCGAGAAAGTTCTCGAGTTCCGTCCTGGCCAGCACTTTCCTGAACCGACGCCGAATTTCCGTGTGACGACCGATGTCTGGTGGCAGCTCGACATCTGGAGGCAGTTGCGCAACGCCCGGGACGCGGCGATTCAGCGCCAGATCGCGGCGGTCGAACGGCGAAACGCGTTCGTGACGCGCATGGTCGCGGAGATCGCGGAGAATTACTACGAGCTGCTGGCGCTCGACCAGCGGCTCCTGATCCTGGATCAGATTATCGCGGTGCAGGAGAAGAGCCTTGCGGCGGCGGAGGCCAACCGGGAAGCCGGTCGCAGTACCGAACTGCCGGTCCAGCGGTTCCAAGCCGAAGTTCACAAGAACCAGAGTGAAAAACTTATCGTCAGGCAGGAAATCATTCAGGCCGAGAACCGCATCAACTTCCTCCGCGGTACTTTCCCCCAGCCAGTGGAACGCTCGCCCGCAAACATCATCGATCTCGAGTTGCAGGCAGTGCAGGTGGGATTTCCCCCCCAACTGCTGCAGTACCGGCCCGACATCCGTGCGGCTGAGCGCGAGCTGGCCGCGACCGGGCTCGACGTGCAGGTCGCCCGAGCCAATTTCTTCCCGAAGCTGGCCCTCACCGGGACCGTTGGTTTCGAGGCTTTCAATCCACGATATTTCTTCGATCCGGAAGCCCTGGTCGGCAACATCGCCGGCAATCTCGTGCAGCCGCTCATCAACTGGAATGCGATCCAGGCCGACTACCTCAACGCAAACGCCCGGCAGTTGCAGGCTGTGTACAACTATCAGCGCACCGTCCTGAACGCGTTTACCGACGTGGTCAACAACCTGGCCAAGGCCGAGAACTATCGCCAGAGCGTCGAGATCAAGAAACTGCAGTTGGACGCTCTCGTGAAATCGGTCGACGTTGCGACCAGTCTGTTCCAAAGCAACCGCGCGGACTACGTGGACGTATTGTTCTCTCAACGCGATCTGCGGGACGCACGGACGATTGTCGTCGACACCAAGCTCCAGCAGTTGACCGCCATCGTCCGCGCGTTTCAGGCGATCGGCGGCGGTGTGATCCTCTCGCTGCAAAACCCGCTTGGATTTGAGATGATGACGCCTCAGCCAGATCCGGGACCGATGCTCCCGCCGGCCGAGGAGGGGGCCGATGGCGCACCGGGAGCAGATGCCCAACCCAAGGCCGACGGGCAGCAGGGGGCTTCGTCCGAGGGAGAGACGGCGGGGCGCGCAACGATCTCCGCGATCATTGACAAGGCGATCGTTCCCGAAGCCGGCGGCCGTGCGGAGCTTGACGAACACCTCTCAGGTCCGCCCATCCGGCAGGTCTCAACATTTCGCCCCGGCGCCGGTATCGACGATCTCTTCGGAGTTGAAACGACTGTTGCGAATCAGGAGTCGCGTCCGTTCCCCGATCGAACCGGCAACGACGCTGCCGACAAGGTCGGTCAGGAAGTGGATCAGGCGCCAACGGCCAAGAATCTGAATTTGCGATCGGACGCTGCCGGTCTGGGTGGTCTCCTGCGAGATAACACCTCCCGCCAGGCGCATCTGCCTGCAATCGGGTTGGACAAGTAGACGATCGCCAGGCGTTCACTTGGTCTGGCGGAAACGCCACCAGCCGAGAAGCGCGTAGAGTGTGCTGAAGCCGATCAACATCAGGCAGCAACGACCGACGCGGTACAGATCGGGAGCCGCCGAGTTCAACAGCTGGTTGTAGGCCATCAGCGCCCAGGCGTGGGGCGTGGCGAGGCTGACCTGCTGCATGGCCGGAGGCAGCCACGCGCGGGGCATGAAGCAGCCGCTGATGCCGGCCATGACGATGATGATCAGCGTCGCAAACGTGGAGACCTGGCTGGTGGTGCGGACCAGCGTCGCCACGAGCAGTCCCAGGCAAGTGGCCGACAGCGACGTGCAGACGATCACCGTGGCCAACAATGCGGGGTGTCGTCCCCAGTCCATGCCGAACAGGACCTTGCCGGCGAGGAACAGCAGGGCCCCCTGGCACAGCGAAATGCACAGGAACGGCAGCGTCTTGCCGACAACCAGGGCGGCGCTGTCCACGGGCAACGTCTGCAGCCGCCGCAATGTTCCGGCGTCGCGCTCCGCCACAAACGACCCCGCCATGATCGTGACCAGAAAGAACGTGAACAGCACGGTGTACGACGGAACAATCGTCTGGTAGACGATGCTGCCGTACCCCAGCCGCTGCGGGGCCGCGGGGACTGCCGGCGGCGATTCAGCCGGCTCGTCGGCCGCGCGAGCATGCACCCGGATGTAATTGCGAATCCAGCCGTTCTTGCGAAGCACGGCCGGGATGACGCCGCGCAGGACTTCCCCCTGGACGATCATTCGCACAATGGCTTCCACATTGGTCAGGGTCGGTTCCGAAGTGATGTGCACGTCCAGCGCCGACAGATCGCGGGCGAGCGGGCCCTGGTCGATCTGCAGGGCGTCGACCGAACGCAGGTCGCCGACGCGCTGCTCAAATTCGGGTCCAAACCGGACGACCGCGACACAACGGCCGGCTTCCAGCAGCCTTTCCGCCGCGCGAATATCGACCGCCGACTGCGCCGCCAGCCCCTCGTGGCGACCCAACCGCTGGACGATCGACTGCGAGAGTTCCCCCTGGTCGAGATTGACGATCGCCACTTTGAGCGCGTCGTTCTGATTCTGCCAGCCCAGCAGCCGCCCCGTCGACAACCCGATGATCGTGATGAACACGAGCGGCAGAATCAGCAGGACGACCAGCGAACGCCGATCGCGCCACAGCACGAGCAGGTCTTTTCGTGTAATATGCCAGGCGTTCATGCGCGTTCGGACCTTCGCCGGCCGATCGGTGTCAGCGCCGACTCGGTGCACTCCGGCCGGTTGAAGCGTTCATCCTGAAACGGGACGCAGGTCCATGAGCATCCTGCTGCCGACGCTCGTCATCGGATTGCTGGTGTTTCACACGCTGGAACGCGTGCTGCCGCCGATCCTGCCCGGCTATCGCACCGGCCCACTGCGGCAAGGATACCTGACCGATCTGACGTCTGCGCTGGTCAACGGGCCAGGGTTGTCGGGCCTCACGAAACTCGCGGCGTACGGCGCACTGCAGCTGGTTCCCGCCTGGGGCCACACCTTTTCCGGCTGGTCCTGGGGCGCGCAGTTCGCCCTGTTCTTCGTCGTCGACGACTTCTGCCGCTACTGGCTGCACCGCTGGTACCACAAGTTCGAATGGCTCTGGCGGATTCATCGAGTCCATCACACCGTCACGGAGATGGACAGCGTGTCACTGCTGCGGATCCACGTGCTCGAAGGCGCGGCGAAGAACTTCTTCATCGCGCTGCCGTTTCAGACGCTCGGGTTGGATCATACGGTGATTGCCGTATATCTCGCCTTCGATCTGATCAAAGGGTTCTGGCACCATGCCAATTTCAAGACGTACATCGGTCCGCTGAACTATCTGTTCGTCTCGGCCGAACTGCACTGGTGGCACCATGCAGCGGACGGACCGGGCAGCCGTTCCAACTACGGCTCGAAGATCGCCCTGTGGGACTGGCTGTTCGGCACGGCGTACTGGCCGCGCGGACTGTGGCCGGATGTGATCGGCGTCCGCGAGATGGAGCACTTTTCTCACGACTACATCCGGCAGTTCTGCTCGATCTGGTTCGACGACCGGTCGCTGATCGAGCGCATCCGGCGGCGCGTGGCAGGCGTCCGGTCGGGGGACGGCCCCGCCGATTCCGTCGCGCTCGCGGCACCCGGCAACGACGTCGCAGATCCTGGCCGAGCCACGCCGCCTGCTTACGGCAGCACCGCAGCCCCCCCGTCGACGACGAGCGTGTGACCCTGTACGAGGTCGCTCAGCGGACTCGCCAGATAGGTGACCGCTGCGGCGACGTCCTCGACCGTGAGCACCCGCTCGCCGGTCAGGCTGCGTGCCTGCCGCGCTTCGCGCAGCCGCTCCCGGTTCGGCATCTGCAGAAATGAGTCGGTCTCGACCAGACCGGCCTGGACGACGTTGAAGTTGATGCCGCGTCCCCCCAGTTCCAGCGCGAGGTGACGGGTGAGGCTTTCCAGCGCCGCCTTGCTCGCACCGATGGCGCCGTATGCCGGGAGTGCTCTGTGCGACCCGTGGCTGGACAGCGAGATCACTTTCGCGCGTCCCGACGACCGCTCCAGCAGCGGCAGCGCCGACTGCACGAGCGACAGCAAGGCCTGCGCATTGGTCTTCATCGCCGCCTCGAAGTGCCGCGGCGTGGTGGCGATCAACGGGCGAAATCCGCCGGTTGCGGCATTGCTGACGAGAATATCGAGTCGGCCGAAATGCTCGCGGATGAATCCGATCATCGACTCGACGTCCTCCGGCTCTCCGACGTCTGCTTTCACGACCGCCGTGCGGCGCCGGGCCTGAGAAATCTCGGCGGCAACCTGGTCGGCGGCAGCGCGAGAGGTGAGGTAGTTCACGACGACATCGGCGCCGGCTTGTGCCAGTTTAAGAGCACAGGCCCGCCCGATCCCGCGGGAACTGCCGGTGACAAGTGCGACGTGTCCGGTCAGATCAATCATGGGCGGAATTCTCCGGCAGCGTCTCGACGGCGACCGCGGCGGTCGCCACGATCCAGCCTCCTGCCCATTCGACGTCCAGCCAGTCGCCTGCGCCGCGCGAGACGCCGTTGTGGGTCCACGTCCAGCGCCCCTGGCAATCGCGGTCGACTTCGAATTCCGCCGGCACGAACGGTTCGCCGCGGTTCAGCGCTTTGTAGACCGCCTCCTTGCCCCCCCACAGGGCCGGACTCAACCGTCCCTCGGACGGGCAGAGCCGCACTCGCTCGCGGCGCGTGAACCAGAGTTCGCACGCCCCGTGACTGAGCGGCCGGTCGGCGACGACATCGATTCCGACTCGCACCTGCGCGGCATGTGAAATCGCCCCCCAGACGACGTCGCCGGCGTGGGCCAACGACACGTGGCAGGAACAAGCGCGTCCCTCCCGCAACACCCGCGGAGCGCGTCCGCGTCCGTGTCCGTCGCTGGACAGCACTTCCCAGGTGCGCCATCCGTCGTCGCCGGCGTCGGGATTCATCCCGCCGTGTGCGCGATTCAACATCCGTTTCAGCAACCACCGACCCGCCAGCCACGCCTCCCGGCGTCGAGCGTGACGCCAGTATGCGAGTTCCTCCTGCTCCGCCGCGGTCAGCCATGTGCGCAAGTCGCCAGGCCACGACCGCAAACGCGCGTCGCAATGCCGGACAGTGATCGCGCAGTCTCGATTCATGAAGTTGTTGCCGCGGCGGTGAGATAAGTAGCCTGATACCCCTGGGCATCCAGAATGACGCGGCCGTCTGCGCCGTACAGCGTAAAGTCATACACGGCCCGCGAGCCAATCGTCTCCCGCAGTTGCACCGCGACCTGGCACGGCTCGTTGTTTGCAGGAGGATCGCCGAACCGCAACACGTCGAGACCGGACGGCAGATGCAGCGCCTTCTCCCGCACATAAGTCAGCACGCTGCAGGCGAGCAGGCAGGCGTCGAGCACGGCCGACGGCAGTTTCCAGGCAGTCCTGTGGGGCGACGGGCAGAGTTCGGTCCCGGAGCCGGCGATCATGCGCCCCCACAGCCGGTCGTCCTGAATGCGGACTTGCTTCAGACATCGCAGCGGCGGACCGTGCCGGATGGCCATGCTCGGCGCATTGGCGTCGGATGGTTCGTACTGCATCTCGCCCCACTTCCCGTCT
The DNA here is from genome assembly GCA_046349775.1 of Planctomycetaceae bacterium. Classification (GTDB taxonomy): domain Bacteria; phylum Planctomycetota; class Planctomycetia; order Planctomycetales; family Planctomycetaceae; genus JAEUIG01. Next base: position 59,520 of record JAXMBS010000014.1, on the reverse strand, counting down.
GCTTGGGCCAGCGCGATTGTGGCGGCCGGCGCGCTGGGGCTGAGATCGACCTCGGCGCTAACATGCCGGCGCGACGGCGCCTGGACGAAACCTCGCCGGTTGCGGAAATCGGATTGCAGCTCGCACACGATGACTCCCCGCTCGCACCGTGCTTCCACGCGCGCCGTTTGGTTCGTGCCGCTCAGAAACCGTAAGCCCTCGTGAATCCGCACATCGCGGAACGCACGGACCGTCGCGCCGGGTGTCAGCAGTGGCACGGCTTCCGCAAACGCCTCCAGCGCCGCCACCAGCGGCAGAATCGGGACGCCGTCAAGTTGGTGATGGACGAGGCATGGGTCGCGCTGCGGATCCAGGTCCATTTCTGCGATCAGGCGTCGCCGATCTTCCAGTCGCACGATACCGCTCAGCAGCGGAGCGGTGGCGACAGCGGGCGTGCGCTGCCAGTAGGCCTGCGCCTCGGCCGGCGACAACGGCGCTTCCCTGCCGATTCGGGTCGTCGGCCAGTCAATCAACATAACCTCCGCCTCGTTGGCGCCGGCGGCCAATTCGTCCCCCAGGTGCGCGGCGCCTTCCGCCGCCGGCATGAAGGCGTGGCCGGCGATTTCCAGCGCCAACTTGCTTTCCGGACGCATCGCCATGCCGGTGTCCCCCCACGGCGGCCAATGCAGCGTCACGGCCCGACAGGCAGGCCGCTCGGCCCGTAGTCGGCAGAACAGCTTGGCCAGCAGGTCGCTCGACATCGAATAGTCCGACTGCCCGACACCCCCCAGCCGACCGCTGATCGATCCGAAGCCCACGAAGAATTCAACAGGGTCGTCGCGGGTGAGCGTGGCGAGGCTGAACGCCGCGTCGACTTTGACAGCCACCGTCCGGTCCACATTTTCGCGGGTCTTCCTGTCGAATCGGCACGACGCTTCGACGCCGGCGCCGTGGATCACGCCCCGAATCGGCCCGGCCTCTACCCGAATCGCAGCGAGCACCTGTGCCAGCTCGCTGCGGTTTGTCACATCGCACTGCCTGTACGTCACATCAACTCCGGCGTCAGCGAACGCGCGCAAACTGGCATCGAGTTCGATCTGGCGCTCGACGTCGCGCCAGGCCGCGGCGGGGTCGCCCCCAGACTCCCGCGCGGTTCGGGCGATCCCGGCGCGCAGTTCGCGGCGGCGGTCGGCCGTCAATCCGCGCCAGTCGTTAGGAATGTCGGGGGGCGGACTGCTTCCCAATAGCTGCATCGTCAGGCCGAAGCGGCGGCCCAGTTCGCGGGCAACAATTGCAGTTACGCCGCGTCCCCCACCGGTGATGACCCACGTCCCTGACGGCAATGTGGGCTTGTCGATGACGAAGAGTGGCCGCGGCGCCGACTGCACGATCCGTCGCCGGCCGCAAACGTAGCCGACTTCGACCTCCGGGGCGGCGCTGTCCAGCTCCTGCAGAAGGCACCGCGCGACCAGAGCCGGAGGGTCGCCGCTCGGCGCATCAATGATCTTCACACACAACTGGTCGAATTCCTGGCCCAGGCCCTTGAGCAGTCCTGTGAGCGCGCCTCCCTCCACAGCAGCGCTGCCGCCCGACAGGCCGAAATCTCCCCCGAGCGCCGTCACCGCTACCAGACGCGGCGTCTCGGACAATCGCGTGCGGGCGACATGCTGCAGCCACCGCTGGCAGACAAAATGCGGCGTCATAACGCCGCGGGCGCGGCGCTGCTTCCAGACGTCTTCGTCAAGTCCACAGCCCGCGTCCGGATCCCGACCGGTCGCGAGGATCAGCGTCGCCGCTGGACTCGCCTCCCACACCTGATCGAGCTCCTGCAATGTTTCGTCCAAATCGCCCGAGAGCGGCAGCGATACGACTTCCGCGCCGGACCCCGACAACTGTTGGCGCAGCGACTCTGTAGTCGGATTGTCTCCCACCAGCAGTACACGGCCGGCGGCGGGCCGCTCGCGTTGCTGATGTTCGTTCAGCGGCGCGTCGACCATCCGCAGGACAAACCGGTTCATGACCCGGTCCGGAACCGCCCGACACGATTGAGCGTCATCGATCCCTGGATCGGCCGTCGCGATCGGTTCGCGGGGCGAGACCTCAGCGCGCTCTTCGTCGCGAAATAACTTACCCAGTTTGAGGAGATGAAACTGATCGGGGACCTCATCCTGCACAGAGTCGGCGGTGACCCAGACTTCCCCGAGTGTCGGTCGCATCACAATGCTGGCCTGCGTGTATGGCCGGCGGATCGTGCTCTTGGTCGGATGGAGCGTCACGCGTCCCAGACTGCGATCGTAACGGTCACGGAGAATCGCCTGCGCCTCGGCCAGTGTCACACGGCTTGGCCGGCCGTTCCGGCCGTCGAGCAATTCGTGCAGACGATCCAGCCGCTGGCACGACTGCGCCGGGGTTTCTCCGCGAGCCGACTTGATGAGGCAGTGATTGGTCGATTCCACGGAATCATCCGCCATCCGTACCTCGACCGACTCGCGGTCGTATTCGACGTAACACAGCCGGTCGGCCGCATGCTCCGACAAGCACATGCTCCAGGCGCCGCTGCGTGGCATGCGACGGATGATGTCCAACGCTGCGTCGATGCCGTCCGCCCGTTCCAGGACCTCTTTGACGAGCGCCGGGTGCACCCGGCCCGGCGTGTAATCGTCCCGCGGCAACCGGTCGAGCAGCAGCGTGCTGGAAACGGCCAGGCCGCGGGCATTGATCCCGTTCTGTCCCGCCAGTTCGCCGCAGGTGCTGAACGTGAGAAACGGGATGCCGCCGTCGGGAAAGCGCACCTGCGCCATGCGCTTCAGAATGCCGGGGAGCGCCAGGGCCAGCATCCAATCTTCGTTGACCGCATGGATCAACCCGGCGTCGCCGTTCGCGCGGGCGGTGACGGCAAACTGTGTGCAGCCCGGCAAAAACTCCATGCTCAAGCCGAGGTTGAACGATGCCAGGTGTTCAACCGGGATGCCCACTGCATCGGCCATGCCGCGCAGTTCGTCCATCCCGTCCGCGCCGAAGTAAATCTCCCGCTGATCCAGTGCGGACTGGAGCGGCTGCAACTCAAACAACCGTTGCCCCAGCAGGTCGACGTATTTCTGCAGTGTCCGGCGAATTGCCTCTGCGGACGCGCGTCCATGCTGGAAGCCGATGTTGTACGGGGATCCACGGAACCGTTGCACATTCAAAATGGCGAGTGCATCGGGCACCACACCGATCACCGGCGGAACCGTGCGCGGCGCCGAGGAGACGGCCGTCGTCAACGGGGGTGCTGCAGTCGCCGATCCATTTGCGACTCGCGCGATCAGATCGTCCGGGCCCTCATCTGCGGCGTGTGCAACCCCTGCCGGTTCGCCGGACCGCGACGCGCTCAGGAAGTTCAGGATGTGCCGGAGAGTGGGGAAGTCATCGAGTTTGAGCGCATGCGTCGCGCGAATCGGAAAATGATCCCGCAATTCGCCCAGCAACTGCGCTTTCTTGATGCTGTCGATGCCCAGGTCCGCTTCCAACTCCGCATCGAGACTGACGACTTCGGGCGGATAGCCAGTCTGTTCGCAGACAAACTGCACCAGCACGCCGGCCAGGTCGGCGTCGACCGCCGACGCGGCGGTCTCTCCGCTGGCGAAAGTCGCTGCGGCCGTGTCTTCCGCCAATCCCGCACGGCGATTGCGCTCACGACGCCGGGCCGTCGCATCGAAGTGCACGATTGCTTCCGTCCCGCCCCCGTCGCTGGCCGGCCGTGATGATGTCGGCCGCGTCGCCACTGTACAACCACGGCTGTCCAGCAGCTTTCGGACCGAATTCAACTGTTGGATCCCTGGGCGACGCGGGTCATCCGTTGCAATGATTCCGACGGGGCTGTCCCCGGCGATCTGCCGGTGCAGGCCTGTCAGCACCTGCCGCGGGCCGACCTCGATGAGGACGTCGACTCCGTCCGCAATCAGCCGCCGAACCAGATCGACGTAATGCACAGGCCGAACCTGTTGTTCGACGAGGTTGTTGCGCAACTCCTCCGGCTCAGTGGTGTAGCGATTGGTCACGCTGCTGAGCAGCGGCCGGTTCGGCGGACGAAAACTGCAACCGGACGCGGTGGCGTGCAGCATGTCGCGCACCGGGGCCATCAGCGGCGTGTGAAACGGCGCTGGCACCGCCAGCAGTCGTGATGCGTGCCCGGCGGTTCGCAGACGTTCGGCGAACTCCCGCAGCGCCTCGGTGCTCCCCGCCACGATCGTCTGGTCGGGAGCGTTGTGATTCGCGAGAAATACTCGCCTGGACCACTCCGATTCCTGCAACAGTTCCTGCAATCGGTCCGCAGGCATTCCCGTAGCCAGCATGCCCCCCTGAACGCCGCACGATGCGATCGCTGCGCATCGCGCCCGGGTCATCTCGATCGCCTGTTCCAGCTCCCACGCCCCGCCCGCAACCAGCGCCGCATACTCGCCGTAGCTGTGTCCCGTCAGCACGTCCGCCTCGATCCCCTGACTCTCCAGGACGCGAAACATCAGCAGGTCGGCCAGCAAGACCGACAATTGCGTTTCGAACAGGTCCGTTCCCAGCTTGTGCGAATCCTCCCCGATCAGGCGATCGAATGTGGGCAACCGCAGCCGGGACAGTGTTGCGTTTAAGTCTTGCAAGTGGGCCGCCGCAGCGGGCGATTCCTGCACCAGCGTGTTCAACATCCCGGCGTACCGCGATCCTTGTCCGGGAAAGGCGAAGGCAATCCGCGGCCGGCGACTGGAATCCGGTCCTGCACAGATGCGACCATGCTCCAGCACGGGTTGCGGCAAGTGCCGTGCAGCTGGCGTCGCGGGGCGTTCGAGCAATACGTCAAGACGCCTGTCCTGTGGGGGTGAGGCAGTTCACGGCGCCGAGCAGTCGCGAATCGGCGCCGACCGGACGTAGCGCACTTCGCTGATCGATGAGCCGCAACACGCCGTCGAATTCCGGAATCGCATGCCGCGTAGCGCTGGCCGAATGCACCCTGGATGGCGCCCTCCTCGAATCCGGCGATCAACTTCAGCAGGGACGCCATGCCCGAAGCTGCCATTCGTGCAGCCGATACGGTTGGCGATCGCATCGACCACGGCCGGCTGCGGCCCTGCCGTTTCGCCGTACGCAGCGACGAGGCCCAGGACTTCGTCGGCATCAATGTCGCGAATGGCCAGCCCGGTTGCCTCAATGACGCCCACACCTCCGCGCCGGCGCGCCCGGGCCGCGGCCTGCAGCGCCGCACGGCTGCTGCCACGGCCCGCCGTCGGTCCTGCGCATCCGTAGCGGTGCCGATCCCCCGAATGACGGCATGAATCGTGTCACCGTCCCGCTCCGCGTCCTCCAGCCGCTTCAACAGGACCGCGCCGCAGCCTTCCCCCGGCACGATCCCCCGCGCGTCGCAGTCGAATGCCGGTTGTGGCTCACCCAGGCACAGCGAACCGCGGGCGCGATGCGCCGCGTACATGCAGGGATCAAGGCTCCGCTGCGCACCCGCACAGCACGGCATCGCACGCATGCGACTGCAACATGTCCATCGCTGCCGCCAGTGCGACCGACGACGAGCCTCCCCCGGCGTCGACGGCAAACGCCCCTCCCTGCAGGTCGAGCGCCTTCGCCACGCGCGACGCCAGCGTGCTGCTCGAATAGCTGCCGGTTTCGTCCGCGAGCGCCACGTACCGCCGCAGAAACGCCGCTGCGAATTCTGCGCCGATCTCCGCCGCCTGCGGCGTCGCGATCCCGTGCAACGTCAGTTCTTCGCCGAGCAGCCGCTGAAAGTCGGGCAATCTCAGGGCGAGTCCCAGCTCGATCGAAAAATCTCCACCGAATCCCGTGCCGATGACGACCGCCGTCGTGCTCCGCTTGAGCCGCTCCTCGGGACAACCGGCATCCTGCATGGCCTGCTCCGCGGCGTCCAGCACCATGAACTGCAGCGGATCCCCGTGGGCGATCTGCTTGGGAGCGATTCGCCGTTTTCGCCAGTCGTACTCGAAGCCCGTGACGAACCCTCCCCACAGTCGCGCACTGCCGTCGCTGCCGGACGCCGCCAATTGTGGAAACTGATCGAGATTCCAGCGTGCGGACGGAACCGGCATCCTGGCGTCGCGACCGCTGCTCACCAAATCCTGGAACTCCGCGTAGTTGCGGGCGCCGGGGAAGATCGCCCCGCGGCCGACGATCGCAATCGCGCAGCCTGTGTCACCCCTACGTGAAGCCGCCGGAGTTCGTTCTACGTCGCAGGGCACGCGCATCTGCGCTCTGCCGGAGCCGTGCTCAGGTTCGTCGTCCACGAGCACATGCACGTTCAGTCCGCCGATTCCAAATGCGTCGACCGCAGCCCGCCGCGGGGAGCCGGCCTTCGGCCGGTCCCACGCCTGGGCCGACGTCGGCACGTAAAACGGCAGCGCGTCCCACGGGATTTCCGGATTCGGCTGTTCGAAGCCGGCGGCCGGCGGAATCCGGCCGTGGTGCATCGCCAGCAACGTCTTGATGAGTCCGGCCAGTCCGGCCGTCTCCCGCGTGTGACCGATGTTCCCTTTCACGCTGGCCAGCGGCACCGGTTTCGCTTTCGTGAGCAACGGCCCGAGCCCGTCGTTCAAGGCGGCGATTTCCGTCGCGTCGCCGACCTGCGTCGATGTCCCGTGCGCCTCCACGTACCCCAGTGACGAAACATCGATCCCGCCGGCCAGTGCCCGGCGGATCGCCAGCACCTGGCCTTCGCGGCGCGGCGCCCACAAACTCTTGCCGCGGCCGTCGCTCGACAGGCCGATTCCGCGAACAACCCCCCACACACGGTCCCCGTCCGCGAGCGCCCGCGTCAGCGTCTTGACGATCACCGCCGCATAACCGTCCGAACTGACAAACCCGTCTGCCCGGGCATCAAAGGGAAACGAGCCGACCGAGCTCAACGCCTGCGCCTGCGAGAAGATCACCAGGCTCGTCCAGGCGCTGTAAGATGCGCTCCCCACGATCGCCATGTCGATCGCACCGTGCTGCAATGCACGCGCCGCCTGCGCCAACGCCACCAGCGACGACGCGCACGCCGCATCGACCGCCGTCGCCGGTCCCGACAATCCGAACGCTTCGCTGACGAGCCCCGCCACGCGGTTCGATTCGAGATTGGTCCGTCCGCCGCCATCTTCGCGATTCGCGGCGCAGATTCGCTCCGCGGTCGCCTGCACGATTTCCGCCTGCAGTTGCGGATCGAGTTGCCGGAACGCGTCCGATTCCATCAGCTTCGCGGCAACCGGCTGCGCGTGCATTGCGCAGGCGAGGTTGGCACTCCGCAGGCTGCCGCGGGCGTTGCCGATGTATACCCCCGTATTCCGCAGCGGGATTTCGAACGGTTCGATCCCGGCGTGGCGCAACGCCTCGCCTGCCACCTCCAGAAATGCCAGATGCACCGGATCGGAACCGGAGATCTGTTCGTCGGACAGCGGATATGCGACGCGGTTGAACGGCCGCTCCGCCACGATTCCCCCGAGCCGCGTGTACGACTTGCCGGGGGTCCCCTTGCGAGAGTCGAAGTACAACGTGTCGTCGAAACGCGAGGCCGGCAGCGGTCCCAGCGCGCAGCCGCGGCGCTGGATCAATTCCCAGTACCCCTCCAGATCGTCGGCGCCCGGCAGCCGGCAGGACATTCCAATCACTGCCAGCGGCACGTCCGCCCAGCCGCAGTCGTTCATGACGCTCAGGATGTGTGATGAGAGTCTCGGGCGCCCGCTCCCGCGATATTCCAAGTCGCCCGCGCCGACCGGCGCCGCGCACAGAGGGGAATCGAGGTTAATTATGATGCGACCGCAAACGGTTCGCAATTCGCGCCCGCGTCTGGCGGACCCGGCAGCGCCCGAAATCGGCGTACGTGATATCGGGACTCACATTCCGATCACGCCGCCGTGTTCAAGCGGTGACAGTTCCGGCGGCGAAAGTCGTCGAGCTTCAACGCACCGGCCCATTCAAGGCACCGGCTGATCATCGCCGAAATCGCGGCGAATCAGGCATCGATGATGTCATGCACCACGTTCCCGAACACGTCGGTCAGCCGCATCTCGCGGCCGGAGAACCGGACCGTCAGCCGGGTGTGGTCGATCCCCAGCAAATGGAGCATCGTCGCGTGGAGATCGTGGATCTCCAGCCGATTCTCAATCGCGTGGTAGCCGTATTCGTCGGTCGCCCCGTAGGCCATGCCTCCCCGCACGCCGCCGCCGGCGAGCCAGATGGAGAATCCGAACGGATTATGGTCGCGGCCGTCGGTTCCCTGTGCGAACGGCGTGCGGCCGAATTCGCCCGACCAGACGACTAATGTCTCATCGAGCAGCCCGCGCGACTTCAAGTCCTTGAGCAACGCTGCGATCGGCTGATCGACTGTTACCGCGTTGTGCTCGTGGTCGCTCTTGAGATTCGAATGCTGGTCCCAGCGGTCGCCGTTGCCGCTCGGACAGGTGAGCTGGATGAACCGCACGCCGCGTTCCACCAGCCGCCGCGCTACCAGGCACGCATGGCCGAACACCTGCGTCTGCTTGCGCGGCGCCTCCAGGCCGTACATCTGCCGTGTGGTCGGCGTCTCCTGAGCGACGTCCATCAGGTCCGGCACGGCGCTCTGCATGCGGAACGCCAGCTCATAGTTCGCAATTGCGGATTCAATCGCATCGCTCGCGCCGTTCGCCGCCAGGGCATCCGCGTCAAGCTGACGCAGCAGTGCGAGTTTGTTCTGTTGCGCGGCCGCTGTCGGTTCCGTCCGCTGCACATCCGCGACCGGCGTCGAGCCCTGCTTGAAGATCGAACCCTGGTACGTCGCCGGCAGGAACCCGCTGCCGAAGCATTCCAGGCCGCCCGGCGGAATCAGTCCGCTGTTGAGCACGACAAACCCCGGCAAATCGTGGCACTCGGAGCCGAGTCCATAGCCGAACCACGCCCCCATGCTCGGCCGACCCTGCAGGCCGAACCCGGTATGCAGGAAGTAATTTGCACTCGTATGTTCCGAGAACTCCGACGTCATCGACCGCACGACGCACAGATCGTCGACGCACGTCGCGACATTCGGGAAGAGATCGCTGACCGGCAACCCCGACTCGCCGTACTGTCGGAACTTCCAGGGCGACGCCAGAGTATTGCCGACGTTGTCAAACTGCGTGGGCTGGATCGGCATCTTGAACGGCTGACCGTTCTCGGCATCCAGCCGCGGTTTGGGATCGAACGTGTCGACCTGCGAAGGCCCGCCGTCCATGTAGAGAAAGATGACCGACCGCGCCCGCGGCTGAAAGTGCGGCGGCCGCAGCGCGAACGGCGACGTCCCGGTCGCCCTGGCCGACGACTCCGCCAGCAACGATGCCAGCGCGACACTGCCAAACCCGCCGGCCGACTGCCGCAGCAGTCCGCGACGCGTCAGCGGAGTCGAAATGTACCGGCCGCAGTGCATGTCACCCTTCAGTCTGCTTGATGTGGCGAATCTGCTCGCGCAGCTCTATCAAACGTGGTAGCGGTTCAAATCGCTCGGTCCAATCGCAGAGATTCTGAAGGTCGCGCTCGATCTGTTCCCAGTTTAAATGATCCCACTGATTCGAGACGAGATACTTGACGTCGTACATGTCGATCTCGCGTCCCGCAAATGCCTTCATAACGACAAGGTCGTTGGCGCTGCAGGTATTTACAACGCATCCCGGCCGGTACTCATATGGCTTGGCTCGGCGAATGACATCTTCTTCAAACGGGAACGCGGCCAAGGCGATATCGATGGGCGCGCCACTGGAAGCGAACCCTCGATAGACTCGTGCCCCTAATGCGAACTGCACTTCGTCGGGCTCCCGACCCGGAAATCGCGCAGCAATGATGTCCAGGAACTCCCGCTCGTCTCCAATCCCTGTGAGGAGACTGACATCCACGTGCTCGGTGACCCGGACGCGTCCCCAGCGGATAATTGCCAGCCCACCAATAATGCAGAAGTCCCAGCCGCGCTCCCCAAAGAGCACATGAATTTCCTGCGCGGCATCGTAGACCTGGTTCATGAAGCCTTCCGCATGAGCAGGCGGTACCACTCCACCAAACCAGTGTCGTAATTGCGCGGCGGTCTGGGTGTCTTCAGCACGTCGTCCATGAACGCGTCGAAGGCCATCTTCTCTTCAACCGTCGGCTCACGCCACTTCTCCCGTAACCGGTCGCGTTCCATCCGTTCGTAACCTTCTCGCTGCGCGCGGAAAATCGCCTTCACCTCCTCGCGCGTCAAGTCCCCGAAGCTTTTCTTCATCATCGCACGTCCATCGTCGCCGGCGGACGCCAGTCCTTGGCTCGAAACCCTCCGTCCACGACCAGCACCGTCCCCGTGATGTAATCCGCGTCGTCCGAGCACAAGAACGCGGCCGCCTTGCCGATATCCGTCGGCGTCCCCAGCCGGCCCCACGGCAGTTTCGCCCCTTCCTCCGCGATCATTGCCGCCGAGAACGTCTTGCGCTCTCCCGGCGTATCGATCCAGCCCGGCTCGATCACGTTGACGTTAATCCGGTGCCGCGCCAGTTCTGTCGCGATCGTCGCCGCCATGTGGTTCAGCCCCGCCTTGGCCGCATTATACGCCACGCTGTGAGCAATCGGCAGTTCGGCCTGCACACTGGAGATAAACACGATCTTGCCGCCGCTCCCCTGTGCAACGAGTTTTTGCGCGACGAGCTGACTCATGTGAAACCCGGCCGTCAATGTGCCGCGCAGCGTCTGTTCGAACAGTTCCGGGTCGTATTCCAGAAAACTCCCGCGGCGAGAGAACGCCGGATTGCTGACCAGAATGTCGATCCGGCCGTGGCGACGCAGGACTTCATCGAGGATCAGCAAACAGCCTTCGCGGCTGAAGCAATCGGCTCCGACGCCGGAGGCCGTTCCGCCGGCATCCGTGATGGAGGCGACTCCCGTGGCCAGATCGGGACTGCCGGGGCGGTCATTGAGCACGACCGTCGCCCCCGCACGCGCCAACTCCTGGGCACAGCCGAGTCCAATCCCGCGCCCGGCGCCGGTCACGAGTGCGACTTTGCCGGCGAGGTTCACGCAATCACTCCCGATTTGCTCAGTTCGGCGTACTCATTGCTGCAATCGCGCAGGTGCATCATCACCGCGCCGTAGTCGCCGCCCCGGTTGATGAGCTGCGCCCCTTCTTTCGCATACTCCGCGATCATCTCGCTCGACGCCGCCGGCAGACCCCACATCTTATGATGTTTCCGCGCCGCCGCCGCGACTGCCTTGCGGCAATTGGCCAGGTCGAGGTCCGGACGTTCTTTCTGGATCCGCAGCGACAGATCGGACGGGCCGACGAACATCCCGTCGACACCGGGAGTTGCCGCGATTGCATCGACGTTCTGCACCGCCAGCGGCGTTTCAATTTGGACGACCAGAAATGTCTCGCGATTGGCCGCCTCGACGTACTCCGCCGTCGGCTGGTGATAGAACTCTGCGTCCAGTCCGGCGCCATCCAGCCCGCGGTTGCCGATCGGCGGAAACTTCACCGCCTGCGCCAGCTCGTGCGCCTCGTGCGGCGTCGACACGTGCGGAATCATGATCCCCGCCGCGCCATCCTCGAGGTAGCGATACAGCCGCGCCCGCTCGCGCGTCGATGGGCGGACCATGATGTCGATGTCGCACAGATGGCTGTACGCCAGCAGCCCCTGCACCGACCGGTCATCGATGAATCGATGTTCCAGGTCGAGCCAGATGCAGTCGTACCCGTATACCGCCGCATGCTTGATGAACGCCGGCATGTAGTGGCCCATGGCACACATGCGGACGACCTGTCCATTGCGAATCCGGGCGAGTGTCTTGCTGCGTCTCACGTACGAGGCCTTCGGCTGAGGTGCTGGAACCAGTTGACTGCCGCCCGAGAGTCGCGGCAATTCACCGCGGCGTCAAGCGAACGCCAAATCATTCACTTCGGACAGTCTGAATCGATCAAGAAGAAGATTGCAAATCGGAAATTCGCAGTTTGCAATTCGCAACGTTTCTTCAGGTCGCCGACTCATCTGTCGTAAGTCCGCGAAAAATTGACCTTCGCAGCGCATTGTCCCGACTTGTGAACTCCGCATCACCCGCCGGATCGGCCAGCGCCAGTGCCATCATGTTGAACTTCGCGTCGATCTCGTCCGCGTGGTAGACCAACATCGCTTCCGGCGTATGCGGTGGGATCGGCGAGCCAAACTCCGGCACGTTGTGATGCGCGATGATGATGTGCTCCAGCCGCAGCAGCGTCTCCGCGTCGAATTCCGGAATCTCCGCCGCCTTTTCCCGCACCATGTCGCGCCCGAGCAGCAGATGCCCGATCAGCCGCCCGGCCGGCGAGTACGTCGCCCCCTGCGGCTGGTCCACGAGTTCGTGCAGTTTGCCGATGTCGTGCAACACCGCCCCCGCCACAACCAGCGACTTGTTCAGCGGCGGCTGCATGTCGGTGTAGTAGTCCCGATACTTGTCCGCCAGGTACACGGCCGTCCGCGTGACCGACAGCACATGCTCCAGAAACCCGGCCCGGAACGCATGATGGTTCCGGCTCGCCGCCGGATGCGTCTTCACCGCCGCGGCGTTTTCGGTCAGGATCTCGACAACCAGTTGCCGCAGTGCGGGGTCCTCCACCTGCGATTCCACAAGTTCCAGCATCTCACTGAACATGGCCTCCGGATCGAACCGGCTGGCCGTGAAATACTCGGACGGATCGAAACCCTCCGCCGCGTCGTCATCGGTGACTTCGCGAATCCGGTCCACATCCACCTGCGGACCGTATTGATTCTCCGTGTACCGGCACCGCAGCTTGTAGAACTTGCCCGGCGTCCACGCCTGCTCGCAGTCGGCGAACAGGGTGCCGTCCGACCAGATCATGGCCGTCGCCGTCCGCCCCGGATCGCGGAACACCACCCGGTAGTAAGGTTTGCCGTCACGTGTTGAACCCCGCGTTTTGCTCACCAGCAGGACAAAGCAGTCCGCCGACTGGCCGGCCTGCAGGTCGCAAAGCCGCGGCGGCCTGACGGCCGAATCGTCGGCAAACAGTTGCGTCCGCCGGGGGGCGGGAGGGGCATCGGCGGAAACGGCGGCACGCTTGGCCATGACATTTGTCCACTGCGGGGTCAGTGCTCGAATGTACCCCGTCCCGCAGGCGCTCGCAATGAGCCGTCAGTGTCCCGCACAGTTGCCGCAGCGTTTGGGGCTGAAAGATATGCCATGCCAACTGTCCGGGACACTGCCGATTTCGGTTCCCGCCTCCCGGCAACGACCTCAGCCTCCGAATTCCCCGAAACAACCCGTGCCATTCCACGCTCATAAAGGAGAGATTTGACTGCCGAGCACTTCCTCGCGCCGATTTTGCAGGTATTGTGGATCGAGCGCCTTGAACTGTGCTCACAAGTCAACTCCCTCTTGATCCTTGAGGAGGGTTCTGAGAGAGTCCGACCCCCTCTCAAGATTTCCCCGAGCCCGCGGTTGGCAGCGTGTGTCCGAACGGCGTTCCCGGTGCGCGCCGTTCGCCCCTGAGTTGGAGTCCCTGAAGTGTGGTCTTTGCGTGCCGCGCAACGCGGCATCATCGTGGCCGGCTGTTGCGGCATGGCCTATACGCAGCTGACGCTGTCAGCGGCGTCGATCGATTTCGCCCGCCACCTCGGTGGCAACGGGCTGCATGTCGGCGTCCTCAACGCTCTGCCGACCGGCATGCTGTTCCTGCAACTCCTGGCGGCCCTGGCGGCCAATCACCTCCGCTATCGCCGTCCCCTGTGGATGGCGGCCTCGCTCATCCAGCGTGTGCTGTACATCCCGGTTCTGGCCGGACCGTGGATCTGGCCGCACGTGCCGGATTCCACCTGGCTCTGGCTGTACATCGGGGTGGTTGGAATTGAACAGGGTCTGCAGCACTTCGGTTCGCCGCTGTGGCTTTCCTGGATGGGAGACTACCTGCCCCATCGCGGCCTCAACGAATACTGGGGCATCCGACATCTGTGGATGCAGTGGTCCGCCGCCGCTGCGCTGTGCGCCGCTGCACTGCTGCTGTACCAGTTCGGCCTCGGCATCCGGGTCGGGTTCCCGATTCTCGTCGCCATCGGCTCCGTCCTGGGCCTGACGGACATCCTGCTGTTCCTCAAGGTTGAAGAGCCGCCGGTCACGCGCGTCCAGAACCCCGATCTTAGAAAGGTGCTCCTCGCGCCCTTCAAACACCCGGGATTCCGGTCGTTTATCGGCTTCATGTGCGCGTTCCAGTTCGCCGCCATGCTCGGGGCGACGTTCATCAGCCTGTACCTGTTGCAGTACGTCGGCATGACGCTGTTCCAGGTGCTGATGCTCTGGACGTTCAGCTGGATCGGCGGCGCCGTCACCTCGCGCAAGCTCGGCATCTGGGCCGAGCGCTGGGGGAACAAGCCCGTGCTGGTCCTGTGCACGGTCTTCAAGTCCGTGCTGATGATCTCGCTGCTGCTGATCCCGAAAGACGTCACGGCCGCCTTCTGGACGCTCGTGCCGGTCTTCATGTTCGACGCCGCCCTCAACGCCGGATTCACGATCGCCCAGAACGGCTTCCTGCTGAAGAACTCGCCGACCGAAAACCGCACGATGTATATCGCCGCCGGCACCGCCGTGGCCGGCATGATCGGCGGTCTCACGTCCGTCCTGGCCGGCTTTGCCCTTATGGCGCTGGGAGACTGGCACGTCGATCTCAACGGCTACAACTTCACCGGCTTCCACCTGATGTTCGTGATCAGCATCGCCTTGCGACTGCTGTCGCTGGTGCTCGTCGCCCGCATCCAGGAACCGCACGTCTACGAAACGCTCCAGGTCGTCACCCAGCTCGTGGGTGTCGGCCCCATTCGCATGCTCCGTTTCCCGGTCGGCCTGTACCGCTCCTGGACCGAGCCTGAACCGGAAGAGACCGCAGTGCTCGTCGCTGCCGACGTTGTCGTCCCCCCCGAACACGACGCCATCCCCGGACTGTCGATGACCCCGCCGGTTCTCAAACCGGCCGTGGCGACCATGACAATGGCTCCGTCTCAGCCCGTCGCCGCAGTCCCGGCGCCTCATGTCCGCGTCATTCGCGAAGAAGAACCGGTCGGCGCCCGCTGACTTGAGAGACAATCTCTCACAGTCAATGTCCGGGTCATGGGTGGGCGATCCCAAACAGTCGGGATCGCCGCCATGAACACGGGGCTTGGCTGTCACACCGGCTCGGCAGTAGCCTCGCCCTCCCGTTGGTGACTCTCTCTATTTGCACAAACTGACGAAGCGGGCGACGCGCTGATCGACGATGTCGAGGCTTTTGTTCCAGAAGTCGAGCTTCGTCAGGTCGTAGCCAAGCGTCGTGGAGACGGCGTCTTCGGCAGTCCGGCAACCGGTCGCGATTAGCAGATCGCGGTACTGTTCCGGAAATCCCGGACCCGCTGACTTGGCATGCGCATAGACCCCCTGCGACAGCAGGTATCCGAACGTGTACGGGAAGTTATAGAAGGGGTTCCCCGTGATGTAGAAGTGCAGCTTCGAGATCCAGAACCGCGGGTACCAGCCGTCCGGATCGAGACCGTCGCAGTAGGCTTCGCGCTGGGCGGCAAGCATCAGTTCGGACAGCCGATCGGTGCTCAGTTCTCCGTCGCGGCGCTCCTGGTGAAAATGGTCTTCAAAAATGAACCGTGCGTGGATGTTCATCAGGAACGCGACCGAGTCGCTGAGCATGTGGTCGAGTATCGCTCGCTGCTCGTCTTCGGAGGCCGCATCGGCCAGCCGCCGCTCGCCGAGCACCGCTTCCGCGAATGTCGAGGCCGTCTCCGCCAGGTTACTCGGGTAGTCCTGCAGCAGAAACGGCTGATCGCGCAGGACGTACGAGTGATACGCGTGTCCCAGCTCGTGGGCGAGCGTCGACATGCTGTCGGCCGTGTTTGTAAACGTCATGAAGATCCGCGACTGCTTCTTCGTCGGCAGACCGGTGCAGAACCCTCCCTGACGCTTGCCGGGGCGGTTCTCCACTTCGATCCAGCGCTCCGCGATGGCGCGCCGTGCGAACTCACCCAATTCGTCGCTGAACTCCGCGAAGGTCTTGATGACCAGATCGCAGGCGGCATCGTACGACAGCGACTTCGAAGCTCCGCCGGTAGGCTTTGACGACCCGACCGGGAGCGGCGCGAGGACGTCGTACCAGCTCAGCCGGTCCAGACCCAGTAGCCGCGCTTTGGCGGCAAAGTACTTGAGGAGCACCGGCCGTCGCTTTGCCACGGCGCTCCACATGGCGGCAAGGGTCTCGCGACGCATCCGGTTATTGCGCAGCGGCGCGTCGAGATGATCCTGCAGTCCCAGCCGCCGATACTTCGCCAGGCGAAACCCCGAGATGTGATTGAGGGCATCCGCGCAGGTGTCGGCGATCGTGCTCCAGGCCTTGTCAGCGGCGTAGAAATTATTCTGGCGGACGGTGCGCTCGGGCGAATCGAACGTCACCTGACCCGGCGACTTGCGGACGACGTTCCCCTTGTCCATCACTTCGATGCGTAACTCGCCGGAGAGCCGGTCGTAGAGCCGGCCCCAGGCGTGAATCGCGTCGACGGCCAGCTCGGCCGCAAGCAGTTCCTGGTCTTTGGGCAACCGCAATGCGGCATTGCGGCGGCATTCGTCGAGGAAGAACAGGACGCGTCCCAGGGTCTGATCGGCTTTGGCGGCTGACTGTAAATCGGCTGGCGCGACGCTCTTGAGCGCCAACTCGACGTTGGTCAGCACCTGCTGCCGCTGCGGACCAAGTGCAGACAGCTGCCCTTCGAGCCGCTGGAACAGTTTGTTCTCGGCATCCGCTGCGGCGTGACATCCGACGAACGAGTGCAGATCTTCCGTGCGGGCCAACAGGTCGGCGAGCCGTTCGGAGAAGGTGCCCCAGGCGGTCGCAGTGCTCGGCGAAAATGCCGGCAGAGTTTCGGAGTCGGTCGCCAGACGCGTCAGGTCCGCTTTGTAGGCATCCAGCAGCGACTCGAACGCCGGTTGTTCGGGGTGTGGATAGGCGAATCAAGGTCCCAGACCTGCGAGTACTTCGGGGGCGTGCATGCACGAAATGTAGCGGCCGGGGCGGAGTTTCGGAACCGGCCCTCCGGCCGTCACGGCCGCTGCTCGGGCACCCAGATCGGGCTGCGGTCGCCGAGCGGCGATTGCGGTTCGACACGGCGGGCTTTGATGCGTACGTACGGCGGGACGAACATTCCGCGATGCTTGAAGTGGCCGGGCTTTGCCTGGGGATCGCCGCGGCGCGGCTCGACCAGGTCCTCAATCACAAACCCGCAGCGGCACAAGCCACCGACGAGGTCCTCCCAGCGGTGCAGGTATTCGACGGTTCCCTCTTCGCGGTACGACTCGTCGACGACCGGCGGGAGCGGATCGTTCGTGTAATAGCCGATGCCGATCCGGTAACGGTCCTGCTCATCGCGGTCGACGATCTGCAGACTGGTCGGCTGCTTGTGTTGGCTGATGTACAACCCGCCCGG
This sequence comes from Planctomycetaceae bacterium, assembly GCA_046349775.1. Classification (GTDB taxonomy): domain Bacteria; phylum Planctomycetota; class Planctomycetia; order Planctomycetales; family Planctomycetaceae; genus JAEUIG01. The sequence goes on along the minus strand of JAXMBS010000014.1, from coordinate 42,106 downwards.
ACGGAGTACGCGGGCGATTTCGCGATAGACCGGCGCCAGCCGCGCGACGTAGCAGGTGCTGACCGGCTGGTGGACGACGTCGAACGACGCATCCCCCAGCGCCGACAGGTCGTCCATCGACGTTTCGAGTGTGCGGACGCGCAGGTTGCGCCGCGCCGCTTCGCGCTCGTCGAGTTGCAGCATCGCCGGGGAGAGATCGGCGACCGTCACATTCGCGCCGGCGGACGCATACAGGATCGACTGCCAGCCGCCCCCTCCCGCCAGGCACAGGACATCCAGTCCGCTCACGCTGCCCGGGAGCCAGCCGCGGGTATCGAGCTACAGCAGTGGCTGCGCACATTCGGCGTCGGTGGCGACGTTGGCGAACTGGCTGCCGCTGCGGGCGAGGTGGTCCCAGGCGTGTCGATTCTGCTCGCGAAATTGCATGAGCACAAAAGGGTGTCACAGAAGGTCACGAAGAGCGCAAAGAAGACGATGAAGAGAACGAAACGGGAGGCGACGGCCCGTTCCAGGAGATCAGGATTTATCACTCAGATCGCTCCGTGCCACTTCCTTCGTGTCCTTTGCGGCCTACTGTAAACAGATTCTTCTGTCTTCGTTGTTTGCAAGAGCCTACGCCCCGTAGACCGGTCCGGAGCGGCGCGATTTCTTGTTGATCTTGTTGTGCGCGTAGAGGCCGTCAAGAATCAGTTCGGCAACTGAGACGAGGAGCGCGTCTTCGAGCCCTTTTGGCGCACCAGAGGGAGACAACTCTGTCGCGGCGCGCTCCAGAACCTTGCGGAACCCGCGGATGCCGTCGAGCTTGCCGAGCACCTCAGTGGACGACGCATTCTCGACGAGTTCCAGCCGGTTCCCTCCTTCAAAGAAATCGACGACGGCCTGAAATTGCTGCGGTTTGAAGTGCTGATCGAACACGACCTTGATCGCCTCTTCCACCAGCCGCTCGATCAGCCGGTCTTCCTCGCCCGATTCCTCCGTCATCGCGAGTTCCAGCTTGCCGCGCGCACTGGCGGCGGCGTAAGCGAGGTCCGTCGGGCGGGCAATCGTCGCCGATTCGCCGGCGCGGATCGCCCGACGCTCGGCGTTGGAGACCAGGTTTTCGTAGTTGGCGATCGACATGCGGACGGAGACGCCGGAGGCCTGATTCACATGCGGGCTGCTCCGTGCCAACCGGCTGACCTCCTCCACGACCTCCCTGAGGAACGCCGGCACGATGACCTGCGCGCCGCCGTCGCGCTCGGTCCAGGCGTTGTCGCCCGTGATCTGCATTCCGAGTTCGCGCGTCAGCGGGTAATGCGTGCGGACGACCGAGCCGATGCGGTCCTTCAGCGGCGTGACGATGCGGCCGCGGTTCGTGTAGTCCTCCGGGTTGGCGGAGAACACGAGGCACAGATCGAGCGGCAGCCGGACGGTGAACCCGCGGATCTGGATGTCGCGCTCTTCCAGGACGTTGAACAGTCCGACCTGGATCTTGGGAGACAGGTCCGGCAGCTCGTTCATGCAGAAGATGCCGCGATGGCTCCGCGGAATCAGGCCGAAGTGCATGACGTCTTCATTGGCCAGGTGCCGCCCCTCGGCATGCTTGATGAGATCGACCTCGCCGATCAGGTCCGCGATCGTGACATCGGGGGTCGCCAGCTTCTCGTGGTACCGCCGCTCGCGACCGATCCATTCGATCGGCGTCTCGTCGCCGCGATGCGCGACCAGGTCGCGTGCGTATTTCGACAGCGGCGCCAGGGGATCGTCGTTGATCTCGGAGCCGGCGACGATTGGCAGCGTCTCATCCAACAGCGACGTCAGCATGCGCAGCATGCGGGTCTTGCCCTGGCCGCGCAGGCCGAGGAACAGCATGTCGTGCTGCGACAGCACGCCGTTCACGATCTCCGGAATGACGGTTTCGTCATAGCCGACGATGCCGGGGAACAGCGGCTGGCCGGCGCGGAGTCTGGTGATCAGGTTTCGCCGCAGCTCCAGCTTGACGGGCGTACTGCGATAGCCGGATTGGCGGAGTTCGCCGAGGGTGCGGGGATGTTCGGGCATTTGTCAGCGGGGCTCGTCAGCAGATCCACCGGAACGTGAAGAATTAAATCTAGCGCGAATTCACCAGATCGGATAGTGGTGCGGCCTCGAATTCCGGTAGAATCGCCGCGCCACAGCGGTCCTCCGCTTTTCCCGTTGCCAATCACAACAGCGGCGCCGTGTGCAAGCACGTGGATTGTAATTGCGCGCATGCGTGAGGCCGTTGTCTCAGACGCAGTGCGGCTATTCGTCCCTGCAAAGGAATGCCAATGGCCGACATTGTGCTGATCAACCCGCGGTTCGAAGTCTCATTCTGGGGCATGGAGTTCGCGCTGCCGCACTTCGGCAAGGGCGCGAGTCTCCCGGTGGCCTGTCTGCCGCTGCTCGCTGCACTGACCCCTGCCGAGCACTCCATCACGCTGATGGACGAAAACGTCGAGCCGCTGGATTACGAGCGTCTCGCCCGGGCGGACATCGTCGGTTTGACAGGGATGAGCGTGCAGCGGTTCCGGATGACGGAGATTTTGGAACGGCTGAAGGAGCAGGGCAGCTTCACGATCGTCGGCGGGCCGTGGGTGACGGTGCAGGAAGATTACTTTGACGAACTCGCCGATGTGATTTTTGTCGGGGAGGCAGAAGACACGTGGCCGCTCTTCCTGCGCGAATGGGCGGCCGGCACGCACCAGACGCGGTACGAGCAGTCGCAGCCGACCGACATGTCGAAAGTGCCGTGCCCGCGCTACGACTTGCTGCCGTCGCACCGCTATCTCATCGGCAGCATGCAGTTCTCACGCGGCTGCCCGTTCCAGTGCGAGTTCTGCGACATCATCATCACGTTCGGACGGCGGCCACGACTGAAGACTTCGCCGCAGGTGCTGGCGGAACTGGAGGCGCTGCGCCGCAGCGGCCTCGACCTCGTGTTCATTGTCGATGACAACCTGATCGGCAACAAGAAGGCCGTCAAGGAGTTGCTCCGCGACGTCGCCGAGTGGCAGCAGGCACGCGGATATCCGCTGAGCTTTTTCACAGAGGCCTCGCTGGACCTCGCGGAGGATGACGAGCTGATGCAGCTGATGGTTGCCGCCAACATCCAGTGCGTGTTCATCGGGATCGAAAGCCCGAACGAAGAATCATTGCGCGAGACGAAAAAACTGCAGAACGTCCGCGAGAAGGGGGGGACGATCCTCGACAAGGTACGGACCATCCAGCACGCCGGCATCGAAGTCTGGTGCGGCATGATCGTCGGATTTGACCACGACACGAGCGACATCTTCGATTCCCAGATCAAATTCCTCACCGAAGCGCGCATTGTCCATGCGATGGTCGGCATGCTGCACGCGATACCGAAGACGCCGCTGCATGCGCGGCTGGCCGACGAAGGCCGGCTCGACTGGTCGGACTCCTCCGAGTTCGGCACGAACGTCGTCCCATTGAACATGTCGCGAGAAGAGTTGAGCGACGGCTACATCCGGGTGATGCGTGAGCTGTACGAGCCCGAGGCCTATTTCGACCGGGTCGACAGCCTGTATCTCGACACGACATTCACACCCGGGGAGGTGCAGCGCCGATATCTGCGCCGGCATCCCTGGCGACGGCTCAAGTCGCAGGCCTGGGACGGTCTCCGCGGCTGGGTCGTCTACCAGCGGCTGATGTGGCGGGTGAAAGACGCCCGCCTGCGCACGATCTACCGCGAACGGCTGATGAATCTGTGGCGCGTGCGAAAAGACCCGTACTACTTCTTTGTGTATGCGCTCAAGTGCGCGCTGCACTACCACTATCACTGCATGCTGCAGCGCATGACGCAGACCGAGCGGGCGCTGGTCAACTCGTTTTAGGACAACTGAGCGTCCCAGGTGCTGCGCCACGAGCCTGCCTGATGCTGCATGACCGCTTGATGTCGGTGTGCTGCTGGCACTGCCAGAGCAATGCACCCTCAGTTTCGAACGCCGATTGCAGAGGCGAAACCAGCAGCACCCAATCCTGAGTTGTCGACCAGACCCTGCACTGCAAACAAAAACGGCCGGCATTGAGCCGGCCGTGTGTGATTCGTTTTGTGTGCCGTTGGCTGCTTGTTACGGCGACGCCGGCACCGGTGGCGGAGCCTCGGGCAGGCCCTCGGCTTCAACACCCGCCTGCTGAGCCTGCCATTCCCTGATCGCCCGCTCCTGGTTGTACAGCTTGAACTCAGGCCCGGCGGGGAAGTACTGGATGTCGTCCCGCAGGTAGTTGGCGCTGGGCAGCGTCTGACCGTTCATCGTCGTCTGACAGCCCGATGCAGCTGCGGAAGTGAGGAGAGCGCCCAGCAGCAGGCAGTGCGGTGACCTGAGGACTCGCGAAAGGTTCATATCGCTGCTCTCAACTCATGGAAGCGGTTGACACGCGGCAACGCCGCCGCAGGACGCCGGCCCACGGCCTGTCTAAGCGGTCCTAAACGAGAGAATCGGCCGGTACGCGCGGAATCTTCAGCACAATCGGCACGAAACGCAGTCTTGGCCTAATCAACAGTGGCCGCCGGCCTTAAAAGGGCACGGGTCTACGTCGTCCGAGTCCGTTGCCGGTCCACGAACGGCAAAATCCGCCGATCGATGGGCCGTCGGGTTGAACGCGATCAGGGAACTGCAGCCCGTCGGCCGGCAGTGCCTCCCGCTAGGGCTTGCTGGTCGATTCACCGTCGGTCGGACGTGTGGATTCGTCCGGACTCTCGGGCGCTGCCGCTTCGTCGGCTTTGGGAGCCGCTTCAGCGCCGGGCGCGGCCTCCTTTGCCGCCGCGTCGTCGTCGGCCTCGACCAGTTTCGCCCCCATCGATTCGATCATCCCGGTGATCGCGGCCTCGTCCCAGTTCTCTTCGGTTTCGAACACCATCAGGAACGCCGCGCCGGTCTTTCCCGGAATCACCCCCAGCACCTGCCGCACGGCGACGTTGTCTTGCGGTCGTGTCCCCTTCACGAACTCGAAATCGTATTTCTCGCCCTGAATGAGATAGGTGCGGGTCTCCGTCGAGGAGATGTTGATCTGCTGATTCTGCCCCTGCTGCTGCATCCCCTGCTGGAACTGACGCCGCATCTGCTCCTGGTCCCCTGCCATCGGACCGCTCATTTCCATCAGCATCACGCCGCTCTGGCCACCGGGGCGGAAATACATGCACATTGTCATCGGCACGCCGACGGCGGACATGTCCATCGCCATCTGCGGCTGATAGACCTCCGGGATGCTGATGTCGGCAATCGCCGCCGCGCGTGTTTTTACCGCTGCGGGATCGGAAATCACGACCTTCTGGAACATGTTCTTGCCCCACCAGAACATGCCCCCGCAGCAAAGCAGCAGGCAGAGCCCGCCGCTGACCAGAATGATCAGCACGATCTTGAGTGTGGACTTCGACGCTTGTTCGTCGCGCGCCATGTGCGGATTCCCAACCGAGATACTGTCCGGCAATGCTCAGGCCGGGCATTTGCCAATTCATCGATCGCTGCAACAGGGCCGCTTGTAATCCCACACGTCCCAGACTTCAACTGCCGTGGACGCTGGATCAGACCCCCGCCAGTCCTGAAGACGGCCGCAGATTGACCGGCTCCTCACGCCCACGCATACTGGCGATCGGCGTACCGAGGGACCGCGACTCATGCCGGATCAAACAATGAGCCTGCCGTACCGATCTGTGTGGTTGTTCGGAATCCTGTGTCTGTCGATCGGGCTGTTCGACGATCCAACTGCCGTCGCGGCAGACTCCGAGCGTCGTCCGAATATCGTCTTCATTCTGGCCGACGATCTCGGATATACGGACGTTGCCTGCAATGGCAGCGGGTATTACCTGACGCCGCGGATCGATCGCATGGCGGCCGAGGGAATGCGCTTCACCGACGGTCACACCTGCGGCCCGAACTGCCAGCCGTCGCGCGCAGCTCTGATGTCCGGCCAATACGGTCCGCGGACCGGCGTGTATACCGTTGGCAGCATCGACCGGTTCGATTGGCAGAGCCGTCCGCTGCGGCCGGTCGACAATGTCACCGAACTGTCGCCGAAGGTGGTCACTTTTGCCGAGGCACTGCATGCCGCCGGGTACACCACCGGACTGTTCGGCAAGTGGCATCTCGGCGAGGACCAGTCGCATCACCCACTCGCGCAGGGCTTTGACGAAGCGATCGTCTCGATGGGCAGGCACTTCGACTTCGAGACGAATCCGCCGGTGGATTATCCGCAAGGCGAATACCTGGCGGACTTTCTCACAGACCGTGCGGCCGATTTCATTCGCTCACACAAAGACGATGCTTTCCTGTTGTGCGTGCATCATTTCGGCGTCCACTCGCCGCATCAGGCGAAGCCCGAACTGATCCAGCGGTTCAAGTCGCGAACGCCCGCAGGCGGCCACGGCAATCCCACCTATGCGGCAATGATCGCCAGCGTCGACGAGAGCGTCGGCCGCATTCTGGACCTGCTGGACGACTTGAAGCTGTCCGAAAACACGCTGGTCGTGTTCACCAGCGACAACGGCGGCGTCGGCGGCTACGAGCGAATGGGCATCCACGGCGGCGGCGTGACCGATAATGCGCCGCTGAAAGGCGGCAAGGGGACGCTGTATGAGGGGGGCCACCGCGTGCCGTACATCTTCCGCTGGCCGGGAACGATCGCCGGCGGCACGGAAGACGCCACGCCGATTATCAGCGTCGATCTGTACCCGACGCTGCTGGAAATCGCCCGAGCGCCCGTGCCTGCCGGACAGGTCCTCGACGGCAAGAGCTATCTGCCCCTGCTCAAGGGAGCACCGTCGGGACAACGGCCGCCGTTGTACTGGCATTTTCCCGGTTACCTCGGCGCGCAGCAGAACACGTGGCGAACGACGCCCGGCGGCGTCATCCGCGACGGCGACTGGAAGCTCCTGGAATACTTCGAAGACGGCCATCTTGAGCTGTACAACCTGCACGACGACCTCGGCGAAGAGCACAACCTCGCAGAATCGCAGCCCGAGCGCGCCGCGCAGATGCTGGCGCAGTTGCGAGCGTGGCGCGACGAAATCCACGCGCCGCTGCCAACGCCGAACACGCCGCAGCCGCCAAATCCGGAACGTCGCCGCAGTCGCCAGCGCGCCGCCGACGCCGAGTGAAGCAGCCCGGCCGCTGCGAGTGAATGCGCTGATTCGAGGTGGGGGTGCAGAGTGTTCGCCCTTTCCCCCGCGAAACGCGATGCGTTCATGCAAGGTGCGAGTCGGGGGAGAGGGTCAGGGTGAGGGGCAATGAATTCGTGACTGCGGGTGCCACTGGCTCCAACAGTGCATCTGGCAAATCAGCGCCAATTCTGAAAATGCACGGGCAAAGCCCGTGGCACCCAATGTCATTCTCCGAATTCCCGTCTGCGGGCTAAGCGTACAGCAACGAGGTTGCCGCGAGACGCAATTCCGCAAGCGGGAAATCGCCGCGCCGCTGTGCTACGCTGACTGACTCGCATTCCAACCCGCTGGTAAACCGTCATGCGCCGCATTCATTCGCTCGTCCTTTGTTCCATTGTCGCCGTGCTTGGCTCGGCGCTCGTCGCCGTCTCCACCACGCAGGCCCGGCCGGCCAGGACTCTGGCTGCCACAGGGGATCTGCACTGGTTCCGCGGCAACATGCACACGCACTCGCACTGGAGCGACGGCGACGATTACCTCGAAATGATCGCCCTCTGGTACAAGGACCGCGGTTACGACTTTCTGGTCTTCACCGACCACAACGTGCTGGCGAACACCGAGCGCTGGGTCGAGGTCGACAAGACGAAGGGCAAACGGACGGCCTACGACAAGCTCAAGGCGCGGCTCCCCGACTGGGTGGAGGAACGGACCACCGACGGCAAGCTGGAGGTCCGGCTGCGCACGTTTAAGGAGGTCTCCGACAAGTTCGCCGAGCCGGGCAAGTACCTGCTGATCCAGGGAGAGGAAATCAGCGACAAGTTTGAAAAGTCTCCGATCCACCTCAACGCGAGCAACGTGCAGGAAGTCGTCACGCCGCGCGGCGGCAGCAGCGTGCTGGAAGCGATGCAGAACAACGTGGACGCCGTTCTCGCCCAGCGTGCGAAGACCGGCGTACCGATGATCGTGCATCTCAATCATCCCAACTTCGGCTGGGGGATCACGGCGGAAGACCTGATGCGGGTCGTCGGCGAGCAGTTCTTCGAGGTCTACAACGGCCATCCCGGCGTGCATAACTCGGGAGACCACGAGCATGCCTCGTCCGACCGCGTCTGGGACATCGTCCTCACGTGGCGGATCGCGGAGCTGAACCTGCCGATCATGTACGGGCTGGGTGTGGACGACGGCCACGACTATCACGAAATCCCCAGCCGCCACAGCAATCCCGGCCGCGGCTGGGTGTACGTTCTGGCGCAATCGCTCACGCCGGAATCATTGATCGACGCGCTGGAAGCGGGTCGGTTCTACGCCTCCTCAGGCGTAAAGCTGAAGAGCGTGACGTCATCCGACGATGGCCTCGCCGTGGAAGTCGCCGCCGATGACAGTGTGGATTACATAATCGAGTTCATCGGCACGCGCAAGGGCTTTGATTCCAAGAGCGAGGGCGTAGTCGACAAGGACGGCCAGCCGGTCCGCGCGACACGGAAATACAGCGACGATGTCGGCACGGTGCTCAAGACCGTGAGCGGGCCGAAGGGAGCCTACACGTTCGACGGCGACGAGCTGTACGTCCGGGCGCGGATCGTCTCGACGCGCAAGCACCCGAACCCGTCAGAGGAAGGGGAATTCGAGCGGGCGTGGACGCAGCCGACTCTCGGACCGGGCGCACCGGCGAATGCGGTGGCCGCGGGGCGATGAGAGCCGTTTAGCGTTGAGAGTTAAGCGTTTAGCGAGAGCCTTCGGCGACAGCTCGCAGATCTATCGCCATCGAATCGTGGCCCAGAACGCTAACGCGATCAGCGCGATTGTAATGCCGACGCATCCCCAGATAATGTCCCATCGCGCGAACTTCCGCTTGAACTCCTGCTGTTCTTGAGGCGACAGCGCGCGAAACGAAGGCGGAACATTGCTGGGACCGTACGGACCGAGGGCAAGCCGTCGCCATCGTCGGCGCCGTTCATCCTCACGCTCCTGACGGCTGGTCACGCTCATCTCTTCCTGTTTCAGAAATCCCGCCCGGACGAAGCAGGAGCTTCGCAGCAGCGCGTCCCCGAATGAAATTCGGGAACGACGACGTCGTGGCTCGCCACCACTCACCAAACCACCAAACACCAAACGACCAGACACCCCCTCTCAACTCTCCGCTCCGCTAGAACAACCCCACAATCGGCCCGCCGTTCTGCACCAGACGCCGCGGCCGTGACAACGTGTCGCGATACTCCAGCGAGTGGTCCACACCGATGGCGTGATAGATCGTCGCGATCAGATTGTACGGATGCACCCGGTCGGTCTTCGGGTAAGCGCCGTAGCGGTCCGATTCGCCGTACACCTGCCCCGGCCGGACGCCGCCGCCGGCAATGAGCGCGCTGTAGCACTCCGGCCAGTGATCGCGCCCGCCCGGACCCACGTTGTCCGTCGTTGGCGCGCCGATCTTTGGCGAACGGCCAAACTCGCCAACCGCCACGACCAGCGTTGTTTCGAGCAGTCCCCTGTCGGCCAAGTCGCTGATCAGCATGGCCAGCGACGGATCGAACACCGGGCAACGGTGGTCGCGCAGCATCGGGAAATTGTTACGGTGCGTGTCCCAGGAACCGTCGGCGCCGGCCATCGGTTCGTCGTCGGATCGCGCCGGCCACGTCACCTGGACGAACCGAGTCCCCGCTTCGACGAGCCGTCGCGCCAGCAGACATGACTGGCCAAAGCGTGTCCGACCATAGCGGTCGCGAACGCTGTCCGGTTCCTCTTCCAGCCGGAACGCGCGCACCGCGCCGTTCGATTGAATCAGCGACAGCGCTGTCTCGTAATACGCATCGAACGCCGCCGTTGGCGCACCGGGCGTCGGCAGAAACGTCCCCTTGAGCTCCGTTTCGACGGCGGTTCGCAGATCGGCGCGACCTCGCAGCCGTGAAGTGGTGATCGATTCCGGCAGTTCCAGCCCGTCGATCTTGATTGGCTGCGTCGGGTCGTCATACATCGTGAACGGGTCATACGCTGCGCCCAGCAACCCGGCGGACTGGCCGACACCGATCTCACGGGCTTCCTTGACCGGCCCGCAGACGGCGACGTTGGCAAAGCGTCCGGCGGTGGGCGGCCGGTACTTCGCGACATTCGCCGCCATTGATGGCAGATCGTCCCGCGACGGCGGCACCGCCAGCCCCGTCGGCGAGAAGTTCGTCGGGTCGTGCCCCGTCATCAGCATGTAGATCGCCGCGCCGTGGTTCCGCAGCCCTTTCGGATCGACGCCGATTGACCGGATCAGCGAAAAGTGCTTCGCCGCCTGCGCCAGGTTTGGCAGCACTTCCCCCAGTTCAATGCCCGGAGCGGACGTGGCGATCGGATGAAACTCGCCGCGGATGTCCAGCGGCGCACCGGGCTTGGGATCCCACAGGTCGATGTGGCTCGGCGACCCCTGCAGGTAGACGAGGATCACCGATTCCGCCCGGCCGAAGCCCGGCAGCTTGCGGGCCTCGGTCTCGGACGCCAGCCCGCGACTGCGCAGCACATCCGGCAGCGACAGGCCGAGCAGCGAAAGGCCGCCGACAGTGAGCAGCTCGCGGCGGCTCACCGTATGGCACAAGCGTCCGCGCCGGCCGACGATCGACAACATGGCGACATCTCCAGTCGGACCAAGTATTCCGCATCAAACCGCGGAACGCAATCGGCATCCGTTGGGCAGCCCGCACTTGCGACCAACAAAGGGGAACCGCGGAAGGCACGGAATATGCGAAAAAGAAGAAGTCGGCCCGGGGAAGATACTTGCCGTGCTACTAACGATCAGAAGTCTATTTTCTTGCGTAAATTCTTCCCCGTCACCAACCAGGATCACGAGCGGTTTTGGGCCACCGAGATCACCGAGGACACCGAGACGAAGAAATCTCTATTGATTTCTCGGTGACCTCTGTGACCTCCGTGGCAAACCCCTTTGTGGTTGCAGCCGTCGGCCGCGCTGGGTATTCCGTGGTTCTTCTTCCTGACTGGCGTGGTAGTTGAGCCACGTTGCGCTTGTCTGCCATACTGGCGAAGCGTCGTTTCAGCGTTCGTTGGGAGATCAGTCGAAATGCCGTGCCAAGTCCGCGGTTGTTCACTCAATACCAAAGTTACATCCATTGTCCTTGGCGCAGCGATCGTAGCCTGTGGTTTCGCAACCAATTGCGCTGCGGCCGACGACTCCGCTGACTTCGCCGCCCACTGGCACGTCCTCACCGTCCCCGGCACATGGGACGAACAGACCGCCGGCCGCCTGGACGACTACGACGGCGTCGCCTGGTACCGCTGTCTGGTCACGCTGCCCGGCGGCTGGAACGAGAAGCCGCTCATCCTGCGGATCGAGAACATCGACGACGCCTGGGAAGCGTACTGGAACGGCACGAAGCTCGGCGGCGCCGGCGGCTTTCCCCCGGACTACAAACCGGCGACAGCAGAAGCTGTCGAACTGGCAATCCCGAAGGCAGCCCTGACAGCCGGCAACAACCTGGTCGCGATCCGGATCTTCGATCACGACAACCGCGGCGGCTTCAAAGGCTCGGCCCCCGCGCTGATCGCCGGCGAAGAGGGGATGAACCTCAACGGCCTCTGGGAATTCCGCACCGGTGACGACCCGAATTGGGCCAAAGGCACGACCGCGCTCGCCAACGCCGGCGTCTACTGGCGCGTGATGCCCAAAGATCGGGCGCTCGAACTCGCCCGCGCCGCGACCACCGCCCTCTCCCCTGCCGATGCTCTCGCCGCCTTCACCGTCCCCGAAGACCTCGAAATTCAAACTGTCCTCACCGAGCCGGAAGTGAAGCAGCCGCTGTTCATGAGCTGGGACGAGCGCGGCCGGCTGTGGGTGCTGCAATACATCCAGTATCCCTATCCCGCAGGGCTGACGATGGTCAGCCGCGACGAATTCTGGCGGGCCGTCTACGACAAACTCCCCGAACCACCGCCGCGCGGGGTGCGCGGGGCGGACAAGATCACGATCCACGAAGACACCGACGGCGACGGCGTCCTCGACCGGCACAAGACGTTCGTCGACGGCCTCAACATTGCCTCGTCGTTCGCGAAAGGCCGCGGCGGCGTGTGGGTGCTCAATCCGCCTTACCTCCTCTTCTATCCTGATGCGAACAACGACGACGTCCCCGACGGCGACCCCGTCGTCCACCTGCAGGGGTTCGGTTTCGAAGACACGCACTCCATCGCCAACAGTCTCCGCTGGGGGCCGGACGGTTGGCTCTACGCCGGCCAGGGGAGCACAGTCACGGGCAACATCTTCCGCCCCGGCCTCGACAAGCCGGAGCAGGCGATCCCGTCGATGGGGCAGCTTATCTGGCGGTATCACCCGGAGCTGCGGAAGTACGAAATCTTTGCCGAAGGAGGGGGCAACACGTTCGGCGTCGAGTTCGATGCCAAGGGGCGCGTTTTCTCCGGTCACAACGGCGGCGACACGCGCGGGTTCCACTTCGTCCAGGGAGGCTACTACCAGAAGGGCTTCGCCAAGCACGGCCCGCTGTCGAACCCGTACTCGTTCGGCTATTTCCCGCAGATGAAGCACCACTCGGTGCCGCGGTTCACGCACAACTTCATCATCTATGAAGGGGGCGCGCTGCCCGAGCGGTACAACGGCAAGCTCTTCGGCGTCGAACCGTTGCAGGGGCAGGTCGTCCAGAGCGACATCTTCCCCGACACATCCACGTTCGCGACCAAGGACATCAACCGCCCGGTCCTGACGACCGACAAGTGGTTCCGGCCGGTCGACATCAAGGTCGGCCCCGACGGCGCGATCTACATCGCCGACATGTACGAGCCGCAGATCAGCCATCGCGAGCACTTCTCCGGCCAGATCGACAAGACCAACGGCCGCATCTATCGGCTGCAGAAGAAAGGCGCGAAGCCGATCGCCCGATTCAACGTCGGCCAGATGTCGACGGCCGAACTGGTCGAAACGCTCAAGCACCCGAACAAGTGGTTCCGACAGCAGGCGCTTGTGCAGTTAGGCAACCGCCAGGACGCATCTGCCATTCCGCCGCTCAAGGCAGGGCTCGCCAGCGGCGATCCGCAGTTGGCACTCGAGTGCCTGTGGGGACTCAATCTGTGCGGCGGTTTTGATGAAACAGTGGCAATTGAGACGCTGGCTCACAGCGACCGTTACGTGCGAGCGTGGACCGTCCGGCTCTTGTGCGATGATTTCGCGGTTTCGGACGAAATGGCTGCGCGGCTTGTGAAACTCGCCGTCCGTGAGGCGTACGTCGAAGTCCGTAGCCAGTTGGCCTCCTCGGCTCGGCGACTGCCGGCTGTCCAGTGCCTGCCAATTGTTCGCCAGCTATTGGCACGCAGCGAAGACGTGCAGGACGTCCACATTCCGCTGCTGCTCTGGTGGGCGATCGAATCCAAAGCGGGCTCCGACCGCGACGCGGTTGTGAAGCTGTTTGAGGAGCCGGCCCTCTGGACGCTCCCCATCGTCCGTGAGCATCTGCTGAATCGTGTCATGCGCCGCTACGCCGCCGCCGGCACGCGCCAGGACCTCCTCGCTTGTGCGAAGCTGCTCAATCTGGCGCCCGACAAAGACTCTTCGGCCGCGTTGATGAAAGGCTTCGAAGAGGCCTTCCAAGGGCGCTCGCTCGCGGCCCTGCCGGAAGAACTGGCCGCCGCCATTGAAGCCAGCGGACATGCGTCGCTGCTGCTGCAGGTCCGTCAGAAAACCAAGTCCGCCGTCGCACAGGCACTCGCCAAACTGACCGACCCCGCTGCCGACCCGGCCGAACGGCTCGCCCTGGTGCAGGTCTTTGGCGAAGTCGACATCCCCGCCGCAGTCGATCCGCTGCTCACGATATTGACGACCTCCAGCGACGAACCGCTGCAGACGGCCGCACTCACGTCGCTGTCACGTTACAAACTGCCGGCGATCGCCGATGTCGTCATCAAACGCTTCAACGACTTCGGCCTCGACGCCCGCGCCGCTGCGCTCACGCTGCTCTCCAGCCGCACCGTCTGGTCACGCGCTCTTCTCGCCGCCGTCGATGCTGGCAAGATCAATGCGTCGCTCATCCCGCTCGATACCGTCCGCCTGATGACACTTCATCCCGACGCCGACCTCGCCGCCGCGATTGGCCGCCACTGGCCCGATCTGCGAGGGGCCTCGTCCGCCGACATGCAGTCCATGCTCGGCCGCGTTCACGACATCCTCGCCGTCGGCCGCGGCGACCCCTACAAAGGCAAAGTCCTGTACCGCGCATCGTGCGGTAAGTGCCACCTCCTGTATGGCGACGGCGGCCGGATCGGTCCCGACCTGACGTCGTATCAACGCAAGGATCAGCAGCGGATTCTGCTGAACGTCATCAATCCCAGCGCCGAGATCCGCGAGGGGTTCGAAGCCTACAATGTCCTGACAACCGACGGCCGCGTCCTCAGCGGATTCCTGTTCGACCAGGACAAGGACCTCGTTGTCCTCCGCGGCGTTGACGGCCAGAACGTTTCGATCCCGCGCACCGACATCGACGAGATGTCTCGCGCCCCGAAGTCGCTGATGCCCGAGGGCCTGCTCAGTACGCTCTCCGACCAGGACATCCGCGATCTGTTCGCATACTTGCAGGGCGGACAGCCGCTGGCGAACTGAAACCGGTCAATGGTCAATTGTTAATGGTCAATTGTTCGGAAGTCTTGACCGTCCCTTCATTTAACAATTGACAATTAGCCATTAACAATTGACCTTCAAACGATGCCCGCGACACTCGAACCGTCCTCCATCTCAACCGATCTTCTCGCCGAACTGCGTCGCATCGCCGGCAACGACGGCGTCATTGCCGACGCCGATGAACGGCTCGTCTACGAGTGCGACGGCTACGTCGTCGAAAAGCGGATGCCGGACGTCGTCGTGTTTCCCACGACCACCGAGCACGTCGTCGCCGTCGTCCAGGCGTGCAATAAGCACAACGTCCCGTTCGTGCCACGCGGCGCCGGCACCAGTCTTGCGGGCGGCACGCTGCCGGTCGGCGGCGGCGTCATGATCTGCCTGACCCGCATGCGGCAGATTCTGGAGGTCAATCTCCGTGACCGCTACGCCGTCGTCGAGCCGGGCCTCGTCAACGTGCACCTCACTCAGCGGCTGAAGGGGACCGGCTACCACTACGCGCCCGACCCCTCAAGCCGAGGGCCTGCACGATCGGCGGCAACGTCGCCACGAACTCCGGCGGTCCCACACGCTCAAGTACGGCGTGACGGTCAACCACGTCCTCGGCGTTGAAGTCGTCCTGCCGGACGGCAGTGTGAAACAGCTCGGCGGACCGTGCGAGGACCTCCCCGGTTACGACCTGACCGGCCTGTTCGTCGGCAACGAGGGGACGTTCGGCATCTGCACGAAGGTCTGGGTCCGCCTCACCCGCGACCCGGCCGCCTATCGCACGATGCTCGGCATCTTCGAGACGGTCCAGCAGGCGACCGAAGCGATCTCCGCCATCATCGGCGCCGGGATCGTCCCGGCCGCCCTCGAAATGATGGACCAGGGGATCGTCGAAGCGGTTGAAGCGGCGTTCCACTTCGGCTTTCCGCTGGACGCCGGCGCGGTGCTGCTGATCGAAGTCGACGGCCTGGAAGTGGCTGTCGACGAGGAGGCGACACGGATCGTCGAGCTCTGCACGGCCAGCGGCGCCCGCGAGGTCCGCCAGGCGAACTCGCCGCAGGAGCGGCTGCTGCTTTGGAAGTGCCGCAAGCAGGCCTTCGGCGCGATCGGCCGGCTCTCACCCAGCTACTGCACGCAGGACGGCGTCGTCCCACGGACGAAGCTCCCGGAAATCCTGCAGTTCATCACCGCCACGAGCGCCAAGTACGGCCTGCGGATCGTGAACGTATTCCACGCCGGCGACGGGAACATTCACCCGATTCTGCTGTTCGACGAGCGCGACGCCGAGCAGGTGAAGCGCGTCATCGAGGCCGGCGACGAGATTCTCTCCAAGTGCATCGAGCTCGGCGGCAGTGTCACCGGCGAGCACGGGATTGGGGTGGAGAAGATCTCGTTCATGGGCCCGACGGGCGAGAACGAGGATTCGGGACATCACGGCTCAGGGCCGCGGCGATTTCTGTTCTCGGCCGTGGACCTCGCCGTAATGGAAGACCTCCGCCGCGTCTTCAACCCGCGCGGCAACTGCAGTCCGCACAAGATGCTGCCGACCGCCGGCGGCTGCGGGATGGAGCAGATCGAGCGCACGGGAAAGCGCGCGGCGATGTAATTGAAATGCGTCTTGGCTGGGAGGAACGCTGGCAACTCAAGGCCGAAGTCGAGTTGCCGGCGTGCGGGCAACTCCGAACTCATTCTGCTGGCAGTGACGACGTATCCAGTTCGAATCGGCTCGTCCCCTGCGAAGAGTTACCTCCGAACAGCAGGACTTCCGGATGTCCCTGGTCATTGATCTGCAACAGCGATTCCGTGTGATCGTCGTGCACAAACGGCATCGGGCCGGCATTGACGAAACGCCGATGGGCAACATCGAAAATCGACGCCGAGTTGTATTCGATGTCCGGCCCGACGAGCGGATCATGTTCGCCGCCTGCGAACAGGAAGTATAAGCCGCGGCGGGGATGGCCTTCGGGAAACAGGTCGAAGGCTGAATAGTCGCTGACGCCGACCTGCACCCCGGACGGCCCATGATTAAACCCGGCCATGCTCGGTCCGGCAGTGAACTGCCCTGAACTGAGATCGAGAAACCACGACGCATCCGTCGTAAGGCCATCCACCGTATTCTGACCGCCGGCCAAGAAGATTGACCCGCCGGACGTCTCAAAGGCCTTCGTGTCCTTGAGAGTCGTCGGCAGTTCTCCCGGCAGCAGCGTCCAGGCATCCTGTGCCGGATCGTAGATTTCGGCAGTCTTCTGAGCGCCCCCGATGACAAGCACCCGACCGTCCCGCAGGGTGACCTGTGCATGCAGAGCGCGACCCTGATGCATGGCAGCGACAGCGCGGAACTGGTCTGTTTCCGGGTTGTACAGGTCGACCGCCGTCAGGCCGCTGCCGTCCAGTCGATTGCCCTGAGGATTGCCGCCGGTAATCAGGATCCGGCCGTCCTTCAGTGCCGAAATCCCAAAGCTCTGGCGACCGACTGACAGCGTGTTGGACGTCAACGAAAACGTCCCGGTCGTGGGATCGTACAACTCCGCAGTGTTCAATGCCGGCGCCGCGCTGAAGGCACTTGCGCCCCCGGCGAACAAGGCTTTGCCATCGCCCAGTGTGATCGCATCGAGCGACCAGCGCGGCGTGTTCAGCGGGCCGGTCTTCACCCAGGTCCGCGCAGCCGGGTCGTACATTTCCGCGGTCGTGACGGCGGGAAACCCGGCCGCCAGGCGATTCAGGCCACCCGCCGCAAGCACTCGACCGTCTGACAGCAGCGTGGCCGCTCCCAGCAGATGCGGATCGGACAGGGTTCGTTGGGGATCGCCATCCGTCCACGATGTCGCGATTTCTTCCGCGGCGAACGCGACGCCGACAGCGACGAAGCAAGACACTCCGAGTGCAACAGCCGTACCGAGATTCGCAGACCACTCGATGATCCCGCGGATTCGCTGGTGGCGAGGTGAGAAGTAACGCATTTTGTGATCAGCGGAATAGCGCATCCGATTGGTTCTTTATGCAAACAACGACGGATTTCTGCACGAACGCCGGCTCACCTCAAATTCGGCGTTCCGGCGATATCCACGCGGCGACGCCTCACTCCGCCAGGCGGATGTCCACGCTCGCCCGGTGCGCGGTCAGCCCTTCCTTGTCGGCCATCGACCGCACATCCGGCGCATCGGCCGCCAGCGACTCATGGTCGCAGGCGATAATCGACGACCGCTTCAGAAAATCGGTCACGCACAGGCCGTTGGCAAACCGCGCAGTGCCGCCGGTCGGCAGGACGTGCGACAGGCCCGGCGACGTAATCGCCCGCGCACCACCGGAGTCATGTGTCCCAGGAAGATCGCGCCGGCATTCTGGATTCGCGCCAGCAGTCGCTCCGGATTGTCGGCCGAAATGTGCAGGTGCTCCGGCGCCAGTTCATCCGCGAACTGCGCCGCTTCGTCGCTGTCGCGCGCCAGGATCAAGGCGCCGTAGTCTTCGAGCCTGACTGCGAGTCGCCCGCTCAGCCGCGCGCATTGAGCTTCCAGTTCCTGCCGCACCGCGATCAGCGGCGGATGCCACGTGATCAACACCCGAACCGGGACTGTGTTCGGCCTGCGAGATCAGATCGCTGGCGACGAACGCCGCCTGCGCCGACGCGTCCGCCAGCAGCACGACTTCGCTGGGACCGGCGATGCTGTCGATGTCGACCTCGCCAAATACGAACCGCTTGGCGAGCGCGACAAACAGGTTCCCCGGCCCGACGATCTTGTCGACCCGCGGAATGCCGGCCACTCCATACGCCAGCCCCGCGACTCCTGTGCCCCGCCAATGCGATACACCTCGGTCAGCCCGAGTTCGTGGCACGTCGCCAGCAGGTCGGCGTTGTATCCACCAAACTCCGTCGGCGGCACGACGACCGCAATCTGCGGCACGCCGGCCACCTGCGCCGGAACGGCCGTCATCAACACGGTCGATGGATATGCGGCCGCTCCCCGGCACACAAATCCCGACGCGGCACGGCGGCAGCCACCGCTGCCGCAATTCCACGTGCCCGCCGCCTCGGCGACACGCACCACGGCGTCCGGCACAAGGCATGCCCGCTGGAACTCGACGATGTTGGCCCGAATGCGCCGCAGGGTGTCCAGGAACACCGGGTCAGCCGCCGCATGTGCGGACAGCAATTCGCTGGCTGAGACCCGCAGCGTTTCCGGAGTCATTTCGCGGCCATCAATGCGCCGCGAGTAATCGAGCACTGCCTCCAGCCCGCGGGTCCGCACGTCGCTGCATATCCGCTCGACCACCTGCTGCGGCGACAGCGGCACGCCGAACAGTTCGACCGTGCGGCGACGTCCGCTTCGGGGCGCATCGCCACGCGGGCTGAGCTTCTCGCAGATGCGCAAACAGCGCGCGGGCATCGTCGCGCGAACAGTCAATCGTCGGAATCTGCAGTGTCATGGACTTCGGCTCAGGAATCATCGACGACTGGATCGTAACAGTCGCCCCGAACTGCCCGCTACTACGTCGCCCGCCGCAGCTGATTGCGATCGTGCAGCCCCAGAACTAAAGTCGTCTCGGCGAGGGCCGAACCTCAACGGGAGGGCGAGGCTCCTGCCGAGCCGCTCGTGTGCCAATGTCTTCATCAGATTGACCGCCTTCCGAACGGAGTAACGATTCCCTGCGGACTTCCTGATTGCTGAAGCCTGATGGCTGATCGCCACCCCTTCTGGTTGCACGCACCGGTCCGCACTGGAATACAAGGATTCCCGCACCATGCCTCCCGCCTTCGTCGAACTCCGCAGCGACACGCAGACCCGCCCGACGCCGGCCATGCGCCAGGCGATGGCGGCGGCGGAGGTCGGCGATGACACGATCGGGGAGGATCCGACCGTCAATCGGCTCGAAGGGCGGATGGCCGAGCTGCTCGGCAAGGAGGCGGCCGTCTTCGCCTGCACGGCAACCCAGGCCAATCAGATGGCGGTCTGGACGCACTGCCGGTCCGGCGACGAATTGCTGATCGACGAGCATGGCCACATCGGCCTGCACGAAGCCGGTGGACACGCCTGACCGGGGCCAGCGTGCGGACGGTCCCGGGACAATTCGGATTGCTGGACGTCGATGTCCTCTCAGCGGCGTTCGCCCGCCGCATTCAACTTTCGCCCCGACGCGGCTGGTCTGCGTCGAGAACTCCACGAACATCGGCGGCGGCCGGACTTACCCGCGCGAACAATTGGCGCGCCTGGGTCCGGTGGGCGCACGAGCACAGCCTGCGGGTGCACCTCGACGGCCCGGCTGCTTAATGCCTGCATCGCCGCGGCTACTCCCGCCGAGATCGCCGAATCTGCCGACACCGTGACGATCTGCTTTTCAAGGGACTTGGGTGCCCGATGGGTGCGGTCCTCGTCGGAACCGGGAGATCATTCAGCGTGCGCGCGCGCGAACTCTCTTCGGCGGTGCGCTGCGCCAGGCCGGGATCCCGGCGGCCGCCTGCCTGTACGCGGCTCGATCATCACATCGATCGACTGGCTGTCGACCACGAACATGCCCGGCAGTTCGCTCAGGGGATCGCCGGGCTGCCGGGAATCCGCATCGATCCGGCCGCCGTCGAGACGAACCTGGTGTTCTTCGAGGTCGATCCGGAGTGGGGGACGGCAGGCCAGTTCGCCGCGCCCTGCGCAGCGCGACGTCAAGCTCTACGACATCGGTCCGCAACGACTCCGGGCCTGCACGCACCTCGACGTCGATCGGGCCGGCATCGACCGCGCTGTCGATGCCGTCCGCGAAACGCTCCGGTCACCTCCCCCTCGCGCATAACTGCTCCCGTCAAGCACGCGGACTGCGTCCGTGGGCTCCGCGCGCGACGAAAGCTCGGCCGCCGCCGAACCTCGGCGTGACGCCTCCGCCGCGCCTCCGCTATCATGCGTTTCCCGGCGACTGCCACGGGCAGGCCCCGGTACGACGGAGCGAATCAGGTTTGCTGTGGTCGCCGCCGCAGTACACGGCGCCCCGCAGACCTTCAGAGGACCGGCCCATGTCTCGACTGGCACTTACCTGCGCGATCGTTGCGCTCGTCATCGGCGGCACGCACACTCCGGCGGCAGATCCACAGCCGCAACCGCAACAACCGCAGCCGTCGAAGTTCGAACAGGTCACCAAGGGGCTCACGCGCCGCGATCACGGTGGCGACGAGATGTGGGTCATGTACCACAACGACCAGCAACTGCTGGTCGAACTCGACGGCGGCGACCTTCAGCAGGAATACATCATCCTTACGTCCATCGCCCGCGGCATCGGCAGCGGCATGGTTATCGGCGGGATGAGCTGGAACTTCGAGGACGACGCGATCTGGACGTTTCGCAAATCGGGGGAAAAGATCTATGTCCTCCGCCGCAACGTCCGCTTCCGCGCCACACCGAACAGCCCTGAAGCCAGCGCCGTCGAGCTCGCCTATAGCGACAGCGTGCTGTACGTCCTGCCGATCATCACGAAGGCGCCGTCCGGCGCCGACCTGGTCGACATGACGCGGATCTTCATGAGCGACGACCAGCAGATCGGCCTGGCCCTCGGAGGGGGGCCGCGGTTCGCGTTCAGCTCAGACCGCTCGACCTGGAGCAAGGTCAACGCCCACAAGGGTAACGTCCAGTTGCAGGTGGCGGCCGTGTATTCCGGATCGGGCACGATCGAGAAGGTCCCCGACGCCCGCGGCGTGCAGGTGAACGTCCATTACAGCATCAGCACGCTGCCCCCCCTGGGACGTTACCGGCCGCGCATCGCCGATGACCGCGTCGGCTACTTCCTCACCGTCATCAAGGACTTTTCCGACAAGGACGACGATCAGCACTTTGTGCGGCTGATCACCCGCTGGGACCTGCAGAAGCACGACCCGCAGATCGCACTCTCCACACCGCGCGAACCGATCGAGTTCTACATCGAGAAGACCGTGCCGGTTTTTCTGCGGCCCACCGTCGAGGCCGGCATTCTCGAGTGGAACAAGGCCTTTGAGAAAATCGGCTTTTCCAATGCGATCCGCGTGCAGTACGAGGAGGACGTCGAGAAGAAATACAACATTTCCATCGACCCTGAAGACGTGAACTACAACTTCTTCCGCTGGATCACGTCCGAGGCGGGCTATGCACTGGGGCCGTCACGCATCGATCCGCGAACCGGCGAGATCCTCGACGCCGACATCCTGTTCGACGCCAGCTTCCTCGACACCTGGAAGCAGAAATACGAGACGCTCACCGCCGAAGAGGCGCATCGCCTGACGCCGAACTGGTCGCCGCTCGATGACCTGCTGAACGATCTGACGCCCGACCGGCGGACCGATTTGCGCGCGCTGTGCGCTTACGGGCACCAGATGCAGCACGACCTCGGTTTCGCGACGGCGATCCTGCTGGGACGCGGCGCCGTGGCCAAGCCGGGGGAATTGCCGCTCGAACTCGTGCAGCAGGGGATCAAGGAAATCGTGATGCACGAGGTCGGCCATACGCTCGGCCTGAAGCACAACTTCAAGGCCAGCACCTGGAAGACCGTGGCGGAACTCGCCAACCTCGACAAGGTCCGCTCCGAAGGCATGGTCGGCAGCGTGATGGACTACGCGCCGGCGAATATCGCCCGGACGAAGGCCGAGCAGGGACTGTACTACACCTCCACCATCGGTCCCTACGACTATTGGGCGATCGAGTACGGGTACAAGCCGATCTCCGGCGACGAAAAGGCCGAGCTGGCGAAGATCGCCGCGCGCTCCGGCGAGCCGGGCCTCGCCTTCGCCACCGACGAAGACACGCGGCCGTTCGATCCCGATCCGTTCTCGAATATGAACGACCTCGGCCAGGATCCGCTGAACTTCGTGCGGCGTCAGCTGCAGCACACGAACGACATGTTGCCGACGCTGGTCAACAGCGCCGTGCGCGACGGCGAGGCGTACCAGCGGGCACGCCAGGCCTTCGGACTGCTGCTGAAGGAACACTGGCGGGCTCTGATGCTCGCGACGCGGTTTCCGGGCGGCGTGGAGGTTAATCGGAATCACAAGTCCGCGGACGCCACCAAGCCCCCGTTCCAGGTGATCGACCCGGCCCTCCAGCGGGAAGCGATGCAGCTCGTCATCGCCCAGGGATTCGCACCGCCGAAGTACGACGGCGCGATGTTCAACTACCTCGCGCCGACGCACTGGAGCCACTGGGGCATCGACACCGCCTTCCGCACCGATTTTCCGATTCACAGCGAGGTCGAACTGTACCAGTCGCTGGCCCTCGGCCAGTTGCTGACTCCCACGCTGCTCTCACGCTTGCTCGACAACGAGTACAAGATTCCGGTGGACCAGGACGCGTACACCCTGGCCGAACACCTGCGGCTGCTGGTGGACGGCGTCTTCACCGAATGCCTCGCCGGCGATGCGCAAGGGGAATTCACCGCCCGCAAGCCGTACGTCCAGAGCTTCCGCCGCAACCTGCAGCGCGAAGGCCTCCGTCGTCTCGCGTTGCTCGTCACACACGGGGCCGGCGCACCGCCGGACGCCCGCACCCTGGCGCGGCAACACCTGAGCCGGCTCGATGCGTCGCTGGCCATGCTGCTGGAGAAGCCGGGGCTGACGCTGGACGACTACTCCCGCGCGCACGTCACCGACAGCCGCGATCGCATTCGTCAGGCGCTCAACGCCGAGGTCACCGCCCCGGCGGTCAATTGAAGCCGGCCCGCCGCCTCGCAATGTGCCTTGCAGTGGGTCCGACCTGCCGCACTCGAATCCGCGGGGAGACGCTCGTTACTGCAACTCGGGCCGGTGGCGATGCTGGTTGTAGAAGGCGTCGATTTCGGCATCGGAGTGGACGCCGGTGAGTTCCGCGATCTTCTTGCCGCCGACGGTGCTGATGAGCGCGGGGAACGACCCGACCTGAAGCTGCTTCAAGATTGAGTCCTCATGATCGGCGTCGAAGATAACGATCGGCGTCGGGCGGACCAGGAGGCGCTTGTACGTCGGCTCCATCCGCTGAGATGGCGCCGACCAGCGCGCGGTGACGGCGACGAGCAGCGGATTGGTCCAAACACCAGTCTTCACGGCCGCGAGCGATTCACCACGCGCATAGTCGTACGCTGAGTTTTCGGGGTCGCTCTGGCGACAGCGTTCGACAAGCGCGAGGGCCTCGGCGTATTTGCCTTGCAGCATGGCGCGTCCCCATTCATTGACGAAATGACGTTGCAGAGTGAGGCGTTGTTCGAGTTCCCGTTCCGGGTCGCTTGCGCGGGATTGCAGAGGAACCGAATTGGTCATTTGCGGCGACAACTCTGACGGTGCGTCGGCGGCGTTGACAACGTCCGGTTTCGGGTGCTGCAGCCAATCAAATTCAACGTGCCCATAGAGCACTTCGCCGTTCCGCAGCACGTAGAACTTGACTGGTCGGCTCTCGACTGCTTCAGGATGGTTCAGAACGTAATGCAAGTCTTCGGGACTGACCGTCTCCCAGACGTGCAGGCCGACGAGGGCGTCTCCGACGCGGAGGCCCGCCTTGTTGGCAGGGCCGTCGGGACGAACCGCTTCGATCAGGAGGCCGCCGTGGTAGGGTTGTCCCCGTAATTGCTGGGCATCGGATTTGAGTTGCGAGACGCGCAGGCCGAGGCGCTGCCAGACCTGTTCATTGAACGCACTGGCGGCTGGATCGTCAGATCCCTGAGGCTTTGCCTCCGATTGCGGGGCGGCATCATCGCCCGGCGCGGTCTTGCCGCCGGCTTCTTCCAAGGGCTGCGGCTTGCTCTCGTAGGGGACCTCGTCGGCGGAGTAGGTCTTCGTCTCAGGAGCGAAGGTTTTCTCCTCAGGCGAAAAAGTCTTCGCGGGGAGTGAGAATTCGTGCTCGTCGTGGTTCCCCTGCGAGAGACGCCGTTCGAGCAGCCCGATCAGCTTGCGGACGTCGTCGTGGAGGGCGCCGAATGTCGGAATGGAGCGGATCGATGGATGATTCGACTTTGAAGCGATTGACCCACGCGTTATCCGCATGGCAGTTGGCGCAGGTTTTGAGGTCGAGTTTTCCACGGGATTGAGCGCGACGACGCATTCACTGGAGAGCGTGATGGATTTGGCCGGTTGATCGGCGTCAGCCGAATCCGGCTGCTCACCGGCGTCGGTCTGCGGATCCGCGGGATAGTCTTGCCGTCGTCGGGGAGTAGGTCTGCGGCTCTGGCGTAGGTCTTCGCGTCGTCCGGGGGTAGGTCTGCGGCTCCGCAGGGTAGGTCTTCGCGTCGCCGGGGGTGTAGGTCGGCGGTTCACTGGGGTTATAGGTCGGCGGCGCAGACGACGTGGAGCACCGGGAATGTTCGGACTGCTGTCGCCGCTCGGCTGCAGAGTCAGATCGTCCACCCGGAAACGCTCGGCGAGCGTCGCGGCGACTTCCGCTGTCACAACCAGGCCGACACTGCCCGTATCGGCGTCCACCGAGACGACTTCGACGCCCGCCGCCAGTTGTTGCACGAAGGTCTCGGCGACTTCGCGCGACACCTTGCCCGCGTCGGTGACCTCCGTGACAACGCGTCTGACGGTGAGCGCTGCAGAATGTCCACGCGGGCCGGGACTGAGCGAGCGGACGACGTCCGCCTTGAGGTTTTTGACGACGGCGATCCGCATCCCCTGCGGGATCTCGATTTGAGATCGGGGGGAGAGCGAGTCGTGCTGCGGGAAGCCGTCCGCATCGCCGGCCGAGCCCTCTTTGCGGACGACCGTCAGTTCTCGGGAATCAGTCTCACTCAATACGTGCGATTCCAGAGGAGTGACCCGCACACCGAGCAGGGCGAAGGATCCTGAAATATGAACCTTCTCGACTTCGGCGTCGTGGGCGACGATCTTTTCCTCGAACTCGACCGCTCTTCCATCTCGGACTTCGCGGCCGCGGATGAGGTCGACGCGATCGCCGACCGAGAGCGAGCGGACCTTGTCGGCGTCGGCAAACTTGAGCATGACCATGTGCTTCCTGGTTGCGGCGGAATCTTCTTTCAACCGCAATTGGTTGATCACCTTCGGCGCGTATTGCTCGGCGATCTCGGAGATTTGTTTGGCTTCCGCCAAGTTGGAAACAGTGCCGCGGAGGAGGATCGAATCGCGGATGGCGACGAGCTTGATGTCGGCATGGGGGTAGAGGTCCTTGAGGATGCCGGCGAGTTCTTCGTGGGAGGACTCCCAGGCGTCCACGCGCATCCCGAGGACATAGGTGGCTTCCGCCTGATCGGATTCGCAGTGAATCCGAATCGATGTCAGACCTGCCTCATTCCCAGTGACCTTCAGACGCTGAGAACTCTCGGCGATGACCTGAATGACCTGCGGATCAAAGTCGTCGACGGTGACGATCGGTTCGGGGAACTCCAAGCGGACCGATTTGCCATGGGCGACTGCGTAATCGCTGTCGCCGTGGACTTGAAGGACTGTGCCGTTGGTGCCTGGTTTCACCTGCGGCGGCGGAGAGGGTTCATCAGGAGGGACAGTTGATTCTTGCTGCGTTCCGTCAGTTCCAGCGGCACGAGATTGGAATCTTCATTCATCGCATTGGCTGAGTTGTCACGCGGGCCGACAGTCACCGAGACGCGGAGCGGCTCACGGTAGACATTCGGGACGCCATCGTGAGGACGGTATCGCCTGCGGCGAGGCCTTCGATCAGGAGCCGGTGCGGGCTGCGGCGGTGACCCGCACGATCTTCGGATCGAAGCCGGAGACGCGGGCGAACCGGCCGCCGTTTTCCTCTTCGACCAAGAGCGACCCGCCGGCGGCGAGCGAGAGTCGGAACCCATGCTGACTGCCACGACGGTGCCAGCTTCGGAGGGTTCGATTTCGGGGAGGGACGCCTGTGATCCGTCGTGATACTGGGAGCCACGAAGTGCTTCGGCGTCTGCTTCAGGAATTGCGGCCCGATCGTCAAATGTCGGTGTCGCTTCATCGCCGGAAGTGAGTCTGGGTTCGACGTCCGACGTCAATGTGGGTTCTTGAACGGGTGGCGCGTGAGTCGCATCCAACGAATCGCCGGCGAGCGGGGCGAGCCACGTACGATTGCCGCGGGCCGGGGCTTGAGTCGGTGGCGGCGGCTCCGATCTGCGGCAGCGGCACGACGTTGATCGTCGCGTAGGGGCGTCGCCTCTCCCTGCTTGTCGAGAACCACTCTGAGCGTGCGACGGGATTGATGCCGAGGACTTTTGGTACATGCGGCGACTCGGCCATCGGGAGAACAACCCGGCCACCGCCGGCCTCACGATCCGCACGATGGATACCCCAACAGGACCGGTCGAGCCAGTTGTCGACTGAGACGTGGACCGTAACGACTTTCTGTCCGGCGATTAGCGGCGGCAGTTCGCCGTTGCGGGAAAGCTCGCGAAGGAACTCGGGGATCGGATTGGCCGCATCGCTGTCGGTGGCGGCCCTAAGGGCGGGTTGCGGAATGTCTGCGACGAGTTCGCCCTGTCCGATCGCAAATGTGTTTGCTTGATCCAGGACGATTCGCTCTGCTTCGATGGAGGAGCCGTCCTCCAGTTGCAGACGGACGCCACCGTCGACACCGATCGCGGTGATTGCAGGTTCTGGATTGGGAATTTCTTGCGCTGCGTCGGTCGGATCAGCGATCGTGGAGTTGTCGCGCCGTTGCGGCTCTCCCGGCGCTTCGGGATCGCCCTCCAGTGGTGTGGGTTCGACGCCGAATGCGATGTCTCTGCTGGCCGCCGGCGAGGATTCTGCCAGGCCGATTGAGGTGGAGGAGCCGGCGACCTGGATGTCGAACGCTTTGACGTTGGACAGAACGATGTCGTCGGCCAGCGGCACGGCGACGCGGGTTTCGTTGATCGATGGGGAGGCGGGAGGGGCAAATGGTACGGGGGCTGCCTGGTCGGTGGTCAGTTCGACGGAGTAGGCAGCGGTCGGCCATTCGAGGCGGAGGCTCGGCAGGGGCTTGGTCGCCATGCGATAGACCACCAGGCCGGCGGCGAAGCTGAACAGCACCAGCAGCGATACGCGGAGGAGTTTCATGGTCGAATTCCGGGGGCGGTTTGAGATTTCAAATTTGAGGTTTCAGATTTGAGATCAGGTCACAAGCGGAAGCAGGCTGCCTCAGGCGACTGGGGTTTCACCACGGAGATGGTTCAATCGATAGTGCTTCTCAGTGAACTCCGTGCCCACCGTGGTAAAGGTTCCGCTTTGCGTGTTCGCGCGTCGGCCGAGTGGAATGGCGTGCACAGCAGCATTCGTCGGACTCCTACGGGGGAATTCGGACGCGTAGAGATTCGAGCCGTTCGCGGATTCGGGCGCGCGCAGCGGCGATGTCGGGGTCGTCGCCGAGCTGGCCGATCAGCGATTCAACGCGTTCGAGGTCGGTGAGGAGGGCGTGGATTTCGGATTGGGTGTCGGGGTTGAGTACGGGGTTGTTTGTGATGCTGGGGTCGGTTGCGGAGTTGGGGGGTTCCGTGTCGTTCGCCACGCCCTGCGCTGCGCGAAGGGGTGTGGGAGTCGAATCAGAGGCGATGTCCTGTGTGGATTGCGGCTCGGCCGGAGCCTCGCCCTCCCGTGAGGGCTCAGCGACAGGCGAACCGGCCTGCATGCGCGGACCGCAGAACGTCAGCAGGACGATACAAACGGATGAAGCTGCGACGATGAGCCGGCGGCGGGCCGGGCGGGACCAGCGGTCATGGCCCGTTGTCCCCTCGACAAGACGGCTGATACGGCGGGCGAACCGCGACTGGCCGACGTCGGAGGTGAGGCCCAGCGGCATCGGGGCGAGGCGCCATTCGGCGACGCGCGTCAGGCAGTTGGCCAACGTGAGCGGGCGGACGCCGCCGGTGATCGCCCAGTCGTCGCAGAGTTCTTCGGCCGCCTGACGCCAGCGGCGGACGGCAAGGAAGTTCAAGGGCTGCAACGGAAAGCACCAGCAGAGTGCGGCGGCAATCCACAGCCAGAGCGGATCGCGGCGGACAAGGTGGGCGAGTTCGTGAGCGAGGAGGGCTTGCAACTCGGCGATGCTGAGTTTCTGCGAGATGCCGGGGGGGACGACGATCAGCCAGCGGAAGACGCCGCCGGCCGCCGGTTCGACGGCGGTGGCGGACTGCGCGAGCCGGACGGAGCGGCGGACGCCACGCTGGGCGAGGAGCTGATCCAGGGCCTCACGCAGCGGGCCGGCAGAGATGGTCTCAGTGCGCCAGAGCCGGCAACGGGTGCGGAACGCGCGCCACAGGAGGCGCGCGGCGCCGAGGGTGAAGAGAGTGGCGAAGATCGCGGCGGCGATGGGACGCCAGGCGCGGGGTGGAGTTGCGGGTTCGATGCCGATGGCGTCGGCCGCTGATACGAATGTTCTGGGGCGAGGCGTGATGACAACCGAGTGGATGTCGGGGTCGGCCGGAGTGACTTCGACCGAATCGGCCGGGGCGGGGTCGATCGTCGGGAGATCAATGGGGCTCGTCGCCAGCGAAGAGTCCGGACCAGGGATGATTTCGACGAGGTCGGCGTCGTCTGATTCGATGACGGGGAGCGCGGGGATTGAGCGCGCGGGTGGCTTGGAGCGTTGGGGCAGTGACGGTTCAGTGGAATCGCCAACGAGATATGGGTTGTGCGCGAGTAAGTGCGCATCGACGGCACTGCGTTCCGGTGAGGTTGTGTGTTCAAGGGAGCGTTGTGCGCCGCGAGGCTCGGCGGGAGCCTCGCCCTCCCATTGCGCGTCGCCATCGTTTGCGTTGGCGAATGTGATCGCCGGGAGATTGAACAGGGACCGGTCGCCGACATGTTCGGCGCTGAGCAGCTGCAACGGGGCGGTGAGCAGCGGGGCCAGAGCGGCGAGTTTCCAGAGGCGCTCCTGGAGCACTGCGCTGCGGGAACGTGTGACGGCGAACGCGAGCCAGACGCCGCCGAGGAGGAGCGTGGAGTGCAGCGCATATGTCGCAACGAGTGCGACGATGGTCGCGGCGACATGGGGATTACTCGGCATGGCCGATCTCCCGTTCTTTGTCGCGGATGAGCTGCTTGAGCCGGGTGAGCTCGTCGGGGGAGACGTCGCAGCCGTCGAGGAGGTGGCACATCATTTCGGCGACGTCCCCCTGGAAGAGTCGTTCGGCCAGGTCTGAGACCATCGTGCGGCTGACCTGGTCGCGGCGCAGGAGCGCGCGATAGACGTTGACGCGGCCATCGGCGCGATGGGTGACGTAGCCGGCTGCCTCCATCTTGGCGAGCATGGTGCCGACGGTGGTGTAAGCGAGCTTGCGCTGGGGACGCAGCGCGTCGCGGACTTCGCCGACGGTGGCGTGGCCCTTGTCCCAGAGGACCTGGATGATGGCGAGCTGGAGGTCAGCCAGCCGGGTATCGCGGGGCATTGCGAGTGTTCCTCCGTGGGTGTCCTACCGCAGTAGGAGATGAATCTACTACCAGGGTAGGAGAGTGTCAAGGGGAAATGGGTCACGCGGATTAATATGCGCGGACTGTACACTCGGTCGGACGTCGACCGTTTAGCCGGGAGCCGCAGGCGACCGCGTTTCCTGACTGAAGCCAGCGGACCCCGTGAAGTTCCGGCTCGCTGAAGGAAGGCTGCGAATTGCGATCTGCAAACTGCAAATTGCCACGATGCCGTCCGATCGCCGGTCGACCGGTTCCTGGTGATCGCCCCGCGACCGTGCCGGCAGCCCAGACAACGAATTTCTTTGGGAGACGCGATCCGCAGAATCGCTGCCGGAACTGCGAAGCACGTCGCAGCGAAGTGTCGACGCGGATCCGGAGATTAAGAAGGCTTCATCCAAGATCGCACCGAATGGAGAGTCGATTGAACCGCCGGTACGGCGCAGCTAGACTGCCGCGGTCAGGTAAGATTTGTCGACGGGGCAGATTGCGCTGAGGGCTTGTTCGCTCAGTGCTGCGTTCGCAGGAAGCGGCCGGTTGCGCGATCTGGCCGACAGTCGATAGTCATTTACAGGCGACAGTGCGCCGTCACGAAGGATTCGCCGCCGGAATTGCTGCCGCGACAGCTCAGGGAGACCGACCACGATGAAGGGACAGCAAGGAATCCGCCACGAACCACTGCGGCGCACCGGCGCGACTCGACTGGCTTGCGCCGGCGGGCTGATGTCGGTCGCCGTCGCGACCGCCGGCTGGGCGTATCAGGCGGCAGCGCCCGCCGGGCTCAACGGCGTCTTGCCGACGGAAGTGCCGGCGGGACTGGACGGCGACAGTTGGAACGTTCTCGGTCCAAACTGGACGGCCTGGACCGACGAGACGGCGGGCTTGGTGAAACAGCTGTACGAAACCGAGAACGCCGATCTCGCCGCACAGCAGGCCACTCTCGGCCGGCTGCGGATCAAGCTCGGGACAATTGAAAAAGCGCTGAACGATTCGAAATACCGGGTGATCCACTCGCAGCTTACGAGCCTGCACGGCCGCCTGGCGCGGCGGATCGACCTGGCAGAGGCGCTGCTGGAGACGATGGACGCCGACCCCGTGGCGGGTCGCGCGCGGCGCACCGCACACGCGTACGCGCGCGTGTCGGCAGCGATTGCCGCGCTCGACGCCGATCTCAAGGGGATTCCGGCAGGTTCGGCGTGGCTGCCGTACGTCCGCGCGGAGCAGATTGGCGCCGCGGCAACGGCGAACGACACGTCGGCGGAAGCCATCGAGCGGCTGACGTCGGTCCAGAACAAGATCAACAACCGCGGCAGCCTGTCGGACGAGGCGCAGAAGGAATTCCTCGGCCGTCCGACGTTCGGCGAACTGGCGGCGGCAATCGGCGACGTGCTGACGGCGAACGCCTGGCAGCCGGCCGCCGATCAGGTGGCGAAAATCCACGAGCAGGCCGTCAAGCTGGTCGCAGCAGTCGAGGCTTATGAAGTCGACGGCGACGATGCGGCTGCGGCAGAGATCAACGCGGCGTATCAGGGTATCAAGGCGGCTGCGAGCGACGGCGGCGAGCGGATCTCGGCCGTGATGCGCGAGCACTACTTCGGCCACAACATGCGGATCATCGCCAGCGAAGGCTTCATGAAGAAGGCCGTCTCCGATAACCGGATGGAGCAGAGCTACATCAACGAGCCGGTGTCGGAAGCGTGGGTCTCCGGGTGGAGCTGCACGTATACCAACGTCAGCGTCGATCTGCAGCCGAACAGCGATGTCGCGCAGTTCGACCTCAAGATCAGCGGCACGGTGAACAGCACGACGACGGCGAATGCCGCGCAGGCAGTCGTCTACGGCGGCAGCACTGGCAACTTCGTGGCGACGAAGCCGGTGCAATTCGACGGGAAGACGTTTACGACGAGTCCGGTGTCGGTGGCGGCGAATGCGAACACCTACTTCAGCGACGTCGATGCCAAGGTGTTCTTCCTGCTCCGTCCTATCGCCGATCTGATTGCGACCAACGAAGTCGCCAACCGCAAGCCGCAGACGGATGCCATCGCCCGACAGCGGATGGTCGATCAGGTCACCAAGGAAGTGAACACGGAGACCGACCAGCGGTTTTCCGACGCGTCGTTGAAGCTCGAGAGCAAGACATTCGGTCCGCTGCGGGAGCTGGGTTGGTATCCGGATTCGATCCAGACGTATTCGACGAGCGACGACATGGTGGTCCGGGCGCGGCTGATGGACCCGCAGGAACTGGGGGCCCAGGCGCCGGCCGGGCTGCCGGCGGTGCCGAGCGACGGCGTGGCCATCCAGGTGCACGAGAGCGCGCTGAACAACGGCGCGGATCGGCTGGATCTCGCCGGCAAGACGATGACTGACGAGGAACTGCGGCAGCTCATGGAACAGCGGATCAGCAAGCTGCTCGGCCGTGAGTTCAAGTTCACGCCGCCGGAAGAGGAACCGAAGGCCGATGGGGCCACGACGGAGCCGCCCGCGCCGGCCGCCGACAATGCGGCCCCCGCAGAAGAGGCGGACGCCGGCAAGAACAAGTACGTGTTCGACACGCACGATCCGCTGCGGTTCCAGATCGACAACGGCAAGGTGACCATCGAACTGCGGACCGGCCTGGTTCGTCCCTCCGGCGACAAGCTGGACACCCACGTCATTCGCGTGCCACTCAAGTTCGCCGTTGAGGGGGACAAGGTGGTGATGACGATCGACGGGCAGGTCGGCGTGAAGTCGGCACCCGGAACCGATTCTTCGATCGGCCGTCAGGGCATCATGCGTGCGAGCGTCAAGAAGTCGATTCCTGAGCGGACGTTCAAGGGTTCGTTCGACGTTGAACAGGAAGGGAAGACAATGACGTTGCATGTCACGTCGGTGGACGCCCAGGACGGCTGGGTGACCGTGCTGGCGAAGTAGCCCGCTTGTGTTCGACCGTTGAAATCTCGCGACGCCCGGTTCGAAAAGAGCCGGGCGTTTGCATTTGGCCGAGGGCCACGAGCGGAGGGCCAATGGGTGCAGGGGTCACGGGGATTGTCCGTACATTCCCGTTGGCTCGTCCCGTTGAATCGCACTGGCGAAGCCAGTGGTGACCTGGGGAGGGGCCGGAATCTCTGTTCCCTTGACCCTTAGCCCTGGACCCTCCGCCCGATCGGCGGTCTCTGCCGGCGCGGGGGTTGCCGCAAGTTGCACAGCTTGCCAAGTTTCCGGGGTCGTGCGACTCGTCTTGTCGTAACTTGGGGCTTCGGATATTGATACGCCCCCGCGCCAGGTCGCCCGGACGGCGCCCTGCCCGCGGCCAATCTGCGGCTCCCCTCCCCCGTCCGTCGATTCGCCTTCGCCACCAGGCCCCCTCGGTCGATGTCCCTCTCGCACGTGGACAGCCCGCGTCCCGGCGTACTTGTCGCCGGCGCGCGCGCATTGCACGCTGATCCCGGCCGAAAAGGGAAAGAACGAGAGGGAACAGCGACAACCGCGGGAACGAAGACGCGGCGCGAGCGCGCACGGCCTCTGTCGTTGGTCGCTATTCTCATGGTGGGTCTGGCAGGTTGCGCCGCCTACCCGCTGCCGACTGCCGTACGCGGCCAGTCTCCCTCGCCGACGCCGGAACTCAAGCCGATCACAAAGGATCTGGCCAAGCAGGCGCTGAGCCTTGCCGAGAAGCCGGAACTCACGGCCGCCGATTTCATCGACCAGCCGCTCGCGGATGTGAAGGTCGAAGGCAACTCGACGATCCCGGAGATCGCAATTCTGCATGAAGTCGAGTCCAAGCCTGGCCGACCGGTCAGCCCGTCGGTGATCAAGGAGGACGTCGCCAATCTGATCGCCAAGAACTGGTTCTTCCGCGTGAATCCGGTGTTCCGTGCGACGGATGCCGGGCCGGTTCTGGTGTTTCAGGTCGTCGAAAAACCGATCCTGCTGAGTGATGCCCAGTTTGTGGGCAATAAGAAGATCAAGACCGAGGCGCTGCTGAACCTGACCGGACTCAAACGGGGGGTCGCATACGATGTGGCCACGAACAAGGAGGCGGAGCAGCGCATCAAGGACCACTACCGCGAGAAAGGCTACAACTTCGCCGACGTCAAATTGACGAAGGGGGACAAGTCCGACGAGCGCGAAGTAGTGTTCGAAATCCACGAAGGACACAAGGTCCGCGTCCATCGCATCTACTTCGACGGCAATCGGGCATTCAGCTCGGCAATCCTGAAGACCAAGCTGGCGACCAAAACCATCTGGGGCATTCCCGGCACGCTGCTCGCCATCGGCGGCAATTACGACCCGGAGAAGATCAAAAACGACGCCGACGGGATCGTCCGCTACTACCACTCGCTGGGGTACTTCGACGCGCAGGTCGACGTCGAGGAGACGTATCGCAAAGACAAGTCTGAAGTCTACGTCCACTACCACATCAAGGAAGGGCAGCGTTTCAAAGTTCGCAATATCGAGTTCAACGGCAATAAGGTGCTGTCGACCGAGCAGTTGCGGCCGCGCGCGGAACTGAAGGAATCGGACTACTACAACGAGCGTCTGCTCCAGAAAGACGTGCAGACGATGCGGGACAAGTACGACGACCTGGGCCGGCTGTTTGCGAAAGTGGAACCGGTGCCGCGGTTTCTCGAGGAGACCGGCTGGGTGGACCTCGTCTACGAGATCGACGAAGACATGCCGCGGCGGATCGGCAGCATCGACGTGCATATTCAGGGAGACCATCCGCACTCGACGGAGACGCTGGTGATCAACCAGATCAACCGCTGGATCAAGCCTGGGGAGCTGGCGCGGATGCGTGACATCCAGGGGGCGCAGACGAGCCTCCGCGGCAGCCAGTACTGGGACAAACAGCAGGCGCCGCCAGTCGTGAACGTCGAGCCGTCGGAGGGCAAAGAGTACCTGCCGCCGCGGCTGTTGGCGCGCGGCCAGGACGGCTTTGATCGCGTCGCGCCGGCGTTTGATCCAAGCGTCAACCCGTTTGCCGAATTTGAAGGCCGCATCACGACGGCGCGGTTGCCGGATGACGCGGCGGCCAGCGCAGATGAGCCGGAAGGGCGCGCCCGCGTCGAGCGCGCGTCGTTCTCGACGGAACTACCCGACGACGAGGCGGCGCCCGCCCGCGTCCGCTCGCCGGGCTACAACATCGATCCGGCTGCGATCTTCGACGCTCCCGGCGGACAGGACGACATCGTCTTTCGCGGGCAGAGCATTGACCGGCAGGGCCTGCCCATGCCCCAGGATTACCTGCAGACGGATTCGCCGCAGGGGGATCCCTTCGGCGACGCGCTGCGAAACCCGAGCACGCCCGGATTCGTGGACGTGGACATCGACGTCACGGAAGCCCGCACCGGCCGGCTGATGTTCGGTGTCGGGGTCAACAGCAACGCGGGCCTGGTCGGCAACATCGTGCTGCAGGAGGACAACTTCGACATTCTGCCCCGCCGACGAGCTGGGCCGACATCGTCAACGGCGAGGCCTGGCGCGGTCGCGGCCAGAGCTTCCGTCTCGAACTCGTCCCGGGCACGCAGATCAGCCGCTGCCTGGTGAGCTGGCAGAACCCGTACTTCATGAACACCAACTTCAATCTGGGCCTCCAGCGGGTTCTTCTATCAACGTTCTACCAGGATTGGACGGAAAACCGCACCGGCGGCCAGATCAGCATCGGGCGGCTGCTGAGCCGGTACTGGTCCATGGGGCTGGCGACGCGGCTCGAGGAAGTTGACATCTACGGGTTCCGTACGCCCGCGCCGACGAAGATCACGGACGTCGCCGGAAACATTTCTTTCGACGGGGCAGGTGACCCTGACTTACGACACCCGCGACTCGCCGTTCCTGCCGTCGAAGGGCACATGATCGAGGGGAGTTACGAACAGGGGTTCGGCAATTTTGTGTATCCGCACGCGGACATCCAGGCCTCGCAGTATTTCACCGTGCGTGAGCGGCCGGACGGCTTCGGCAAGCACATTCTGCAGTTTCGCGGCGAGATCGGTTACGTGGGTGAGAACGCGCCGGTGTACGAACGGTTGTTCGCCGGCGGTTATTCGTCGTTTCGCGGGTTCCAGTTTCGCGGCGTATCGCCGCGCGAACTCGGCTTCGCGGTCGGCGGCCAATTCCTGATGGTCGGCACGGCCGAATACATGGTGCCGATCACCGCGGACGACAACATCCGGGCGGTGGTGTTTAGCGACTTCGGCACCGTGGACAACAAGGTGTCGGTCGACCACTTCCGCGTGACGGCGGGGTTCGGGTTCCGGCTGGCGATTCCGGCGATGGGTCCGGCGCCGATCGCGATCGACTTCGCCTGGCCGATCGTGAGCGAGCGCGACGACCGCCTGCGGGTGTTCAGCTTCTACGTGGGATTCACGCGGTAGGCGTCTCAGCCTGTCCGCTGTGCCGCGACCCGCTGCAGAAACGCTGCTTGCGCCTGCGCTGCGCCATTTGGGTGAGTTCATGCCTGAATGCTTGACTCTGTAGTATAGTACGGAGTTTACGATCACCCCCCCGCGGAGAAGCGGCGATGGCGTCACTGCGCATTGGAGAGGTCGCGAAGCGCTCGGGACTGGGCATCGAAACGATCCGGTTCTACGAGCGCAAGGGACTGCTGGACGAACCGGCGCGACGCGCGTCGGGTTATCGGCAGTACGACGAACGGGCATTGGCGCAGCTGTCGTTCATCGTGCGGGCGAAGGGACTGGGATTTACACTCTCGGAAATCAAGGAGCTGCTGGGGCTGTGGTTCGACCCGGCGACGACGTGCACGGACGTCCGCCGGCGAGCGCGGCAAAAGATTGATGACATCCGGGTTCGGATTCAGTCGCTGGAGGCCATGCAACGGTCTTTGGTAGGACTGATTGAGCAATGCGAATCGCGGAGCCGCCTGGGCGACTGCCCGCTGCTGGTCGGGCTTTCACCGCCAGACGAGGCGCGCCCGCAAAAATCGATTCAACGGTGATCCCCATGCGAAGACTCTGGACGGCGTTCGTGCTGGTAATGCTGGTTTCGTTCATGGTCCTGGGTTGGATCGGAACGCGGATTCATGACGAGATGCCGCCGATTCCGCGGCGCGTCGTCACAACCGACGGCGCCGTGGTCATCGATGCCGGCGAGATCTCCGCCGGCCAGAACGTGTGGCAGTCACTGGGAGGGATGGAGCTCGGTTCCGTCTGGGGACACGGCAGTTACGTGGCGCCTGACTGGACCGCTGATTGGCTGCATCGCGAAGCGACATACATTCTCGACAGGTGGGCGCGGACGGAGTTCAACGCCGACTTCGAGAGCCTTGATCGGGAACGACAGCAACAGCTCTCGGGGCGGCTGGCCGACCTGATGCGGACAAACACGTACGATGCCGCGACGGACACGATCACGATCGTACCGCTGCGGGCCGAAGCGTTCGCCAGCAACCTGGAGCACTACACCGACGTATTCTCCGGCGGCAAAACGGAGTATTCGATTCCGGCGGGGGCGGTCACCGATCCGGCGCGGCTCAAGAACCTGGCGGCGTTCTTCTTCTGGACGTCCTGGGCCGGCAGCACCAACCGGCCTGGAGAACAATTCAGTTACACCCAGAACTGGCCGTATGAACCACTGGTCGGCAACCGCGCGACCGGACAGGCGGTGGTCTGGACCGGCGTGAGCATCATCATGCTGCTGGCCGGAATCTCCGCGATGGTGTGGTGGTACGCCTCCCGCAAGGCCGAATCGGAGGACGGACCGAGGCCGACGCAGGATCCGCTGGGCGCCTGGGTCGCCACGCCGTCGCAGAAGGCGACGATCAAGTATTTCTGGACCGTCGCAGCACTGATCCTGGTGCAAATGCTGCTGGGGGTGATCACCGCGCACTATGGCGTGGAGGGAGACGGCTTCTATGGCATTCCGCTGTCGAAGTGGCTGCCGTACAGCGTGGCACGGACGTGGCACGTACAGATGGGGCTGTTCTGGATCGCGACGGCCTGGCTGGCGGCGGGATTATTCATCGGTCCCCTGGTCAGCGAATACGAGCCGCCCGGTCAGCGGCTGGGAGTGAATATCCTGTTTCTGGCGCTGCTGGTCGTCGTCGTTGGTTCGCTCACAGGAGAATGGCTGAGCGTGCACAACAAGCTGTCGGACGCGGTGAGCTTCTATTTCGGGCACCAGGGATACGAGTACGTCGATCTGGGCCGCGCCTGGCAGCTTGCGCTGTTCGCAGGCTTGCTGATCTGGCTGGCGCTGATGGTCCGCGTGCTGCGTCCGGCGCTGAAAAAGTCGGGCGAGCAGAAACAACTGGTTTCGCTGCTGACCGTGGCGACCGCAGCGATCGCACTCTTCTACGGCGCCGGACTGACGTGGGGCCGGCATACGCATTTGTCGATGGTCGAATACTGGCGCTGGTGGGTCGTGCACCTGTGGGTCGAGGGCTTCTTTGAAGTGTTCGCGACGACGGTCATTGCCTTCTTCTTCATGCGGCTGAATCTGATCCGGCCTGGCGTCGCGGCGGCGTCGGCTTTGCTGTCGGCCACGATCTTCCTGTCCGGGGGAATCATCGGCACCTGTCATCACCTGTACTTCACCGGCACACCGCCGGTGGCGCTGGCTTGGGGCGCGGTCTTCAGTGCGCTCGAGGTCGTGCCGCTGACAATGGTCGGGTTCGACGCGATGGACGATCTGCGCCGCTCGCACGCTACAGCCTGGGTGCAGCGTTACAAGTGGCCGATCTACTTCTTCGTCGCGGTCGCATTCTGGAACATGATTGGAGCGGGGTTGTTCGGCTTCATGATCAACCCCCCCATCGCCCTGTACTACATGCAGGGGTTGAACACGACCCCGGTGCACGGCCACGCGGCGCTGTTCGGCGTGTACGGCATGCTCGGCATCGGCCTGATGCTGACCTGTCTGCGAGCGCTGATTCCGGGAGTGGAGTGGAAGGACGGCCTGCTGAAGTTTGCGTTCTGGGGAATGAACGTCGGACTGATGATGATGTGCGTGCTGAGCCTGCTGCCGGTCGGCCTGATGCAGACCTGGGCCTCGGTGGAGCGGGGCTACTGGTACGCCCGCAGCTCCGAGTTCATGCAGACGCCGGTACTGCAGACGTTCCGCTGGCTGCGCGTGCCGGGGGACACGGTGTTCTTTCTGGGAGCAGTGGCGCTGGTGCTGTTCGTCGCGGGTTTGGCGACGGGGTCGTCGTTCCGACGCGAGCGTGAGTGAATCAGAGTGCGCGATGCCAGCCCGCGGACGGCCGTCCGTGGGTTTGGCGTTCATCCGAATTCCAGACCTACGCTCCCTCGACTTCGCGATCGAGAATATACTGCTGCGTATTGCGCTGATGCTATAAATGCAAGCAATGGGTCGTACGAACTCAAGCCCACGGACAGCCGTCCGTGGTCTGCAGGAGCTGCCGGAAATGCCTCTCGAATTGCAGAGCACTCTCCAAACCCTCATCCGCCACGAAGGGGAAGTCCCGCGCGAGCGCAGCACCTGCGGTTGGCGCGACCGGCTGATCAGCCGCGAGGACACCGACGTCGCGGCGTGGGCACACGCGGTGGACATCGACGGAGCGCGCGAACACTACCATAAGCGGTCGACAGAGCTGTATTACGTCCTCGACGGCGACGGCGTGGTGCTCCTGGACGGCGTTGAGCATCCGGTGCACAAGGGGTCGCTCGTGCACATTCCACCGGGGGTGGTGCATGGGGCGAGAGGCCGGATGCG
This sequence comes from Planctomycetaceae bacterium, assembly GCA_046349775.1. GTDB lineage: Bacteria > Planctomycetota > Planctomycetia > Planctomycetales > Planctomycetaceae > JAEUIG01. The sequence goes on along the minus strand of JAXMBS010000014.1, from coordinate 2,425 downwards.
GGTGCTCGTCGTCGGGATTCCGGACATTGCAGATGACGATCTGTACTTTCCGGAAGGGAAGTAGCGCTCGCGAAACCGCGAACGACGATCGCTGCGATGTGACATCGGCAGTCGTTGGTTTCCAGGGCGATACTAGTGCTGATTGAGGATCGCGCGCGGCGGCGATAGAATCGCGCTTTGCGAGGCCGTCGCCGGAAGCCGCCGTGACCGTTCTGAAAGTGATCAAGGGACCCGCCGCGGGCAGCCTGTTCGAGCTGCACGGCGAGCGGACCGTGCTCGGACGGCACCCCAACTGCGGGGTCGTGCTGGAAAACGGCGCCGTCAGCCGGCACCACGCGCAAATTCTCGAAAGCCACGGCAGCTACTTTCTCGAGGACCTGCGGAGCCGTAACGGAACGTATCTCAACGGCGAACAGCTCGAAGGCCGCACCGAGCTGACCGACGGCGACGAAATCCGCGTGTGCGACATCGTGCTGCAGTTCGAAATGCACGGCTCGATGACGCAACCGGCGTCCGGGAAGCGTTCCGACATGCCGTCGGAGGTCGGAGAGCGGAAGACACAGGAGCCGGTGCCCACTCTGGACAACCTGTTATCGCCGGATGAAAGCGTGGCGGGAGCGGCGGTGGCCCCACCGTTCGAGTCGTCGTCGGTGATCGGCATGATCGATGCCCGGCGGCGGACGTCGGAGACGGTCAGCCAACACGCAGAGTTGAAACTCCAGGCGGTGTTGGAGATCACGCGCGCGCTGGGGCGCGAACTGGAGGTCGACGCGGTGCTCCCGAAAGTGCTGGGGGCGCTGTTCCAGATCTTCCCGCAGGCGGCGCAGGGATTTGTGCTGCTGAAGGACCCGGAGTCGTCGAAGCTGGTGGTCAAGGCGACGCGCGTGCGGCGGGGAAGCGAGGACGACGCCGTCGCCGTGAGCATGACCGTGGTCCGGCAGGCGATGGAATCGGCGCAGGGGCTGCTCAGCGAAAACGCGCTGGAGGACTCGCGGTTCAAGCAGAGCGCAAGCCTGCGGGGGCTGCAAATCCGGTCGGTGATGTGCGCTCCGCTGGTCGGCCACGACGGCGACTCACTCGGCGTCATTCAGGTCGTGACCCGCGGCTCTTCGGGGGACTTCAACAACGACGATCTCGACCTGTTGGTGAGCGTGGCGTCGCAGGCGGCGCTGGCGATCGAAAACGCGGAGCTGCACGAACAGTTGCTGGTGCAACGGGAACTGGAGCGCGACCTGGAGTTTGCGACGCAGGTGCAGCTCGGTTTCCTGCCAAAGTCACGGCCGCGCGTGCCGCATTACGCGTTCTCGGATTACTACGAAGCGGCGCTGCGGATCGGCGGTGACTATTTCGACTACATCCAGCTTCCGGGGGGACTGCTGGCCGTGACGCTCGGCGACGTGGCAGGAAAAGGGATGCCGGCGGCACTGCTGATGGCGCGGTTATACTCGTCGGCGCGATACCAGTTGTTGACGGCCGAGACTCCGGCGGCCGCGATGGCCGGACTCAACCGCGAAATCGCCAGCAGCGGGCTCGGGCATCGGTTCATCACGCTGCTGGTGCTGGTGCTTGATCCGGTGCAGCATGAGTTGACGCTGGTGAATGCCGGGCACCTGGCGCCGCTGGTGCACCGGCGGGACGGCACTGTCGAATCGATCGGCCGGGAGGAATCGGGCCTGCCGCTGGGAATCGTTCCTGACCAGGAATTCCGGTCGAGCCGGCACGCGCTGGCGGCGGGGGAGTCGCTGGTTGCGTACACCGACGGCGTCACCGAGGCGATGAACGACGAACGCGAAATTTACGGCCGCAAGCGGCTGGAACAGTGCATCGCCGCGCAGTCGAGAGACATCGACACGACGACCAAGGCGATCATCAGCGACGTCGAGGCGTTTGTCGGGGAAAACACGCTCCGCGACGACACGTGCATCGTGGGTTTTCAGCGCCTGGCGGAATGATCCCGGCGGCGACGAGCAGGTCTTGGGCAGCCGATGTCGGGCACACAGGAATCACCCCCGTTGACGCCGGAGCGCGTGCTGGGCGCGGGGGGCGTCATCGCGCGGCGGCTGAAATCGTATGAAAGCCGTCCGCAGCAGGTGCAGATGGCGGAGGCGGTCGAGCAGGCGATCGCGAAGCAGGAACACCTGGTGGTGGAGGCCGGGACGGGGGTCGGCAAGAGCTTCGCATATCTGGCGCCGACAATCCTGGCCGCAGCCGCCAAGACCGGACCGGAAGGCCGGTCCAAGAAGATCGTGCTGAGCACGCATACGATCAGCCTCCAGGAGCAGTTGATCGCGCGGGACATTCCGTTTTTGAACTCGGTATTGCCGGTCGAGTTCTCCGCCGTGCTGGCGAAGGGGCGGTCGAACTACATCAGCCTGCGGCGGCTGAGCGCAGCGCGGGAGCGCGCACGCACGCTGTTCGGTGAGTC
>JAXMBS010000013.1:0-88666 GCA_046349775.1 Planctomycetaceae bacterium | reverse complement strand
TCGCCGAAGTCGGTCTCGGCCCGCGCGGCACGACTGCTGACGACCTGTTCCAGCTCTATGCGAACTACTTTGAGACGATGCCGTTTCTCGATGCGGTGATCATCAACGAGTTCGGTATGAACCGCGAGCCGCACCCTGAACGCCGCGAGCGGGCCGCGGCGCGGCACCGTCCGTATGAAGAAGCGTTTCGGCGACTGCGGGCCGACAACCGCTATCGGTACAAGACCATCTACAACTACTTCGGCGGCAGTGGAAACCTCGTCAACTTCGACGACACCGGCGAGACATTCTGCGGCACGCTGGTCGAACTCAACTACCCGATCGCCCTCGAACGCTACCTGTTCGAACGCTCCAGCGAGCAGGGGTCGGCCGATGCGCTGCAAAGGTTCATCGACGGCATCACCGACTGGGAAGCGAAAGTCCCGGGCGCCAAGCGCAACATGCTCCTCTCATTCGGACTGTTCAACGCCCCGCCGGGCGGAATTAACAAGCTGCCGAACGTCGATTACCACGTCTGGATGGACCAGCAGATGCGCGTCGTCGCTACGCATCCCTCCATGACCGAGATGGCGGGCATCAACTGGTGGACGTCGTCGCAGGCGGACGAAGACTCCGTCCGCTTTGTCGGCCAGCTCTACCGGCATTACGGCATCGAGGGGCGCACCGACCTGCTGACCCGCGACTCGCTGTTCATGACGCACCTCCGTAATGCCGACTTCGAGAAAGGGCTCGAAGCCTGGACGCTGCATGCTGCCGAAGAGGGGACCATCGACGCCAGGAGCTTCCCGCGTTACGGCCGCATCGAAGGCCGCTACATGGGCCTCGGCCGCCCGGCCGACCCGGAGCACATCGGCGACACGTTCCTGTGGATGCAGCGCAGCGCGAAGGCGCCAAACACCTTCTCACAGCAGGTCGAGGGTCTGGAGCCCGGCCAGCTCTACTCGCTCAAGATGTTCACGTGCGACTATCGCGACCTGATGGAACCGCAACAGAAGACACTGGAGCAGGCGAACCGGTTCCGCGGCCGCATCATGCTCGATGGCGTCGAGGTCGACGCCCAGCGCTCGTTCCGCGAAGCGTACTCATCAAATCCCGAACCGAAGATCCCCGTCTGGATCACGTACCACTGGACGATTTTCCGCGCCAAGGCGGCGACGGGCAATTGACGGTGTCCGACTGGGAGAGCGACTTCGACCCTGGCCTTCGGCCAGGAGCAGACGTTCAACTTCCTCGAACTGCAACCCTACCGGGAATAGCCGCCGCCTGGAGTATTCCGCAGTTCCCCAAAGAGACGCACGAGGTTCACAGGTCCAGCAATTCATTGATGAGCTGCGCCGTGTCCTCCAACGACTTGTCCGGGCCTTCGCGGGTCGCCCAGCCGGTGAACTCGATTTCGGCGAGCGCCGCCCGCACTGCGTCCCAGTCGACGTCCCCCTCACCCAGCCGGCAGAAGCTGTTCTTCATCCCCCAGTCCTTGACGTCCAGCTTGATGATCCGCTTCCCCAGCGTACGGATCCACTGTTCAGCCGGGCCGAATTTTCGGCAGTTGCCGATATCGAAATACGCACCGACCCAGGGGCTGCCGATGGCGTCGACATAGTCGCGGTACAGTTCCGGTGTCTCGCAGAATCCGTTCCAGACGTTTTCGATGAGCACGCGGATACCGTAGCGCGAAGCAACTGGCAGCACCTTGCGGACTTCGACGATCGACCGCTCCCACACCTGGTCGTGCGTCTCCTCCGGCCCGGTCACCTTGCCGGGGACCAGGAGGACGGTCGATGCGCCGATCGCATGCGCGTCCTTGATCGCCTGCTCCAGCACCTTGCGGCCGCGCTCGCGCGCTTCGGGATTCGGCGATGACAGCCGGAACTCGTCCTTCCAGTGATCGCGGTCGACCACGCCGTGCACGGGCACACCCGTCTCTGCGATCGCGCCCTGCAGGGCCGGAATGTCCATGATGTCCGGACTGCCCCCTTCGATGCCGTCGAATCCCAACCGCTTGTACTCATTGAGCGTTGTGACGTAGTCCGCCGACGTCTTCCCGATGCCACCTCCCTTGTTCGCCTTGAAAATCCGCCCCCGATTCGCCCCCGCGCGTGAACCGGCACCGCGGGCCGTTGTTCCCGCCCACATTCCGGCCGCCACAACGGCGGCGGCGGCACTGGTTGACTGCAGAAATACTCGACGGCTCGACGATAGCGCAAACTTCATAGTGATCTCCTGACACTCGATTGGGATTGCCCGAAACGGTATCACTGAAGGCGTCAATGGTCCATTGTCCATGGTCCATTGGATGCACCAAGCGCCGGTGCATCATGCCTGTGCCCATCAATGGACAAAGGACCATGGACCGCGGACTGTTAACTCTCGGCATCGAGACCTCCGGATTCGGCGGCTCGGTCGCACTCGTGCAGTCCGGCAAGGTGCTGGTGCAGCGCGATCTTGATCCGACCGGCCGCCGGCATGCGCGCACGCTGGTGCCCGAGACCCGCTCCCTCTTTGCCGGCGCTGGGAAAGCAGTTCGCGATCTGGACCTGGTCGCCGTCAGCATCGGCCCTGGCAGCTTTACGGGCCTTCGCGTCGGTGTCGTGTGTGCGAAAACCCTGGCCTGGGCGGCCGGAGTGAAGCTGATTGCCGTAGACACCTATCTCGCCATCGCCCACATGGCGCCAACCGAGGTAGAGTGCGTGCAGGTCGTCGGTGATGGTCAGCGGGGCGATCTGTACGTCGGCGACTATCGGCGGGACGATCGCGGTGACTGGGTTCTCCATGGAGTCATCGCGATCCGTCCGGCGGAAGACTGGCTCGCCGAACTCAAGCCGAGCGATGTCGTGACGGGCCCTGGCCTGGAACGCCACGCCGAGGCGGCCGCCGCACGCTGCCGCGTCCTGCCCCGCGACCTCTGGATGCCGCGTGCGGCCACGATCGCTCTGTTGGGAGAACAGCGACTCGCCAGGACGGGAACGTCAGACGACATCTGGTCCCTGGAGCCGTTCTATCTGCGAAAAAGCGGAGCGGAGGAGCAGGCGGACACAAGATCGAAATGACCAGATGTCCAAATGTCGAATAGCAGCCAGTACGCTCCACGTCCGACGTCCGATCTCCGTCTTCCGACCGCCGTCCCGCCCTTCCCCCGTCCCGGCTCGTTCATTATCGTGCACCGTCGTCACCCCCGCACGTCGCGACTCTACACTGCTGCATTTCAGGAGGACCGTCATGGCGCTGTTTGAGATTGAAACGAACTCGCACATCATGATCAGCTGGGCCGATTCCCAGGCCGACGCGGAATCGATCGCCCGCAAGCACTACCCGGAAGACGAGATCGTCCGTATCACCCGCCGGCCGCGCGACTTGTGGGTCATCTCCAAGAGCCTCCTCGGCGTCAAGAAGCCGGCCGAGCCGTGCGACACCGCCCGCGACTGCCTGTCGCGTGCAGCGGGCGACAAGCTGCATGCCATCCGCCTGTACATGCTCGACACCGGCGCCGACCTGCACGAGGCGCAGCGCGTGATCGAGACGAACATGTCGATGGGCTGGTAGAGGGTTGATGGCTGATCGTTGATGGTTGATCGATGCGGCGATTCACTGAGAGTCCAGCCGCGACCCGGAGGGGAGCGTGTCCGGAGCATGGCATGATCGTCGGCGTTCCCCGCGAACTGAAGCAGGACGAGTACCGCGTCGGCATGCTGCCGGTCGGTGTCGATGAACTCACGCAGGCCGGCCATCGCGTGCTGATCGAGCGCGGCGCCGGCCTCGGCAGCGGCATCACGGACGACGACTACACGCGGCAGGGAGCCGAGATCGTCGACGCGGCCAGCGACGTCTGGGCGCAGGCCGACCTGATCGTCAAAGTCAAAGAGCCGCTGTCGGCCGAGTGGCCGTGGATGCGCCCCGGCCAGCTGGTCTTCACCTACTTTCATTTCGCGGCCGACGAACGCCTTACGCGCGAAGTCCTCAAGACCGGCGCCACCGCCATTGCCTACGAAACGCTGCGCGGCCCGCGCGGCGACCTGCCGTGCCTTACGCCGATGAGCGAAGTCGCCGGCCGGATGAGCATTCAGGAGGGAGCGAAGTACCTGGAACGTCCGCAGGAAGGCCGCGGCATCCTGCTGGGGGGCGTCCCCGGTGTGCCGCCGGCGCACATCACCGTGCTGGGCGGGGGCGTCGTCGGCAAGAATGCGGCCCGGATCGCGGCCGGTTTCCAGGCGGACGTCGTCATCATGGACGTGAATGTCGAGCGGCTGCGGCAGCTCGACGACGTGCTCCCCGCCAACGTCAACACCGTCTTCAGCGATCGCCATAATATCCGCGAAGAGCTGCGGCTGGCGGACCTCGTCATCGGTTCCGTGCTGATTCCCGGCGCCCGCGCGCCGCGGCTGGTGACGAGCGCAGACCTCAAGCTGATGAAGCCGGGGGCGGTCGTGATCGACGTAGCCATCGACCAGGGGGGCTGCTTTGAGACCAGCCGGCCAACGACGCATTCCAAACCAACGTACATCGTCGAGGGGATCGTCCACTATTGCGTGACAAACATGCCCGGCGCCGTCGGCCGGACGAGCACGTATGCGCTTTGCAATGTCACGTTCCCCTATGCCCTGAGGCTCGCCAACCTGGGGCTGGCCGAGGCGTGCCGCCGCGACACGGGGTTTGCCGAAGCGGTCAACATGCACGCCGGGAAAGTGACGAACCGTCCGGTCGCGGAGACATTCGGGATGGAGTACGCCGCGCTGGCGGGGATCGTCGGTTGACGGTCGCCGGAATTCGGTTGTCGGTTCGTTGAGCCGCGACTCGAAGTGGAGCACGATTGCTCGACGGTAGTTCGTCGTTCGCTGTAGAGTCGACAGTCCCGGAGGGACGAATTTACCGCACTTGCGTCCGCCAACTGGCGCGAATCCCATGCACCGACGAACCTTTCTCCATTCGACCGGCGCTGCTCTGTCACTCGCAGCCCTGCAATCGAAACCGGGCACAGCTGCCGAATCAGAATCTGTCCCCCACACCGGCGCGTCGCCCTGATTCAATCTCGATGCTGTTCCCGAACAGGTCGAGCGCAACCGGTCCCAGATGGACCGCCTCGCGCGTGATGCGGCAGGGCAGGGGGCACGCTGGATTGTCTTTCACGAGGGGACCGTCTGCGACTATACCGACAAACTCGATCTGTTCGCAGAAGCCGTACCCGACGGCCCGTCCACGCAACAGATGTTGGCACTCGCCAAGGAACTGGATGTCTGCCTCGCGTTCGGCCTGTCGGAGCGAGACGGTGAGCGCTATTACATCACGCAGGTGTTCGTCGGTCCGCAGGGACTGATCCACCGGTACCGAAAGACCTGGCTGTGGCGCTCGCCCGAGGATACCGGTTTCCGTAATGAATGGTCACGCTACGACCCGGGAACGGGCCCGGAACTGTTCGAGATCGACGGCGTTCGCGTCACCTGCTTCATCTGTGCAGACGGCAATTCGCAGCGTTGCCTCGACCGCATTCACGCCCTGCGACCTCAGGTGGTGTTCCACCCGAATAATCGCAAGTCGCTGCACGGCGTGGCCGAGTACGCCCCGCGCGCCCAGGCCGTCGGCGCCCCGCTGCTGGTCCCCAACCGGATCGGCATGTCGTGGGTCCATCCCTGCGACGGCGGCTCGATGATTCTCGCCGCCGACGGCACGCTCCTCGCGGAAGCCAATCGCGAGGGACGCGAGGAAATCCTCGCTTACGATCTCCAAATCCCGAAACTGTGACTGCGCGGCGCCGATGGCAAATGACTATTGGCCAATGACAATTGACAAATGACCCAATTTGGCATCGTCACCGTCTCCGACCGCGCCAGCCGCGGCGAATACGAGGACCGCGGCGGCCCCGCGATCCGTGAATACTTCACCGAGATCATGCGCTCCCCCTGGGACGCGGTCCCGCGCGTGATCCCCGATGAGCGGGCGCTCATCGAACGTACGCTGATCGAATTGTGTGACGCCGGCTGTTGTCTGATCGTGACCACTGGCGGCACCGGACCGGCCGGTCGCGATGTCACACCGGAAGCCACCGAGTCGGTCTGCGAGAAGCTGCTCCCCGGCTTCGGCGAACTGATGCGGAAGGTCTCGTTGGAGAAAGTGCCGACCGCTATCCTCTCCCGCCAGACCGCTGGCACGCGCGGCGCGACGCTGATCATTAACCTTCCCGGCCAGCCGAAAGCCATCCGCGAGTGCCTCGATGCCGTCATGCCGGCTGTCCCCTACTGCATCGACCTCATCGGCGGACCGTACATTGAACTCAACGAGTCGAAGGTCCAGGCGTTTCGGCCCAAAAAGTGAAGCCGAAATCCGAAGCACGAAATTCGAATTGGGTTGATGCTTGATGGTTGATCTAGCGGTAGGTGCAATCTGAAATATGCAATACGCAATAACCCATCGAATCCTGAATTACGTATCTCATAGTGCATACTGACTGACTTCTAACCTCTGACCTCTCCGCTCATGGCCAAGCACCACTCCCCGCGTTTTCTCGCCATCGTTAACGACGCGAAGTCCCGCGTCCGCGAATGCACCGCGCAGGACGTGAAAACCCGGCTCGACGCCGGCGAGCGATTCCAACTGATCGATGTCCGCGAAGAGAGCGAATATGCAGCAGGACATCTGCCGGGCGCGCGTCCGCTCGGCAAGGGGATCATTGAGCGCGACATCGAAACGGCGATACCGGACCCTTCGACGCCGATCATTCTGTATTGCGGCGGCGGATTCCGCTCGGCCCTGGCCGCCGATACCTTGCAGAAAATGGGCTACACCGACGTCCTCTCAATGGACGGTGGATGGCGCGTGTGGAATGAGCTGGGGTATCCCACCGAGTAGTCGTCGCCGTCCCGGAAGCAACGGATGATCCGGGAGATGCAACAGCTCGCCCAGGCCGTACACGACCAGGTCGGGACGGCGGGACTGCAATCGCATCAATGACTCGCGGTCAAATTCACAGCGTCCGAAATACACGGACCGCAGCTCTCGCATGTCTTCCAGCGGCGCCAGCGCCTCTCCCGGCAACTTCACGTTTTGCAGGTCGAGCTGCCGCAATCGGGGCAACTCTGCCAGTTGACGCATATCGTCGACCTTCAACGTGGCGCGGACGACCCCCAGATTCTCGAGGTTTGGCATCCGCGAGACGGACCGCGCGAACGCGGCCGACGAAACGTCCCCGATAACCAGCGTCTCGAGTTGGTCGAGACCCGCGACGGTCTCGACCCCATCCTGCGTGACCCGATCCGAGAGCAGCACGAGTTCCTTCAGCCCCTGCAGCGGGCGGAGTGCGGCGGTACCTGCGCCGCAAATCGCCGCGCGCCGCAGCGCCAGCGATTCCAGTTCGTGGCACTGCCCCAGGATTTCCAGCCCCGCGTCGGAAACCGGCACATTTTCGATGACCAGTCGCCGGAGATGCGGCAATTGCGCGACGGCGGCGAACCCCACATCCGTCAGGGGCAGATCCCGCAGGAACAGCGCGGGCGTCTCGGGGACCAGCGTGAGCACGTCGAGCAGGTCGTCGGTGACGACGAGGGGTTGCGAATCCGCCTCTCCGACGACGGCATCGGAACCTCGGTCAAGCGCGCCAGCGAAAATGCCGGGATGCGATGCGGATCATGGCGCCGATCGTCGATTTCAATCCAGCTGACGTTGAACGCGTCGTCCAATCCGATGCGCCGATTTCCAGCAGCGCGCCCATTCGGGAATCTCGAACTGGTTCACCAGCACGCTGATCCTGTGACGCTCCGTGCCATGAGTCGCTGCAGCGGGCCGACGCATCGGTTCCATAGAAGGACAGCGTCCGCAACGTCGGCACGGCCGCGGCGGCACAGATGCTGTCATTACCGGTCAGATGCTCGCAGTCATTGACGGACAACGACTCCACCCGTGCATACCAGGGCCTGCAGACTCAGCATCGGTAAGCTTGCCGCAACGGTCGACGGCCAGGAACTTGAGCTGCGGCAGCCGCGCCAGCCGCTCCAGGCCGGCGTCCGTGAGATCGGCCTCAGAGATCAGCAGGCAGTCCAGCGAACGCAGGTGCTCGAGCGGGCGCAGGGCTTCGTCGTTCAGCCACTCGCAGTGCCGCAGATGCAGCGTCTTCAGCGCCGGGAAATTCGCCAGCGCTGCCAGGGCCTGTTGGCACTGCGGCGTTTCGCTCAAGTCCAGCGTGTGCAGTTTTGGCAGCGCGGACAGCCGGCGGAGTCCGTCCGCCGTGACCTGGCTGCGCGACAGGTTGACGGATGCAACTGACGTCAGCTGCGCAATCAGCGACAGGTGATCGTCGCCGGCGTTCGGGGAGCAGAACGAAACCGCGCGGACTGTGCCATCGGGATCCTGCATCACCGACGCGCCGGCGCGCTCAAGCTCCGTAATCGGCCGCTGCCGCTCCAGTCGGAGGACGAGCACGACCGCGCCGACGCCCGCGATGGCCGCCATTGCCAGTCGCATGATCCGCCGCGCTCGGCCCTGCAAGTGCATGACGATCCCGTCCTGCGGCACAAGGAAAACCGCCCTGACCGGCAAGCCCGCCTCCGGCAGGACGCGAACCGGCAACTACAGCGTAACCGGCGCGCCCTGGCGCGGGCAATCCATTGGCCGGTCCGATGGCCGTGTCGCTTCCAGGCGCTATTGGGCCACAGCTCATATGCACTCGTTAACCACAATTTCCGCCAACCACAGGACGGGGTTGTACACCAAGGCCGTCGTGTTACGATAAATCAATATCGGCGAATGCGTTCCGCCTGATCCTGCCCCCGCCTCACGCATGTCGCGTTTCTGCCAACCCGCTGTCCACGCCGACCACGCGTTTTCCAGCTTCCTCCCGCTGGTCCCGGAGGGGTTGACGGTGCACAGCCGGCGAAACATGCTCAAGGCGTCGCTGGCGGGGCTGGCGGGGTTGAGCGTCCCGAGTTTGCTGGAACAGCGTGCCGAAGCGGGCGCTGCCGCTCAAAAGAGCGTCATCCTGCTGTGGATGACGGGGGGACCGTCGCACATCGACACGTGGGACCCCAAGCCGGACCGGCCGTACATCAACCGGGGTCCGTTCAACCCGATCGCGACGAAGCTGCCCGGGGTGTTCATCTGCGAGCACCTGCCGAAGCAGGCAGCGATGCTGGACAAATTCACCGTAATCCGGTCGGCCGATCCGACGGACAGCAATCACGAACCGAACATGGTCTGGCAGACGGGGAACCGGGCGGCGGAGCCGCGGCTGGACCCGTTGAAAGGAGACAAGTGGCCGGCGATTGGATCGATCATCTCTAAGGTCCGCGGTGCAGCGGACGGGATGCCGCCCTATGTCACGTTTCACAAGAGCAACTCGCACATTGCGTTCGGCGGCTACCTCGGAAAGCAGTACGACCCGTTTGCCGGCAATCGCGCTGCGCGGCTGCCGGAGTACGACTCCGTCGGCGTGCCGCTGAATCGGATGCACGGCGGCGAAATGTTCCAGTTCGCAGGCGGTCTCACTCATGACCGGCTGCTGAACCGGACGGCACTGCTGACCGACCTCGACAAACTGCGGCGCGATCTCGATCAACGCGGGACGCTGAACGCGCTCGACGGCTACTCGCAGCAGGCGGTTGACCTTGTCATCGGCCGTCGCGCTCAGGAAGCGTTCGACCTGTCGCGTGAGCCCGAGGAGTCGAGTCGGAAGTACGGCGACCACCTGTGGTGTCAGCAGGCGCTGTTGGCACGGCGGCTCGTCGAAGCCGGCGTCGCTTTCGTCACACTCGATCTCTCATATCACGGGTCCAGCGGGACGTGGGATACGCATGGCGACAACATTCCGCCGTATGGCGGCATCAAGAAGGGGCTGGGGCCGCTGCTCCCGCTGTTCGATCACCTGCTGACGACCCTGGTAAGCGATCTGGACGAGCGCGGCTCGCTCGATAACACGCTCGTGATTGCGATGGGCGAATTCGGCCGCACGCCGAACATGGGAACGCAGGACTCGATCGACGGCCGCAACCACTGGCCGAACGTCATGTCCATGTGCCTCGCTGGCGGCGGGCTACGGCACGGGCAGGTGATCGGCGCGTCGGAGCACGACGGCAGCGAAATCGCCGCCCGACCGGTGACGCCCGGTGACCTGGCGGCGACGATTTACCGCTTTATGGGAGTGCCGCTGAACGGAACTTATGAAGACGACCGGGGACGTCCGAACCACATCGTCCAGGACGGCGGACTGCCGATTGCGGAGATTTTCTAAATCGGACAGCCGAAAGCGGACGGCTGGACGAATGTCGGAATGTCCAAATGTCAAATGGACTGCGAATGCGGTGGACGTTTACAACGCTCGTTTTTCTGATGTTTTCGCCCCCGGCGCTTGCCGCTGAGCCGGATGTGCTGGCGCCGTTCGCGCAGCCGCCGGCGGAATATGCAGGGCAGTTTGGCGAATATCGGTCGCCGCTGTTGTTTGCGGACGGACGGCACGTCGCAACGGTCGAGCAGTGGCGGCAGCGGCGGCGGGAGATTCGCGATTCCTGGATGAAGGAGTTGGGTCCGTGGCCGGCGCTCATTGAGCGGCCGCAGATTGAGATCTTGGAGCAGACTCGCCGGGACGGACTGATCTGGCGGCGAATCAGGATCGAATACGCGCCGGGCCAGATGCCGGAGGCATGGCTGCTGCTGCCAGAGGGGCCGGGGCCGTTTCCGGCGGTGCTCGTGGTGTACTACGACCCCGGTACGGCCGTAGGACTCCCGCCGGACGGCAAAGACGGCGAAGAACGGGACTTCGCGCTGCAGCTGGCCCGGCGCGGGTTCGTAACGCTCAGCATCGGCACGCCGGGCGGGAACGCGTATCAGCCGGACATCGGCAACGCACAGTGCCAGCCACTGTCGTTCCACGCGTACGTGGCGGCCAACTGCTGGCACGCATTGGCCAACTTGCCGGAAGTGGTCCAGGAACGGATCGGCGTCACAGGCCACAGCTACGGCGGGAAATGGTCGATGTTCGCAGCGGCACTCTGGGACCGGTTTGCAGCGGTGGCGGTGAGCGACCCGGGAATCGTGTTCGACGAATCGCGGCCGAGCGTGAACTACTGGGAGCCGTGGTATCTGGGGCGCGAGACGGGAAAAACTCGCGCGAAGCCCGGCATACCGACGGCGGACAACCCGGTGTTCGGCGCCTACCGACGACTGCGTGACGGCGGGCACGATCTACATGAGATTCACGCACTGATTGCACCGCGACCGTTTCTCGTCAGCGGAGGGAGTGAGGACGGCCCCGCGCGGTGGATCCCGCTGAACCATTCCCTGGCGATCAACGCGCTGCTCGGTCACGAAGGTCGGGTGGCGATGACAAACCGTCCGGACCATACGCCGACGGCGGAATCGAACGCCGTGCTGTATGGATTCTTCGAGCGGTGGCTGAAGTGACGTCGGATTGACGCTCGCTCCTCGATCCGTTCTCATGCGGCACGCACGGCCGCAGGGACAATCCCAGCGGCTAAGAGCCGCACGCCATGGCGCACGCTTACACCCCCGGACTGCAGGTCAGTGCGCGGACCACCTACCGCGCCGTGCGGCAGCTGCCGATTGCGGGGGACGTGCTGGTGCGGGTCGGGGACCAGGTGCAGGCGCAGGATGTCGTCGCGCGGACCGAGCTGCCGGGGAACGTGTTCCCGATCAATCTGGCGAACCAGCTCGCATTGTCGCCGGGGGACGTGCGCGGGGCGATGCTCAAGCGTGAGGGCGAGCAGGTCAGCGAGGGGGAGGTGCTCGCGCGGACGAAAGGCATCTTCGGCATGTTTCAGGCCGAGTACGCGTCGAAAGTCGCCGGCCGCATCGAGTCGGTCTCGCACGTGACAGGCCAGGTGATCGTGCGGGGCGCCCCGATTCCGGTGGAAGTCCGGGCATACCTGACGGGCAGAGTGGACGAAGTCATGCCGCAGTCGGGCTGCGTGATCGCGGCGCAGGCGGCGTACGTTCAGGGCATCTTCGGGATCGGCGGCGAAGCGTACGGACGACTGCGGATCGCCTGCACATCACCGGCGCAGCCGCTGACGCCCGAATTGATTGCCGACGACATGCGCGGAGAGGTCGTCATTGGCGGTGCGCGGGTGACGCAAGACGCGGTGCGGCGGGCGATTGCCATCGGGGCGGCGGCGATCATCACCGGCGGGATCGACGATCAGGACCTGCGGGAAATCCTCGGCTACGATCTGGGCGTGGCCATTACCGGGACGGAACGGATCGGGATCACGCTGGTGATGACGGAGGGCTTCGGCGAGATCGCGATGGCGGAGCGCACGCACCGATTGTTGTGCGAACACGCCGGCCAGGCGGCGGCGGCAAACGGGACGACGCAGATTCGGGCGGGGGTGATGCGGCCGGAAGTGGTGATTCCTTTGACGTCAGGGACCGGACATGCTGCGGCGGGGTCGGCCGGCGTGTTCGCGGCGCCGCTGGAAATCGGTGCGTCGGTGCGAATCATCCGCGACCCGTGGTTCGGCGTGCTGGGAAAAGTGACGGCGCTGCCGGCGGAGCCGCGGGTGCTGGAGTCGGGATCGAAGGCGCGGGTGCTGGAAGTGACGGCGCGCAGCGGAGAGCGGTTGGTGGTGCCGCGGGCGAATGTGGAGATCATCGGGAGTGACGAGTGACCAGTGACGAGTGTCGAGTGCGGGGCTTGAGTTCACGAACCGACTGCGGAGCAGTCGGCTTGGGCGCGTGCCAGTCGCTGATCACTGTCGTAATCGGCGTCATGCTTTTATCGGAAATGTGCGCCGCCCAAGGGGCGCCGGCGCCTCCGGGGGACGTGCGGGCCACTGATCATCCGGGAGATGGCGGGCTGGCAATTGACGTGCAGTTCGGACGGTCGCCGGATGATCTGCCTGATGTCCAACGACCCGCCGTTAAGGAATACGTTGTCTCACGCGCGGCGGAGCCAAACGGCTTATATGTCGAAGTCGCGAGCGTGAGCGCGGCCGACGCGCCGCGGGGACGCCCCTTGACCGTGTCGACCAAGGTCACTGAGGAGGAGATCGGCGAACCGTTCTGGTTCCGCGTCGTGGCAGAGGCGCCGGACGAAACACGATCGGCGTTCACGCAGACGGTTGAATCGGCGGCTTCGGTGCGACAGTGGTTCGATGTGAGCCGCATCTGGCTGGCCAGTTTGATGGTCGTGCTGTGCGGGGCGATCGTGGCGTTCATCGCGCTGGCCAGGCGGGGAGCGTCGCTGTACGTACGACCGATTGCGGGTCTGGAGGCAGTCGAAGAGGCGGTCGGCCGGGCGACGGAGATGGGGCGGCCGTGCCTGTTCGTGCCGGGCATTGAGGACATGAATGAGATACAGACCATTGCCGGTCTGGCGATTCTGGCGCGGGTGGCGGAGCGGGCTGCCGAGTATGACGCGACGGTCGAAGTGCCGACGGCCCGATCGCTCGTCATGACCGCCGCGCGGGAGACAATCGAGTCTGCTTACTACACTGTCGGCCGGCCGGACGCCTTCAACCCCGACCGGATTTACTACGTCACCAATGAGCAGTTCGGATATGTGGCCTACGTGACCGGCCACATGGTGCGGGAGAAGCCGGCTGCCTGCTTTTATCTGGGATCGTTTTTTGCCGAGTCCCTGATTCTGGCAGAGACCGGGAACGCGGTGGGGGCGATCCAGGTCGCCGGGACCGCTCAGGTTTCGCAATTGCCGTTCTTCGTGGCGGCGTGCGATTACACGCTGATCGGGGAAGAGTTTTACGCCGCTTCGGCATATCTGTCGGGAGACCCGGATCAACTGGGGAGCCTGAAAGGGCAGGATGTCGGCAAAATCATCGTGGCGGCAGTGTTGCTGATCGGCTGCGGACTGTTCACACTCGGCGCGCTGCGTAACGGGGGCGTGTTCCAGGACGCGGCAATGTACCTGAAGGACGTGATTCTGAGCGGGTCGTAGCATTGCCGGGGCGATCGTCGTCCTCGGCACTGACTTTTCGACCGGGAGGTAGTTTGGTGTTTGGTTGTTTGGTGATGCATAAGAAACGCTGATCGCAGACACGCAATATCGGACAAAGACCACGGGGATGAACCCCGTGGTTCATTGCTGATGGCTGACCGCTGTTTATGAAGCGCACAATTCCGCTGCTGATTACGGCGCTGAGCGGGTTCGTGCTCATTTTTGCGTACTTTGTCCCGGCGACGCAGAGCTGGGGGGAAGTCGTCGCGATCTGGTTCGATATTCTGGCGGCGATCGCGTTCATCCTCGGCGGTGGCAACCTGCTCAAGGTGCAGCTCCAGAAGATCAGCGACCGGAAACCGGGCTGGGGATATGCGGCCGTCACGCTGATCGCGTTTGCAGCGACACTGATGATCGGGCTGCTCAAGCTCGGCGTGCGGCCGGCGGAATCGCTCGAACACCGGGGAGAGTCGTTCGCACGGTTGCCCGTCACGGCGCTGCCGGAGTTTTCCGTCGAGGGCGAGCTGCCCGAACAGCTTGAGCCGCGTCCGCTGCCGCCGACCGTCCGCGCGCAGCTGCGCGCCGCAGGGGGCCGACTCTATTTTCGCGGATGGCTGCGTGGAAACCAGATCGACGATCTCCTGGACTACGACAGCCGGCTGGCCTGGCGGTGCGCGGTGGAACGGCTTGCGGAGGCAGCGGCGCCGCCGGCCGAATTGAAGGGAGTGCTGAACTACTACGACGAGCACGAATCGCTGGCGTTCAAGGGGTGGATTTCGCCCGAACTGGAGACGAGGATCGGGCAAGCCGTCCCGAATCCGGAAGCGGCGCAGGCGATTGAAGTATTGATCGGCGCAGCGCGGCGCGAAACGAGCGTTCCGGTCCAGACGGTCCCGCAGAACCTGCGAATCCCGGTCGAGAAGCAGCCGGCCATCGCGGTGAGAAATGGCAGACTCACCATACAAGGGCCGCTCACGCCGGATGATCAGGCCATGCTTGTCCGTCGTTGGGCCGGGTTCCCGATCGCGCGGGGACTCGAACTCGGCGAGCAGCTGGCACACGTCGCAAAGATCAATGCGCAAGGTCGACCGTTGACGCAGCCTCAAGTCAGTGAGCTGAATCAGATCCTCGGAAAAGGTGTCACCGCGGGCGAGCTGCGGGACGCCCTGAACACTGCCGGGCAGGCGTCGCCGACAAAGAAATCGTCCTGCGACCTGCTGGCCGAACAGGCCGCCGGCGCGAAGGAACTCAAAGCGACCAAGCTGGCGGGGGAATCGACGGTCGTCAACGACGCGCAGTTCGCCGTCCTGGAGCAGTTCGCCTTCGATGCCGAAATGACGCCGGACGCCCTCGCCGACGCACTGCGCGCCGCCGGACCGCTGACCGGCAAACAGGAAGCGGTACTGCGCAAGAAGCTCGACGAGCTGCCGACCGTCGGCGAGCGGAACTACGAACTCGCGCACGGTCTGCTGAAGCAGGGACGCTTGAGCCGGAAACAAATCGATACGCTCATGCAGGATTACCGCGATGAACGGCGGTGGCGGCGCGACGTGGCGCAGCTGGCAGAGGCGTCGCACGTCGTGAAGTACCCGTGGTCGGGTGAGTACAGCCAGGCGGGGAGCGGCTTCGACTGGATTTATCGCTACATCTTCAAGCCGCTGACGGCGACGATCTTCGCGCTGCTGGCTTTCTATGTGGCATCGGCGGCGTTCCGGGCATTTCGAGCCAAGAACCTGGAAGCGATCCTGCTGCTGACAACGGCGTTTCTGATCCTGCTGGGGCAGACGTTTGCCGGCGTGCTGCTGACGTCCTGGCTGCCGGACGAATTCGCGGGACTGCGGATCGAGAACATCACGATGTTTATCAGGACGGTTTTCGTGACGTCCGGAAACCGGGCGATCATGATCGGGATCGCGCTGGGGCTCACTGCATTGTCACTGCGGGTGCTGCTGGGGATCGATCGCTCGCACCTGGGCGGCGGAGACGATTGAAAAACAGCGGAAAGCCGACAGCGTAGAGCGACGAGAGCAGAATGTCTGAATGACCTAATATCGAATGGCGATCCCGCCCTACCTACTAGCCACGACCCACTCGCATGTACGAAACCCTGCAGAATCTCGACCGGCGGTGGGTGTTCCTGCTGATGGGGCTGGCCGTCGCAGTGCCGCTGCTGTTTCAGTTGGAGTTTCCGGAGACGCCGACCGCGCTGGCGCAGGCGACGTTCGACGAGATCGAGAAGCTGCAGCCGGGAGACCGCGTGCTGATGGCGTGGGACTTCGATCCCGCCGGCGAAGGAGAGCTCGGGCCGATGGCGACGGCGTTCGCGCGGCACTGCTGCGAGAAAAAGCTGAAGCTGTATTTCCTCGCGCTCTGGCCAGTGGGCCAGCAGATGATCGATGGCACAATCGAGAAGGTGATCAAGGCGGACTACCCCAACATGGTTTACGGCCAGGATTACGTAAACCTCGGTTACAAGTCGGGCTACGAAGGGGTCATCAAGGTCATCGTCACGAATCTGCCGAACCTGTTCCCCACGGACGCGCGCGGCACGAGCCTGGGCCAGATCCCGATGTGCCGCGACCTGCAGAACATCCAACAGATGAAGTTGATCGTCAACGTCAGCGCCGGGTATCCGGGAACGAAGGAATGGGTGCTGTTCGCGGCCACACCGTACCCGAAGACACGGCTCGTCGCCGGTTGCACCGGCGTGCAGGCGCCCCTGTTCTACCCGTACGTCCCGGAGCAGCTTCCGGGGATGCTGGCGGCGATCAAGGGAGCGGCAGAGTACGAGGCGCTGGTGAACGCGAAATACAGCAAAGGGGACCAGTCGCCGGCAAAGTATCGCGAGGCGAAGCGGCGGATGGGGCCGCAGCTTGTCGCGCACCTGCTGATGATCGGGCTGATCGTGGCGGGAAACTTCGTGTATTTCGCGGGACGCAGGCGGGCCTCAATGCAGCAGCCCGGGTGAAAGCAGCCTGGCTGCTGAATGAGATGAGGACGAAACGATGCAGCAATCGCGCGTGATCTGGATAGCGCTGCTCCTGGCTGCCGCGGCGTGGATGGCGTACCGGTGCATCACGATCGGCGCCGGTGCGGCCTATGTTCAGGACGTCGACGGCACGCTCGAGCTCGCCGGCCCGGCCGATGCCGCGCTGGGTGTCGCGCAGTTCAGTGCGTCGCACACATTCGGTCTCTGGCTGTCGGCATTCTTCACGCTGGCGATCTTCTCCTTCCTGTATCGCGACAACCCGATTTACAAGTTTGCAGAGTCCGTCCTCGTCGGTGTGTCGGCGGCCTATTGGATGGTCATCGGGTTCTGGTCGGTGCTCGTCCCGAACCTGCTGGGCAAGCTTGATCCGGCCGGCACGCAGTCGTGGGCGATGCCGGGCCTCGTCCCCGTGCACGAAGAGTTCTGGTGGACCTATTTCCTGCCGCTGGCGCTGGGCGTCATGCTGTTATGGCGGCTGGCGCCGCGCGGGGGCTGGATTGGCCGGTGGCCATTGGCACTCGTCGTCGGCTCGTTCGCCGGAATGCGGATGGTCGCCTACCTGCACGCCGACTTCCTGAGCCAGATCCGCAACAGCGTCGTGCCGCTGCTCGTCCGCGACGGCGACACGTTTGACTGGGCGGCATCAATGCGGAATACGCTGGGAGTTCTCAGCGTACTTTCGTGTCTGGCGTACTTTTTCTTCTCAGTGCCGCACCGGGGCGTGGTCGGGCGGATTTCCCGGGTCGGCGTGTGGGTGCTGATGATTACCTTTGGGGCGGCGTTCGGATTCACTGTGATGGGACGGATTGCGCTGCTGGCGATTCGCCTCGAATTCCTGTTTGACGACTGGTTGTGGCTGATTGACCCGCTTGGCCGGCGGACGGGGATCTACTGACGGAGTTGTCAGCGGTCAGAAAGACGTCCAGAGGATGAGTCTGATTCAATGCGAGTGCCGTCTCTGGATCGATCGTCCGGCGGCATCCCTGACT
Organism: Planctomycetaceae bacterium; assembly: GCA_046349775.1. GTDB lineage: Bacteria > Planctomycetota > Planctomycetia > Planctomycetales > Planctomycetaceae > JAEUIG01. The sequence continues at coordinate 70,803 of JAXMBS010000013.1, read as the reverse complement.
CCCGACTCATGAATCGTCTTTAGAACAGCGGCGGCTTGCCGACCATGCGGCGGACGATGACCCATTGTCCGCAATGCATCAGCCAGTGCGAGCCCTGCAGCTCGAACATGGCGGCAACGGTCGGGGCATATTCGACGCCGGTCTGCTTGTCGAGGTCGGCTTCGGCGGTCTTCTCCAGGGCCTTCAGCGTGCCGGCGCGCTGGGCTTCGAACGCTTTCAGCAACTCGGCTTTGGAATCGAACTTGGTCGGATCGTCCGACCCGGCGGTGTCCTTGGTATAGCGCTCGCCGAAGCCGGCCGGCAGCGGCGGCATCGAACCGGGGGCGATTTTCTCAATCATTTCATGCTCGCCGGCAATCAAGTGGCCCAGTTGCCACTTGATATGATTGCACTTGGCATGCGGACGCTTCATCAGCTCGACGTCGGTCAGGTCTTCGACGTAGGGGAGGGAGACCATGCGGCCCATATCGATGGAAAGCTTCAGCGCGTCTTTGGCGTTCATGTTCGACTCCGGGTGAATTCAGGACGTGGTCTGCATGAGGTGTCCCGAGCAGTTGTCAGAACGTTCTCCCAATGCAGACGGTCGGCGCAACTGTCCGGGACACGGCCCAACGGCGTAATCGTGCGCACCATCATAGTCGATGCAACGAGACCGGCTGAAGCGCGTCGATGAAGGCCAGTTTTGCAGGCAGCGATGAGATTCGCACGGTCGATAACTGTCGTGTCGCTGCATTCCGGGCGTGCGGAGCCTATTCTTGCGTGACTCATCGGATGGCACGACCTTTGCCAGCTGCGAAACGCATGGCATCCCGATAGCGTCTGTGGCCTCCCACTCGACTTGCGGTACTTGCGAGCGAAGACATGTCGTCTGATGCACCAGCGCCACTCCCCGACGCACGGACGCCGGCGACCTGGCTGTTCTGCGCCGCCGTGTTCGTCAGCGCGTTTCTGCTGTTCCAGGTGCAGCCGCTGATCAGCAAGGCGATCCTCCCGTGGTTCGGCGGCACGCCCAGCGTCTGGACCACCTGCATGCTGTTCTTTCAGGTCGTCCTGTTCGGCGGGTACGCCTATGCGCATCTCGTTTCGGTGCGCCTGCCGGCGCCGGCACAGGGAATCGTGCACGTGGCCTTGCTGGCCGCCGCGCTCGCGCTGCTGAACATCCTGCCGACGCCCGACTGGAAGCCCGGGGGCGATGACTCCCCCGTGCTGCGGATCATCCTGCTGCTGTCGGCGACGGTCGGGCTGCCGTACTTCATCCTCTCCACGACCGGACCGCTCCTGCAGCGGTGGTACAGCCTGGTGTTCCCGGACCGCTCGCCGTACCGGCTGTATTCGCTGTCGAACGCCGGGTCGCTGCTGGCGCTGTTGTCGTATCCGTTTGTGTTCGAGCCGCTGCTGGCGATGTCGCGGCAGGGACGGTACTGGCAGTGGGGGTTCTGGCTGTTCGCCGCACTGTGCGCCGCGTGCGTGGCGCTGCTGCTGAGAACCCGCCCGCAATCACCGTTGCCGTCCACCGCCACGCCGGCGGTTTCGCCCCGCCCGACGTTCGGCCGGGTCGCCCTGTGGTTCGTGCTCGCGCTCGTGGCCTCGGCGATGCTGCTGGCGACGACGAACCAGGTCTGCCAGGACGTGGCCGTGGTGCCGTTTTTGTGGGTGGCGCCGCTGTCGCTGTATCTCTTGAGCTTCATCCTGTGCTTCGACAGCGACCGGTGGTACCGGCGCGATCTGTGGGCGCCCCTGGCGACGCTGCTGATCGTGGCCGTGTGCTGGGTGCAGATTTACGGTCAGAAGTGGTTTCTGCCGCTGCAGGTGACGGCGTATTTCGGTGCCCTGTTCGCAACGTGCATGCTGTGTCATGGGGAACTGTCGCGGCTGCGGCCGGCGCCGCAGCATCTGACGGCGTTCTATCTCACGCTGTCGGCGGGCGGGGCTGGCGGCGGACTATTCGTAGCGCTGCTCGCACCTCTGTTGTTTCCGGACTACTGGGAGTTCCAGTTATGCCTGGCGGCAGGCACGCTGATCGGAATCCTCACATTTTTCCACAGCCGCGGGTGGATCGGCCCGAACGTACAGCCGCCGGTCGCCTGGACGGGAATGGCCATTCTGCTGATCAGCGTCGTGGGCGTCGTGTTCACCGACTCGCTGATGTCGACTTCCCGCTCGCTGGCGGTCATTCGGAATTTCTACGGCGTGCTCAAGGCAGACCTGGAGACGCGGAACGGCCAGGAAGTGAAATCGCTGCGGAACGGCCGGATTCTGCACGGCGTGCAGTATCAGGATGCAAAGATGAAGTCGGTTCCGACCACGTACTATGCGCTGAGCAGCGGCGCGGGACGGGCAGCGCAGCTGCTCGCCGAGCGGAAGCGACCACTGCGGATGGGGATGGTCGGCCTGGGAGTGGGAACGATGGCGGCGTACGGCCGCGCCGGGGACTTGATCCGGTTCTACGAGATCAACGCGGCCGACGTGAAAATGGCCCAGGAGCAGTTCACGTTTCTGAGCGACTCGCCGGCCGAAATCCAGTTTGCGCTGGGGGATGCCAGGCTGTCACTGGAGACTGAAGAGCCGCAGCGATTCGACCTGCTGGTGCTCGACGCGTTCTCCGGCGACGCAATTCCCACGCACCTGCTCACCAGCGAGGCGATGGCGATGATGCTGCGGCACATGCAGCCGGACGGCATCATCGCGGTACACATTTCCAACCTGCACTTCGACCTGCGGCCGGTGGTGGCGGCACTGGCGGAGGAGTTCCACTTCCACTCCGCTCTCATCGATGACCGCGGCACGCAGCGGCCGGCAGATTTCAGCAGCCGCTGGGTGCTGTTGGCGCGCGACCCGACTGTGCTCAAGCACCCGAGTCTGTCGGACGCCGTCACCAAGCCGCCGGAGAAACTCGTGCGGTGGACGGATGACTTCAGTAACTTGTTCAGTGTGCTCGATTAGTCAATGGTCCATCGTTCACGGTCAATGGTCCAGAAGTGTACCGACTCGTGATTCACCCTTCGCAATTGACCATAGACGATTGACCAACAAAAAACCGCAGCCGGGGAGGACTGCGGTCGGGGCGAAACCATCTGATTGAGCCGGGTTACTTGTTATCCGGCTTCTTATCTTCGGGCTTCTTTTCCTCCGCTTTCTTCGCTTCTTCGGCTTTCTTGGCTTCCTCAGCCTTCTTGGCCTCTTCGGCCTTCTTCGCTTCCTCGGCCTTGGCTTCTTCTGCCTTCTTGGCCTCCTCTGCTTTCTTGGCTTCTTCGGCTTTTTGTTCGTCGGTCTTCGGCAGTTCGACCGGCTTCAGTTCCAGGCCGGCGGTCACTTTGGCCTCGGGCAGCGCTTCTTTGAACTTGGCGATCGCATCCGGCGTGATCCCAGTCTGCCAAACATAGAGCCGCTTCAAGTTCTTCAGCCCCTTGAGTTGCTCCAATCCGGCATCGGTCACCTTAGTGCCGTAGAGGTTCAAGTATTGCAGGTTCTCCAGTTTCGCGAGATGGGCGACGCCGGCGTCGCCGATGCCCGTTCGCTCCAGGTGCAGCTTCTCCAGCGTGGTAAGGCCGGCGAGATGCGCGAGGCCGGCGTCCGTGATCTTCGTACCGGCGAGGTTCAGCCAGACGACCGGCTGCAGCTTGGCGACACTGGCAAGGGCGTCGTCGGTAACATCCTTGTCCGCGAGGTGGAGCGTAACGTCGAGGCGCGGATCATTCTGAGCAATCGGCATCACATTCCCGCCCAGGTCCTTGATCGCCTGCACGGCGGCCGGATCGGGAGGGGTGGCGGCTTTGTCCTCGGCGAACGATGGACCGGCAACAAGGGAGGCGATAGTGGCGACGGCGAGCAGATGCTTCATGGCGGATTCCTCACAGCAGAGACGAGACGATGGCCCGAAGGCTGTCAGCGATGATAACCGAAGGGGGGATGCAGTGGCAAAGTGGCAGAGTGACAAAGTGGCGGGGTGGCAAAGTAGTGATGGGGCAGGGGATTTGACATTCTGCCTGTCCGAGCGCAACCTGCGCGCTACAAAACCCAATTGACCATTGACCATCAACAATGAACGAAATGCCATGACTGCATCGTCACCGCTCGAATCGAAACTCGCCGCCCTGGGGCTGCGGCTGCCGGATGCTCCCAAGCCGGTCGCCGCCTATCTTCCGGCCGTTCGGACCGGGAATCTGGTATTCATCAGCGGGCAATTGCCGATGACCGGCGGCCAACTGCTGGCGGCGGGGAGCGTGCCGTCGCACGTGGCCGTGGAGCAGGCGCACGAGGCGGCGGCCCAATGCGTCCTGAACGGGCTGGCGATCCTGAAGGCAGAACTCGGCGGGGATTTGAGCAAACTGCGACGTGTCGTCCGTGTCGGCGTGTTCGTCCAGAGCGATGACGGGTTTAAGGACCAACCGCTGGTGGCGAATGGAGCGTCGGAGCTGCTGGTCAAGCTGCTCGGCGACGCGGGGAAGCACGCCCGCGCGGCGGTCGGGGTCAATGCGCTGCCGCTGGGGGCGAGCGTGGAGGTGGAGTTTGTGTTTGAGGTGAGTTGAGCGTCTGGCGAAGGGAGAGCGAAGGCTAAGGGGGGCACGGATTAGTGCAAAAGAACGCGTGTGTGAATGCAACGACCGATGCGGCAATATTCTCGAGGACTTGTGCTACCGGTTCTCCTATGTTGCGCAAGTGGCCTTGCCAGCTGCGGGCGGCGCGCGCCTGCGGATTCGAAGAACACGGGATTTGAAACCGCCGCACAGCGCGCCGCCTGGATGGAGGGGCGTCTGGCGATCACGCCCCCGTCGCCGATCCGCGACGCCCACTTCCGCGAGCAGGAGTCGAAGATCCCCGGCGGACACATGGGGCCGGGATATTCGATGTACTGGCTGTTCGCGAAAATCGAGATCGACCCACAGGATGCGCCAAAGTGGGCGGCCGCGACAAAACCCATCTCGCCGCTGCCGTATTGGGAACGGAACCTCAATCCCCTCTATGGCTCAACAGCAAAGTGGGCGATCACGCCGGAGGAGTACGACACCGTTAAGTGGTACGACCCGGCGCCGGTTGCCGGCACAAGCGCTCACGGCGGCTATCAGAATGGATGCCTGCTGATCCCCGCCGACGGGAAGTCGGTCTATCTCTGGCAGCACTGGCGGTAGCGGACGCCCCCGCGCACTGGCGCTTGCAGTGTCGTGTGCTGAGCCGCTGCATCAGGATTCTGCGGCCGTCACTCCGGCAACGGCCTTGCTCGGACGGCGGAGGTGGAATGCCAACCACAGGATCGCGAAGATCGCGGCGTCTGCCAGACCAACTGCGATCCACAAACGGGCGGAGGCCGCATCGGCCGGAACGAGCAGCGCCCGAAGCAGATGCACCGTCACAAACCCGACGACGACGACGCAGACGGTCTGATATTCGCGGCGCGCCAGTCTGCTCCAACGATATTTCCGGCCGGGAGACGTCCACTGCCAGCGCCGTGGCAGGCAGGCGGGCGTACTCGCCGCCCAAATCAAAAAGGCTTCGCCAAAGCGACTGAGCAGGAACGCCTCTTCCCGTATTGCGATCCGCTCATAATACAGGATGTACAAGAGCACGACGGTCAGCAGCAGCCAGAGGTTGCCGCAGGCCAGCGTCCAGCCGAGCACGACCAGAAAGTTCCCGACATACAGGGGATGACGCACGATCGAGTACACGCCGGTCGTATTGAGAACGTCGGCCCGCTGGCGACGAATGTTGCGGCCGGAGGTTCCCGGCGCGACAAATCCGACGACGCAGGCGCGGACAAGCAACCCCAATCCGGCCAGACCGCACGCGGCGATGTCGATCATCCGAAGAGCGGCGTGCGATCGGGCGAATTCGACGCCCGACAAGGCCACGATGCACACCGGGACAAGCAGCAGCGGCACGAGGCTGCGGTGCCGAAACAGCCAGTCTCCATCGGCCTCAAACTGGTCGCGAAGTTGCATGTCGATCCTCGTGGCTCTGCGGTGGATTCGGTGTCAAACAATCAAATGAGCTTGGGTTTGTCACCGAGGATTTTGTTGATCAGATACGGGTGTTGGCGACGTCGAAGAATTGTCGGTGTCAGTGTGCCGCCCCGCGGGAACCAGCATCGGCTTCGTGACGCAGTTCGAACATCTGGCTGCGCGGGTCGAAGATCTCATAGTCGCGGACCGGCAATCCCAGATCGGATGCCAGCGACGCGCTCCAGGCGGGCCAGGGCGACCACCAGGAACGCGAGGAGGCCAGACTGTTCACCGGGAGCCAGGCGAGCGTGCAGATCAGGCAGCAGGCTGCGAACAGCCCGATTCTCAAAAGCCGTTGTCGCGCGGTCTCAACCGGTAGGTGCTCTAATTCGGCAAGTGCGACCAGTCGCCGCGCGCGCATGGCAATTGCTCCGGCGCCGGCTCCGAATCCGAGCGTCTGTCCGCAGGGTTCGTGCGTCCGTTCGACAACGGCCAGCAATGTCCGGAGATAGTCGGCGATTTCCCCTCGCGAACGGGCCACGGACTCGTCACACGCGAACTCCCTGGCCGTAGTCGCCTGACGTGCGCTCCACCACACCAACGGATGGAACCAGAACAGGATCTCGACGACGCGTTGCCCGAAAAACTGCAGCGGATGTCCCAGTCGCAGATGGGCCAGCTCATGTCGAATGATGAACTGCACTTGCCGCGGCGCCAGGGCCAGAACTTTTTCCGGCAGGAGGATGTATGGCCGGTGCAGTTGCCAGCAGCAGGGTCCGCTGACGTCAGGTCCGGCGCGCACACTCACGGGGCGGCCTTCGATCTCGAGGTCGTGCCCTCCATCGAAGTCGGAGAGCGAACTGGCCTCAACGATCCACGATGTCCGCAAAGCTCGTCCGGCGCTCCACCATCCGACCAGCAACGCCAATGTCGTGATCGCCACGCCGGCCAGCCAGACGAGCTGCAGAACCTGTCCCGTAACGAGTTGCACCTGCGCCGACGAGACTGCCTCGGCCGCGTCATTGGTATCTGGCGTCGTCAGACGCATGTGCGGAAACGTGGCCGCAACAATGGTGAGGAGCAGAATGATGCCATACGCCCAGTTCCACAGGCTGCATTCGGCGCGCGCGCCAAGCCGCCCCAGGCGCCGGACGATCCAGGCGGTCAAGACAACGAGCGCCGCCTGCAGTGAGACGGAGGCAGCCGTTTCCAGGAACATTGTCGCGTTCATGGGTGTTCGTCCAGGGCTGCGATGGCCGCTTTCACCTCATCAATGTCGTCCGCCGACAGCGCGTCGTGCTCGATCAAATTGAGCACCAGCGACTTCGTCGAGCCGCCGAACAGTCGCTGAATCAGTTCGTCGAGCATGCTCCGTTGTACGGTTTCGCAGGTGACTGCCGGGACGTACACGTGCGCCCGGCCCCGCTTCTTGCGGCCCAGAACCTTGCGCTTTTCATGCAGAATCTTGAGGGTCGTCAGCACCGTCGTGTATGCGAGCGTGCGGTCGAGCGCGTCAACGACGTCCTGGACGGTGGCTTCGCCGCGCATCCAGACGACCTGCATGACTTCCAGTTCGCAGCGTGTGAGCGACGTAGTGGGCATGGCGAGTGCCGAGGGGAATGTCGAAATCCGATTTGCGGTAGACGATTTTGGGACAGAACGAGCGCGTTGGCGTCAGTCGCCTCGGCGCGCCAACCGGCGGTACGTGGGCGCATCAATAGCGTTGGCGACGAGTTCCACGCGGCCGTCGCCGAACAGAAAATTCACTCCGCCGGGATGCCGGCTGGAGAATTCACATTCATCACAGTTGCTGCAGTTCGGTGCGACGTCGGCGATGCCCGTCAGCCGGCAAACGGCGTCTTCGCCGTGGCGGTCGACACCCAACCAGGTCGACGGCAGCCGCGCAGCGGTCCGTTCGCCCACGAACAGGATATTCGAAGTCCCGCGCAGGCATTCCACGAGGCGAATCGGCCGAGAATCGATGAAAGCACCGTCGCCGGCGGGCGCGGGATAAGAATCATCCGGTTCCATGCTGCCGAAGACCGCGACTTGATTGGCTGATGGCAGCAGCACCAGCAAATCGTTGCTGTAGACGCCTGGCACTTCCGGTGCCGGGTCATCCAACGCGGAAAAGAGTTCGAACTGATCGCCGGCAAGGTCCGATGGGCAGGTGAACAGCGGAATGCGGCGCTCGCGGACGGCGGCGTTCGCGGGGGCGGCAATCGGGACGTTGCGATCGATCAGGGAATACGTTTCCTGCCGCTCGAGATAGGGGAGCAGCGGGCTGGCCCAGCCGTAGGCCGTGTTACGCGTCGCTTCCCATTGCCAACCTGCGGGCAGGCATTGAAACGCGTCGTGGTAGGCGTGCAGCGCCAGGCCAACCTGCTTCAATTGGCTGGAGCATTGCAGTCGGTGCGCTGCTTCCCGGGCCGAGCCGATCGCCGGCAGCACGACCGCGAGCAGTGTCGAGACGATCGCCGTGGCGGCCAGCAGTTCGAGAATCGTGAATCCAACGCGTTGAGATGACCCGGCGGACGAGGCGTGCGCGCGGTGGTCGTGCGATCGAACCGGTTCTGATCGAATGCCGTCCATGGCGCAATTCCCGTACAAACCCTGAACAGGGGCGGGGACTTCTACGAAAGAGTTAGTTTCGGGTCAAGATGAGCTGTCTGCGGTCAGCGATCAGCCAGCGAGCCACGCTCGACATACTGGGTGCCGCAGGGCATCATCGGACAGATGTTCCATGTTGTCCTGTATCAACCGGATATCCCGCAAAACTGCGGGAATATCGGCCGCAGTTGCGTGGCGGTTGGCGCCAAGCTGTGGCTCGTCCGTCCGCTCGGGTTTCTGCTCGACGACCGCTATCTCAAACGCGCGGGAATGGACTACTGGCAGCACCTCGACTGGCAGGCGGTCGACAGCTGGCAGGAACTCGAACAGCACCTCGGCGATCGGCCCAAGTGGCTCTTCTCGCGCTTCGCGGAGAAGCTGATCTGGGAGGCGGAGTTCGCCGACGAGGACGTGTTCGTGTTCGGCAGTGAGACGCGCGGACTGCCGGAGTCGCTCCGCACGGCGCATGCACATCGCTGCCTCAAGTTGCCGATGCGGGACGAGGTGCGAAGTCTGAATCTCGCGAGCACGGTCAACACGGTGCTGTATGAAGGAGTACGTCAGATCGGAGGACTACGCGGATTTTGAAGGCGGCGACCACTATTGGCCCGCGCCTGTGTGCATCGGTGCACACATTGCAAGGAGAAGGCCGCGAACAAGAGACGCTTCTGCACATCCTCTCCGCACGGATCCGCGACGACACCTGCTCAACGTTGCCGACGTCTACGGGCCTGCGCCGCCACCCCCACTTTGTGCTATACTTCAGCACTTTGACGGCCTTTCTTGATGCAAGCGGCAACTCTGATGGCCAAGCACTCTCTGCAAAACGGTGACGGCGATGCGGACGCCACGAAATCCGCGAAGCCCCGCAAACGCGCTGTGCGCGAAGTTATTGAGGGCGACATGGCGCCCATGCTGGATGAAATCGGGATCGAGCGATTTGAGGTCAACCAGTCGATTGATGCTGCCCGGCAGTCGCAGGCCGAAGCCGTCACGGACATTGTGAACTTGGGGTTGCCGACGGACATTCCGGCCCTGGCGCAGGCACTGAACGCCATCCTTTCAGGAGCGTCGCCTGATGATGCGGCGACGCTGCGCAAGCTGCTGAAGGACGGACAGCCGGCGGCCAGGAAACGGGACGAAGCCGACGCCGAGCTTTCCGAGAGCTGGCGCGAAGGAGCATACCCGTACCAGAATCTCCTCTCGCGAAAGAACTACGAGAAGCAGAAGTATCACCTGCAGGTCGAACTGCTGAAGCTGCAAGCGTGGGTGAAATCGGCGAGGGAGAAAGTCGTCATCCTGTTCGAGGGGCGCGACGCCGCCGGAAAGGGGGGCACGATCAAGCGCTGCATGGAGCATCTGAATCCGCGCGGTGCGCGGGTTGTGGCGCTCGAGAAGCCCAGCGAAGTCGAGCGCGGCCAATGGTATTTCCAGCGCTACGTCGAGCACCTGCCAACGGCCGGAGAAATCGTGCTGTTTGACCGGTCCTGGTACAACCGCGCCGGGGTCGAGCGGGTGATGGGCTTCTGCACCGACGATGAATACCACGAATTTCTGCGGCAGGCTCCGGAATTCGAGCGCAACCTGGTGCGCAGCGGCGTGCACCTCATCAAGTTCTGGTTCTCAGTCAGCCGCGCGGAGCAGCGCCGCCGGTTTGAAGAGCGGAAGGCGCATCCGCTCAAGCAATGGAAGCTGTCTCCGGTCGATCTGGCGTCGCTCGACAAATGGGACGCGTACACGCGGGCCAAGGAGAACATGTTCTTCCATACCGACACGGCCGACGCGCCGTGGACGGTGATCAAGTCCGACTGCAAAAAGCGGGCACGACTCAACGCGCTGCGCTACGTCCTGCACCGGCTCCCGTACAAGAACAAGGACGTCGAGGCGATCGGCAGCCTGGACCCGATGCTCGTCGGGCGGGCGCACATTGTCTACGAACACGGCGAGCATCCCGCCGGCCGCTGACGTGCGGTCTGCCGTCCTTGCGGCGCTGCGGGAAAACTGACGACGACTTCGGCCCAACGCTCCGCAGCTCGACGCTCACTCCCACTCGATCGTGCTCGGCGGCTTCGAGCTGATGTCGAAAACGACGCGATTGACGCCGCGGACACTGTTGATGATCCGCGTCGACACGCGCTGCAACAGGTCGTACGGCAGCCGCGACCAGTCCGCCGTCATGAAGTTGTCGGTGTTGACTGAGCGGATGGCGATCACGTCCTCGTAGGTGCGGGCGTCTCCCATCACGCCGACCGTCTGCAAGGGCAACAGCACCGCGAACGCCTGCTGAACATCTCGGTACAGGTCGGCCGCGATCAGCTCTTCAATGAAGATGGCGTCGGCTTCGCGCAATGTGTCGAGACGTTGTTCGGTGATCGCACCCAGGCACCGGACCGCGAGACCGGGTCCGGGGAACGGGTGCCGCCAGATCAGATCTTCCGGCAGGCCGAGTTCCAAGCCCATGCGGCGGACTTCGTCCTTGAACAGGTCGCGCAGCGGTTCGATGAGTTCGAATCCCAGGTCTTCCGGCAGGCCGCCGACATTGTGGTGATGCTTGATCGCCGCGGCCGGGCCGTCCTTGCTGCCGCCGGACTCGATCACATCGGGATAGAGCGTGCCCTGCGCGAGGAAATGGGCATCGGGGATCGACTCCGCTTCTTTGCGAAAAACCTCGATGAACACCCGGCCAATCGCCTTCCGCTTGGCCTGCGGGTCGGTCACACCGGCCAGCGCGTCCAGGAACCGCTGTCGGGCGTCAACGACGTGCAGGTCGGTCTGGAAATGTTCGCTGAACTGTTCGCGGACCTGCTCCCGCTCCCCTTTCCGCAACAGGCCGTTGTCCACAAAGATGCACGAGAGTTGCTTGCCGATCGCCTTGAACAGCAGCGCCGCCGTGACGGACGAATCCACCCCGCCGGACAGGCCGCAAATCACGCGCCTCCGGCCGACGCGCTCGCGGAGCGCGGCGACCTCCCGCTCAATGAGCGAGGTGATTTTCCAATCCCCGCGGCAGTGACAAACATGCGTGACGAAGTTGGCGAGCAGTGCCTGGCCATGATCGGTGTGTGTCACCTCCGGGTGGAACTGCAGGCCGTAGATCGGCAGGACGTGGTGCCGGATCGCGGCGTTGGGACAGGTTTCCGTCGCCGCCAGTTGCGTAAAATGAGCGCTGAGATCGCGAACTTGATCGCCGTGGCTCATCCACACAGTCCACTCGCGCGGCAGACCCTGCATCAGCGGATCGTCGCCGACCTTGCGGCAGAGCGTGTGGCCGAATTCGCGGGAGTTCGCCGGGGAGACCTCGCTGCCAAGGGCGCGGCACAGGGCCTGCATGCCGTAGCAGATGCCGAGGACCGGGATGCCGAGATGGAAAATCTCCGGGTCGGGCAGGGGAGCGCCAGGCTCGTAGACGCTGGCAGGGCCGCCGGAGAGGATCAGCCCTTTGGGGTTCAGTTCGCGAATGCGTGCAGCCGGCAGGTCGTGTCGCACGAGCTGGCAGAAGACGTGCTGATCACGCACGCGGCGGGCGATGAGCTGCGCCGTCTGCGAGCCGAAATCCAGGACGAGGACCAGTTCCTCACGCTGGGGATCGACAACGCCGAGATCCCCCCGGCCGGGGGTGCGATCGAGGAAAGGTGGTTGGTGATCGGACATCGGTTGTCGGTACTCGTACTAGCCGCGACCGTGAGGGAGCGCCATTGATTCGGTTGACAAACGGCGTCCGGGACCGCTTCCTGACGGGCGCGGCCAGTCAACCCTGCGCTTGCCGCCAAAAAAAGGAACCGGTCCGCGACAGAGTCGCGACCGGCGGTCGACCAAACCGTGAGTTTAGCGGATGAATCGTGACAGGGAAGCCCACGTCGCCGCGAATTTCCGATTGCGGATTGCCGCTCGCATACTGCATATTGCACGGCTCACTTGCTGCCTGCTGATCAATGATTGCCGATGGCGACACCCGACACACCGTTGACACTGGCCGAAATTCGCGCGGCGGCGGAGCGGATCGGACCGCTCGTCCGGCGGACGGAGGTGTTGACGAGCCGCCGGCTTGACGAGTGGCTGGGATGCCGCGCGTACCTGAAATGCGAGAACTTCCAGCGGACGGGAGCATTCAAGTTTCGCGGCGCGTGCAACGCCGTGCTGAGTCTGAGCGCGGCAGAAGCGGCACGCGGCGTTGTCACGCACTCGTCCGGCAATCACGGGGCGGCGCTGGCGGCAGCGGCACATGTGCGCGGAATTCCGGCGTACGTGGTGATCCCGGAGAACGCGCCGCCGATCAAGCGCAGTGCGGTCGCGGGATACGGCGCGAAGGTCTACGACTGCCGGCCGACGCTCGCCGATCGCGAGGCCACCGCAGCGCGGGTGATCGCCGAGACCGGGGCGACGCTCGTTCACCCGTATGATGACCTGCGAATCGTGGCGGGGCAGGCGACGGCGTCGCTGGAACTGCATGAGCAGATCCCGCGGCTGGATGCGGTCGTGTGCCCGGTCGGAGGCGGCGGACTGGCCGCGGGAACGGCGCTGACAACGCACTACGTTGCGCCCGAGTGCCGGGTGCTGCTGGGAGAGCCGGCAACGGCGGACGACGCCTACCGGTCACTGGCAGCGGGGCGGATCGTGCCTTCGGAGAACCCCGTGACGATCGCGGACGGGCTCAAGACCAGCCTGGGGCAATGCACGTTTCCAGTACTGCAGCGGCACGTCGAGCGGATCATCACCGTGACTGAGGCGGAAATTGTGGAGGCGCTGAAGTTCGTCTGGACGCGGCTGAAGGTCGTGATCGAGCCGTCGTCGGCCGTGGCGGTGGCGGCAGTGCGGCGACAGGCGGCGACGTTCGCGACGCTGCGGGTCGGGATCATCCTGTCCGGCGGCAATGTCGACCTCGATCAACTGTCGGACACGCTGCACCGCGGGGAAGAAAACTGAACAGGAGGGAAGAGACGAAACGGAGACGATCGCCACTGGTTCTCGCCCGGGCTTGCTGCAGATGGTGGGCTACCATTGCCATTCCCGCCCAATCGAATTCTTGCGGACATTCTCGGAAGTCTCGTCGAACGGGACCTGTCCGCCGTTGCGGCACCACACACTGACGGCGGCGAATGTGATGCTCCCTGGAAGATCGGAATGCTGATACTGCTGGAGCGGAGCGAACGCAAAGAGATCGCCTTGTCCCGGGATCACACCGGCGCGTCCCTTTAAAAACTCCACCGCAAGATAGGCGCTGACGTAACCGCCGAGCAGCAGCACCACGACCGCCAGGATTGTGACGGCACGTCTGACGATTCGTCGCAACCGGGTCGTGCGCATTGGGGTCACAAGAAATAGACGTCTGAGTCTTACTTTTGTGTCCTTCGCGCCATTCTGTTCAAACTTCTTTCATCGAACAAAGACAGGATTTACAGAAGGCAACGAAGGTCACGAAGCTGTTGCGCGAGGTCGAGCACGATTGAAGGCGCTGGGCGACTTTCGGCGGGAGATTTCGTGTGCGTAGCCGAAGAATCGTCGGCGATATCTCATGTTCGGCGTCCTCTGTTCTCTTTGTCGCATCCTGCTTTTCATTCTGACGACGTTGTCACGTTGGCTTGTCGATTTGCGGCGAACCGAGGTCGGATTCGCCCCGTTCGATCTGGACGCGGGCGGCGGTGGCCAGTTGCTCGTAGCGTTCCCGCAGCCGCTCCAATTCAACGGCGTCGAGCTCCTCCAGGTCGAGCAGCGCGTTATGGGCGGTGTTGGTCGCGCGGATCAGTTCGTCAAGCTTGATCTGCAGGGCGGCGCTGTCGCGGTTCTGCGTGTTCTGAATCAGGAACACCATCAGGAACGTCACCACCGTCGTGCCGGTGTTGATGACGAGCTGCCAGGTGTCACTGAAGCCGAACAGCGGACCGGTCAGGCCCCAGACGACGATCGTCAGCATTGCGAGCAGAAATGCGAACGGGTGCCCGGTCGCACGGGCGGCGAACTTCGAGAAGCGATTGAACAGCTGGCCGTGGCCGAGCGGCATCGAGGCGGGACGGGGTACCAGGGTGAAAGAGTTGAAGAGTGACAGAGTGGTCAAGCAGCGATGCGACAGTTGCGACCTTCAGTTGCGCCGGCTGGAACGGCAAACCGCGAATATCGCAGCGCCGCACAGGGCCGCGGCGACCAGCGACTCGACGTAAGGGACGCGCTCCTGGACGACGATCTGCGATCCGCCGGCAGGCTGCTGGGCAAGGGCCGGAGCCACGTGGAGAACCAGCAGCGGCAGCACGGCCAGGAATCGGCGGCGCAACCGGTTCACAGGCAGACAGCAACCGCTGATGAACGATGATAATCGCTGTTGAGCAGGCATGGACAGACGCATTGGGTGTCAGGTGGGATTGGCGAAGTTCACAGCAGCTCGGCAATCGGGCGACGCAGTGTGTGGTAGTCGCGGCGGGGGACGGTGACGGTCTCCCAGGCGCGGGAGCGGCCACGCATGACGGCCGCGTATTCATCGGCCCAGACGCCGTAAAACGCATACGTCCGCTCGCGGAACTCCCAGCGCTGCGGATGCTGCTCGTGCCAGCGGGGTTCGCAAATGTCGTAGGCGAAAATCAGGGCAGAGCGAAAGTCGCCGCCGAAGAGCTGCTGCCAGCGAAGCAGGCTGGCGAGGTCGTCCTCTTCAGCCCAGTTCTCCCAGCGCTGGCCCTGGCCGTCGGCGCCGGTGGGGAACTTGCGGCCTTTGACGTCGACGAGCAGGTTCTTGCCGTGAGTCGAGTAGACGATGAAGTCGAGGGATTTGAGCGAGGAGTCGGCCGACAGGGCGCGGCGGGCCTCGTCGACGGCAACATACGGGCGCCGCTCCGTGCGGAGATACGCCTCGAACGCGGCGTCGTAGTGATTGGAGCGCAAGGCCACGGCAGGTCTCCCGTTGCCGCAGATTATGCGGTATTGAGGCGATGTTCTCAACACCGGGGTGCGAACGTACAAAGGTGTGAAGGTGCAAAAGTAAGATCGTTCCTTCGCACTCTTCATACATTCACACCTTCGCACCGCGAAGCGCACGAACGACCTCGACAACGATTTCTGCCGCCGCGTCGACTTCGTCCGCCGTCGTAAACCGGCCGAGGCCGAACCGGAGGCTGGCCCGGGCGAGGCCGTCGCGGACGCCCATTGCCCGCAGGACGTGGCTCGGTTCCGGGTTGGCCGTGGTACAGGCCGAGCCGGAACTGACGCACAGGCCGCGTTCGGCGACGCCGATCAGCAGCGCGTCGCCGTCGACCCCTTCGAAACCGACGTTCAGATTGCCGGCCAGCCGCTCCACCGGGTGTCCGTGGAACGTCAGCTCATTGAGGCTGCCCGCCAGCGCACTGCGGAGCCGGTCCCGCAGCAAGGCAACGCGCGGCTGTTCGGTGTCGCGCTCAGCGACAGCGATCCGAACGGCAGCAGCAAAACCAATGATCAGAGCGACGGGCAGAGTCCCGCTGCGCAGGCCGCGCTCATGGCCACCGCCGTCGATCAACGGCAGGAGCGGGATCGGCGGGTCAGCCTTGCGGATATACAGCGCTCCGATCCCCTGCGGTCCGCATAACTTGTGGGCGTTGAACGTCAGCAGATCGACCGGTAGCGCCTCCAGATCCAGCGGCAGCTTCCCGACAGCTTGGGCGGCGTCACAATGCAGCAGCACACCGCGCTCGCGGCAGAGATCGCCGATTTCACGGATTGGATTCGCGGTGCCGACTTCGTTGTTGGCCAGCATCACGGAGACGAGCCGCGTCGCCGGCTGCAAAGCGTTCTCGATCTGCCGGGGATCAACACGGCCGTGGGGATCAACCGGGACGATTGTTACGCCGCAGCCTTCGCGGCGGAGTCGGCGGGCCGGGTCGAGAACGCTGCGGTGCTCGGCCGCATTCGTGATGAGTTGTGCGCCGCGCCCGGCAGCCTGGAGCACCCCCTTGAGCGCGAGATTATTCGCCTCTGTCGCACCACTGGTGAAGATGATCGACTCCGCCTCGGCACCGATCGCAGCGGCAATCGTCGTCCGCGCCGCCGCGACAGCTTCGGCCGCCGCGCGTCCGACGGCGTGCCCAGTGCTCGCGGGATTTCCGAACCGCTCCCCCAGCCACGGCCGCATCTCGGCGGCGACGCGGGGATCGATGAGGGTCGTGGCGTGGTAGTCGAGGTAAACGGGCAAGGGTGACAGGTGCGAAAGTATGAAGGTGCGAAGGAAAGTGCGAAAAGTACGAACAGTGTGAAGAATTAAAGTGCACTCCAATGTAACAGGGTCATTCTAGCGGGGCGTCGACGCATCGCACTCCAGCACTTTTTCACTTTCATACCTTCGCACCTTCATACATTCTTACGGCCGGCGGGGCTGCTCGCTTGCAGCGGCGGCGGCGTCCGGCTGGAATGGGCCGCAGTAGTGATCGTGCGCTGGTTTCCCTTTGCTGCTCACAAGGTGTCGTATGCCTCGAATCTTCGCTGCGTTCTTCCTCGGCTTTCTGTGCCTGTCGCCGGCGCGCGGAGCGGATGACGTCTCACGTATCGCGCCGACCGGCGCGGCGAGCGACGACGTGCGGCTGAGCCAGCCGCTGCGGACGCTGAACGACAAGTATCACTCCTGGGCGCCGCCGACCGATCTCAAGTCGTGGGAGGCCCAGACACAGCGGATCCGCGAGCAGTTGCTCGTGGCTTGCGGGCTGTGGCCGATGCCGGAGCGGACGACGCTCGCGCCGGTAATCCACGGCAAGATCGAACGGGACGGCTACACCGTCGAGAAGGTTTACTTCGCCAGCCGGCCGGGGCACTACGTCACGGGCAACCTGTACCGGCCGACGAAAGTCAGCGGCAAGGCGCCGGGCGTCCTCTGTCCGCACGGGCACTGGGCCAACGGCCGGTTCTACGACGCTGGCGATGACGCGGCGAAGGAACAGATCGCCTCGGGAGCTGAGCAGTTCAACAGCGGCGCCCACTCGCCGCTGCAGGCCCGCATGGTGCAGCTCGCGCGGATGGGCTGCGTCGTGTTCCATTACGACATGGTCGGCTACGCCGACAGCAAGCCGCTCGACCATCGTAAAGGGCTGACCGACGTCACGGCCGAATTGTGGCTGCAGAATGAACTGGGCCTGCAGACGTGGAATTCGCTCCGGGCGCTCGATTTCCTGACGTCCCTGCCGGACGTCGACGGCTCGCGGATCGGCGTCACCGGCGCCAGCGGCGGTGGCACGCAGACGTTCATGCTCTGCGCGCTCGACCCGCGGCCGACGGTCGCGTTTCCCGCCGTAATGGTCTCCACGGCCATGCAGGGGGGCTGCGTCTGCGAAAACGCGTCGTACCTCCGGCACGGCCTGAACAACGTCGCCATCGCTGCCACGTTCGCTCCCAAGCCGATGGCCATGAGCGGTGCGAACGACTGGACGATCGACATCGAAACCAAGGGGCTGCCGGAGCTGAAGCAGGTGTACTCGCTGTTCGGCCAGGCGGACCACGTGAACGCCGTGTGCTATCCGCAGTTTGGCCACAACTACAACCAGGTCGCCCGCGAAATGATGTTCGACTGGTTCAACCAGCACCTGGGGCTGAACCAGACCGCGCCGGTCAAGCAGACCGATTTCACCCCGCTGACCCAGGCCGAGATGACGGTCTGGGACGCAGCTCATCCGCTGCCCACCGACGCCCTGACCGCTGAGCAGCTGCGCGAATTGCTGACGAAGGAATCTCGGGCCCAATTCGCCGCCATCGTGCCGGACACGCGCGAAGAGCTGGCCGACTACCGGCAAGTGCTCGGGACTGCCGCGCGGGTGATGCTGGGTGAGGGCCTGCCGGCCTCGGGCACAGTCAGCGCCTCGCACGACAGCCAGACGATGGTCGGCTCGACCAATGTCATCAAAGGCTACTGCAGCCGGGGCGGTGAGAAGGTGCCGTTCGCGGTGCTCGTGAACGACAAGTTCGCCGGCGAGGTCGTGCTGTGGCTCGACGGTGCCGGCAAGTCGGCGCTGTTCGGAGCGGACGGCCAGCCAATCCCGGCCGTGCAGAAGCTTGTGGATGCCGGCAAGGGCGTCGTCGGCATCGACCTCCTGCGGACCGGCGAAGCGGTACCGGGAACCGGCCAGCCGGAGCGCAAAGTGAACGAGGGCTTCCCCAGCTACACGTTCTGCTACAACCGTCCGCTGGCGGCCGACCGCGTCCGCGACGTGCTGACGGTTGCCGCCGCGTCCCTGTCGCGGCCAGAGATTCGCGCCGTGCACCTCGTGGCCACGAATGGCGCCGGCCCGGTCGGCGCACTCGCCTGCGCGGTCGCCGGCAACAAGCTGGCCTCTGCGACCATCGACCTGCAGGGCTTCTCCTTCACCAATGTGAAGGACGCCCAGGACCCGAACCTCCTGCCAGGCGCCCTGAAGTACGGCGACATCGACGGTCTATTGTCGCTCGCCGCCCCGCTCAAACTGACCGTGTACGGCGCCAAGGGACCAACGACCACAAAAGTCTACGGCCTCGCCGGCGGCACAGTCACCTGGAAGGACGGCACCCCCTCGGCCGACGACATCCTCGCAGCGCTGAAGTAAGCGACGGAAAGCAAGGGAACCGCGAATCAACTCGAATTGACGCGAATATAGAAGGAAGGAAAGAACCGCTGATAAACGCTAATCGACGCTAATACGAAAGTTCTGGATTCAGATTCTTGCTTATTAGCGTGCATTAGCGTTCATTCGCGGTCCCTTCTTTTTTCCGTCGAACGGTCAAGCCGCACGGAAGTAGTCGACCGCATTCCGGAAAATCGCCATCCCGCCCCGTCGCCGCTTAGATTGCGGCGGGTCCACTGCGGATGCTGCGTCGCAAACAGGTGTCGCTCGGGGTGCGGCATCAGCCCGAGGACGCGGCCGGTCGGATCGCACAGGCCGGCGATGTTCTGCGTCGAGCCGTTGGGATTGATGGGGTAGGGGAGCAGTTCCGGTTCGCGGTGCGGATCGCCGACCGCGCCGCGCGTGGGATCGGCATAGCACAGCGCGATCTGGCTGGCGTCGTGCCACCGCGCGAGGACTGCCGGCTCCGTGACGGCGAGGCGGCCTTCCGCATGGGCGATCGGCAGTTCGAGGCGGTCGATCCCTTTAAGGAACGGGCTGCGTCGCGAGCACACATCGAGGTGCACCCACAGCGCGGTGTACTTCCCGTTCTGGTTCCAGGTGAGTGTTGCGTCGCGCGGGGCGTCGGTCTGCCAGGTCGTCGATCCGCCCGGCAGAATCCCGGACTTCATCAGCACCTGGAACCCGTTGCAGATGCCGAGCACCAGCGTATCACGCTGCAGGAACTCGCCGATCGCCGTGCCGAGGTGACTGCGAAGCTGTGCGCCGAACACAACGCCTGCGCCCACGTCATCGCCGTAACTGAATCCCCCCGGAATGCACAGCGCCTGGAAGTTCGCCAGCAGCGCGGGTTCTTCGAGCAGCCGGAACAGGTGCACCCGCTCCGGCTCGCCGCCCGCGAGGCGAAAAGCATGCTCTGTTTCAATATCGCAGTTGGTGCCCGGAGCGCGGAGCACGCAAATCCGTGGTGCAGCCATGAGTCGGAGTCGGATCCAGCAGGTGGTGTCAGCGCGAGTCGCCGCGCCGCTGGATTTTAGAGACCGAAGCCCTGTCCTGCACACGAAGACTGAAAAACAGGAGGCAACAGTGAGAACAGCGAATCGAAGGCCAGTTAACTCAGCTCCCGAACCCGTGGCCGCGCATACTCTCGCGGCATTCAGTAGCGTCTCGCACAACACGTTTTCTTCGTGTTCTTTGTGACCTTCTGTAAACCCTTCTTTGTCAGGGAGGAATGCTTTGGACAGAAGGTCACGAAGGGCACTAAGGAAACCAGGTCAGGCGCTGTCTCGACTCAGCAAACCGAGACCGCCTCTCTCCGTTTCCTCTGTTGCCTCCTGTTTTTTCTTTTCGGAGGCGGCGAAGATCAAGCGTCGTCAGAATCGAAACGCGTGGCACGCCAGGCATCTTCGTCAGCATCGGACTCGCAGGCCTCGCCGGCCGGTTCCAGGGCGTCGGCGGCAATCAGGCAGGTCGCCTGATAATGGGCCACTCCGGCCACGTATGCAGAATCCTGAACATCGCGCGCACAAATCTGAACAATCTCCTCGTCGCCGGACGGCTCCTGAATGGCGACGCGGTACGCGTCCGGGGCCTCAGCAGACGTACTCCAGCCGCGACGCTCCAAAGCGCGCGAAAACGCCGCCCGACGCTGATTATCGTCGCCCAGCAGCGTTACGAGCAGCGAGACGTCAACCCACATGGAGGCAGCCCTGTCCGCAGTATGGCGAGGCGGAACGCATATCACGATGCGACGCAAGGTTACCATGCAACGGCCATGCCGCCGCCCGGGAAAAGCCGATTTGGCCGCGACACAGGCGCCGGAGTGGCACGGAAGCGGGATGTGCATGGGCCAACGGGTGTGCGCGGCGAAGGGGTCAATTGTCCAATGTCAATTGGACATGGTCCCGTGCAGGAACGAACGAAGTGGAAATCACAGATCAATCACCTCGTTGGTTTTTTGCCACCGAGGACACCGAGCACTCAGAGAGACGCCTGCTAGTGCCCCTCGGTGATCTCGGTGCCCACTGTGGCCATCCGCTTCTCGAGTCGATGGAACAGGGCTGATTGCGTCGCAGGATGCGGACCAGCCGAGTAGCATGGAACTGATCACCTTCTCCAAAGCGAGATCTCCATGAGCCGGATTGGATATGCGCAGATCGGGACCGGGCACGGGCATGCCGCCGGCAAGATGGCGGCCTTTCGCAAGTCCGACGAGTACGAAGTCCTCGGGATCGCCGAACCCGATCCGCACCTGCAGCAGCGTCTCGACACGACTGACGCCTACAAGGACGTCCCACGGCTGACGGTCGAGCAGATCCTCAACGACAAGCGCATCCAGCTCGTCGGCGTCGAGACGATCGTCCGCGACCTGCTGGGCAACGCCGAGAAATGCGTCGCCGCCGGCAAGCACATCCATCTCGACAAGCCGGCCGGCGAATCGCTCCCACAGTTCCGCCGGATTCTCGACAACGCCGCCCGGCAGCATCTGGCTCTCCAGATGGGCTACATGTACCGCTACCACCCCGGCATCAAGCTCATCAAGTCGTTCCTCAAGCAAGGCTGGCTCGGGCAGCCGTTCGAGCTGCACTGCGTCATGAGCAAGCTCGCGGACGCGCGGCTGCGTGGAGGAACTCACGATCTACCGCGGCGGAACGATGCTGGAACTCGGCCGCCACTTGATCGACTCGGTCGTGGCGATCCTCGGCGTCCCGGACAAGATCCACGCGTTCCCGAAGCACTCCGGTCCGCAGAACGACGGCCTCATCGACAACAGCCTCGCGGTCTTCGAATACCCGCACGGCACCGCCACGGTCCGCACGACCTATAACGAAGTCGACGGCGGCGACCGCCGGCAATTCTGCATCTGCGGCACCGAAGGCACCGTCCACCTCCAGCCGCTGGACTCCCCCAAGGTCGCCCGGGTGACGCTCTCACAGCCCCGCGGTTCCTACCCGCGCGGCTACCAGGACATCGACCTCCCCAAATACGGCCGCTACGCCGATGACGTCGCCGACCTGGCCAGAATCATCCGCCACGAAAAGGACGCGGATTACTCCTACGAGCACGATTACCAGGTGCAGCGGGCAGTGCTGTTGGCGGGGGGCAGGAGCGAATCAGATTTGGGATGAGTGTCATGGCCAATCGCCGATGGTCGAGGGTGGCGAAAAGGCAACGGGCGGCGATTGGTGTCACTCTGTTGATTGTCGCCGCTGGAACGGTATGGCTGATCGCCCGACCGCATTTGTTCGCCAGGAAGTTTCAACGGATTCGGGCGGGCGACAGCCGGGATACGGTCCGGGCAGTCCTTGGTGAACCGACCGACGTGTTCACTCCGTCGCCGGACGTGCCGGGGACGCTAAATCTCGGCGTGAGAGTTGAGACGTGGGCGTACGGCAGAGTCTTTGAATGGAACGTCGCAACGGAGTTCCCATTTTTCTGGCCGTTCAAGTTCAGACTGTTCGGACCGGACAGTGACGACTTCGCCATCGAGTTCGATGCGAACGGCCAGGTGCAGCGATTGGTGATGCCGGCCGAATAAAGCACGCAAGGTTCGCCACCTTCTTGCTCGCGCGTGAATCCGGGCGGCCATCGGTCTCGGTGAGAACGCCGAATCGCGTCGTTCGCGCGAGTTTCCTAGTCATCTGGCCGGTCGCTGCCTCGACTACTCTCCAGACGCGCGTCACTTGGACTGGAGCCTGAGGAATGGACAACGACGAGTTGCCCGACTGGAGTCGAATTGTCGACCAGCACGCCGGCCGTGTGTTTCGGGTCGCGATGCGGATCCTGGGCAATGCTCAGGATGCGGAGGACGTCTCGCAGGAGGCGTTCGCCGAAGCCTTCCGGCTGCAACAGTCGACTCGAGTTCAGAACTGGACCGGATTGCTGGTGAGGTTGGCGACGCTGCGCGCACTCGACGCGCTGCGCCGCCGGCAGACGACGGAGAATCTGCGGGACGAGGACTGGATTTCGCGCGACGATCCCTCGGACAACGCCGCAGCACGGGAACTGGCCGACCGACTGCGGTTTGCCATCAGCCGGCTGCCGGAGCAGCAAGCCGTTGTGTTCACGATGTGTCACTTCGAACGACTGTCGCGCGCCGAGATCGGCGCGACATTGAGCATATCCCCCGAGGCAGTGTCGACCGCGCTTTACAAGGCGCGCGAACGACTGCTGGCGGAGTTGGCCGCCATTCAACAAGGAGAATCGCGATGAATCACAATCATTCGCCTCAGGATTCCGAGCGTCTCGAATCCCCGCTGGACGCAGCCGTCGCGGCCGTGTTGGCCGAGCCGATCGCCGATGCGTCGGTTCAGCGCGTGCAGCAGCGCGCCCGGGTCCTTTTCCGTCCGGCGGCAGCGGTACGGCCGAACGACATGTCGCGGCCGCGGAAATCGTTATCGCGAATGGTCGGCGGCGGACTGATCGCCGTTGTGGCCTTGGCCGCACTGGCGATCGGTACGAGCCTAGTCGTCGACCGAGGCGCCGGAAGTGCCTTCGCGCAGGTGGTTGAAAAGGTCAAGGCGGCAAATTCGGTGCAGTTCCACATGACGTCCACAGTGGACGGCAAGACCGAAATGGTCAACCGTGTCTTCCTGGAAGACGACCGCATGCGAATCGAGTTGGGTGACGGCCTCGTTCAGATCGCAAACCTGGCTGAGAAGAAGCTCCTGATGCTGGACACGGGGCGGAAACAGGTGCAGACCACCCCGTTGGACAGCGACACAGCGAAACTCCTCTCAAATCCCGTTGAGCAGATCCGCCAGGCGAAATCGGACGATGCCGAAGCGATCGGCGAGGAAGTGCTCGACGGGATTCGCTGCTCCGTCTTTCGACTGCACAACGTCCATCTGCTGGGAGCTTCCGGCGACATGCTGATGTGGGCGAATCCGCAGAGCGGGTTGCCGGTCCGGTTTGTCATAAACGATCCCAAGTTGGGCAAGATGCAGATTCGCTTCGACGACTTCGTCTGGAATGAGCCGCTCGAACCGGGTCTGTTTTCGCTGAACGTGCCGGTCGGTTTCCAACCGGCCGAGATTGTGTCCCAGCCGAAGCCGGAGCAGCCGACACCGGACAAGGCGACGCTGGATG
Organism: Planctomycetaceae bacterium; assembly: GCA_046349775.1. Classification (GTDB taxonomy): domain Bacteria; phylum Planctomycetota; class Planctomycetia; order Planctomycetales; family Planctomycetaceae; genus JAEUIG01. The sequence goes on along the minus strand of JAXMBS010000013.1, from coordinate 46,631 downwards.
CGCCGAACGTGGCCAGCGACGGCATCCTGAGTCGTGACCGTGTGCCGGCGCGGATCATCTGGAGCACCGACGGCGCCACCGTCACCGCCCTGATGCGCGAACCGGAGGCGAGTCCAAAGACCCATTATCGACAGAACGAGTTGCGGCAGTGGGATGTCGCCACGGGAAAGCTGCGCTGGTCGGCTGACGTCGCGGGGGCCAGTGCGGTCGCCGCCACGGTCGATGGCAGGCTGCTCGCCGTATCCACGGGCGAGAATGTGCAACTGCGTGACGCCGCCACCGGCGCGGTCATCCAGAAGTGGGAGACAGACCTGTTTCCTCCCGCCCTCTCGTTTTCACCAGATGGAAAATCGCTGGCGCTCACACGGGCCGAATGGCGTAACGGTGCGGAAGTGGCCGGCGGAATCGAAATTCGCGATGTCGCACGCGGCGCGATTGTGAGGTCGATAAAGGACGACCGACCAACGACCTTTGTCGCGTACTCGCCGGATGGCAAGTACATCGCGTCGTCGTCGAACAGCGGACCGGTGCGGCTGTGGGATGCCGCGACTGGCGAACTGGGCCGAGTGTTCCCGGGGACGAAGTGCGCCTTCTCGCCCGATGGCCGCACAATTGCGTGTGCCTCGATAGACGTCAGCGGGGACAAGCAACTGCTGGCCAAGGTGGATCTGTACGACCTGGCGAGTGCCGCGCTCGTCAAATCGCTGGTCAGCGAGCGCGCAACGCAAACGAGCTGGCTGTTGAGCGTCGCGTTTTCTCCCAAAGGGCGATTGCTTGCCGCGGCCAACTGGGATGGAACAGTCACGGTGTGGGACGTTGCCAGCGGTGAACGCAAGCTGACGAACACCGTTCACACCGGTGGCGTGCACACCGCCCGGTTCAGTCCGGACGGTTTGACACTCGCGACCGGCAGCGAAGACAAGACCCTGCGATTGACGAAGCTGCCCGCAGGCGTGCAAGAGTGAGTCTGTCGAGCGACGCAGACGGCACGTTTCGCCGACCGGTCGCTCCTGCACACGTGTCGGACACCCGCTGCGGCCACAACTCCGAATCCCGCATCTGTACGGCAGAGATGAACTCCCTGACATTCAGAGCGTCAGTCGCTCCCGACGATTCGCATCAGGCTGGCGACCCCAGCGCGGCCGCCGCGGGGAACAGGATGTTGTTCTCCTTGTGAATGTGACGGTGCAGATCCGACTGCAGCTCTGCCAGTCCTGACAATAATGCGCGGTACGTCGCGCACGCGTCCGCCGGCGGCGTGTAATGGCGCGTGAGCCGTTCGAGCCGCTGCAGGGCCGTTCCGGCGGATTCGTGTTCGCGCTCCATCATCGCGACCGGATTGCTGACGGATCCACAGGGCAACCGCAGATTCCCACGCTGCGCGGCAGGCGTCCGTTCCAATTCGCGCACCATCGGGAACAAGACCTGCTCCTCTTTCAGCATGTGCGCGAGGAGCTCGGATTGCAGCGACGCATACACTTCGCGGACGTCGCGCAGCTCGGGATGGCTTTCACCGTGAACGTCGAGGACGCGATCGATCAGACCGGCGAGCCGCGGCAATTCACGCCGCAAGTACGCGTGATGCACGGCGACAATGTGCTCGGTCAGTTCCGTGAGGGTTGCCGTCGTCCAGTCGCGCTCGGCGCCCGGCACCGCCTCCGCCGCCTCCAGCCGACGGCAGACGTCCACGAGGTTGAGCCGGTTCAGCACGCAGGCCTGGTCGAGTGGCAGCTGACCATGACAACAGAAGTCGATCCCGAGTTCCTCGAAGACGCGACTGCGTTCCGGGCGCTGCCGTACGAGTTCGGCGACGGTCTCAAAGGCGCCGTTGGCGGAATTCATGGATCGCGTCTCCGGTTTCAAGTCAGCGACACCAGCGCCTCCGGGCTGCGTTGGCACAGCGGGGCCGGGCCGTCGATGTCGTTCAGCATGTCGGCCAGCGTGGTTTCACGTAACAGGCGTTCTGCCAGCGCGGCAGTTTCGTCGATTTTGCGATGCAGCGCGCAGAGCCGGCCGTCGTGGTCCTTCAGCCGCAATGGGCACTCGAGGATGCGCAACAGCGGGTCAACGGCATTCACAGCCTCCAGCAACGTGATGGAATCAGCCGGACGCGCAAGCCGGAGACCGCCGCCCAGGCCGCGCTGTGCGCGGACCAGCCCCGCTTTGCGCAAACTCTGCATCACCTTGGGCAAGTACGCGCCCGGCACCTGCGTGAGTTCGGCCAGTTGCTGATTGGTGCGGGGCTCGGGTGCGGCTCGCGCCAGAACGACGATTGCCCGCAACGCGTACTCGGCTGTTTGAGAAAGCATTTCGATCTTCGAGTGTTACCAGACAGGCAAGGATGCCGTAATCATCGCACATCCTATGAATTCACGACAATGAGATACAATTATACGGCATAAGGCAACACTTCCCCTCCCGCGACCCCGGGGCCAGGTTGGCATCACCCCATTCGGCCGATTCCGCCTGTCCTGTCGTCTCGGCAGCGGACCGGGGTTGACATCAAACAACACGCTCGGCTTTAATTATAGACTAGAAGATCGTGATATCCACAATTTCTGCGAACCACACGCACTGGAAGGAGTTCAGTATGTTCAGTGTCACCGCGGATGCCCCGGTTCTGCTTGAGATTCACGAAGAACACGAACGCCTGGAGATCCTGATCGCAGAGTTGAAGTGGGTGCTCCTCAAGCCCAGCGACACGCACCTGTCGATCATGAAGGAGCTCATGGACGAACTGTCTGATCTGCTCCAGGAGCACTTTGCCCACGAAGAGGAGGGTGGATACTTCGATGAACTCGTCGAGATGCAACCCACCGTCTCCACCCGCGTCGAACGATTGCGACAAGAGCATCGCCAGATGCTCGCGGCCGTCGCGAACATGATCCGCCAACTCCGGCACGCTGACAGCACCCCTCTGTGGTTTGCCGTGATCGGCGTCGAGTTCACCGATTTCGTACAGCGTTGCGAGGCGCATCAGCACGAGGAAAACCGCTTGGTTCTGGATGGCTACTTGAGAGACGTGGGGGAGGGAGACTGAACCGCGCTCCAGCCCACCGTGCCGCCCGAGGCCAATGGGCACCGATCCGCAGCGCCACGCGTCGGCTTTCCGGATGGCATTGGCGGCGTCGGTTGCAGGGTCGCGGTTTCGGGTCGCCGCCCGCAGGAGATTGACATGATCGCCATTTGCCGCAATCAGCCGCGCACGGTTCAACACCCTGCCGCTGCGACCTGAATGCAGGGTCCCCGGCTCTGCTTCTTCTCGAGTTGACCACAGCTCGCGATCTGGCCTGCCAGCACTGCCGGGCTCAGCGCTCAGCCCGAGCCTGAAACCGGACAGTTGACAACCAGCCAGGCGCGGATGCTGATCGATCAGTTGACGGAGTTCGAGGAGCCGCCGCTGCTCGTGCTGACCGGGGGCGATCCGTTCAAGCGGCGCGACTTGTTCGCCATCATCGAGCATGCGGTTGATTCCGGGCTCGATGTGGCGATCACACCCAGTGCCACGCCGCTGGCGACCGCAGCCGCCATCCGCCGACTGCACGACGCCGGCGTGCGCCGCATGGCGGTCAGCATCGACGGCGCCGACGCCGTAACGCACGACCTGTTTCGGGGCGCCCCCGGCAGCTTTGCACGCAGTCTGGAAATGCTCGCCGATGCCGCCGGCGTGGGGCTGTCGACGCAGGTCAACACTACTGTCACGCCCCACAATGTCGGTCAGATCGACGCGTTGGCCGATCTGCTCGGCGGGCTTTGCATTGAGATGTGGTCCGTGTTCTTCCTCGTCCCGACCGGCCGCGCCGCCCTGTTGCCGCGACTGGACGCTGCGGGATGCGAAGAGGTCTTCGAAAAACTCTGGCAACAGTCACAACGACAGCCGTATGTCATCAAGACGACCGAAGCACCTCACTATCGCCGATTTCAGATGCTGCGGCGCAGCAGGGCGACCAACACGAACGGCCAGTCGGCGCCTCGGCCGAGGGGGCTGTCGATCGGCCTGAACGACGGGAAGGGAGTGATGTTCGTTTCCTCGACGGGCGTTATTCAACCGAGCGGCTTCCTGCCAATCGAATGCGGCCGGTTCCCTGCGGACCATCCCGTCAACATTTACCGGTACTCGCCGGTGTTCCAGGCATTGCGGGACGTCCGACGCCTGGAGGGCAAATGCAGGGTCTGCGAATTCCGCCGTGTCTGCGGTGGCAGCCGCGCTCGGGCGTACGCCGTGACCGGCAACATGCTGGCGCAGGAGCCGGACTGCAACTACATCCCTGCGGAATACCGGTCATTGCGGTGAGAATGCAGAAGGGAGGCTGCAAGACTTCCCGGCCAGCGTCAGGGCAGGACGACACCTCTGAGAAGACGCGTTGAAGAGCGGGCTGTCCTGTCGCTCTGGCTCGGCGGACGCCTGGCCTTCGCAGTTTTGAATCGATGTTGATCCCATGCCAGCATCGCGCTTGCTGCGGGTCGCCCAATCGCCGCTCGGTTGGGAAACGCAGATAGGCGGGTGTCGCAGCTGGCTCCCCCAGTAATGCGAATGCACCTGGACGCACGACTGTGACCCGAAGTCAGCACGGAGCACGTGCGCAACCACGGGGCATACCGATGGAGCACGGCGTCACGACCACGCTTCACGAGGCCGAAGGCGGTCCACGCGGAGCAAGAATACCCAGGAAGAACGCACGAATACCCAAGGCGCGCGCAAGAAGAACAGAAACCCGGACGCGCGCGCCTTGTATTGTTGCACTCCTCGCTCCAGGAGGCTGCAAATGAGGGTCAGAAGCGCGTTTCGGTCATGAGCGTGTCGGCCGGCAGCGCCGGCCCTACGCACGGCTCTGCGGTCGTGCCGCTGGTTGCCGCTGGCTTGGCGGCCGGTTGCTTGGCGGCCTGTTTCCGGCTGAACGGTTCGCCGGGGAGGGCGAACGTGGGCATCCACCCCAGCGGAAGCGTGATGCCGCTGATCCAGCGGGCTTCGGTCGAAGCGAGAAACGCGACCGCGTTCGCGACATCCTGCGGGGCGCCGATGCCGAGCGGATGGCAGGCGTCGATCTGTTCGACGATCTCCGGCGTCTGGTGGTCCATGTGCCGATGCAGCATCGGCGTGTGGACCAGGGCTGGCGCCACGCACACGGCGCGGATGCCGTTCGCGGCCTGTTCCATCGCGAGAGACTGCGTGAAACCGATCAGGCCCGCTTTGCTCGCGCTATAGGCGGCGAACGAACCGCAGCCGGCGATGCCAAGCGCCGATGCGATGTTGATGATGACGCCGTCCTTTTCGGGGAGGAAGGGGAGGACGGCGCGGCTCATCCGCATCGCGCCGGTGAGGTTGACGGAGATCGCCATGTCCCACGTCGAGTCGTCGAGATCTTCCAGCGGAGCGGCCCCTTCGACGCCGGCGTTGTTGACGAGGATGTCAATCTGGCCGTAGTTCGACATGCACTGGTCGATCGCGGCGTTGACGTCCTTTTGCGAAGTGACGTCGCACTCGGCGTCGATCACGGGGGACTGGCGACGCTGCAATCGCGTGAGGACGCGGCCGGGATGCTCCTTCCAGAGCAGCATCAGGGCGGCGCCTTCTTCGGCGAGGCGTTCGGCGATGGCGGCGCCGATGCCGCGCTCACCGACACCGGTCACGATGGCGACTTTGCCGGAGAAGCGTTTAGTCACAACGTCAGTCCTGGACGTGTTGGGGTGGACGTGCTTGGTGTTTGGTCGTCTGGTGGACAGGGTGTCTGGTGAGCAGGGGAGCAGAGGAGCCCGAACCACCGAGCACCAAACACCAGGCGACCAGGCACCTCCACCGATTCTGACCGTTCCGGGGGCGGGCATCAATAAGTCGGAGGGGAAATGGGGGCGGGATCAGCACGCGCGAGCCGGAGAATAGGCTTGCCGACGTTGGGAACCGGTTATGCCGGTTATGTGGAAATAGCGTGGACCGGGGGCGATGGTGGGCGGGAATTGTCGTTGGCGCAAGAAAAACCGCCGGGGCAAACCCGGCGGATCATGGGGATGTTGATTCGGATCAGACGGCATCCGGTGTGGAGGGAACCTCGGCCTCCGGATTCTGCGGCGGCAGGCCGCCGGCAACGTCTTCGGCAGCGCCGGCGACGTTTTCAGCCTCGCCGGCGACGTTTTCAGCCTCGCCGGCCGCCTCGAGGCTCTTGAGCTGCGAGATGGCGAGCGTGGTGCGGACCACGTCCGCCAGCATGACAATCGTCGCGAGCGCAGCCGCTGTCGTGTAAAAGAGATAGGAAACCGGGCTGAACCAGCCGGCGATCCAGAGCGCCAGCGTGACACCGGCGGAGATGACCAGGACGATCATCTTGACTTGGACGACGCTCTGCAGCTTGGCAGACTGGTGCTTGGCGACGGCGGAGCGGGCGGAGATATTCGCCAACTCTCGAAACGAATCGAGGTTCGCCCGCAATGCTTCCCGTTCCTCGGGTCCGAACACCTTGGTGACGTGCGGCGTGACGGGCTCCACCGCGGCTTCTTCGGCCTGCTCTTTGCCGCGCGGACGATTGTCGAGCGACGGCCCGTCGGCGAGCAGGTCCTTCGGCACCTCCAAATGAGGTCGCGAGCGGGCGAGCAGCCGCTCCATGTAGGCTTCGATGGAGACGTCTTCGGAGTGCGCGGGAGCGGATGAAGCAGACTGGACGGCCGGTCGTGCCGGCGACTGACCCTGCGGCGGCGTGGCGGCGTCTGCGGGATGTGGCGACTGGCCCTGTTCAAACTCGGCCTGCGGGTCGTCCTGAACCTCTGGCGAGGCGAGGTCCGGCTTGGGAATCGAACTGCGGCTGACGGAGTTCCGTGAGAGGCCGAACATATCGGCGAGACGCGAGCGGAGCCGCGAGGATCGAGTCGGTTTCGCGCGGCGGCGGCTCATTGGCCGGCTTGGCGAGACTCTCTGCCAGCCCCTGGCTTTGCGGATCGCGCTGATCCACGAGATTGTCCGGAGACCAGGCCGTCGTCTCCTCGACCGCGTTCTCGAAACGGTCCTCAGCCAGCTCCAACCCGGCGTCATAGACGCCGGTACTGTTGAAGAAGTCGACCGAGGCGGTTTCCGCCTGCGGCCACCATTGTGGTTGTGCCGGCGCCGCCGCGGAGGCTACGACCTGCGGCTCGGTGCATTGTGCCGCGACGGCAAGCGCAGAATCCGCCTGCTCGTCGGCTGCAACTTCGGCTTCGGCCGGGACTTCCGGTTGTGCGTCAAACTCGGGTGCCGCGTCGGACGGAGGTTCGGCGCGCATGATGTCGGCGAAATCGACGGTGCAGGTCGCGTTATGATCAGCTGGTGCCGATAGGTCGGGCGGGGGGACAATGGCCGCATTGGACAGGCCAAAGATAGACGCCGACTGGTCGGGCGCGGGAACGGCCTCCGGCTCAGGTCCAGGCGGCGGCGGCACAACCGCAGCGGCTGCTTTCGCTTCGGCAAACTCGCGGAGCTGGCGACAGAGTTCGTGCCGCTGTTCGGAGAAGACGGATTGCTCGGTCTCCAGTTCGGCGCGGGCAGTGCGAAACTCTTCCCACTGCGCTTGAAGCTGCGCGACATCGGCGTCAAAGCCTGCGCGGCGTTGCTGATCGGCGGCAACCTGGGCGGTCCAATCGTCGCGCTGTTTAGTGAACTCTTCAAAGTCGGCGTCCAGCTGCTGTCGGAGGGCGTCGAGCGCGGACCGTTCGTCGAGCAAGTCCTTGCTGGCGCTGTCATTGAGCGCTTTGGCGGCTGCCAGCCAGGCGGCTTCATCGGGATGGCTGACCAGGCCCGGCTGGGGAGCGCCGAGGAACATCGTGGCGTTGGGGCCGCCTGCGGTCGGTGTGCGGGCAGCGAAATCGGCGGCGACTTCGTCGAGCTGTGCGGCACGACGTTCCAGTTCCTGCTCGCGGGCGTCGAGGAGCGCGCGACGATTGTCCCAGATGGCCTCGTCGGCTTCGTGGGCGGAGCGGAGCTTCTGCAACTCATCCCGTTCGGCGGCAAATCGGGAGCGCTCGTCGGCCAATTCGTTGCGCGCGGCTTTGAGCGTCGATTGTTCAGTTTCAATCGCCAGCCAACGGTCCTCCAGTTCCTGCTGTGCCACGACCAGAGCATCACGATCGGCACGCAGCTGGGCGGCTTCGGATTCGACTTCGTGCTGCCGGGCGAGCAGGTCGCCTCCGAGCGAATTCACGGGGGGCTGTTCGCGGACGTCGGCGCGCTGAACCTCTTCCGCGGCGCGAAGTTCCAACTGAGCCGTCTGTTCCGCCAGGAGAGACTCCCGAGCGGCGAGTTCGCGCTGCCGGTCGCTAAATTCGTGCTCGCGCTGGTCGAGCGCTTGCATGCGGTCGGCGGCCGTTCCGTCACGCCGGGCAAGTTCCTGCTCGCGATGCGTGAGCGCATCGGCCTGATGCTGCAGCGCCTGGTGGCGGTCGGAAATCCGCTGCTCGCGTTCTTCGAGCTCGGCGTGGCGATCTCCAAGTTGCCGCTCGCGGACGAGCAGTTCCTGATCCCGCTGCGTGTACGCGAGTTCGTTTGCGGACAGGAGGCGGGTGTGTTCGGAGTGCCGAGCGTCGGCAGACACCACGGCGGACTCGCGTTCCGCCAGTGCGGTTTCGCGCGACTCGAGATCCTGCTCGCGGTGCGCGCATGACTCGGCCTGAGTCCGCAGCGAGTCTTCGCGATTCTCGACCATCTGCTCGCGCTGGGTCAGCTCGTCCTGCCGCTGCGCCAGTTCCTGCTCTCGAGCAGCCAGTTCCTGTTCACGCTGCAGCGAGTGGGCTTCCTGCTGCGACAGCAGGTGTGACTGATGGGAGCGCTCGGCGTCGCTGGAGGTCGAAGCGGACTCGCGCTGAGCGAGCAGCGTCTCGCGCGCGGCGAGAGTCTGCTCGCGGTGCGCGCATTCGTCGTGGCGTTGAGCGAGCAACTGCTCGCGTTCGGCCAGGTCGCGACTTCGCGCCGTCCAGTCGTGTTCGCGCTGAGCGGCCGCTTGCAGGAGGTGTTGCCGCTCGGCGTCGCGCTGCATCAGGGCCTGATCGCGGCGGTGCAGTTCTTCGTCGCGGTGGGCCTGGCGCTGGTCCCGTTCGACGGCCTGGCGTTCACGGTCGGCCAGGTCGTGCCCACGTTGTTCGAGGGAGTGCTCGCGTTCGGCAGCGAGGCGTTCGCGTTCGGCGAGATGCTGCTCGCGGTGCGACAGCTCCAAGCCGCGCTGATCGATGTCCAGTGCCTGTTGTGCGCGAATGGCGTCGAGCCGCGCGGCTTCGGTTTCGCGGTGCGCCAACTGCTGGTCGCGCTGACTCACCTCGAGTTCTCGACGGACGAGGTCGGCGTCACGCTGCAGAGCACGGGAGTCGAGCTGCACTGCATGGCTGTGCAGTTCCGTGGAATCGGTCTCGCGGCGCTGCAGTTCGGCAGCGCGGGCGGTCAGCTGCGAATTCAGCGTTGCGACCTCGTCCGCGCGGCGGGCGACGTCGGTTTCGCGACGGGCGAGATCCTGGGCACGGCCGTCGAAGTCGGCGCGAGCGGCGTCCAGCTCGTGGCGGACGGCGGCCAGCGACTGCCGCTCGGCGAGGAGTTGCGAGCGTTCGGCGGCGACGGCAGCACGATCGGTCTGGGCGAGACGTTCGAACTCGCGGGCGGCGGTCCAGGTCTGCTGAAGCTCGTCCCATTGGCAGCGAACGTCGGTTTCGCGGGCGACCAGCTCCTGTTCACGGGCCACGAGGGACGCGGCGAGTTCGGCAAGATGGGCGCGGCGCTCTTCGACGGGCACCAGCGTCGGAGGGGGTGCGGAAGTCGTGGGCAGGTCGTGAGGAACGGCCGGCACCTGTCGATCCCGGTCACGCCGGACGGCCGCGGCGAGTTCAGCCCGTGATGTGGCTTCCTCCAGGAGGACATTGATTTCCGGTGCGGAGCCGCCGGCGCCGACCGGGACTTGCTGATCCGATGGTGGCGCGTGGTCGCGGACGGTCCATTCGATCGGTCCTGCGATGAGTCGGTCGCCGGGCCGGAGGGGGGACTCACGGAGTACCCCGTCATTCAGCCAGGTGAAGGGCGCGAGGGACTTGACGACGCTGCGACTGGGCCCGACGACAATCAGGCAATGCCGCGGGGCGACGCCGGAAACCGGAACGTGGATATCGCATTCCGGGTCAGAGCCGAGGTGGTAGCGTCCTGGGGTCAGGACAACCGTTTGGAGAGCGTCGGCCCCGGACGCGGGTTCGAGCACAAGCTGCTGGCGAGCGGCAGCGAGGCTTTCAGCGGACGTCGCGGGGCGGCGGCGCAGCAACGTGGACGAACTCATCGGACTGTCCTTGGGAGTGCGACCGATCGGTCAACACGATTGGGGAGTGAGAGGTCATGGGGATATAGCTCCGTGTCAGGGGGGCGTCAAAAACTGGAGTCGCCGGGACGTGCTGAATGTGCCGACTGGTGAAGCGCGTGCGCGGATTGCACCACAGGCGAAGACTTGCCGCAGTTCGCCTAACCGTCGCAACCCGCAGGGTCGAATGAACCGTCAGGGTCGGTGCGAAGGGTCCGGGCTCGTTGAAGGTGCGGCGCTGAGGACTGCAGCAGGCCGAGGCCGCGGTCCAGGAATTGCAGAACCCAAACGCACGGCGCCGATTCACGATGCGCGCGTGCGCACACTTGAAGCGCGGACGCCGGTGTGTCACTCTCTGCGATGTGGTGAAGGATTGTTCCACACGCTGACCCCCCTTGGAAATTGCGTATGAACCGCCCGGCGACCGCCGCGCAGCCTGGCTCAACGATTGAGACCAAGAGCGCTCCCCGCGGATCATCAATGGACAACAGCGGGCCGATTCCGACCGCCTCGCTGTCGGGGACCAATGCCGCGGGGCGCACTTGGAGGATCGAGCGGGCGCTGATGCGGCGCGTGCTGTCGCAGCTGCATGAGCCGCCGATCGGGATCGCGTTATGGGACGGCACGGAAGTCCGGTCGACGCATTCCGAGCCGAGATACACGCTGAGGATCCACGATCGCGCGACATTGTGGCGCATTGCGCGGGAGCCGCAGTTCGGATTCGGCGAGGCGTATGCGGACGGTCGTGTGTCGGTCGTCGGCGATTTTGCGGGGTTCCTGAGGACCGTCGTGGCGGCGACGGCGCCGCTTTCGCCGGCCGGGCGGCGGAAGCCGGGCTGGTGGCGGCGCAGCAAATGCACGCTGCACTCGTCGAAGGAGAATATTCACCGGCATTACGACATCGGCAACGAATTCTACAAGCTCTGGCTCGACGATCGGATGCTCTATACCTGCGCATACTATCGTGAACCGGAGATGACGCTGGAGCAGGCGCAGATCGCGAAGATGGACCACGTGTGCCGGAAGCTGCGATTGCAGCCGGGTGAGACGGTGATCGAAGCGGGCTGCGGCTGGGGCGGATTCGCATTGCATATGGCGCGCGAATACGGTGTGTCGGTGCGGGCGTATAACATTTCGCGGGAACAGATTCGTTTTGCGCGGGAAGCCGCCCGCCGCGAGAACCTCGACGGCAAAGTGGAGTTCGTCGAGGATGACTGGCGGAACTGCTCCGGGAGTTGCGACGCGTTTGTTTCGATCGGCATGCTGGAGCACGTCGGAATCGAGAACTACACGGAATTGGGAGCGGTGGTCGAGCGATGCCTGCATGGTTCAGGACGTGGGCTGATCCACAGTATCGGCCGGAATTTTCCGCAGCGTCTCAACTCGTGGATTGAGCGGCGGATTTTTCCCGGCGCCCAGCCGCCTGCGCTCAGCGAGGCGATGGACATTTTCGAGTCTCAGAATCTGTCGGTGCTGGACGTCGAGAACCTGCGGCTGCATTACGCGTGCACGTGCCGAGACTGGTGGTCACGGTTCGAGGAGCGCCTGGAGGAAGTGCGGGACATGTTCGACGACCGGTTCGTGCGGATGTGGCGGCTGTACCTCGGGACGTCGATGGTGTCGTTTGAATGCGGGACGCTGCAGTTGTTCCAGATCCTGTTCGCACCGGGTCTGAACAATTCGATACCTTGGACGCGCGCGCACCAGTACGTTGATGCGCCGCAACCGGCGTCGGGCGAAGTGTGGAAACAAATGACGGCCGGAATGCCTGGAGATCGGTAGCGCAGGACCGGTCATACTTGCAGCGCCCTTCATCCCGACTCGCTCCTGCAATCGGCGTCGGACACAGACTCAACGCGTCCGGCAGGAGCGACGGGGGAATCCTGCCAGTCGCAAATCATGGGATCGACAGCGACGGACTGGGATGCGGTGGTCGTCGGCGGCGGACCCGCCGGTTCGACGTGTGCGGGGCGGCTGCGCGGCGCCGGGCTGAACGTGCTGATCCTCGATAAGCAGTCTTTTCCGCGCGACAAAACCTGCGCCGGATGGGTGACGCCGCAGGTATTCGAGACGCTGGGCATCGATCCGCAGGATTATGCGGCGACGCCGGCCACAGCGGGGGAGGGGTGTCAGAGTCCGCGGACCTTGCAGCCGATCACGGGATTCAGGACCGGATTGATCGGGGGCGCGCCGATCGAGACGCACTATGGCCGCATCGTCAGTTATGGGATTCGGCGCTGCGAATTCGATGACGTCCTGCTGCGACGCAGCGGCGCGGCGACGCAACTGGGGAGGGCGCTGAAGTCGTGCACGCGTCACGGAGACGCATGGACGATCAACGACGGGCTGCGGACGCCGCTATTAATCGGGGCCGGGGGGCATTTCTGTCCCGTGGCGCGTCGGCAGGGGGCCCGAGAGGTTCCTGGGACGTCTGTGGTGGCGGCGCAGGAGATTGAGTTCGCTCCCGCGGCCAGGGAGTTGGAGCAATGCGGCGCGCAGGGCGCCGTGCCGGAGTTGTACTTCTGTAATGATCTGAAGGGGTACGGCTGGTGCTTCCGCAAAGGGGCGTACCTGAACATCGGACTCGGGCGGGTCGACGGGACTCGAGTCGCCGAGCATGTAGCGGCGTTCTGCGACTATCTGCGGGAGATCGGCTCCGTGACTTGCGAAATCCCGAAAGGATTTCACGGACACGCGTACCAGTTGTATGAGCGGACTCAACCGCGGCTGGTGGACGACGGCGTGCTGCTGATCGGAGACGCGGCGGGGCTGGCGTATCCGCAAAGCGGTGAGGGGATCCGTCCAGCGGTGGAGTCTGCGATCCTGGCGGCGCAGGCGGTGATCGGTGCAGGCGGGAATTACTCGCGCGCAGGGTTGGGGCCATATGCGGTGTCCGTTCAGGAGCGATTCGGAACGCCGCGGCGGCGTTCGGCCGCGGACTGGCTGCCGGCGAGCTGGCTGCGGTTCGCGGCGGCGCGGCTGATGACCAATCACGCGATTGCCCGGAGAGTCGTGATCGATCGCTGGTTTCTGCATGCGCAGCAGCCGGCGCTGCGGGCGTGAACGGCAAATTCTCTGAATCGCAGCGCCATTCGCTCGGGCGAACCTGGTGGCGCCCCGCTTGGACACCGCCCGTCAAGTTGAAATTGACCGCCGGGGAGGGGCTGACCTATGGTTCGCCCGGTTCGGCTGGGCGGCCGAATAGCCATGGCCAGGAGGGCGGAGGATGCCGAGCGCTGCGACTGGTTCTGTGTATGAAATCACCGAAGTGGTGAGCGGGAACGCCTGTTCGCCGGCGGACGAGGTGGCGTATGTCTGTCCCGGCGAAAGACATGCAGTCTCGCGTGCAGTGCACTTCGCACGGCTCGCAGCGTTCTATCCGGCGTGTCGCGAGTGCAGCCACCGTCTGGATGCCGGTCACCTGCCGCAACCGATCGTCGAACATTTTGACCGGTCCGCGCGGCGGAACGTCCGCTCTTCCCTGTTGGGGCTGGAGGGAATCAGCGGCGTCTATCTGAACGAGATGACTCGACCGCTGGCCGAGCGGTATGCAGAAGCCTTCGCGAAAGTGCTGTGGTCCCGGCAACCGCTGCAATCACGAACGCTGCGGGGCGACGCTGCAGAATCGCGCCGTCGCCTGCCCACGGTAATTGTCGGCCAGGACCACCATGGAGCGGCGGCAGACCTGGTGATTGGAGTCGCCGCGGCGCTGCGGCGGATGGGATGCCAAGTCGTCGACGTGGGGATCGTCAGCACGGCGTGCTTCTGGTTTGCGGTGGAGCACCTGGAAGGAGCCGGTGGCGTCTATGTGACGGGCGCAGGGTGTGGACCGGCGGGAATCGGGCTCAACTTCATAGACGCCGGGGGGATTCCCTGGTCACGCGGAGGGAGCCTGGATCAGTTGGCGGCGATGCAAGTCGACGGCGCCGCACGGACGAGCCGCCAGGGGGGAAAACAGCGGTCATTCCGGATCAGGCTGCCGTACGAAGCCGGTCTGCTCAAGCAATTTCACGGGGTGCGACCGTTGCGGATTGGGCTGGCCTGCCTGTCGCCGACCGTTGAACCGCATCTGTCCGAACTCCTGGCGGCGGCGGCGTGCCGTGCAGAACACACGACTCCGCCGATGGGGAACGACTCGTCGCGCGTGACGGAACTGGCGCTCGAGAGACTGAGCGCGCTCGTCCGTTTAGAACGATTGCCGGCCGGAGTGCTGCTGGGGGAAGACGGCCAGAGCTGTTTGTTGGTCGACGAGCATGGAGTCCGGATCGCGACGCCGGAACTGGCTGCGGCTTTGGCGGAGGTGGTGCTGTCGGAGTCGAATTCACGGAACGTCGTGCTGGACGCTGCGCTCCCCCCCGGGCTGGCGGAGCGACTGGAGCAGCGCGGGTGCAACGTGGCGATGAGCGATGGGACGCGGGAGGGGATGGCTCGTTCGATGCACCGCGAGGGAGCGGCCTTCGGTTGTGACGGGTCGGACCGTTGCTGGTTCGGCGATTGCGCGTCGCGCTGTGACGGACTGGCGACGCTGGCGCGGATTCTACAGTGGCTCAGTCGCGACGACGTTGCGTCCGGGCTGCGCAGCACAAGCCTGCGAAGGTAGCTGCAACAGCGCGCTCACTGTACGCCCTGAAAGCCTCGCGACCCTTCGATCCGGAATTTCTGTTCTTCCGAAGGCGTGAACTGGATGATCTGTCCGGCCACGCGGCGCGGCTCGGCGCCGGGCTCCTGATGGTAAATGCTGGCCTCGTGATTCCCTTTGCCGCGGAGCGTAAAGAGCGTCTTGGCTTCGTCGTAGCTGAGGCGGTCCGCCTTGGCGTAAAATTTCTGGCCTTCCAGTTCGCAGCGGCCTTCGCCGACGATGACGAGCTTGTTCTCGCTGCGCGCTTTGCCGTCGGGCGCCGTGATCGTCTCGGGATGCACTTCGATGTTCATCACGTCGCTGCCCAGCCAGACGGCGTGCTCGACGCTCGGGGAGTTGCCGGACAGGTCGTCACGTGTAAAGGTCTCGGAGATGCGCCGCACGGGGGCGTAGATCGAACGGACGCGGCCGTGAAGTTCAGCAGTGCGATCCTTGAAGTTTCCGAGAAGCAGGTCGTCAAACTCGACGCTGACGTGCTCCCATTCGAGCGGATCGGATTCCACGGCCGTGTTGGCCTGCGCCGTCTGGCGATTGGCGATGGCGATGCGGCGGCCCGTGCGCAGGGCCCAGTGGTTGATCTTGCCGGGACCGTCTCCCTGGAAGCCGCCGGAGACATAATCCAGGAAGAACTGCGTGAGCCGGGCCTTGCGGATGCCGACAATCCGGTTGTCCTGCCAGTCGTAGATCTCGACGTTGACGCCATTGCGGCAATGGACGTCGCGGAGGGGCACCGTTTTCGCGTCGAAATGGTCGTCTGAGAATTTCAGCGGTTCGCTCAGCCGGACGTCCATTTCGTCGCATTGCAGGACGCTGTCGTGCAACTGCAGCTTGACCGCCTTGCGAAACGCCGCAAGTTCGCCGTCAAACGTCAATCCCTCCTCCCATTTGACGTCGAGGATCATCGGTTCCGAGAGGTCTTGTCCATTGAGGTCGCGATCGACCGGGGCCTGGAGCAGACCGGCGCCGAAGACGATCGCCCGGTTCCCCGCGCGATCGAGCTGCAATTGCCCGCACTCGAGGAGGTATTTGCCGCGGCGCAGCAGGGCCGGCGACCCGGTGACCATAATGATCTGATGTGCGCCCCCTTCATTGACGAGTTCGACATGGGCGCCCGCGAGAGACATTGGGCCGGGGTCCGGCTCCGCCGCTGATTCGGCCGGCACTGCCGCCTGAGAGATCACCGCATTGCCTTCGACGTCGGCTTCGGCGATCTGGATCTCGCTGGTCGGCGGCTTCTTCAACTTCAGGAAGACCTCTTGCGCGGTGAGCTGCCAGGCCGACTGCAGACCGGACGACTGCGGCTCGTCGTGGCCCGTTTGTTGCGCGTCGGGAGCAGACTCGTAGCGGAGACGCCCAGGTTCGATCACAGCCCGCAGCCGTTCCGTCTCCGCGCGCAGTTGGGGGCTGGCGACGATGACGCCGCCGCGGGCTTCGAAAAAGCGAACGGGAAACTGCTGTTGCGACGCTGTGACGAGTCCGCCGGGACCGGGGACGGCAGCGACGGCTGACGTCGGCTGGTCCTGCCGCTGTTGCTGCGCTGCCGTCTCGTCGACCCAGATGTTGAGGTGGTCGGCGCGGATCCCGGCGCGCTGGTCGGGATGTTGCGCGCCTTGCGGAAAGATGAGCCGGGCGTCCTGATCGAGCTGTACGAGCAGCAGGCCGGTGTCGGAATCGGGGGCGGCGTTGAGCCGCTCGCTCCAGGTGGCCTCAAGCAGCAGTTCTCCTGTGTCCGGGTCGGGATGTTGCAGGCGACCGCGGCCGAGACAGGTGATGATCCGAGCGTCAGACTCTGGATCGGGCGTGACGTGCAACATCTGTGACTCTAAGCGCGTCCCGTCCCGCTCGACCTGCACCGGAGCTGCGGCGTCGCCCGCGGCCGCGGACTGCATATCCGTCAAGACCGCAGCGCCGCTGTCGACCTCGTACCGGAGCAACCTTGCGAGAGCCGTCGTGTGTTGGGAATCGGAGTGCAGGCGGACGAAATCCCCGCGATCGAAGCTGCGTGCTTCGACCCACTGCACGCGGAGGTTGGAGAAAGGATTCCGCGCGGCGGCAGCCGCGGACAGGGCCGGCGCAGTTGTTTCCGGGGAGCGCGAGGCATCCGTTGGTCGCTTGGCTTGCGACGCGTCGGGTGACTCCAGTTCGACGAACCCCAAGTCGAGTTGATGGCAGTGGAGAGTGTCCGCCTCGTCGGGATGCTGTTCGTCGCCGGTGGGGTGGTGGACCGAGACGTTCTTGAGTAGGGTCGCGAGCCGGGTTTCGGCATTAAACTGAAGCGAAAGATCGCAACGGATGTGGGCTGACGCCGGACGAGGCTCCTCCTGACCGCGGCGTTCCTCGTAGTCGCAATCGAGGACGACCTGGTTGCGGAGCTGCACGACATGCACGCCGCCGATGCGGGGCACGGCCGGATCGAGATCGGGATCGGTGTTTTGCGAGAAGTCCACATTGAGTTCACCGGCCCCTCCACGGACGCAGGCCGAATTCTCGGCGGTGGGTCCGAACGCGAACGCCACCGGGTACGGGCTGTACAGGTTGAGGGTCTGTTCTGTGAAGCTGAAGTTTTGCCCCTGGATCCGCAGCCCGTCAGGCCCCGTGATGTCGACGACGCCGTCGAACCAGGCATTGGTGACGCGTCCGGGACTGGCGGCATCAAAGCCGATTTCGACGGGATTCTCGAACTGGACGCGGGCCACCTCGCAGGTCACAACCAGCGGAGGGGCCTCTGGTCGTTTGGGATCGATGCGGACCAGCGCGAAGGGTTCGAAGCGTAACTGCCGGCCGGCGGCCGGATCGTCGGGGTCGTTGTCGGCGTCACGATTCAGTTGCGCCGTGCCGGCAAACACAAACAGCCGGTTGTCGCGCTGAAACGTGTAGTCGGGATGTTGCGCCCATTCGAGATCGGGCAGGTATTGCCGGGCGACGGCGACGGTTGTTTCCGGCGGGGGCGCAACTGGTTCGGCGACCTCCAGCGGTCGTCCCTCGGAGCTCTTTCGGGTGAACGAGTCCGCCCACTGCGCGTACAACTGGTACGAGGCCGAAAGCGTCAGAGCGACGGCAAACGTCAGCCTGTACCGCGACATGGCGAGGATCCGGCGGCAAGCTCAGTCGGTGGATTGGGGAGGAAGCCAGCCGATGACGTCGGTGATGTCGATCAGCCCGACGGGGCAGCCGTCGTCGTCCACGACGGGGACTTCGCTGATCTTGCGGTCGGCGAGCAGTTCGACCACTTCGGTAAACCTGGATTCGGGGCGGATGGTGAGGGGGTTGGCATTCATGACGGCGCTGATGGGGCCGTCGAATGCCGCGTCGCGGCGGCGCTCCAGCAGGCGGGCCAGGTCGCTGTCGGTGAACATGCCGGCCAGCCGGCCGGCATCATTGAGCAGCAGGATGGCGGCGCTGCGCCGTCCGACGTTGGCGAAACGCACAAACACATCGCGAACGGCATCCGTTTCGCGGGCCACGCGAAGGTTCTTGAGCGGCCGCATCAATTCACCAACGGTCCGCAGTTGCCGTCCGAGACTGCCGGCGGGATGGAATACGGCGAACTGCTGGGGTGTGAAGCCGCGCTGCGCGCTGGCCACGAGGGCCAGGGCGTCGCCGACTGCCAGCATGGCTGTGGTGCTCGTGGAGGGGGCCAGTCCCCATGGGCACGCCTCGCGAAGTTTGCCGATCTCGATCACGACGTCGGAACGCGAGGCCAGCGTGTTCCGGTCGGTCGATGTGACGGCGATGATCGGCACGCGCAACCTTGCTACCGTGGGGAGCAGTTGGCAGATCTCCTCGGTCTCGCCGCTGTTCGAGAGCGCCAGCAGGACGTCGTCGTGATGGAGGCAGCCGAGGTCGCCGTGGACGGCTTCGGCGGGATGGAGAAAATGCGACCGGGAGCCTGTGGAAGACATCGTGGCGGCGATTTTCTGGCCGATCAAACCGGCTTTGCCCATGCCAGTGACGACCACGCGGCCTTCACAACCTGCGATCAGATCCACGGCGGAACAGAAGGAGGCGTCAAGACGCCCGGCGAGATTAACGAGCGCTTCCCCCTCCAGGCGAACGACCTCGCGGCCGGAGCGCAACTGGTCGAGCGGCGTGAGTTGCGGACACGCTTGGGCGGCCGACATGACTGCGAATCCTGTCTGCAGGCGCGTGGACGTGCGCTGGGAACGGAGGATGCCGACTCCACCGTGACGGGAAAGGGGGGCGGAGTTTAGAAGCGGGGTCGCCAGAGGGTCAATGCGAAGTTGACTGCGAGAAACGCGCAGACTCGGGCGACTAGGTGGACGGCGTCGGGCGACTTGGCGGAATCGCAGTCCGTGCCGCGGGTAAAGATCCCGTGGCCCAGGCGTTCCACCCCTCACCCGGCGGCCAACGGCACGGCGCCGAGCACCTCGCGGTACAGGGCGGCGGTCTGTTCGATCATGCGGTCGACGGGGAATTCCGATTGGACGAGTTGCCGCGCGGCCTCGCCGATGGAGCGGGCCCGGAGCGGGTCGTCGAGCAACTCATTGATGCGGGCAGCGAGGGCGGCGCTGTCGCGCGGCGGCACGAACAGGCCGGTGCGGCCGTCCGTGACAACGCGGTCGACGCCGCCGCCGCTGGTCGCGATGACGGGACGTCCACGGAGCATCGCTTCGAGCATGATCGTACCCAACCCCTGGCGCAGCGAGGGGAGGACGAAAATGTCCATGGCGTCGAGGGAGCTGCCGAACTGGAGCACATTCGGGACGAAAGTGACGTGTTCGGCCACGCGGAGATCCTTCGCGTGGCGGCGGAGGCTGTGTTCTTCGGGGCCGGCGCCGGTGATCAGGAATTCCGCCTGGGGGTGCCGGGCGAGGACGGCGGGGATGGCATCGATGAAGTAGCGCTGCCCCTTGGAGGCTTCGAGCGGCCCGGCGGTGCCGACGACCGGCGCGCGATGCGGATCGAGGATTTCGCCGGTGTCGGAAACCGCACCAGCGCCGACCCCCGAATGGATGACGAGGATGCGATCGGGAGGAATGCCGGTCACACGGACCAGTTCGTCTTTGACCGATTGGCTGACTGCGATCAGCCTGCGGCACCAGCGCCACTGGAACCCGAGCGTTTCGCGCGGTCCCAGGTAGTCGTGAACGGAGACGAGATACGGTCGCTTGAGGCGGTAGGCGAGCCGGCGGCCGACGGCGAGCATGTTGCTCTGCTGAATGTGAATGAGGTCGGGGAGATCATCGCGGAGGTCGGCGGCCAGGAGGAGTTCCGCCAACCGGCCAACGAGCGGCGAATCCAGATGGCGGTACTCACGGATTTGCAGTCCTCGGCGTTCGGCGCGGGGCACGACGGCGGCGTCGATGCAGGCAATGGGAGCGTCGATGTGATGTTCAGGCAGGTGCCGGGCGAGGGTCAACGTCTGCCGCGAACGGCCGCGAACTTCGAGGCGTCCGGTGAGGAGCAAGACCTTCAGCAGCGGGTCGGACATCGCGGTGGGATCGTCAGCGGCCGCGGCGAAACGAGGCGCGAACCGGCGGCGTCAAGTTGCGCGGCGGCGGAGTGCGCGCGGCCGCTGCAGGATTTCCTGCATGATAATCGCTGTACGCACTCCGCGCGGAGTCCGCAGTTCCGCGAGGAACGTCGTCGGACGCGCACCCTGCGGCCCCCGGGTCCTGCGAGAATCGGCGGCCGCAAAAGTTCCCAAGTGCGCGACCACCGCCTTATCGACGTTCCGCGCCAGGTGCTCGGCGGCGACACCGGGCGGCAAGTGTTCTGAGGCGACAGCGGACTGCGGCGCCAGGGCGAGATGGCGGTTGGCCAAGTCCTGACCGGGGCGCTGGGGGGAGGCCGCCAGACCGGACCGGCGTTTGGCGGGGGGACGGGCGGCTGCCTGCGCCCGGGCGAGGTTTTTCGACGACCTTGCGCGTGCAGGGGGCCGGCGTCCTGAGGGGCCCTCAACAAGTTCAATCTCATCGGCCTTGACGACCGGTTTGTTGGCCTGGGCCGCCGCTTCACGGAGGAAGCGGTCGATTTCACGCTGAATCTGCGGATTCCGCTGAGGTCCGGGAGGCACGGGGCGGCGCGGCGGGGCGCCAGCCTGGCCGGCGTTCGCCTGATTTCGAATCCAGGAGACCAGCGAAATCAGCGCAAACAGAATGAACAGCCCGGAGCCGATATCGAACGCCAGGACTGTGAATGCGTGATTCATCAACGTGTGCTCAACGACGATATTCGATCGATCGGGCCGCAGGTGCCGTCCCGATCAGCGGCGGCCGTCGGCGACGATAGTCGGGGCCGAGTCTTCGCCGCCACCGGCGATGGAAATCCTCATCTTGGTATCGGCCTGGACGTTCTGCAGCTCATAGTAATCGAGCAGGCCGAGTTGCCCGTTCTGAAACGCGCCAGCAATGGCCTTGGGGACCGCCGCTTCCGCCAGGACCACTTCGGCCCGGTTCTGTTGCGTCTTGGCGACCATCTCCTGTTCGCGGGCGATGGCGGCGGCGCGGCGCTGTTCGGCCGTGGCCTGGGCGACACGCATGTCGGCTTCGGCGCGGTCCGCCTGCAGGCGGGCGCCAATGTTTTCGCCGACATCCACGTCGGCGATGTCGATCGACACAATTTCAAACGCGGTCTGGGCTTCGAGCCCCTGGTTGAGCACCGTATACGAGATGCGATCCGGGTTCTCGAGGACTTCCTTGTAGCTGTGAGTGGAGCCGATGGCCTGGACGATGCCCTGGCCGACGCGGGCAATCACGGTTTCCTCGGTCGCTCCGCCGATTAACTGCTGGATGTTCGTGCGCACGGTCACGCGGGCGCGAACCTTGAGCTGCACGCCATCGCCGGCGACGGCATCCAGCGTGCCCTGCGATTTCTTGGGATCGGGGCAGTCGATGACCTTGGGATAAACGCTGGTGCGCACGGCGTCGAGGATGTCGCGGCCGGCAAGATCAATCGCCTGGGCGACGTCCCAGTCGATATCGAGTCGCGCACGATGGGCCGCCACGAGCGCGCGGATCACTTTGGGGACATCGCCCCCCGCCAGGTAGTGCGCTTCGAGCGCGCGGGTCGTCAGTTTGGGATAGTCTTCAGTGAGACCGGTCTGGACAGCCATGATCTTCGACCGGACGATCACGCTGGGACTGACTTTGCGAATCGACATCATCACCAGGTTGGGGAGTGAGATGCCGGCGCGAGTCATCTTGCACTGGATCCACAGGCCAAAGTAGCGAGTGAAGACGGCCATGAAGATCAGCAGGCACACCACCGCGCCGGCGACGATCAGCCATTGAAGCATCATGGTGCTGAGTCCTGCTGCGGTACGAAAACCGGAGAAGTGAGGCGAGCGGCGGACGAATTTCGCAGCCGCTGTGACGTCGGCGCGGAATCGGCCGCGCACACAGCCACCAACCTCAATTGCGGTTTAACTTTGCGGCACGTCGAAGTCAAGCGGCGGCGGCGCGCTGGCGTCGACGGGCGCCGCTGCGGGAACCGCAGCGGGCGTTGCCGTAACGATGTTGCTGCCGGCAACGGCGGAATGCGGCCGGACGACAATGCGTGTGCCGCGCACCGCGACGACCTCGACCGAACCTCCCTGGGGAACGAGCAGTCCCTCAGTGAAGGCGTGCAGCCGTTCGCCCGCCACACTCACCATGCCGCCGGGATTCATCGGCGTCACGGCGGTCCCGATCTGGCCGATCAACTGCTCCAGATGGGCCTGTTCCTGTCGATAGGGTGTGACGTCTTCCAGATCGGGCGCCGCCAGCAGAATGCGGTCGCCGACCTTGGTGTCGTTGAGCACTTTATAGACGCCGATCAGGACTCCCGGAATCAGTACCAGCAGGCCGGCAATGTACGTCGCGAAGATCGCCGGAGACTGGCCCCACCACGCCTTGTAGGCACACCACATCGAGGCGATGAATGTCAGGACGCAAAGAATCAGAATCATCCCGCCGGACGGAATGAACACCTCTGCCACGATCAGCCCGCAGCCGACGACGAGCAGGATGATGGCCAGGAATTCGTAGGTCATTCCAGCGTTCCGCGACACTATAATGTCGGTCCGCCGCACGAGAGCGGTCCCTCGACCTTCAATTCTACCTGCGCCCGCGCGCGCGACAACCAAGATCGCCGCATCGCCAGGTGAAATGGCGAGTGCAAGACCGCCCCATCGTTGCCGAGTCTCGGCGCAGACGCATGGCACCTCGATGGCAGGTTTTCCCGCAATTCATGGAACCTTAACTCTCAGTTGAACGTCGAAATTCGGTCCGGCTACGCACTGCTCAGAGTCAACGGAGACCTGCCCGATGCCCCGCGCCAAAGTCCTCGCATCATGCCTCACGCTCGGCGCCATTTTGCTGGCAGCCGGGAATGCCGGCGCCATCGGATTTGTGCTGAGTGAATCGAAGGAGGAATTGAAACTGGGGTACGACGTCACAGTTACCGACCACGGCACAGGCCGGGTGACGGTTGTGCTGACTCTGGCCGACGAAGGCCGGTTGGCGCCGCTCGACGAGGTGCAGTTGGTCATTCCGGCTCAGGAGACCAACGCCGACGGGGGGCGGTGGATGGACCTGGTCGTCTCGATCGAGATGACCAAAACGGATGACGGCAAGCGGGTGGGACGCGTGCACCTGCTCCGAGAACTCGCCGAGCGCGCGTCGCTCCAACTGAACACCCACACGCTCGACGGAAAAGTCGATCCGCTGACGCGCTTGCACCACGTCATTTCGATCGACGAGTGCCTGAAGAAAGCTGCGGCAGCCGGCGCGGCGACATCAGGCCCGAGACGGGAGCCCATCGCGCCCCCCGCAACAGAGCGGACGCGCAGGTAGGCTGCCGCCCGAAACAGCACGCACGCAAGACCGCAGCCGGTTCTAACGTCCTCGTCACAACGCGCCGCTGCCGGTGAGCACAACCTTCACGGTCCGCAGCAGGATCTTGCAGTCATTCCAGGCGGAGCAGTTCTGGAGGTACAGCAGGTCGAAGGCCACCTTGCGTCGAAAGCTTTCCAGATCGTTGTCGTAGCCGTTGACGATCTGCGCGACGCCGGTGAGACCGGGCTTGAGCCCCAGTCGCTGGAGATAGTCGGGAATTTCTGTGGAGAGTTCCTCGATGAACTCAGGGCGTTCCGGGCGCGGGCCGACCAGCGACATTTCGCCCTTGAGGACATTCCAGAGCTGCGGCAGTTCATCGATCCGCGTCAGCCGCAGGAACCGGCCGATCGGCGTGACGCGCGGGTCTCCCTTGACGGCGAACTGAGCGCCGCAGCACTCGGCGTCGATGCGCATGCTGCGAAACTTGTAAAGCACGAAATGGCGGCCGTACGCGTGCTGGACGCGGCGATCCAGCCGATCTCGGCGGTCGGCGTCAGCGGCGTCGTCCGAATTCTGCCGGCGATCGCTCGACCGCAGGTTGAGGCCGACGCGCGTCTGTCGAAAGATGATCGGTCCCGGCGACGTGAGTTTCACCAGCAGGGCCGTGAGTAGCATGATCGGCCAGACGACTGCGAGCAGGGCGAGAGCGCCGACGATGTCCATCGCGCGCTTCGCCGCCCGCATGCCGGAAGACAGGCACCGCAGATTGGTACGCGGCGCATCCAGATCGAGACACGTGAGCCAGGGGACTTCGGGAGGCGGCTCGACGCCCGCAAAGCCAGCCAGATCGTCGAGCGGCGTTTCGGCAATCGTCTGATCAGCGAGAAGGATGGCACTCATCTCAATAGCCCGTGACAAATTCAACATTCAGCCGGGAGCCGCAGACGACCGCGTGTCACAGCCGCACACCCAACTCTACACGCCAGCCGCTGGCGAGATCGGGCAACCGCCGCCCCGCACCGCCGGAATTCTCGTTGCAGCCGTCGAATCCGCCAAAGATGTGCTCCGGTCCGAGATGTTGCTTCGCGGCAACATTGTTTGTCATTGGCCAATTGTCCATCGTCCATTGCTAAGAGGCACTATGGACAGAGTGGGTCATAGGTCCATCGCGCATGGTCAATTGTTGAGGGGCACTTTGAACGATCGACGATGGACACCGCGCAACGCTCATCAGCCCTTATAAAGAAAGTCGCCCTTTGGCTTGGGGTCACTGTGACGAGCTGGCTCGGAATGCAGCTTGTCCACGAGTCTGGGCATGTGCTCGGCGCCCTGGCAACTGGCGGCCGGGTGACGCATGTCGAACTGAAGCCGTGGACGATTTCACGAACCGACGTGGAGCCGAATCCGCACCCGCTGGTCGAGCGTTGGAGCGGACCGATCATCGGCAGCGTGCTGCCATTGGCGGGGTGGGGAATTGCGAGCAGGCTGCGGCAGTCGTGGGCCTATCTGTTGCGGTTCTTCGCCGGGTTCTGCCTGATTGCGAACGGCGCCTACCTCGGTGTCGGCGCGTTCTGGCCGGTGGGTGATGCAGCGGACATTTTGCGAGTGGAACCATCGCACTGGCCGCTGGTCGTGTTTGGAACAGCGGCCGCAGCTGGTGGATTCGCGCTCTGGCACCGGTTGGGACCGGCGTTTGGCCTGGGACCGGCGGGGCAGGGGGTCAATCGGCGGGATATCGTCGCGGTGTGGTGTGTCGCGGGGGTGATCATCGGAATCGAAACGATGATGTGAGATTTGTGAGTGCGAGCCAGAGGCCTTGGCCCTCAGGGCGGCCGGGCTGTGCCATCCCGCTCGCTCACTTGTCGACACCCGTCGTCAAGCTCCACGGCACCTGCCGTGCAGCGCGCAGGCCCATGCGCAGGTCGCCCGAAATTGACGGCGCAGCACACGGTCCGTAATCTCAGATTTGTTGACAGCGCGGCTCAGTGAATTCTCACCTCGTCTCGAGGACGACAAAGGACCGCCACCATGCTTCGGACGTCGCTCAGCAACAGTTGGCGCGTGCGATGGAGAATCGTCAGTTCGGCCGTTTGCGCCGGCTGGCTGTTGACCGGGCCGGCCGGCTTCGGACAGCCCCCGTCCTCGGTCCCCGGCGGAGCGGCACCGCCGAAAGGCGCGGCCGGCACTGCCGCCGCAGAGACCCAGGCCGCCATCATCGAGCGACTCCCGCTCGTGTTGCGTGATCCGAAGTCGTATCAGACCCCGCTGTCGCTCAAAGCCGCCACCGCCATCGACGTCGTCGCGCAGTCCGATGGTCTGGTGAGCACGGTCAATGCGACAGTTGGAGCGTCGATCGCCCGGCAAGCGGAGGCCATGCGGCTCGAATCGACAGAGCGACAATTGCAGGTCGATCGCGCCAAGGCGGCGCTCGACGCCATGCAGTCGAGCGGAGCGCAGGCGCCACAAGTGGAGGTTGCCAAGCTCGATCTGCGGATCGCTGAGTTCCGTCTCGACCAGACCATCATCCGCGCGCCCTTCGACGGCACTGTCACCACCGTGTACGTCGTGCCGGGCCAATTCGTCAGGGCAGGGGACCCGCTGCTCCGGCTCGCCGATCTGCGGAAGCTGACGGTCGACATTCCCGTCGACCGCACCGTGGTCAAGACCGGCAACAGTCTCGACGTGAAAGTCGAAGACCAGTCGGTCGCGGGAACGGTGCAGACCCTCCAGCCGCTGCTGCCGAGGTTCGAGCCACTCCGGGAACTATTCCTATCGGTGACGACGGCGGTGGTCACGATCGACAACTCCACCGGCAAGTTCAGCGAAGGGCAGACGGTCTACTCCGATCTGATCCCCCGCGCACCGGTCACAGAGGTTCCGACGCTGGCGGTCGGCAGCACGATCGACGGCAACCGTCGCGTGCAGGTGATCCGCGAGGGATTTGTGCGCGATGTCCCCGTCACACTGCTGGGACAGGCCGGACTGGACTACGTGTTTGTGACCGGTCGCTTCGGCGCGACCGACGAACTCGTCGTGAAAAGCTCGAAAGACCTGCGTGACGGCATGCGCGTCCTGCCGGCCGCAATTCCGACCGCGGAGGGCCAGAACCGCGGGCCGAATCCCACCGGCGCACCCGCCACGGGAGCCCCAGGCTTCTGAGGCGTACGATTCGGACGGACGGCGTCGCTCCGGGCAAGTACCCCGGGAGTGGGCGGCTCCCGCCACGCGGCGGGACAAGCACCCTAGAAGACTTCCATCCGCCTTCGACCCTCCGGCTTCGCAGCATTTTCGATTTCGCGGTCAGCTCGCGCAATTGCCGGTGCCTACTCCTGAGTCGAGGAGTTATAATTCGGGCATCCATCGGGGCAGGGTGCGCGCCGGGGCCGGACTCCACCCGCGCGGACTCTTTTCTGCGTCTGAGCAGTACGGCAACGTTTTTTCTGCTGAGGTGAACTGTGGCGGAAGCCAACGCGACGACGACCGGAATTTCGATCCAGAACATCGACGGCTTCGACCTGCTCAACTGCATCGCGACCGGCAACGTGTCGCAGGTGTGGGAGGTCAAGGAGGTCTCGACAGGGCATTCCTACGCGATGAAGCTGCTGCTGCCGGAGTCGTTCGCAGACCCCGAACAGAAGAACCAGCTCAAGCACGAGGCGCGGATCGGCAAATCGTGCGACCATCCGAATCTGATCAAAGTCTACGACGTACGGTCCACCAAGAAGCACCTGTACTTCACGATGGAACTGTTTCGCGGCATGAACCTGAAGTCCATGCTCCGCAGTGACCTGACCGGCGTGCAGGTCCGCGCCAAGAAGATCATGGAAGGGGTCACGCAGGCACTGGCGCACCTGCACGAGAAGGGCTGGGTGCACAAGGACGTGAAGCCGGAGAACATTCTGGTCACCCGCGGCGGCGACGTGCGGTTGATCGATTTCTCGCTCGCGGTCCGCAACGCCGGCACGCTGTCAAAGATGCTGACGAACAAGAAGAACGTCATCATCCAGGGGACGCGGACCTATATCGCCCCCGAGCTCGTCCGCCGGAACCCCGCCACGTTCGCCGTCGATATGTACAGCCTGGGCATCACACTGTACGAAATGCTGACCGGCAAGCCGCCGTTCGTGATGTCCAACCCCGACGCGCTCCTCATGGCCCACATCCAGGGCAGGGTGGAGCCGCCGTCCCAGTTCAATCCGAACCTCACTCCTGAACTGGACCGGCTGGTCCTCAAGATGCTGGCCAAAAAGCCCAAAGACCGCCCGACGAACATGCAGGAGGCGTTCGCCGAAATCCGGTCGATCAATTTCTTCAAGACGGACATGGAAGAGCACGCGAAGGCGGCCGCCGCCGCCAGGGCCGACACTTTCAAGGACTCGATGGCCCACCGGCTTGACAGCCGCACCGACGCGGAACGCACGCCCGAGCAGCGCACGACGGCGGCCGCAGTCGCGAAGGACAAGATCCGCAAGATCGCCGAGTCGCAGAAATCCGCCGCCGCCAAAGTCAAAGACACCAGCCGCAGCGCTCCTGCTCCTGCGCCGGTGGCCATGCCGCAGCCCGTGCCGATGGCGCCGCCCCCGATGATGATGCCCAGTCCGTTTCCCATGGCGCCAGGCTTCCCGATGCCGATGCCAGGTTTTCCGATGCCTCCGGCGATGCCCATGCCAGGATTCCCGATGCCTGGCCCAATTCCCGGCGCGGCGTATCCTCCGCCGATGGCCATGCCCCCCGGCATGCCGGTCCCCGCGCCGGCGCCCCAGCAACGACCGCTGCCCGCGGCCGGCGCGCCGCAGCCGGTCGCTCCGGCAGCATTGGCCGCGTCCCCACCAGCGCCGGCCGCCGCGCCCCCACGGCGGAAGTCAACGAAGTCCTATCGATCACACGACGCTGCCAATGATGCAGGAAGGGAACTCCCCGACGTCCAATGAACCGCAGCGTCGGTGATGGCGTACCTGTCGCATGCAGGACGAACAGGACATGCCGTTACGCACGACTCGACTGCAGCGGCGCCCGGTTCTTCCGCCATTGACCGTCCGCTGGCTTGGGCCTTCCGTGTCCGACTGCCGTCCACTATCGTCAGCAACTCTCCACCAGGGAGAAAATCCGGCAGGGGAGTGAGTGCGTCGACGTGAACCGCGGCGCATCTCCACGCTCGCACGAACTATTGCCGAGCGCCGTCGCCATTCACACTCCGATTCGACGTCGCGTTTCAGTCGATTGATGCCCCCACTTAGACCACTCCCGTTCGAGCGCAAGATCAGCGAGCTGGAATCGCATCTGGAAGCGCTCGAAGCCGAACGTGATCCCCAGCCCGGGGCGCAGGATGCCATCCGCAACGTGCGGATTGAGCTGCAGCGGATGAAGCGCGAGATCTACGAACACCTCACTCCCTGGGAGATCGTCCAGGTCGCCCGCCACGAGGCCCGGCCCCAGACGCTCGACTACATCGAGCTGCTGTTCGACGAGTTCGTCGAGCTGCACGGCGACAAGGCGTTTCGCGACGACCGCGCGATCCTTACCGGCCTGGCCAAGCTCGAAGACATCAAGGTGATGTTCGTCGGCCAGCAGAAGGGACGTAATCTCGAGGAGCGCCAACTGCACAATTTCGGCATGGCGCATCCCGAGGGCTATCGCAAGGCGCTGGCCAAGATCGAAATGGCAGCCAAGTTCGGCCTGCCGGTCGTCTGTCTGATCGACACGGCCGGCGCATATCCCGGCATCGGGGCCGAAGAGCGCGGCCAGGCGTATCAGATCGCCGTCAATCTCCGGGACATGTCCCAGGCCGCGACTCCCATCGTCTGTGTGATCATCGGGGAAGGGGGGTCGGGCGGGGCGCTCGGCATCGGCATCGGCGATCACATTGCCATCCTGCAGTTCGCGTACTACTCCGTCATCAGTCCCGAAGGCTGCGCCGGGATCCTCTGGAAGCACCAGAAGTACGCCGATCGCGCCGCACAGTCGCTGCGGTTCACCGCCGCCGACCTCCACAAATTCGGAGTCGTCGACGAGATCATCCAGGAACCGGTCGGCGGGGCCCACCGCGATCATCGCCAGATGGCGACCAGGCTCAAGGCGTCGCTCGTCACCGCCCTGCGCCGCCTGACCGGCATTCCGCGCGAGCAGTTGCTGCAGCAGCGCTACGAAAAGTTTCGCCGGTACGGCGTCTTTGAAGAACACGCCGCCGGCGAAGCGGAGCGCGACACGGTGCACTGAGCGACCCGCTCGCGGCCCAGGCAGGGGGAGGGGGGGGAGCGAGCCGGCGGAGAGGCCGGACGACCCTCGCGAATCGATGGTTGTGGTCTTCAGACGCCGCTCTGCAACCGCCGCCGCCGTCTCGCAGCGGCCGGGCCGGATCAAGTTGCCCCCGGCAAGATCCAAGGATCCCGCCGGGGCCGTGTCGGAGAGACCTGTCTCACGGACGAGCCTGACGGGATCGTGCGGTCCTCACCTCCCCGCCCAGCGACAAACCCGCCAATGACAATAATGTCAGTTATGTTCTGCTAGCCCAAAGCCCGCCGAGTTGAACATAACGGACATTATCGGACGTTGGGTCTTCAGATTTCCCGGGTGAATCGCGGATTTTGCGATCCCCAAATGGCGTCCGGCGTCCAGCTCATGAGGCCAGATAGAAACTCGTTTCTCTGGCCTCTGCCTCCGACCTCCGGGCCCTCTAGTCTCACTGCAGCCGCTCCTCGGTTGTTGCCGGAGAGCTGATCCCACGCGCCGTCTGGCGCTCGATCCGCTGCCGCAGCGCGGTCGCCGCTTTGGTTGACGGATCCGGATCGCGAACCGCCGCTGGATCCTGCCCCGGCCGGGCATTGATCAGGTCCGCCTGCCAGTCTTCCAGGGCGGAGACCGCCACCGCGTCCGGCACCCCGGTCAACTGCTGTTCGATGTCCTGGCGGATCCGTTGCTGAGCCAGCGGGAAGCGGGAGAACTCTGTGCAGATCGAGGCGATCAGTTCATTGCGCCGCGATGGAGTGCCGGCGGCCGCGGGCGGCGGGGTCTGCGCATCCGGCGTCGCAAACGGGTCATCGGTGGAGAAAGCCGCCGTGCCGCCGCCTCCGAGCCAACTTGTCGCGGTCGCCACCAGCTGCTCCGGCGGCTGTTGCAGCAACTGCTGCAGCAGGGACGTCAGGTCGTTCGACTTCTCCGCTTTCTTGAACGCGTCGATCAGGCTCTTCAGCAGGTCGTCCCGGTCGCCGGCCGAACTCTTATCGAGCGACCGCATCAGCAGGTTCTCAAACTCGCCGCGCATGTCCTTGGGAACGCGCGACAGCACCGCCTGGACGTCGTCGGGATGGACCCCGTCCGGCAGGATCAGGTCGCCGGTCGTGCCAGAAGTGCCCGACGCGATCCCGTGATCGTGATTGTCCAACCCGTCCCGCTGGTACTTCTCACGCAACTCGTCGTCGTCCAGCTTATGGATATCGATGTAACGTGCCAATTTGTCGTGCAAGCTCTCCGGCATGATCGGATGCAGCTTGTACATGATCAGCGCCGCAATCGGGCCGGTCCGCGAATGTTCCAGTACCTCGTGCATCCGTTCCGAAACCGTCACCAGGAAGAACGTCAGCACCAGGACCAGGATCACCCCCTTCACGAACCCGAAGATCGCGCCCAGATGCCGGTTGAAGTCGCCGAAATGAATCTTGTCCAGCCACTCCGTCAGCAGCTTCGCAATCGAAAACGCAGCCAGCGAGAACAGCAGGTACGAGCCGATCATCACCACCCAGTTATTGAGCGGCGGCTCCAGCTTCACGTACGGCCCGGCGGCCGCCGAGATCGACTCCGAGAACACAAAGCAGCACACGAGTCCGGCGATGGCGGCGATCTGCCAGATCACCCCCTTCATCGCGCCGCGAATCGTGGTGTACGCCAGAATGGCGACCGCGAGGCAGTCATACCACATGCTTCAACCGCTCCATCCTTGTGCGAAAGGCGCATGTCGCGGCGCAACTCGGCCGCGTCGGAAATCGGGGTGGGAGTGTAGCGGGGATCGGCGAGACAGGTAAAGATGCGTTTCGGGCGGGAGGATTCAGGATTCAGACGTCAGGATTCAGGGACGTTGTTGCGGCCGGTCTTCCGACCGTGCCGCCCTTGGTGACCGCAGGTCTCCCCTCCCCGTATGCCGTCTTCGCCCGTCCCAATGACAAATGACAATTGACCAATGACAAATCACCCGTCGCGCCGTCAGTTTCTCCACTCCTCCCTCGCCGGCGCCTCCGCCGCCCTGCTCCCTGACTGGACGTCTGCGGTTGCGGCCGGTCTCCCGACCGCGACGCGACGCCGGCCGCGAGTCGCCGCCATCAATTCCATCTACCGGCTCCGCTCGCACGCGTACCACATTGCCGGCCGGTTCATCTACGGCTACACGATCGAAGGCCAACACCACCAGCCGGAATTTGATCTG
Organism: Planctomycetaceae bacterium; assembly: GCA_046349775.1. Lineage (GTDB taxonomy): Bacteria > Planctomycetota > Planctomycetia > Planctomycetales > Planctomycetaceae > JAEUIG01. The sequence continues at coordinate 14,513 of JAXMBS010000013.1, read as the reverse complement.
GTGCGGATGTTCAACCACCAGTCCCCGCCGGACGACCTCGGCCCGCGCGTCTGCCAGCAGCATGGGATCGAACTCTGCTCCACGGTCGCCCGGGCCCTCGGCGGCGCGGACTCGCTCGACGTCGACGCCGTCCTGCTGATCATTGAGCATGGCGAGTACCCGGTGAACGATTTCGGCCAGATCGAATACCCGCGGTTCGAACTGTTCCAGGAAGTCGTTGACGTCTTCAGGAAGAGCGGACGATCCGTCCCGGTGTTCATTGACAAGCACCTCTCGTACAGCCACGAACACGCGCACGCGATGGTCCGCACCGCGCACGAGATGAAGTTTGGCCTGATGGCCGGCTCGTCATTGCCGGTCGTCTGGCGACGTCCGGAATACGATCCCCCGCTGGAGACGCCGTTCACCGAAGGGCTCGTCGTGTTTGGTTACGACCGCGGCCCGCAGGAGATCTATTTGTTCCATGCGCTGGAGACGTTGCAGTGCCTGTTGGAACGCCGCCGCGGCGGCGAGACCGGCATCAAGTCCGTCGTCGGCCTGCGTGGCGACGCCGTGTGGAAAGCCGGTGACGAGGGGCGCTGGAGCTGGGATCTGCTCGAGGCAGCCCTCGCCCGCAACCCCAGCCGGAACTACGGCAACCCGCGCGAGCAAGTCCTCGATCCCTCGGCGATCCTCATCGAGTATGCCGACGGCACGCGCGGCGCCGTGCTGAATCTGATCGAAGCCTGTTCTGAAAACAGCTTCGCCGGCCGCATCGCCGGCTCGAAGGAAATTCCCGCCACCTGGTTTGTGCTCCCCCAGCCGCCGGGCGCGCGGTTCTTCGATCCGCTGACCTACAACATCGAGAAGTTCTTCGCGACGGGCAGACCCCCCTACCCGGTCGAGCGCACGCTCCTCACCAGCACGGTCCTCGACCTCGCGCTGCACACGATGCACGACGGCGGCCAGGCGAAGACTGGCGACGCGCTCAACATCCGCTATCAGGCGCCGGCCGACCCCGGCAACTTTCACGGACGCTGGACCGACGCGTAACTCCCTCGTTCTCAAGCTTCCAGCCCGAAACGCGAGCGACGGCACACTCACAGCGGGAAATCTACCACGGAGCGCACGGAGGCCATTGAGAAACTGGACATGACTGCGCAGTCTCTGTGTTCTCAGTGTACTCCGTAGTGAGTTTCCAAACGGCGTCACTAGGACAGATGGTCGGACCTCTACGGCTTCCAGCCGATCGCCGAGCGGAGCATGTGCATCGCCTCGTCCAGCGCCGCCGGATCCGGATTCCGATCCTGCTTTGAGAAATCCAGATCATGGACGTGCCAGATCGGCACCAGATGCACATGCACGTGCGGCACCTCCAGTCCGGCAATCATTAACCCCACCTTTTCCGGCTTCCACGTACGCTGTATTGCCTGCCCGACGGACTGCGCGACGGACATCACGTGCGCCGCCAGCTGCGGCTCCAGGTCCAGCCAATGGTCGACTTCGGCAATGGGCACAACCAGCGTGTGGCCGGGCTTCAGCGGCGCGATCGTCAGGAACGCCGCGCAGCGGTCGTCGCGATAGACAAACCGTCCGGGCAGTTCGCCGTTGATGATGCGTGTGAAGATCGTGGGCATGGCAAGCAGCTCCTCTTTCCCAATTGCCGTCGCGGCCGGTCTCCCGACCGCGCCGCACTACCAACGGCAGGTTTCCAATACAACAGCATGGCCCTCGCTCAAAACCCCTTCCGACTGTCAATCAGCAGCGTCACCGGCCCGTCGTTGACCAGCGCGACTTCCATCTGCGCCTGGAACTTCCCCGTCTCGACGTGGATCCCCTGCCCTCGCACTTCCGCCACGACCTGGCGATAGAGTGAGTCCGCTTTCTCCGGGGGCGCCGCATCGATGAAACTCGGCCGCCGCCCCTTCCGGCAGTCGCCATACAGCGTGAACTGGCTCACGATCAGCATCGCGCCGCCGACATCCTGCAGCGCGCGATTCATCTTGCCGTCGTCGTCCTTGAACACGCGCAGGCCAATCAGCTTCTGCGCCGTGTAAACCACGTCCGCCTGCTCGTCGTCCTGCGCGACGCCGAGCAGCACGAGAAAACCGTGCGCGATCCGCCCGACGATCTCTCCGTCGACTGTCACGCTCGCCGAATTCACGCGCTGCACGACCGCCCGCATATGTGTGCTCGATGGAATTGCGAAACCGCCGGCGTGGTTTGTGCTCAAACTAGCGGGCGGTGGCACTGACAACTTTGTACCCGCGCACCTCGCGCGATTTGACGTCCGTGAACAACTGCGGCATGCGCGCCAGATGCCAGTCGTCCTTCTTCGTGACGATGTGCACGCGCCCTCCCGGCTTCAGCGCCCGCTTCGCGGCCTGCAGGAAGATTTCCGCAATCTGGTAGTGAGAATAGTACGGCGGATTTCCTACGACGAGATCATACGTCCCCGGCTCAGGGACCCGGCCATCTGCATTGCAGTCGAGGCGCACCACCGGCCCGTCGGTCGGCTGAACGGCATCTTGCTCCTGCGGCATCCATTCGGGACGGCCATACAGCACCACGTCCCGGCCGATTAACGAAATCTCATTTAACCGAGCGCCCTCAGCCATGCACGCCACCGCCCGCGCATTTGAATCGATCCCCTGCACGAACACGCGCTCTGCTCGCAGCGCCGCCGCCAGCCCGACCACTCCCGATCCACATCCCATATCGACCACGCGGTCCCCTGCCCTGACTTCCATCACCTCCAGCAGCGCCCGCGCTCCCAGGTCCAGCTCCCGGTGACTGAACACCCCCGGCCGGCTCACCGCTTTCACCAGCCGCCCCTGGTCCCGAAACGCAAACTCGCAACGGAAGTCCCGCCTGCGCTTCAGCGGACCGCGCCGAATCGCCCGATACACCACTCCCGATCGTCCCGGCTCGCGCGTGACCTTTGCGAACAGCTTCGCCAGTTCCTCGTGCAGCCACTTGTCGTCGCGATTGTCGACGGCCGTGACGAGCAGCCCCTCTTCCGTCAGTCGCTCGTACGCCTCCTGCAGCATGTCGCGCGTCAGTTCCGCCTCGCCGAACCGCGACACTGGAATTGCCGCGAGGTCAAACGGTCCCTCAGGCAGATCAGCACTGCACAACCACACGACGCGCGCCTCCAGGTTTCCGGCAATGTGCCGTGCCTGCTCGTACGGGTGCAGATCCAGAAAGTGACAGGCGACCTGCGCCGACGGCAACTGCGCCGCCAGCGATGTCGCCAGTTGCCCCCACCCCAGCGAGGTGCACAGGACACGCTCCGCTGCAATCTCGGCCGTCGCCTCAATCAGCAACTGCTCTGCGCGCGGTGTCCGGACATCGGATTCCAGGTCGTCCGTCATTCCGCCGGCTCCTGGGGCTGCGGGGCCGCCGGAGTCGACTTCTCGGCGGCCGGCGCAGGGAGCGGTGTCACTCGGATTGCTGTCGTCTCGCCGTTCCGCCGGATCTCCATCTCCGCTCGGCCATCGAGTCCCGCAGCCCAGTACATCAGCCGCAACGTCATCCGATCCTGCACCGGCGCGCCCTCGATTTTCGTGATCACGTCCCCCGCCTGCAGCCCGGCTGCGGCTGCCGCACTCCCCTCCTGCACTTGCACGATATGGAACCCGTCCGGTTGGCCGTCCCCTGTCACGCCCAGTATCGGCGCATAGCGACTGAACAGCATGAACGCGCCCAGGAACGTCATCGCCATCGTGTTCTGCAGCATGTGCAGGATCATCGACGTGAGGATCGTCCGCCGCCACGCATACAGCCCTCCCATCGCGAGGCCCAGCACGAAGATCGCCGTCAGGTGCATCGCCCCGTAGTGATGCAGAATCGCAAACACGAACGCCTGCAGCACAATCGCGGCCCACAGCGAAAGCCGGCTCGCAAATGCCCGCATCACGAACCGGCGGAAGAACAGCTCTTCCGAAATCGGCGCCCATACGCAAGCCATCACCGCCATGATCGTCAGGGCCAGCAGGCTGCCGCTCTCCGCCAGCTCCTGAAACTGGTCCGGGATCCCCGGCGACTCGCGGAACAGCAGCGTATACAGGATCGCCACCAGCATGTTGACCACCTGCACGCAGATCAGTGCGCCGATGGCGATCGCCCCTTCCAACAGAAACCTCTGCCAGCCCGGCCAGCCGCCAATCACCCGTCCGCCCGCGCGGCGGATCATCCAGATCGGATAGACGAGGATGAACAGCGTCGGCAACACGCCGCCGAGCAGCAGCGGCAGCCAGTCCGACTGCAATTCTCCCTCGCGCAGAAATCGCACCCCCACGAACCGCCACACCAGCAGGACTGCGATCCCCAGCAGCGCCGCCGGCATCAGCGACCGCGGCGTCTCCGTGACGGCCCATCGGTCGGTCGCCGCCGCCGTTTCGACTTGCGGCGGTTCCAGAGACTCAACGATTTCTTCCGCCACTGCAGCGCTCTCCCCCTCTCCCCCGCGAACCGTGTTGGTTTCAAGCATTACTTGATTCGGGGGAGAGGGCCGGGGTGAGGGGAGGGGTCCAGCTTCGGCTTCGTGCTCGCAACAGAACATCTCACCGCATCGTAGACGTCCAGGCCAGCTTGTCTATCGCCACACACCCCACATTGACCTCCGACTTCTGACTTCCGACCTCTGACCACCCTGTGACCCAAGACGCCTTCCCACAACTTGCGTCCCACTCGCGGCCGGGATAGTTTGGGCGTCTGTTTTTTCACCCGCCGTCAACATCGCGACTTCCGTCTCCCGAAAGCTTCCCGCATGACGACCACCAACGCCGTACCCTCGGCGACCGCCGGCATCAAGTTCCGGCTCTCAGTCATGATGTTCATCCAGTACATCATCGGGGGGTCCTGGGTTGTGCTGAGCTTTCAGTACATTCCCGAGCTGGGCTTTGACGGAGTCTGGTTGGCGCTGATTTTTGGCGCGTTCAACATCGCGGCATTTACAGCGATGTTTTTCTCGACGCAGTTTGCCGACCGCAATTTTGCGGCGGGAGAAATTTGTCGCGTTCAGCCACTTTGTCGGGGGCTGGCGATTCTCGGGCTATTCTGGGTCCACGGTGACAAGGGAGCATCCCGCTTCGTTTCCGACATTCTTTTCGCTCCTGCTGTTGCACTGTGTGTTCTACGTGCCGACGATCTCGATCACGAATTCGATCGCCTTCTCGCCAACCTGAAGGACCCGCAGCACGACTTTGGCCCCGTGCGGTTGTGGGGGACGATCGGCTGGATCGCCGTGAGCTGGCCGTTCGTGTTTATTTTGGCTGACTGGTCAAAGATTCCCGCCTTCGGATCGGTCTCGTTCATCGATTGGCTCAGTGCCGCACTGAGCACGTCCAAGACCGGCGTCGCGCTGCAAGATGCGCGGAGCTACATCTTCATCGCGGCCGGAATCTCATCGTTGGTGCTGGCGGTGTTCAGCCTGAGTTTGCCGAATACGCCCCCCAAGCCGGCGGCGGACGCCGGCAACCAACTCGCGTGGCTGGAGGCGATGAAGCTGCTGCGCAATCCGTTTCTGCTCGTCCTGTTCGTCGTGACGTTTATCGATGCGACGATCCACCAGGTCTACTTCAATCAAGTGCCCGACTACCTCAAAAACAAGGTCGGGATTCCCGGTCAATGGATCATGCCGGTGATGAGCATCGGCCAGATAGCGGAGATCGGCACGATGGCGATCCTGGCTATGCGCTGAAGCGGCTTGGCTGGCGGAAGACGATGATCTTCGGCATCCTCGGGCACGTCGCGCGATTCCTGGTGTACGCGCTGTATCCGCATCCGGCAGTCGCTGTCTCGATCAACATTCTGCACGGCATCTGTTACGCATTCTATTTTGCCACGGTGTACCTCTTCATCGACGAGTTTTTCCCGAAGGACGCGGTCCGACGCGCGCAGGACTTTCAACTTTCTGATTCTGGGTCTGGGGGCCGTTTGTGGGCAATTTCGGCCTGGCGGGGGCCTTGATGAAGCAGTTTCCGGCGGGGGAAGGCGGAGTCGACTACGGCAAGCTGTTCCTCGTCCCGGCCGGCATGGGCGCCGTCGCCGCCGTCTGCCTGCTGCTGTTCTTCCATCCCCCGGCCACAGCGCCCCCGACGATCCCCGCGTCGCCGAATCCGAAGGCGCCGACGCCCCCGCTGCCTGACTCGCACACTGACCCGATTCTGATATACGGCCACGAAACAACCAGACACCAAGCGACCAACCCACGCCTATGAGTCGCGCTGCCTCCGCTGGACTCTCCGCTGGCGGCTGTCAGTCCTGTGGCTCCTCGAATGGGGCATCACCGGCACCCTGCTGACGTATCTCTCGCTGTACTTTGAAGACAACCAGTTGCCGCTCGCCGACGTCGGCCCCGTCATGGCTACCGGCGCCATCGGACTCTGGGTCGCGCCGCTCGTTGTCGGCCAGATCTGCGACCGCTGGATGTCGGCTGAACGCTATCTGGCCCTCGCGCACTTCGTCGGCGGCCTCACATTGCTGGCGATTCCCATCGCAGTTGACGTCTACCGCGAAACTCACGCCAGCTATCGCATCATCTTCATGCTGTTCGGTCTGTACGCCGCGGCCTACGTCCCCACCGTCGCGCTCGCCACGGCCCTGACGTTCCGCCACCTGCCGAATCCCAAGCAGCAATTCGGCGGCGTGCGGGTGTGGGGCACAATCGGCTGGGTCCTCGCCGGTATCGGCCTCTCCTTCTGGCTCGAACGCGGCGATGTCGACGCCTGGATCCGCGCGCACCGGCCGAATTGGGTTCCCGCGCTGGACTCGGCGCAGGCCGTTTTTCACTGGCTGCCGGCGGCGTCCAGCCGGGATGCCTTCCGCATTGCGGCACTCATGTCATTCACGCTGAGCACGTTCTGCATCTTCCTGCCGCACACGCCGCCGGCGCGCACGGCACAGGCGCGCGCCGCCCCGCTGCAAGTCCTGACGATGTTCCGCAAGCGGTCGTTCGGCCAGCTCATCGTCGCCAGCTTCGCGTTGGCGCTGGTGATCCCGTTGTACAACCTCGCCGTCCCGCCGCTGCTCAAGGACTACGGATTCCGGCAGGACTGGATTCCGGCCGTGATGACGATCGGCCAGATTTCGGAGCCCCCGACTCTGCTGCTGCTGTCGTTCATTCTGCGACGCTTCGGCCTGAAGGCCACCTTCGGCCTCGGCATAGCGGCGTGGCTCGCCCGTTATCTCATCTTCGCCAGCGGCGCCAACTACAACTGGATTCTGGCCGGCATTGCGCTGCACGGTATCTGCCATGTCTGCCTGGTCATCGTCATCCAGTTGTATCTGGACGCCGAATGCCCCCCCGATCTGCGCAACAGCGTGCAGAACCTGTTTGCCTTCCTCACCCTGGGAGTCGCAATGCCAGTGGGGCTGCTGCTGAGCCAGCCGCTCATCCAGTTGTGCACGTCAACCAACGCCGAAGGAAACGCTGTTGTCAATTTCCCGGCTGTCTTCGTCGCCGGCGCGTTCGTGCTGACGCTGCTGATGATCGCCTACTGGTGGTGGTTCCACACCCCCGGCAGCGAAAAGGAGAATGGCGGCCCGCAGCCGTCCCCGGTCCATCCCTGAACACCGCTCGCCAATCCCCAAAGCACCAAACGACCAAGCACCAGACCACCCCGCCCTTCAGCGCCAACTGCACCGGCTGCAACCGCTTCACGACGATCCGATCCGATTGCAACCGGCCGTCGAATGATCGCTTGCCGATCACGCCTACCGACTGACCGACATACGGCGCCAGGTCCGTCCCTGCGGCCGGCTCCAGAAACGACAGCAGCTTGCCGTTGGGAGCGATCAGCACATACGGCGGCACGGTTCCCAGGGGATTGCCGCTGCGCTGCACGATCCCCGCACCGTCAAACCGGGGCAGGACCGGTCCCCCCGGAGAAGCCGGCACGGCACGGTCGGGAATCGGTGCCAGTCGCGGTCCCTGCCGGTCTGTGGCGCCAGGCGTTTCACCTGACATCGACGCCGATGTCGGCGCGCCGTCAGGAATGGGCTGCGGCGTCTGCAACTGCACCTGTGGATAGCCGGCTTGCCGCGCCGGCAATCCGCCCAACTGCATCGCCTGCAACTGTTGCTCGCGTTGGGTCGTTTCGCCGGTGAGACGCACAAAGTCGAGGTAGTCGTCGCGCGCCCGCTTGCGGGTGGCGATTGTCGCCAGTCGTTGTCGGATCAGCGCCCGATTGACCGGGTCGCTCATTGGTAACATCTGTTGCAGGTGCTGCTCGAATTCCTCCAGTCGCCACTGCTCCGGCCCCTTGGCCAGCATCTCTTTCAATTGCCCGTCCAGGACGTCAAGGTCTCCCGACAGCGCGCAACCGGCACCGTTGGCTCAGCGCCGGTTCGACGTGCGTCAGTGCTGCGCGGCGTCTCTGCAAATGCCTGCGGATTGACGTCCGGCCGCTTCGGCTTCCCTAGGCACGGCGAATGGATCGCTGTTATTCGGTCCGCGCTCGGCAGCCCCCAGCGGCACGATAAAGTCCCCTTTCACCCACCGGAATTCCTCCGCGGGCGGTTTGATCTGATACATCAGCACCGGCCCGCGCTCGAGAGTTAACGTTTTCTCTCCCAGGATTTCGACTTGATCGCCGTCTTCGAGCCGGACGGGGCTATACATCGAAACATCATCGGACAACGCGCTGCCGACGTGCACGAAAGCCTGGCCCCGTCCGCCATTGGGATCGTCCGGCACCCGTACCACACCGCTCCGCGCGTCGGCCTTCTGGACGTGGCTCGCATCGACCCAACTGAAGCTCCCTGGCGGCGGTGCGATCGCGAACCAGCCCCCGGGATCATGACGAATGACCGTGACCCGATCCCCCTGGTTCAGTTTGCCGGTCTCGTAGTTCTTCAGACTTGGTCCGCTGCGCACATTGACGTCATCTCCGCGCACTTCGGCTTCATACGGAAACTGTGACGGCTGAGCCCAGACGCAGTGCGGCCACGCCGCAACCGTGAAAACTAGAGCTATGGCGGCCAATGTGCGCATGCAGAGCGCCTCCGGGTCGCCGGGAAGTGCCGGGACCGGTGCAGGGAACGGGCCGGACAAAGTCCGTCTGAAGAGTGGGAGATTCCCAGCGGCGAAATCCGCCGGAACAATCGGGGAGGCCCTAATAGCACGCGGGCCGGGATCGACTCAAGACCGATTCTGGCCCGAACAGTGCTCGCAACGCACCCACGGGAGGGCGAAGCTCCCGCCGAGCCGCTCGTGCGCCAACGCGATCAATCACAGCTGATGCCCACCAAACGAAAACCGACCAGCAACCAGAGACACTGACCTCTGACATCCGGCCTCTGACCTCTCCATTCAAGCCGCCCCGGCCAGCTCCGCCGCCGCCGCTTCCACGTCCACCGGCGACAATTCCCGCAGCTTGTCCGCAAAGCCGATCAGCAGCGACAGGTCGCACATCTGGTTGATCCGCCGCGGCAGCCCCTGCGACAGCTCCGCGATGGTCGCCAGTGCCGCCGGATTGAACGGGCAGGTCGGACGGCCGGCCACCTGCAGCCGGTGCCGCACATAGTCCGCAGTCTCCTCGGTCGTGAGCGACGAGAGTGCGCAACGGGCGGCCACGCGCGAATCGAGCCCTCCCACGCGCTGGACGCGCGGCAACAGCTCCACGTGACCCACCAGGACCAGCGACATGCGGATGCCGACCCCGTCGTCCAGGTTCAGCAACAGTTGCAGCATCTGCAGCTGCTCGGCGTTCAGCACGTGCGCTTCATCAATCATCAGCACCGGATAGCGCGTCGACGACGTCAATTGCCTCAGCCGCCGCTCTGTCGCCCGCAGGACGCCGTCCAGGCCCTCGCCGGCGTGCGCTTCACGCTCAGCACCCAGCCGGACGCCGATGTCTCTCAGCAGGGACTCTGCATCCGGCGCCGGGTACACGATTCGAGAGAAGTGAAACCGCTCGTGCCCCAACTCGTGAATCAGCCGCTGCGTCAGGTACGACTTTCCCGCTCCGTGTCCGCCGATGAGCAACCCGACTCCCTTGTGATGCTCGATCACGTACCGCAGTTTCAGCAGCGCGCCTTCGTGCGTGGCGCTCGAAAAATAGAATGCGCTGTCTGCGTCGCATTCAAACGCCGGTCGCGAGAGGCGCCAATGAACTTCGTGCATCGCGGGATCATTCTAAAGCTTTGGACTCGCTCTTCCGTCGGCGCTGCACCGGCTCCGTGTGACGCACACGCAGTCTTGCACCGGCGATCCCGCTGCTATTCGTATTCGATTTTTCCAGTCAGCCACACTGGCGTGTTCGCGGACACTTCGGCCGTGAATCCCGCCGCATGCACGGCAGGTTCCGGGGACGTCCGACTCGTCTCAAAGTCCGCTTGCACCGCACGTTCGTCCGCGGCCACAGTTGGCAACTTCCGCTGCGGCAGTCGTCGCAGAGGAGTGCCAGTCCGAATCCTCGGCGCCGTCGCTTCCGCGCTGTCGTCGTCCTGATCGGCAACTGAGGCGTTCTCGACAGCCCGGTCACGACGGCCGGAAAGCGTCCACAGACACGCCCCGATCAGCAGCACCAACGCCGCCTGCACAACGGGGCGCCGGACAAGCGTCTTCCACTGGACGCTGCGGACCGGTCTGCGCATGGTCGTGTCGCCTCCGTTCTGCGACCGCCGAAAAGGGAATCGTCCCATTCGGGTATCGGCCGTGGGCAGCGCCGGACTGCATCGATTTTGACGGTTTTTCCGATTGCGCAAACTCTGTGCCCCCCGGTTCCTGCCGTCGCCGTCGCGCTTCCAGCTCACTCCTGCAGGTTCGTGAACACTCAAGCCTCACGCCCGCAATAACTTGAGGCACGCACGCCCCCTCCGACTTCGGTTCCCCCCTGCGCACGTATAAGATGTGAACCACGACTATGACTCCGCTTCCCGTTGCCGATCTCGAATCCCCTGCCCCGCCCGATGCCGCCGAGCAGCTGCCGCTGATCGCCGGCCTCTCCCGCGACCAACTCGCCGCATGGTGCGCCGAGCGGGGATATCCGGCCTATCGCGCTGACCAGATCCGCAAGTGGATCTTCGGCAAACGGGTGACGTCTTTCGACGATATGCACGACCTCCCCGCCGAGCTGCGGCGGCAGCTGGCTGCCGGTTTCCGGCTGTTGGGGACAAAGATCGCCCGGCACCAGGTCGCCAAAGATCGGACCGAGAAGCTGCTGCTCAAGCTGGATGACGGCGAGAGTCTCGAGTGCGTGCTGATGCGCGAGCCGGACCGCGTCACCGTCTGCATCAGCACACAGGTCGGCTGCGCGATGGGGTGTGTGTTTTGCGCCAGCGGGTTGCTGGGGGTGAAGCGCAATCTGTCGACCGGCGAAATCCTGGAACAGATTCTGCGGCTCGATCGGCTGCTCGCGCCGGATGAACGCATCACGAATGTCGTCGTGATGGGGATGGGCGAGCCGCTGGCGAACCTGCGCAACCTGCTGCCGGCGCTGGCGACGCTCAATGAGAAGGGGGGCATGGGTCTGGGCGCGCGGCGGATTACGGTTTCGACCGTTGGTCTGCCGGAGAAGATGGCGGAGTTCGCCGAGACGGGCGTCCCGTACCATCTGGCCGTGTCGCTGCATGCTCCGAACGATGCGCTCCGCACGCAGATCGTTCCGGTGAACAAGAGCACCGGCGTGGAGGCGATCCTGGCAGCGGCGGATGCGTACTTTGAGAAGACCGGACGGCGCGTGACGTATGAGTATGTGCTGCTGAGCGGAATTAACGACGAGCCCGCGCAGGCGCATGAGCTGGCGCAGCTGCTGCGCGGGCGGAACGCGCATGTGAACGTGATTCCGATGAATCCGGTCGAGCCGCTGGCGATTCAGGGGTCGTCGGCGCCGCGGACGGAGGAGTTCGTGCGGATCCTGACCGAGCGCGGGATCAATGCCACGGTGCGGAAGCGCAAAGGGGCCGATATTGATGCGGCCTGCGGGCAATTGCGGCTGAAAGAAGTGGGTAGTGGATAGTTGGTAGTGGGTAGCGAAGGAGTGGGACGTCGAGTGGGCAGCGACATCCTCGTTCCCGAATTTCATTCGGGAACGCCCTGCCCTGAAGCTCCTGCTTCGCGTCTCATGCCTGACAACTGAAGTGTCGTTTTGCCAAGGAGACTGTCGTGACTCCCGGCGTTCAACGAGACGACAACTGGCAGGAATGGTGGGATGCGCGCGTTGACGCGATGCGGCCAATACTCGGCGAGCCGCGAGGCGGCTGCTTCCATGCGCCCGTACCGTTTTACCTGGGCGGTGGCGCCGATGTCATTGCCTTTGAGCACCATGTGGCCGGAATCGTCCTCGTCACCAATGACCTGATCGGCGACGACCAGCAGATTAAGAACGACGACGGTTGGTATGAGCTGATGCTGTGTCTGCCCTCGCTCGACCATTGGCCCGGCGCACCGACGCTCCTCAGTAATCTAGCGCGCTATACCAGAGACGCGCGGCTCAATCCGTTTGCGACTATGGATATCGGCCCTGCCCTGCCGAAGGGCGCCACAATCTCGGCATTCGCGTTCATTACGTACGCCAAGTTCACCGTCAAGGACTGTCCCGCAAGCTTGCTGCTTTGTCTCGGCATCACCCAAGCGGAGCTTGATGCGTGGCGTAGCAAGAAAGTTGAAGACCTGGTCGGCTTGCTCAAGCTCGAAGGTGTTTTTCCATTCACCGACCTGAGTCGAGCGTCGGTCATCTGACGCCGGAAGTCGAACAACAATCAACTGCTTCAGTTCCGCTCGGCGATTTCGTCGAGGCGGCGCTGTGCCCGCAGGGCGCGATTCGCCAGCCGCGCGAGCTTGCGGGCCCAGAAGGTGTTGCCGACTTTGGCGTGGAGCCGGGCGGCGCGACGGAGCACGCCGACTGCGGCCTTGTAGCGGCCGGCTTTGACGAGGGCGAGGCCCTGGTCGCTCAGCGCTGCGGCGCGGCGGGCCGGCGGGAACTTGAGACGCTCGGAAACGCGCGCGGCTTCGTCGAACGCGCGCAGGGCGGCGCCGAAGTCGCTGGTTTCGAGGAACAGGCGCCCGGTCGCACGCAGGACGGCGACACGTTCCTCGCCGCGCGCAACTCGCGACGAGCCGCGCAGCAGTCGCCAGCGGCGCTCGATTGACCACTTCCCCTGCATCGCGCGCGACAGCAGGACCAGCGTCGTGGCCGACAGCACGCCGCGCGACTCCAGTTCGACGCGGAGCACCTGCTGCAGCGCCGAGCGGGCACCCAGCTTGCGATTGGCCTGCAGCATCACCGCCGCGAGCCGCTGGCTGAATTCGATCTGCGCGCCGGCATCATTGACGCGCTCGCGCCAGGTCGAGCGTTGGCCTGAGCACCTTGACTGCCGCCGACCAGCGCCGCTGATCGACGAGGCAATCGACCAATGCGGACAGCGCCGGCAGCGACTCCGGGGCGATGTCGAGTGCGCGGTGGAGAATGGCGCAGGCGGGCGCGAGGCGGCCGGCTTGAACTTCCTGATGCGCGTGCGCGAGCAGCAGTCCGACGGCGTCGTCGCGACGCAGCGGTCCAATGGGGGTGTTCTGGCTCACTCTCGCTCCCGGGGGAGACGACAAGCGATGCCGAACGGGCGACCTGAGAGCCTTCATCACAGCCGGCATGGGATAGCGCGGTCAAGAGGTTAGAGGTAAGACGTTAGATGTAAGTGATTTGCCTCTTACGTCTGACCTCGTTCCATTGTCGGACCGAGTTCACCACAGCCAAGAGGCCGACTCCCGGAAGTCGACACAGGACGCCCCAATCATTCGCAGCGATTTCAGCGAACCCAACGATCGTGCCGTCTGAGATCTCGCTTCAGTCGTCTTCACGTACGTCTGAAGTCTTACCTCTAACCTCTCTTCGGCCCTGCCAACATGGCAGACTGCATCTCCCGACCACCGCGCTTCCCGCCATTCTTGCGCGGGAGCGATCCTGCCCGAGTTTCGGAATTCCTTTTCCTGAAACAGCTTGCGTCGCTCGCGTGGTTCCGGCATGCCGTTCGCATTCCGACTGAGCACCGGGAACTGCGCCCATGCTGTTGACCGGCCGTCCTCAAAGCGTTGCTTCCAACCCAACCGGGAATCACTAGTCACCACTCACGATTTACGACTCACCATGGCCAAGAAAGCGAAATCCGGCAGCAACCGTATCGTCCCCCTCGGCGACAAGGTCGTCCTCCGGCGCCAGCTGGCTGCCGACAAGACCGCCGGCGGCATCGTGCTCCCGGACACCGCCAAGGACAAGCCGCAGAAGGGTGAAGTCGTCGCCGTCGGCGACGGTCACACCCGCGACGACGGCAAGAAGGTCGCCCTGTCCGTGAAGGAAGGGGACCGCGTGATCTTCAGCTCGTACGCCGGCGACGAGATCAAGGTCGGCGACGAAGAACTGCTGCTGCTGCGGGAGAGTGACATTCTCGCCACCTACTAGATGGCGGAGTTGTTTGGTTGAAGGAGGTGTTTGGTCGTTTGGTGTTTGGTGAAGAGTCGATCACTCCCAGCTCACCAGTCACGAACTGACCAAGCACTCAACGACCAAGCACTCAACGACCAAGCACTCAAC
>JAXMBS010000012.1:0-100960 GCA_046349775.1 Planctomycetaceae bacterium | reverse complement strand
TGTCGACAAACAGACCGGCTTTCACGAACTGGGCGACGGGCTGATGGTCGTCGACTGGCTGATGGAAGCGGGAAGCGACCGGGAGTGGCGCGACCAGCTCAAGCCGCTGGACCGCTATCTGTGGCACGAGTTCGAAACCGACCCGGAGCGGAAGGCGTACGCGAAATTCTCGCAGGGGACGACGCGGCCGAAGCGGATGGTGGAGGGGCCGCAACTGTGCCCGTTCATGAAGCCGGTGCAGCCGACGGTGATGCGCGGCGAGGATTTCGTCGCGGTGCAGACGCAGTACAAATACGAGTACGGCGCCCCCGGCCGGAATGCCGGATCGCAGTGGACTCAACTCGTCGTGTTTCCCAGGGGGAAGCGGTACTTCCTCTTGATGGACAAAATCGACACGGTGAACGACTCCAACGAGATGTTCCTGCGGAACGACACGCCGGGCTGCGTGCGTCACCATAACGGGGACACGTTCAGCGAGTTCTATTTCAGCTACTTCGGCGGCCCGGACGGCCAGTACGTGCCATCGAGCGAGTTTTTTGAACCGTTTCAGTCGGACGAAAAGTATCAGTACATCCGCGGCCGCGAACCGATGCCCGAAAGGTTCTTCCGGGCGTATCACCTGCGCGATCCCGAGACGGGCAAAGCGGGGCCGTGGCTCGGCGGACTGACGCTGGAGCCGTCGGTCGTCTATGAGGCCTGGTGCAACATGTGGCCGGGCAACATTATCGTCCTGATCGAGGAGTGCTACGGGAAGCCGATCAAGGCAGGGCAGTCCTTCAGCGAGGCGTTCATCGTGGGTTACTTCGACACGATCGACGAGATGCGCGCGGTATATGACGCCCACAAGGGGAACACGAAGCTCATCGTCGACAAGAGCGGCTGGAAGCTCGAGAAGTGAGCGGATTGTGCTTCGCGGAAAGGAA
This sequence comes from Planctomycetaceae bacterium, assembly GCA_046349775.1. Classification (GTDB taxonomy): domain Bacteria; phylum Planctomycetota; class Planctomycetia; order Planctomycetales; family Planctomycetaceae; genus JAEUIG01. The sequence continues at coordinate 100,037 of JAXMBS010000012.1, read as the reverse complement.
TTGAACAGGAGGTAACGGAGGGAACAGAGAGGCAACGAAGAAATTGCCGGTCAGTTACGGGCCGCATATTTCCGGAATATCGAGCGGGTCAGGACCATCAGGTGCAGCGTCCGGGACGCTTCTGCGACCTGAATTTCTGCCTTAGCAGGTCGCTGAGAAAACTGAATCGATTTCCTCCGCGTCCTCTCCGTTTCCTTTGTTTCCTCCTGTTTTTTCCTTCGTCGTTGGCCTTACGCCCGGAACGCGTCGATCACCTTCGCGAACCCGCCGACGATGTCGTCCATGTCCTGGCGGGTGCCGAGCAGCAGCCGGTGTTCCAGCCAGATCGCTTCGTGGTAGCAGGCCCGCTCTGTATGCGGGCAGCGCTCGGCGTAGGCGCGATAGTCGGGCAGCGTGATGCCGGCCGCTTTGTACCGCGCGCGCGTCTCGTCGCTCGACATGAACGGGTTGGCGTAGTTCGGAAACGTGTAGCCGGCGAGGCAGGGGATGCCTTCGGCGTTCACCGCCTTGATGAAGTCGTTGCGCGGCGTGCCACCGACTTCCGCCGCGTTGTATCGCAGCATCTGCAGATGGTGCGAATGCTTCGTGATGCCGGGCAGATTGCGGCACGGAGTAAGGCCCGGAAGCCTTCCCAGCCGTTCAATGAGGTAGACGTGGTTCTCCATCCGCCGGGCGTTCTGCTCGAACAGCCGTGAGAGCTGGACGATCCCGATCGCCGCCGTGAACTCGTTCATCCGGCAATTCCACGCCTGGTGGAAGTGCTTGTACCAGACCTCCCCCGGCAGCCGGCCGAGGTGATGCATCGAGAACGCACGCTCATAGAGCTCGTCGGAGTTCGTCAGCAACATGCCCCCTTCGCCGGTCGGCAGGTTCTTCGACTCCTGGAAACTGAAGCAGTTGAGGTCGCCGAATGACCCGGCGAACTTGTCCCCCTTGTACTCGACGCCGTGCGCATGAGCGGCGTCTTCGATCACGGCCAGCCCATGCTTCTTGGCGACCGCCATGATCCGCTCCATGTCGCACAGGTTGCCGGAGAAGTGGACCGGGACGATCGCTTTCGTACGCTCGGTAATCAACGACTCGATCTGGCCCGCATCCATGTTGTAGCTGGCAGGATCGACGTCGGTGTACACCGGCACGCCGAAGTTGTTCATGATGCACATCGACGTCGACACGAACGTATACGGCGTCGTGATCACCTCATCGCCCGGCTTGATCCCGACGGCGCGCACGGCGATATCAAGCGCCGCCGAGCCGTTGGTCACAGCAACGCCGTACTTCGCGCGATGCGCCGCCGCGAACCGCTCCTCGAACACTTCCACGCGGCTGCGTCCCTCGACCTGATCGGCGCTCTTCTTCTCCAGTTCCGAAGTGCTGTACGCGCACCGCCACCACTTGCCGGAGCGTGCAACGTCGGCCACGGCCTTGGCTTCGGCCTCATCATGCACCGGCCACTTGGTGAACGGCTGCGTGCGAAACGGAGTGCCGCCGTGAATCGCGAGCTTCTGAGCGGAGGTAGTCATCGTCGAACTGAATTGATTGCGAATTGATCGAAAGATCGAGCTGTCAATGTCTTTTCTTGGCCATTGAGTGCACCGAGGCCACAGAGAAAACCCGCTCCGACTCTCGGTGCCCTCGGTGTTCTCTGTGGCAAGCCTTTCATTCGACTCGTGACGCGCGGCCGGCGCGGCCTTGGGTGTTGAAGGTGCTCAGCAGGACCGGTCCCTTCACAGCGACCGGTTCAGTGTAAACCGGTGAGGCCATCGTTGGCGGGTTGCCGTTGGTGGAGTAACGGATGACGAGGCCGGGGTACTCCGTGGTGGCGGTGAGTTTGCCGTCCTTGATCACGGCTCCCGGGGGCGGGAGCCGATAGCCGATGCCGCCGAACAGGGCATCGAGACGCGGCAGCTCGCGCTGGCCGAGGCGGTTGGCGAATTCGTTCCAGGCGGTCTGGACGGCTGCATCATGCTGTTCCAAATCATCCAGCCGCGCCCACTCCGGCTGAGCGGCCCACGCGCGCTCGGCCATGCCGAGCAGCTTGGGGAAGGCGTAGTACTCGAGCATCTGCGGGCCCTTGATGGTCTCGCACCAGATCTGGCCCTGGATGCCGAGCACGTTCTTGAGGCCGGCATCGGTCAGTTTCTCGCGCTCGCGGTACATCGCCGCGCGATCGTACGGGTGACCGTAAGCGTTCACGCGCGTCGATTTGAAGACGTCTTCGGGGACGAATTCGAACGGGGCGCGGGCGTCGACGAAGCCGGCCCAGGTCAGGCCCGGCTCCAGCGGGTCTTTGTTGTAGGCCAGGTCCCAGTACAGGTTGGAGACGCAGCAGAGGACGACCGGATAGCCGATGTTGGCGAAGCGGTTGCAGAGGTCTTCGTTGCCGCGGGTGTTGTTCCAGACGTAGGGGATCAACTGGCCGCCGGCGAACTCGGGGACAGGATTGTCCTGATGGGTTTTTCCCACGGTGACATGGTCCAGTGCTGCTTCCTGCCAGCAGGCGGTCTGCAGTTTCTTTTCCTGGCAAAGTTTGATGATCCGCCGGACGAAATAGTTCTTGAGATCCGCCGGCCCCTTGATCTCGGGATGCTGCTTCAGGTACTCCGCGCAGCGTGGCGAGGCGGTCCAGACGCCGTCAGGAACTTCATCGGCGCCAAAGTGCCAGGTCGTCAGCGGCATGCCGGCTTCGGCGAACATCTCCTGGAAGTTGCGGATGATGACTTCGGCGAAGTGATAGACCGGCTCGTCGACGACGCAGACGGTGTTGTCCATAAAACTCTGCGCCGAGAAGTACCGGGACGTGTCGTCCGGATCGTGCAGCCGGAACTCGAGGGCCAACGTGTCGTTCCCCTTGGCGAACAACCGCTTCTCACGGGTTTTCATGGCGATCAGCGCGGCGCGGGCGTGCGCCGGCATGTTGATCTCGGGGATGACCTGGATGTGCAGATCGCGGGCGTGCCGCAGGATTTCGATGTAGTCTGCCCGCGTGTAGAAGCCGGAGCCGAACGACGGCGGGTCGCGGAACGGGCCGGCCCCGTACGTCGGATGCAGCGCCCCGTCGTTGTTGCTGGTGTGAGCGCGGCCACCGCCGATTTCCGTCAGTTCGGGCAGTTCGGGGATTTCGATTCGCCAGCCTTCGTCGTCGCTAACCTGGAAGTGGAGCGTGTTCACCTTGTAGAACGCCATCACGTCCAGCAGCCGGAGGATGCTCTCCTTGCTATGAAAGTTGTGCGAAACGTCGATGTGCTGGCCGCGATACGCATAGCGGGGCGCGTCCTCGACATGCACCAGCGGCACGGTAACGGTCGGAAGTCCGCCGGCGAACGCCGTCGGCGGCAGGAGTTGCAGCAGCGACTGGATGCCGTAGAACACTCCGTCCGCGTCGGCCCCGGTAATCGTGATGCCCTTTGCGGCGACATCGAGCGTGTACGCTTCGCTGCCGGTCGTCTTCTCGTCGCTTCCAACCTTGATCTTTCCGATTCTGAGCAGGATGACGTTGTCTCCAGCCGAGTCCCCCGGCTCGGCGCGCGGCGCGGCGCCGAGTGCCCATTGCAGTTGTTGTGAAAGGTAGCCGGCGTCGCTGGCGAGGCCTTCGCCGTAACGGATGACGATGCCGCTGTCGATTTTTCGCTCGCCGCCGGACGCACGGTACAGCACCGGCGTCGGCGTGATCGGGCCGACGTTGTCGGCCGGCAGCAGCGAGAGTTTCGAGTTCTGTTCGTGCAGGTAGGCCGGGGTCGGAATCGGCGTCTGGTCGAGCTTTCCGCGGTTGATCTGTTCGGGTTTGGTGAACGGATTGACCGTGACCATGCCGATCAGCTCCGGCCTGGAATCGTGCCCCTGCTCATCCGTAAACACGATGTACAGGCCGCAGGGAGCCCAGCATTCCTTGTTGACGGCCGCCTCGCCGTGGTACTCGAACGTGAAACTCTCGCCGGGGGGGATCGGTTTGAACTTGTCCGTCGGCTGCAGCCGCATCATGTCGCCGCTGAAATGGCTGATTTTCACCGCCGGATCGATCTTGCGAGTCGGCGCGCGCTCCGCGAGCTGCAGCATGTTGAACCAGATCGTCCAGCCGGAGGCCGGTAGTGCGGCCGAGCCGTTGTTGGTGATTGTCCAGCGGCCGTGATGTGAGCGCGAGTCGTCGTCGTTGCGGAGTACGCCCCATTCAATGGTCAGGTCGCCACCGTGTGCTCGCTCTGCCCCCACCCCGTTGCTTGCCGAAATGTTGACGGCACAAAGCACTGCGACGGCGAATGCGGTTCGGCCAAGTCCACGGCACAGCGGGTCGATCATGACTGTCTTTCCGTCCAGGCTGCTCAAGGGATTGTGACTACGGTCATCCGCAGTGGCGGGCCGTCACTTGGATTGTAGTGAACCGATTCCCGAATCTCCCTTGTCACCCGCCCCAGGCAAGTGTGCGATTCTACGCGCGCAGGTGTGACAAAATCGTCCATGCCCACCGTGCAGAGGTGCGCCGCACGCGCTCCTGAGTGTGCTCTCCCGCAGTTCCCGGTGTTTGCGCAGCGCCGTGTCGTCGCAGCCCCGCTGACGCCAGCCCGATCGCCCGAGCGCGGCATTCCCGACCGGAGATTCAAATCACACGCAGGAAAACATCGAGATCGGCACTCGCATTGCACTTGCCGTCAGCGAGTCCGGTCCGCTCAGCGGACATCCGGCGGAGCACAACATAGACACATCAGCGAGATGGTCAATGGACCGCGAACTGATCACGGTGGATGGCAACGAAGCGGCGACGCGAATCGCGTATCAGATCAGCGAAGTCATCGCGATCTACCCCATCACACCTTCGTCCCCGATGGGGGAACTGTGCGATGCATGGGCCAATTCAGGCCAGCCGAACATGTTCGGCAATGTTCCGCGCGTCATCGAGATGCAGAGCGAAGGGGGCGCCGCTGGAGCAGTGCACGGTTCGCTGCAGGCCGGAGCATTGACGACGACGTTCACCGCGTCGCAGGGCCTGCTGCTGATGATCCCGAACATGTACAAGATCGCGGGCGAGTTGACGCCGACGGTCTTTCATGTGGCAGCCCGCACTCTCGCGACGCACGCGCTGTCGATCTTTGGCGATCACAGCGACGTGATGAGCGTTCGTGGGGCCGGGTGGGCCATGCTCGCGGCCTCCAGTGTTCAGGAGGCGCATGACCTGTCGTTGATCGCACATGCGTCGACGCTGCAAGCGCGCGTTCCCTTTCTGCACTTTTTCGATGGTTTCCGCACATCTCACGAACTCAACAGCATCGAGGAACTGCCTCAGGACGTCATCAAGCAGATGATCGATCCGGCGCTCGTCCAGGCGCACCGCGAACGATCGCTCAGCCCCGATCGGCCGGTGTTGCGCGGCACCGCCCAGAATCCGGATGTCTTCTTCCAGGCCCGCGAGGCGTGTAATCCCTTCTACGACGCATGCCCGGGGATCGTCCAGCAGAGGATGGACCAGTTCGCAGCGTTGACCGGCCGCCAGTACCGGCTGTTCGATTATGTCGGCGCGCGGGACGCCACGCGCGTAATCGTCATGATGGGATCGGGCGCTGGCGCCGTCGAAGAGGCCGTGGAGAAGCTGACCGGCGGCGGCGAAAAAGTCGGTCTGCTCAAAGTCCGGCTGTACCGGCCGTTCGCGATGGCCGATTTCGTCGGCGCGCTGCCGGCCACCGTGAAGTCGATCGCCGTCCTCGACCGGACGAAGGAGCCCGGCGCCACCGCCGATCCCCTGCAGAACGACGTGATGACAGCGTTCGACGAGCACTGGCAGGGACCGTTACCTGTCGTCATCGGCGGACGTTACGGGCTGTCGTCAAGGGTTTACGCCCGCGATGGTTCACACAGCAATCGCTGACCAGTTGTCGCAGGCCGCCCGAAACGCCACGGTTCACGATCAGCATCACGGACGATGTCACCCACCTCTCAGCTCGACTACGACCCCGAGGCACGGCAGGAACCGGCCGACGTCCAGCGCCTTGATGTTTTTCGGCCTCGGCAGCGACGGCACGGTCAGCGCCCAGCAAGAACTCGGTCAAGATCATCGGTGAGCAGACGCCGCTGGCTGGCGCAGTACTTCGTCTACGACTCGAAAAAAGCCGGCTCGATCACCGTCTCTCATTTGCATTCAGCCGGCGGCCGATCAAGTCCTCGTACCTGATCGAGCAGGCGAACTTCGTGGCCTGCCACCAGTTCCAGTTCCTCGAGGTCACGCGACTTGTCGGTCGCGGCTCCAGGCGCCCACGTTCCTGCTCAACAGCCCGTATGTGGACCCGATGAAGTCTGGGACCGGCTGCCCTGCGAGGTCAGCAGCAGATCATCGACGAAGCGACTGAAGTTCTACGTCGTCGATGCCAATGCGGTGGCCGAAAGGCCGGCACGGGACGGCGGATCAATACCGTTCTGCAGACCTGCTACTTTGCATGCGGACATGCTGCCGGTCGAAGTCGCGGTCGAGGCCATCAAGGGAGCCATCCACAAGACCTATGGTTCTCGCGGCGAAGCGATCGTGCGGAGGAACGAGGCGGCCGTCGACAACGCCCCCGGCCGCCTTGCATCCCGTGCAGGTGCCGAAGAACGCCACTTCCGCACAGCACCGCCGCCTGCCCGTGCCAGAGCATTCCCCCGACTTCGTCCAGCGCGTGACGTCCGTCATCCTCGCGGGGCTGGGAGACAACCTCCCCGTGAGCGCCATGCCGGTGGATGGCACGTTTCCCACCGGTACGGCCCGTTACGAAAAGCGCCGGATCGCGACGTCGATTCCGATCTGGGATCCGGACATCTGCATCCAGTGCGGTTTGTGCGCGTTCGTCTGCCCGCATGCCGCGATTCGGAGCAAAGCGTATCCCAGCGCCGCTCTCAACGGTCACCCCGACGGGTTCAAGTCGGTCGCTTGGACCGGCAAGGATTTGAGCGCACAACGTCACCGGCCAGGTCGCCCCCGACGATTGCACAGCGGGCTGCGGCGTGCTGATCGACGATCTGCCCGACCCGCAACAAGGAGGTCGCCCGGCACAAGGCGATCAACATGGAGCCGGCGAGACCATGCCGACGGTGAGCGCGTCGTTCGATTACTTCCCTGACATGCCGGACGCCGATCGGTCGCTGGTGTCGCGCGGCAAGATCAAGGCGTCGCAGCCACTGCTGCCGCTGTTTGAGTTCTCGAGGGCATGTGCCGGTTGTGGTGAAACGCCCTACCTGAAGCTGATGACTCAACTCTTTGGAGATCGACTCGTCATCGCCAACGCGACCGGCTGCTCGTCGATCTACGGCGGCAACCTGCCGACGACGCCCTGGTCGACGGATCTGCCGAGAAAGCCGCGGGCCGGCACAGGCAAGGTCGCTGTTCGAGGACAATGCCGAGTTCGGACTCGGCATGCGGCTCTCGCTCGATGCGCAAACCCCGAGGGTTGCGGCAGGGCACCATGCTCGTCAAGTACGCAGGGATGATCGGAGAGTCGCTGGTCGAATCCACCGTTCAGGCCTCCCAGCAATCCGAAGCAGAGATCAATGCCCAGCGGGAACGGCTCCGGCAGATCCGCCAGCGGCTGAACCAACTGCCGCCGGCTGACGCCGGCCTGCTGGAGGCGACGCTCGATGCGCTCGTGTCGCGGAGCGTGTGGATTGTCGGCGGCGACGGCTGGGCGTACGACATCGGATTCGGCGGGCTCGATCATGTCCTGGCGTCGGGACAGAACGTGAACATCATCATTCTGGACACGCAGGTGTACTCGAATACCGGCGGCCAGGCGTCAAAAGCCACGCCGCTGGCCGCGATCGCCAAGTTTGCCACCGGCGGCAAAGAGGTCCGCCGCAAGGACCTCGCCATGCTGGCGGTCGGCTACGGCAACGTCTATGTCGCCCAGGTCGCGATGGGCTCTCAGCCGCTGCAGACACTGCGGGCGTTCAACGAGGCGGAATCCTATTCCGGCACCTCGCTGATCATCGCCTACTCCCCGTGCATCGCGCACGGGATCGACATGTCCCAGACGATGACGCACCAGAAAGACGTCACCGCCAGCGGGTTCTGGCCGCTGTTCCGCTACGACCCGCGCAACGCTCACAAGGACCAGCGGCCGTTCCACCTCGACAGCCGCAAGCCGCAAATCCCCTTCCGGGAATTTGCGATGACGGAGGCCCGGTTTGCGACACTGACGCGATCGAACCCCGAACAGGCCGAGCGGCTGTTCCAGCTGGCCCAGGCGGAAATCGACGACCGCTGGCACTACTACGAACAAATGGCGGGCGTCGAACGCGAACTGGGTGCAGAACAACCCGCGATCGCCGACTAGTTCCAACGGCACTTTCACACACCGTGACAACACAGCCATGTCCGTCGATCTCAAATCCGAATACCTCGGCTTAACGCTGTCATCGCCGATTGTCGCCTCGGCCTGCCCGCTGACGGGCAACCTCGACGTGCTCCGCCGGCTCGAAGCGGCCGGCGCCGGCGCCGCCGTCCTGCCGTCGCTGTTCGAGGAACAGATCGAGTTCGAAGAGCGGATGTTCGGCGGACTGGTTGATTACGGCGCCGATTCGTTCGCCGAAGCCGGCACCTATTTCCCGGAGTTGGATACGTACAACACCGGCCCCGATGATTATCTGCAACTGATTGAGCAGGCCGCCGCCGCCGTCAAGATGCCCGTCATCGCCAGCCTGAACGGCGTCACCGCCGGAGGCTGGACCCGCTACGCGAAGATGATGGAAGACGCCGGCGCAGCGGCTATTGAGTTGAACACGTACTATCTTTCGTCCGACGCAGACGTCACCGGGGAACAGATCGAGCGAAACTACGTCGATCTGGTCGCATCGATTCGCGAGACCATCCGGATTCCCCTGTCTGTCAAAATCGGGCCGTTCTTCAGTTCGCTGCCGAACTTTGCCCGGCGGCTCGTCGATGCAGGGGCGAATGGCCTGGTCCTGTTCAACCGCTTCTTCCAACCCGACCTCGATATTGAACGGATGGTGATCGATCCGCACATGGAGCTCAGCCGGCGGACGGAAAACCGACTGCCGATGCGCTGGATCGGCATCCTCGATGCGCAGATCGACGCGTCGCTGGCGGCGAATTCCGGGATCCACACCGCCGTCGACGTCCTCAAGATGCTGCTGGTCGGGGCCGACGTGGCGATGATCTCGGCTGTCCTGATCCGCAACGGACCTGAGCATGTGGCGCATCTGCTCACGGAACTGCGGACGCTGCTGACAGAGCATGGCTACCGTTCCGTGTCGCAGTTGCGCGGCAGCTTTAACCATCGCAACACGCCGCATCCGGGGGCCTTCGAGCGGCATAACTACATGAAGGCGCTGGTCAGTTATGGAGTCGACCTGACCTGATCAGCACGACGCAGATGGCCAGCTGCCGACACGCTTCCCCGGCAGAGCGCATCGGCGGAGAATGGGGGCATGCAGTCCCCCTTTTCGGCCCCCCGCGCCGCGTACGTGCACGTGCCTTTTTGCGTGCACCGCTGCGGCTATTGCGATTTCACGGTGATCGCCGGCCGGGATGACCTGGCCGACGATTACCTGCGAGCGATCGAAATCGAGCTGGTCGCGCTCGGCGAGCCGCGCGAGATCGACACGCTGTTCGTCGGGGGTGGAACCCCCACGCAACTCTCGCCCGACCAATTGGATCGCCTGTTAGCAATGCTGCGGCGCTGGCTGCCGCTGACGTCTGGCGGCGAGTTCAGCATCGAAGCGAATCCGGCCGGATTCAGCGCCAAGAAAGTCGATGCGCTATGCGAGCACGGGGTGAACCGTGTCAGCCTGGGAGTGCAGTCATTCTCCAGGCCGCTGCTAGAGACACTCGAACGCGACCACGACGCCCGACTCATCGAGCGCACCGTCGAGGAACTGCGCGGCCGGATTGACAACTACGGGTTCGATCTGATCTTCGGAGTCCCCGGGCAGTCGCTTGAGGACTGGCATGAGACCCTGGGACGGGCCGTTGCGCTCGGACCGACGCACGTCTCAACGTACGGGCTGACGTATGAGAAAGGGACGTCGTTCTGGACGCGCCGGGAGCAGCGGCAACTTCGACCGGTCGATGAATCGGTCGAGGCCGAGATGTACTCGACCGCCATGTCGTGGCTGCCGGAACAGGGATTTCCACAGTACGAACTGTCGAACTACGCCCGCCCTGGTTATCAAAGCCGGCACAATGCGGTGTACTGGCGGGGACTGCCATATTTCGGGTTCGGGCCGGGAGCAGCGGCGTATGTGAACGGGACACGCACCACGAACCACCGCAGCGTGACGAACTGGCTCAAGCGCGTGCTGGGCGGAGAGTCGGGCATAGGCGCGAGCGAGACGCTGTCGCCAGAAGAGCGAGCCCGGGAAGCGATCTGGCTCGGCTTGCGGCGGGTTTGCGGGATCGACCGTGCCACCTTCGCCGCGAGATTTGGGCTCGATCTCGACTCACTGATTGGCGCCGAGCTGCCGAAGCTGATCGCTGACGGCTGGATCGCCGACGACGGGAACTCGATCCACCTCACCCGTTCCGGTCGCCTGGTGGCCGACCGGGTGGCCGCGGAACTTCTGTGAGCCACAAAACTGCTGACTAGCCGCGACCGTAGTGGAGCGGCCATACCTGACCGTTTCCAGGCGGGCGCGGCTAATATGACGCCTCCTCGTGGACTGCTTCTGCCTCCGCTCACGTCTTGTCCGATCCGTCGCCAGCCCGTAAAATTCCGACGCACGAATACGCCATCTCGATTTGTCTCGCCCCGGCTCCCGTCGACGCATCATGTTCAAATTCGCGATGGGGAACCTCGGGAGCCGGCCGGTTCGGTCGGCGCGTCGATCTAGGGCTGACCGTCGCGATTGCCGGGATGGTTGGCCTGTTTTCGATCGCCGGTGGAATCGATGCCCTCGTTTCGTCAACGTTCGAGATGATTCCGGGCCTGCTGGTGCAGCAGCGCGGCGCTTCCCGGTGCCTTTGTTCTCGACGCTGCCGGCCGCGGCAGCAGGAACTGGAACAGATGCCGGGGTCCTGTAGTCAACCCGGGATTCTGGTGCGGGCCAACGTGATCAACGGCAAGACGATCATCAGTCCGCCGCGTTTTCTGCTGGGACTCGACATTCCCAGCCGGCTGCGGCTCAAGGAAGGGGTATTCGCCAGGTGTCTGCACTCGGGACGGTTTCTTGCCCCCGACGACGCCGGGACGATGAACTGCGTCGTCACGCAGCCGATTGCCGAAGAGTTCCAAAGCAGGTGGGCGATACGCTGAAGGTCAACGGCTACGAAGTGAAGATCGTCGGGACGCGAATGCCGGTCGATGCTGCTGGATGTGAACATCATCATGGACATCGGCAGCGTGCGAAGCATGACGCGGTTCGATCCGAAATCGGTGTCGGTGTATTACCTCGAATCCACCGGGACCGTGGACGATGAAGATCTGTCGCGGCAGATTGAACGGACGTTTGCCGACCGGGACTTGTCCTCATGGGACGCCAGTGCCGCGCTGGGGCCGTTATTGGGAGTGGCCGCGCCGGCAGCCTCCGGCGGCAATCCGCTGACGGAGCTGTTCAAGGGGTACGACCGGAGACTCAAGGGAACGACGGCGGAGGACGAAGGCGAGTCGAGCGCGCGAGAGAAAGTGCGAAGCCGCCAGCGACGGCGGAGAGCGCCGGCGATGCCGATGCGGCGGACGCGGATGAATCGCCGGTTGAGGTGCGGTCCGCGGACGACTGGGCCGCGAAATTCGACGAGTTCAGCGCGGACCTGAACCTGTTTCTGACATTGATGACCACGATCGGCGTGGTGATCGCGGTCCTGTCGATCGTGAATACGATGCTGATGAGCGTCACCGAGCGACGCATTGAATTCGGCGTTCTACGGGCGAACGGCTGGTCGCGCGGGCATATTCTGCGGCTCGTGACGTATGAAAGCGCGCTGCTCGGAGTCGTCGGAGGCATCCTCGGCGCCGCATTCGGCTGGCTGGCGACGCTGGTGATCAACTGGTCGTTCCCGGACCGTGTCAGTCTGCATGCCGGTCCGGGGCTGCTGCTGTTCAGCGTGGCATTCAGCATCTCGCTGGGCGTATTGGGGGGACTGTATCCTGCCTGGACTGCGGCGCGGCTGTCACCGATGGAGGCAATCCGCAGGGGATAAATCCGAAATCCGAATATCGAAAACCGAAAAAGGGTTGATGGCCGATCGTTTAGGGTTGATCGACAACCACTCACGACTCGCCACTGACCAGCCGACCAGACGCCTGACCAACAAACGACCAGGCACTAACCCACCATTTCTCCTGCTTGCTCCGTCCGCGGGGTCTGCGCTACCATTGGCCGCTATGAGCATCGAATTCAAACTTCCGAGCATCGGTGAAGGGGTCGAATCGGCCGACGTCGCCGAAGTGCATGTCCGTCCGGGCGACACCATCGAAGCCAACCAGATCGTCGCCGAACTGGAGACGGAAAAAGCAGTCGTCGAACTGCCGTGTCCGCATGCCGGCACCGTCAAGGAACTGCGCGTCAAATCCGGCGACACGATCAAAGTCGGCGACGTCGTGTTGACGATCGACGCCGCCGGGAACGGTGCGCCGGCGGCGGCGACACCCGTTGCGAAACCGCAAGCGGCGGTCGAAACCACGGCAAAACAGGCGACGCCCGCTGCGCCCTCGAAGGCGGCTGCTGCAAGACAAGAGCCGGCAAAACCGGCAGCAGCGAGCAATCCCGGAGCTTCGCAGCGGATCGAGTTCCAGTTGCCGGCGCTGGGAGAAGGCATCGAGTCGGCCGATGTCGCGGAGATTCACGTCAAAGCGGGGGATTCGATCCAGGCCGAGCAGGTCGTGATGGACCTGGAGACCGAGAAGGCGGTGATCGAGTTGCCATGCCCGTTCGCGGGGACAGTCGAAGCAGTGCATGTGGCGACCGGCGCGACGGTCAAGGTCGGGCAGAACCTGTTCACGGTGGTGACGACAGGCGCCGCTGCGCCGGCCGCGCGGCCAACCAAGCCACAAGAGCCAGCCAAGCCTGAGACAGCAACGCCCGCGAAACCGCAGGCGTCGAAGCCGACTGCTCTGGCTCCCCAGCCGCCGGCACGCACGGCGCCAATGGCTCCCGCTGCGACAGCGCCGGCCGCTCCGCGCGACGACCGGTCGCCGGTACCCGCCTCGCCGTCCACGCGCCGACTCGCGCGGCAGCTCGGCGTCGACCTGCACGAAGTCAAAGGGACCGGTCCCGGCGGACGCATTACGCACGAGGATATCCACGCCTACGTCAAGGGACGCCTGCAGTCGTCGAACCTGCCGGCAGTGCGCGGCTCACAGCCGATGTCGATCGCCGGCTCGCTCGCGCCGCCGCCGCTGCCGGATTTCACGCGGTTCGGCTCGATCACCCGCGAAAAGCTGAACAAGATTGGCCGCACCGCTGCGGAGAATCTAACAGTGGCGTGGCACGTGATACCGCACGTCACGCAGCACGACCGGGCCGATGTGACGGAACTGGAGGCGGCCCGCAAGCGGTTCGGCGCGGGCCCCGGCCAGAAGGGCCCCAAAGTCACGATGACGGCGATCGCCATCAAGGCGCTGACCACGGCACTGCAGGCGTTCCCGAATTTCAACAGCAGTCTCGATCCCGAGACGTTCGAGATCGTCTACAAGCAGTACTACAACATCGGTTGTGCGGTCGACACACCGAACGGTCTGGTCGTCCCCGTGATCCGGGATGCGAATCGCAAGAGCATCCTCGAGGTCGCCGCTGAGCTGGCCGAACTCGCAGAACAGGCCCGCGACCGGAAGCTGCCGATCGACGCCATGCAGGGGGCCACTTGCACAGTGACAAACCTCGGCGGGATCGGCGGCACATCGTTCACGCCGATCGTCAATTATCCCGAGGTCTGCATCCTCGGCATGTCGCGGTCACAGTCGGAACTGCGGCTCGTCGACGGCAAGCCCGTCGAGCGACTGATGCTGCCGCTGTCGCTGAGCTATGACCACCGCGTGATCAACGGGGCCGACGCCGCGCGGTTCCTGGCGGTGCTCTGCAACATGCTCAGCGATCCGTTCCAATTGCTGTCGGCGATTTAACGTTGGAGTTCCGCCTTCAGGCGACATAAACGTCGATCGACTCTGATACCGCCTGAAGTCGGTACTCCAACAGGTCACGCGGCGGTCGTTGTCGGCGGCTGGTCGATGTACTCGTAGAACACGTTGCGCTGGCGGGGGATGTAGCCGGCGTCGGTGATGCAGCGGCGGATCGATTGCAGCGACAGGTGGTGCACCGTTCCGGCCTGCGCGACGACGTTCTCTTCGATCATCAGTGACCCCATGTCGTTCGCTCCAAAGAACAGCGCGAGCTGGCCGATCTTCTCCCCTTGTGTGACCCACGACGACTGGATGTTGGGGATGTTATCGAGGTAGAGCCGGGCGACAGCCTGCGTCTTGAGATACTCGAACGCTCCGGCGGACGGCAGGACCGACATGTCGACGCCCCCCTTGCGTCCCTGTTCGGCGTCTTTGCCGAACCAGGGTGCGTGCTCGGGCGGTTGATGCGTCCAGCAGATGAAGGCGGTGAAGCCGCCGGATTCGTCCTGCTGCCGGCGCAGGCGGTCGAGGTGTTCGATCCGCTCGGCCAGTGTTTCGACATGGCCGAACATCATCGTGCAGGAACTCTTGCCGCCGAGTTCGTGCCAGACCTTGTTCACTTCGAGCCAGCCGTCGGTCAGCACTTTGCCGCGAGTCACCAGTTTGCGGACTCGGTCGACCAGGATCTCGCCGCCGCCTCCGGGCAATGAGCCGAGCCCGGCATCCTTCAGGCGCTGCAGGACTTCGCGCAGCGGCAGCTTCGAGAGCTTGTGAAAGTGATACAACTCCGGCGGGCTGAAACCGTGAATGTTGACCTGTGGAAACTTCGCTTTCATTCCGCGAAGCAGGTCTTCGTACCACTCCAGCGGCAACTGCGGATGCAGGCCCCCCTGCATCAGGATCTGGTCGCCGCCGAGATCGACCGTTTCCTGAATCTTCTGGTGCAGGACGTCTTCGGTCAGCACGTAGGCTTCCGAGTGTCCGACCGGCCGGTAGAACGCGCAGAAATCGCAGACCGCCGCGCAGACGTTCGAGTAGTTGATGTTCCGGTCGATGTTGTACGTCCGGTACGGCTCCGGGTGGAGCCGCCGCGAGACGGCGTCGGCTGCCGCTCCGAGCGCCGTGAGGTCGTGCGTTTCGAGGAGGGCCAGCCCTTCGTCGGGCGTCAGGCGCTCGCCGGCGACAGCTTTGTCGAGGAGGGTTTGCAGTCGATTCATGGCGGGTCAGTCGGTCGTGTGCAGCATCGTAACGTAGTGCGATAGGCGGCAGATTGCCACCACCAGGCACTCAACGAACCGCAAACGCGACGACGAGGTTCACGGGATCGAATCCGTCGCCGTTCGACATTTGGTCATTGCGCCCACTTCCGCTTTCGGCTCTCCGCTTTCGCTCCCTATACTCCCCAAGCCGGGCGGGAGAACGGCTTATGGACACGTTTGTCTTCGCAGGAGGCGGTAGCGGCGGGCATTTGTTTCCGGCGATTGCCGTGGCTCGGGAGCTGCGCAAACGCCAGCCGGACGCGCGGATCGTATTCGTCAGCGGGAGTCGGGCTGTCGAGGGAGATATTCTCGGCCGCGAAGCGTTTGAGCGGCGGCAACTGGAAGCGACAACGTCGCCCGAACTGAAGCGCGACCCGGTGCGGTCCGCCTGGCGGGCCTGGCGCGCGTGGCGAACAGCGGCCGCATGGCTGGCCGAGTGGCAGCCGCGGGCCGTGATTGGCTGCGGCGGGTATGTCAGCGTGCCGGTCGGATTTGCAGCGCGTCGTGCGGGCATCCCATTAGTGCTGCTGGAGCAGAACGTCGTTCCCGGCCGGGCAACGACGTGGTTGTCGCGGTGGGCGGATGCCGTCTGTGTCAGCTTTGACGAGACAGCGGCCAAGTTGCCGCGCGGTGCAAAGTCCGTCGTGACCGGCAATCCGGTCCGCGAGGAGATTGCGGTCCTCGCCGGGCGGCCGCATGCTCGCCCGCCGCACCGGCCGACACTGCTGGTGCTGGGGGGCAGCCAGGGGGCGAAGTCGATCAACTCCGCGATGCTGGATTTCGCGGCCGCACACCGATCGGCACTGGCGGGATGGCGAATTGTCCATCAGACCGGACATCGCGACCGCGAAATGACGGAGGCACGATACGCCGAATTTGGAATCCACGCGGAGACGTCCGCGTTTCTGGTAAGCATTGCGGATGTCTATGCCGTGGCGGACCTCGTCGTGTCACGTGCGGGGGCGACGACGCTGGCCGAACTGGCGTGTGCCGGGCTGCCGGCGGTGCTGATCCCGTATCCTGGAGCCGTGCGGGACCACCAGGCGCGGAATGCGGAGGCGTTCGCGACGGCCGGTGCGGCGCTAAGTGCGAAAGATGGTTCGGTCCAGGAAATGTCAGCGGCGTTGCTGCCGCTCCTGAACGAAGAACAGCGGCGCCGGGAGATGGCCGGGCGGATGGCACGGTGCGCGCGGCCGTCCGCGACGCAAAGCGTCGCGGACGTCGTGCTGGCAGCCAGAAAGCGCAGTTGAGCGTCCCGGACGCTGAGCGTCAGACGCGGGCCGGGCTGAGCGGAGCGGGGCGGTCGAGGTCCCAGTCGGATTCGGACTCGCCTGCCTGCTCGTTCTCGGCCTGTTCGAGCGCTTCGATGTCGTGGTTCAGATTCTCGCGGAGCAGGTAGCACTCGTCCTGCTCGAGTTCGAAGAACCGCTGGAACCAGATCATCTGCGTCACGCGTTCCTGCGGCGAGACCAGCCGCACGGTAATACCGTGTTCGAACCAGTCGTACAGCATCCCGAAGAACCCGCTGGGAACGTATTTGACGGTCCGCATCTGGATGGCGATTGAGCGTCGGCGTTCCTTGACGATCAGGCGGTTGAGCGTATCTCGGATCAGGGACAGGTCGGCGCCGTCCCAGATCTCCATTTCGCCAATGTCAATCACCGTAGCCCGGCGATGGCGTTTGACAGTCAGACCGTGCGTATTTTTGCGTTCGGCCATGTGGCGACGAGGCAGCGGGCGGGGAGCAGTGTTGGCGGGAATTCGTGAGGATGACATGGAAGGCAAACCTTGCGCCGAGGAGGGAACGAAGGAGGGCCATGCAGGGACGTCCGTGCTGAAACAATGACTGGCCGTGGAGTTACGACATTGACGGGATTCCCGGCGTCCGTCGCCGTGAATTCCGGCTTGATGCTCGTCCGCAACCATGAACGGGGAAACGATGCTAGAAAACAACAGGATTTCCGCTCGCGGGCTGCGAGAATCTCGCGCTCCTTCAGGGCCGGATACGTCCAATGCGGACTTGTTCTGCGCCCAGCGGCGATTTTTCCCGGAATTCGCACGCCGCACCGCCGAGCCAGACCTCGGCTAAAGCCACACCTGCGCATCTTTTGAAAGATTCGCGAGAAAATCGGCATATCCGATGGCCGACGAGCGATGCCGACCAATCAGTGCCTGTGGATGGGGGGCCGACCACCGACAGATCAAAACTCGAGCATGGGAGCGACCGGAATTCGGTTTTAGCCGGCGGAGTCCAGCACGCGTGGCAACCATTCCCGCACTTCGCGAATCAGGGGCCGGAAACCCATCCGGGAGAGAATGTCCCGCTGCACGTCGATCCCCGGCGCGATCTCGATCAGCTCCAGACCTTCGGCGATGAGCCGGAAGACGGCCCGCTCCGTGATGTACAGCACGTCGCGGCCATCGGCCCGCGCCCGTGCGCCGCTGAAGGTGACCTGCTCGACGTGGGGGACGAATTTCGATTCGGTCCCCTCACGGTCGATTCGCAGCTTGCCGTCCACGACGCTCACTTCCAGACCGCGAGACGTGAACGTGCCGCAGAATACGAGCCGCCTGGTACTCTGCGAGATATTGATAAACCCACCCGAGCCGGCGAGGCGCTGGTGAAACCGGCTGACGTTGACGTTGCCGGAGACATCAACCTGGGCGGCGCCGAGAGCGGCGAAGTCGAGGCCGCCGCCGTCATACAGGTCGAACATGGCGGGCTGGTCGATGATCGCCTGCGGATACGCCGACGCCCCGAAGCTCAGTCCACCGGCGGGGCGGCCGCCGATCGGGCCGCTTTCGACCGTCAGCGTGAATGTCTCCAGCAGGTTGCGCTCGCCGGCAATCTCCGCGATGGCTTCCGGAACGCCGATCCCGAGGTTGACCAGCCATCCGGGCGTCAGTTCGTCGCACGCCCGGGCGCCGATGATCCGCCGGGCCCGCCGCGCGGCCGTAACCTCGCGCGGCGTCAGTTCGGTCTGTGCTGCGTCCGCGGCGCTGTAGTACGCCGGGTTGTGCGGCTCGGCGAACGTCGTTTCGTGGTGTTCCGGCTCGGCGACGACGATACGGTCCACGAGCACGCCAGGAATGCGAACGTGGCTCGGTCGGGCCGGTCGGTCCAGCAGGCGACTCACCTGAGCGATCAACAGGCCGCGAGAATTGCGGACGGCCTGCGCGATCGGCAGGCCTTCTCCCAGCACGGCTTCTTCATCCATGATCAAGTTGCCGAACGGATCGGCGGCCGTCGCGCGGATCAGTCCGACGTGGATCGGAAACGTGTGATAGAACAGCCATTCACGGCCACGCAGCTCAATCCGCTCGACGGATCCCGGCGGGGTGATCTCGTTGAGTCGCCCGCCGCTTTGGCGCGGATCGACGAAGGTGTCGAGACCGACGTGCGTCACGAGTCCTGGCCGACCGGCGGCAATGTCGCGCAGCAACTGACACAGGACACCTTGCGGCAGATTCACAGCCTCAATCCGCCCATCAAGCGCCAGGCGACCGATCTTGGGCACAAGCCCCAGGTGTCCGGCCACGACCCGCTTCAGCAGTCCGACGTGGGCGAGGCGATTGAGACCGCGTGTCTTGCCGTCGCCCTGGCCCGCGCCGAACAACAGCGTCAGATTCTTCGGGCTGTCGGTCGCAAGAAACCTGTGCTCCAGAGCGGCGGTCAGCGCTTCGGGATGTGCGGCGCCGACGAACCCACCGGAGGCGACGGTCGCGTCGTCCGGAATTTCGGCGACCGCTTCATCCGCCGTGCAGACCCTTTGTCCAGCCCGGAGCCTCATCCCCACCAACCTCCGTTCACGTGCAGGGTCTGGCCGGTGACATACGACGACAGGTTGCTGCACAGGAACAGGACGACCTGCGCGATTTCCTCAGGTTCCGCGAAGCGTTTCAGCGGAATCTGTGTCAACATCGCGTCGCGCACGTTTTCGGGAATGGACTGTCCCATCTCGGTGAGTGCGACGCCCGGCGCGACGGCGTTCACGCGGATTCCCCGGGATGCCAGTTCCTTGCTGAGGACCTTTGTGAGTCCAATCACGCCCGCTTTGGCGGCTGCATAGTTGGCCTGGCCAAAGAAGCCGATCAGTCCCGCGATCGACGCCATGTTGACGATTCGGCCGCCGTCGGCGAGGTGCGGGATCGCCGCCTGGCAGACATGGAACACGCCGGACAGATTGGTATCGATCACCGCCTGCCAGTCGTCGAGCGACATGTTCTTCGCAGTGCGATCGCGCATGATCGCCGCGTTGTTGACAATGATGTCGAGCCGGCCACACTGCTTGATGACTTGCCGCAGCATTTCCTGGACCTGCGCGACGCTACGGACGTCGGCAGGCAGCGACAGCGCCCGGTCGCCGAGTGCCGCCACCGCGTCGGCCGCCTTCTGGCGATTGGCGCCTGAGGTGTCGTCAAAAAAGTTGATGACGACGTGGGCGCCTGCGCGATGCAACAGCGTCGCGGAGGCGAGGCCAAGGCCCTGTCCGCCGCCGGTAATCAGCGCGGTCTGGCCCGCGAGATCGATGGGGATCATCGGAGCGGCGGCCGTTTCTCACTCTATAGAAGTGGAGGCAAGTTCTGCAGATCGGACTTGAACGGTCCCGACGCAACAGATATCGTCGATGGGATAGCCTACCATCCCACCAGCTTTTCCCGCCAGCAAGCAGCGTCCCGGACACACACACGAGACGTCGTCGCTTGAAATCAAGACGCTGACAATCGATCGGGCCGCTTCATCACACCCGTTTGCCCGTAGCGAGGTCCGCATGACCGCCCGCTCCCAACAACGCCGCCACGCCGCTCAGCGCGGTCGGAGGCGACAGGCTATCGTTGAGGCGATCCTGACCTCCGTCTTTCGCGGCGAACTCCGTCCGGGACAGCATCTGGTCACCGAGCAACTGGCCGTGCAGTTCGGCGTGAGCCACACGCCGATTCGCGAAGCACTGGCCGCACTGGCCGGCATGGGCGCGATCGAATTGCTGCCCAACCGGGGCGCCAAAGTGCGGCAGGTCGGTCCCCGGGACGTTGCCGAAATTACTCACGTGAGGCGGGTGCTGGAATTCGCGGCGACCCGCTCGGCGTGTGGTCGCATCGACCTGGCGGCCCTTGACGAACTGCGTACGCAACTGGAAAAACTCACGACCGCTTCGACCAGCAACGCGGCCCGTTTCATCCGCCGCGCCCGTGAGCTCGACAGCAAGCTGCACGACCTGATCTGGCAGTCCTGCGGCAATTCGTTCCTGGGGCAGGAGCTGGAGCGGCTCAAGACGTTGTTCCGGGTGTTTCGCGATGTGTCGTGGGAACGAGCGCATGCCCGCAATGATCCCCGCCGGCTCAGAGACGAAGCCCACGAACACCTGGCGATCGTCGACGCCCTGCGGATGGGTGACACAACGGCCGCTTCGGCAGCGATGTCCCGACACATTCGCGCCGGCACGCGGTACTGGAGCCGAGCCGTCCAGCGGCCGAAGATCGATTCGCCGGCCGCCGGCGGACCCGTTCTGGACGCCCTGATGCCCGCGACATGAACGACACTGTGGAAAACTCATTGAGCAGCAGTCCCATGATCATGCCGATTAAGAATTGCCGTCCCTGGCGGTCCGGCGTCCGTGCACGCATCCTCGTTGGCGCCTGTGCTCAGCGGACGTTGGCCGACGAGGCGCCGGCCAAGCTGCGCTACAACCGCGACATCCGGCCGATCCTGGCGGACAACTGTTTGCCTGCCACGGCCCGGACAGCGCCGCCCGAAAGGCCGACCTGCGGCTGGACCAACGCGACCAGGCGATGTCGTCTGCGGCGATCGCCCCGGGAAAACCCGAGGCGAGCGAAGTGGTGCACCGCATCCTGACCGATGACGATGCGCTGCTCATGCCGCCGCCGGAAACCAAGAAGAAGCTGACGGCCGACCAGAAGGCCATCCTGCAGCGCTGGATCGCCGAGGGGGCCGAATATGAACAACACTGGTCGCTGATCCCGCCGACACGCCCGCCGCTGCCGGAAGTCAGGAAGGCAGGCTGGGTCCGCAACCCGATCGATCAGTTCATCCTGGCCAGGCTGGAGGCGGAGGGCCTGACGCCGGCGCCGGAGGCGGATCGGCACACACTCGCGCGTCGTGCCGCGCTCGACATCACCGGATTGCCGCCGACGCCGGAGCAGGTGGCCGCATTTGTGGCCGATCAGTCCCCCGATGCGTACGACCGGTATCTGGACGGACTGTTCGATTCCGATCGCTGGGGTGAACATCGTGCGCGGTACTGGCTGGACTACTGCAGGTACGCCGACACGCACGGCATTCACATCGATAATTTTCGCGAGATCTGGTCCTACCGCGACTGGGTGATCGGCGCATTCAATCGCAACCTGCCGTGGGACCAGTTCACGATCGAAAGCCTCGCCGGCGACCTGTTGCCGAACGCCACGCTGGAACAGCAGATCGCCTCGGGTTTCAACCGCTGCAACATTACGACGAACGAAGGCGGAGCCATCGAGGAAGAATACCTCGTGCTCTACAACCGGGATCGTACGGAGACGTTCTGCCAGGTCTGGCTGGGGACGACTGCGAACTGTTCAACCTGTCACGACCACAAATTCGACCGTCTGACGCAGCGCGAGTTCTACGAGCTGGCGGCGTTCTTCAACAACACCACGCAGAAGGGGATGGACGGCAATATCAAGGACACGCCGCCGATCATTACTGTGCCGACGGCAGAGGACGAACCGCGGTGGGCCCAACTGGAGCAGCTGGCGCCGCCGGCCCGCAAGGCGGTCGAAGATCGCAAATCGGCGGCCCGCCCCGAGTTCGACGCGTGGCTCGCCGGCGCAGATGCGGCCCAGATCGGCAAGAAGTTGCCGCACGAGCCGCTGGTGTTCCACGCCCCCTTGAATGAAGGGGATGGCCGGACCGCGCATGTGGCGGCGGCAGGCGAATCGCGCGCGTCGATGCTGCCAGAGTCGGCGCAATGGGTGGCGGGGGTTCGTGGAAATGCGCTGCAGCCGCAGGGGGGAATCGCCGAGTTCGCCGACGTGGGGGACTTCGAGCTGAATCAGGCATTCACGGTCGCCGCATGGATCAACCCAACGGCCAATGACGGACACGGCGCGATCTGCTCGCGGCTTGACAGCGGTTCCGGCTTTCGCGGCTGGGACTTCTGGCTGCAGGGCCGACGTGCCGGCGCACACATTGTGTGCACGTGGCCGGATCAGGCGTTGAAGGTCGTCAGCAAGGCCCAAATGCCGGCGAATGAATGGACGCACGTCGCCGTGTCGTACGACGGCAGCGGCAAGGCGTCCGGCGTCAAGGTCTATTACAACGGCGTCGCACAGACGCTGAATGTCGAACAGGACAAGCTTGGCGGCACAATCAAGACGGGTGTGCCGTTCCGGATCGGCGAGCGGACCGGGGGTGATCCGCTGAGCGGTGTCGCGCTGCAGGATCTGCGGCTCTATACGGGCGCCATCGCTGGTTTTGAGCTCGAGACCCTCGCCAGGCAGGAGAAGTTCCTCGCGACGCTGGCCAGACCGGCGGCGGAGCGGCCGGACGACGAGAAGAACAAGCTGTTTGACTGGTGGCTGCAGGGGTTCGACGCGCCGTATCAGGCGGCAACGGCGTCGCTGGCAGCGATTGAGCGCGAACAGGCGGAAGTCCGCGCGCGGGGCACGATCGCGCACGTCATGCATGAGAAAGACAGCCCGGCGATGGCGTTCATTTTGTCGCGGGGGGAATACGACAAACGACTCGACCAGGTCTCGCCCGATACGCCCGACGCGCTGCCCCCATTCCCGAGCGACCTGCCACGTAACCGGCTCGGTCTGGCGAACTGGGTGATGCGACCGGATCAGCCGCTGACCGCCCGCGTCACGGCGAATCGCTTCTGGCAGGAAGTGTTCGGGACCGGCATTGTGAAGACCTCCGGGGACTTCGGTGTTGCGGGCGAGTTGCCTTCCCACCAGGAACTGCTGGACTGGCTGGCAATCGAGTTCCGCGAGTCCGGCTGGGACGTCAAGGAGTTGTTCCGGCTGATGCTGACGTCAGCAACGTATCGCCAGTCGGCCGTCGCCACGCCGGGAAAAATCGAGCGCGATCCGGCCAACCGGCTGTTGTCGCACGGTCCACGGTTCCGCATGGACGGCGAGATGGTCCGCGACTATGCCCTGGCGGCAAGTGGGCTGCTGTCCGACAAGATCGGTGGTCCGAGCGTCAAGCCGTATCAGCCGGACGGCATCTGGGAGTCGATCGCCATGGATTCGAGCAACACACGGTTCTACAAGGAGGACACCGGCGAAGGACTGTACCGGCGGAGCATGTACTGGTTCTGGAAACGGATGGCGCCGCCGGCCTCCCTGGAGATCTTCAATGCTCCGACGCGCGAGTATTGCGTGATTCGCCGCGAGCGGACGAACACCGCGCTGCAGGCGCTCGTCACCCTAAACGACGAGCAATACGTCGAAGCTGCGAAGGCGCTGGCACAATCGGCGATAGAACACGGCGGCAGCACGATCGATCAGCGGACCGATTACATTGCCCAGCGTCTGCTGTCCCGGTCGCTGCGGCCGCAAGAGATGGAAATCATCAACGGCTCGTTCGTGAGGCTGGCAGCGCATTACGAAGCGCACCCGGACGACGCGCAGCAGGTCATCGGCGTCGGCGATATGCAGACTGACGCCGGCATGAACGCACCGGAGCTGGCGGCCTGGACAATGCTGACAAACGAGTTGATGAATCTCGACGAGGTATTGTGCAAATAGAGCAGGCCGCTCGCTTTTTGAGCGGACTAGATGAAGAGGCACCCACAACATGATTTCCCTCAACGAATTCCAGCAGAATATCACCCGCCGATACTTTTTCTCGAAGGGCTCGCACGTTCTCGGCGGCGCGGCGCTCGCGTCGTTGATGGGAGATCGCGCGTTCGCCGATGCCGCGGCCCCGGCCCCGTTGGGCGCGATCCCCACGCACTTCCCGGCGAAAGTCAAGCAGGTCATCTACCTGCACATGGTCGGCGGCCCCGCGCAGCTCGACCTGTACGACTACAAGCCGGTCATGAACGACTGGTTTGACAAGGACCTCCCCGACTCGGTCCGCATGGGACAGCGGCTGACCACCATGACCAGTGGCCAGAAGCGGTTTCCGATCGCGCCTTCCAAGTTTAAATTCGAGCAGGCCGGCCAGTGCGGGATGTGGGTCACCGAACTCTTGCCGTGGACGAAGAAGGTCGTCGACGACATGGTGTTCATTCGGTCGATGCACACCGAGGCCATCAACCACGAGCCGGCAATCACGTACATCCAGACGGGCAACCAGATCACCGGCCGGCCCTGCCTGGGATCGTGGGCCTCGTACGGCCTCGGATCGATGAACCGCGACCTGCCGACGTTCGTGGTGATGTTCGCCAAATCGACGAATACGGAGCAGGTCCAGGCGATTTCCGCCAAGCTGTGGTCGAGCGGTTTCCTCCCCGGCGAGCACGCCGCCACTTCGCTGCGGAGCAGCGGCGACCCGATCCTGTACATCAACAATCCGCCGGGCGTGCCGGGAGACGTCCGGCGCACGACGCTCGACGGCCTCAAGGCGCTCAACGAGCTGAACTACAGCCTCGTCGGCGATCCCGAGACGCATACCCGCATCCAACAGTACGAACTGGCATACCGGATGCAGACCAGCGTCCCGGAACTGACCGACGTCAGCCAGGAGACCGAAGCGACCTTCCAACTGTACGGCGACGAGTCGAAAAAACCGGGCACGTTCGCCAACACGGTGCTGATGGCGCGGCGGATGATCGAACGCGGCGTGCGGTTCGTGCAGGTCTACCACAACAACTGGGACACGCATTCCAACGCCGCCGGCCGCCTCCCGGATCAATGCAAGGATGTCGATCAGGCCACCTACGGCCTCATCAATGACCTCAAACAGCGCGGGCTGTTCGACGAAACGCTCGTCATCTGGGGAGGCGAGTTCGGCCGCACGATTTACTCACAAGGGGGGTTGTCTCACGAAAATTACGGCCGCGACCATCACCCGCGATGCTTCACGATGTGGATGGCGGGCGGCGGCACGAAGGGGGGCACGATCTACGGCGAGACCGACGACTTCTCGTACAATATCGTCAAGGATCCGGTGCACATCCGCGACCTGCACGCGACGATCCTGCACCTGCTCGGCTACGACCACGAGCGATTCAGCTACAAGTACCAGGGTCTGGATCAGCGGCTGACCGGCGTGCTGCCTTGCCGGGTCGTGAACGAATTGCTGGCGTAGCGCATTCACATTCTGATCTGAATTCTGCATCCCGGCTGCTCCGCAGCAGCGGGACTGTTAGCGCGCACTCTCCTCGACGTTTGCTTGCGTGAGCCGCGTCCATTCGGTGAACTGTAGAAATTCAACAACAGGGACCGAAGCCGTGCCAGCATCGCGACGCGACTTTCTCAATGTCAGTGTTGCACTGCTGGGTGCTGCCGCACGCGACTGCCATTCAGCGGAGGCTGAGAACATGAACTGCCTCGACTATCGCCACTCGTACGTCTGCGGCACATCGCCGGTCAATTCACTCCGGCTCTGGATCGAAAGCCGCGTCACCGTGACGGACGATAAATCCGGCCGGTCGATCGACTATTACCAATGCGCCGCCTGCAAGAGCGAAGATACTTTTGCAGCGAAGAATCTGTTCTACCAGGACAACTACGACTTCACCCCGATCTACGGCGACGGCCAGTGGCTGATTTTCCGCCGCAAGAACCGCGTCACACCCGACTATCGCCGCGTCCAGAAGCTGGAAACCGTCTGGGGCATTCCGGATCTCAAGCTGGCCCACGGGATGAATGTCCGGGTGCTGCGCTCCTGGGAGGAGATTCGAGAGGTCACGGCGTCCGCGACACCGATGGTCGCGCAGACAGAGCTCTCCGATCCACAGACCGGCCTGCGCGCCGTGATCGAGTACCCGGTCAAGTCGATGAACATCAGCCATGAAAAGCGGATGTACCAGGTCGACACGGGACCAGTGGCCTTTGCAGATCTCTCGCAGCGGTTCGCTGACCCGATCGAGAGTTTGAGCCTGGCGTTCGTGGCGTTCAACGCGCCCGATTTCGCTGATTTTGTGATCGAGCAGCCGACGCCGGTGATCGAGGACGGAGTCGAAAAGTGCCGCATTATGCATTATTCCTCGCCGATCAGCCGTCCGGCGAAGAACCTGCTGCTGGCGCATGATTGAGCGGACTTTCGAACCGGCTGCGGGGTTTTATGTCGGAGCGGACTGAGACGGTGAATGAATCTCCGTCTGCCGGCAACGGCCTTCGGCGACGAACTGGCCGATTCGACGGCTCCGTTACGCTGGATTTCGTCTTGGCAAGATTCCCCCGACTCCCAAGAATGTGTCGCCTGCGCCGGGCAAATGTCGTCTGCGGGAGTCTCGAAAATGTCGTCGAAATCCAGTTCACGCTGCCGGTGGCTCATGGCCGCACTCTGCTGCGTGCTGTGCACGATGTCTGCGTCAGCGTCTGCTGAAGACCACGCGAATGCCGCCGATGCCGGCCGCACTGTTGAGCGTTCTTTGCAGCATGCGGACCACGAACGCACCTATCTCCTGCATCTTCCGACGGAACTGAAGCCGGGCACTCCCGTTCCGCTGGTCATCGCCATTCACGGCCTGAGCATGGACGGCCGCTCCATGGAGGCGCTCACCGGCTTCGACAAGGTCGCAGACAAACACGGGTTCGCAGTGGCTTATCCCGACGGATTGGGCCGGATGTGGCGGTTCTGGGAGCGTCACGAACTGGGGCTGCGGGTGCGACGCGAACGTGGTTATGTCGATGATGTCGGGCTGCTCGCGGCGATCATCGACGAACTCGTCCAAGAGCGGATCGTCGATCCGCGTCGTGTGTATGCGACCGGCATTTCCAACGGTGCCTACATGTCGAACCGGCTGGCCGTGTCCCTTTCCGACAAGATCGCGGCGATTGCGCCGGTCGCCGGCACGATGTGGCCCGCCCTTTCAAAATTGGAGCCGCCGCGCGGGATGCCAGTCCTGTACATCCACGGCACGGACGATCAGATCATCGGCATTGACGGCGTCGACGGGTTCACCCGCCGGAAATCCTCGCTCGACGCCGACGAATACGTGACGTGGTGGTGCGATCGCAACCAGTGCGTGAAGACGGCGAAAGCCGAGACGCTGCCGGATTCTATGGACGACGGCTGTCGAGTCACACGCCGTTCGTATCAAAGCGAGACCGGGGCGCCGGTCGTGTTCTATGAGGTCGCCAACGGAGGGCACACCTGGCCGGGGGGAGACTTCCAGCCCGAACGTCTGCTGGGACCGGTCTGCCACGACTTCAACGCGTCTGAAGTCATCTGGGAGTTTTTCTCAACGCACACTCTCCCGGAATCCGCCGCTGCTCCCGCTCAGGCCGGCGGGCAATAGGCGTACGTTCGTCGATCAAAGGCCACATGTTGGCCGGCTGAGTCTCGTTCGCAAGGTTTTGTCGCGGGCTGAAGCCACGTCAGCGAAAAGCTTCGTGAATGGGACTTCGCTCAATGGCACTCCTGTCTGTCAAACCGGCATGAATGCCAGACCTGTACAGGCGGTCCAACGGATCACGCCCCGCACCTGAACCGGCTCCGGTTTAAGAACGCCTCTGGCAGCAGGGCAACCGGGCTCCTATGCTGAGTTGCGGGAGCGGAGGAGCACGACCCAAGCGGGCGCGATTGGGAGGAGACGATGTTGAGCCGATTCTTGATGATTGCCACGTTCGCAGCAGCGGCTGTCTGTGTTGCTTCGCCTGCCCGCAGCGCGGAGGATCCGCTGGGGAAGTACCCGGTTGGCTACACAGCCAAAGGACCGAACGGGTACGTGTATGTCGCACCCTCGTACGCGCCGGCGCTCCCGGTCGCACCCTATCCGTATGGCTATGCCTACGGTGGAGTCGGCGCCGGCTACTATGGCCGCGCCTCTCTGCTCCCGCCGGCCGGTTTCGGCAGTCCGTTCTACA
This sequence comes from Planctomycetaceae bacterium, assembly GCA_046349775.1. GTDB lineage: Bacteria > Planctomycetota > Planctomycetia > Planctomycetales > Planctomycetaceae > JAEUIG01. The sequence goes on along the minus strand of JAXMBS010000012.1, from coordinate 71,764 downwards.
ACGGCTACAGCGATCCGAACTACCCCTTCTACGGACGGGGAGTTCGACAGTTTCTGCGTTTCGGCGGCGCGGACTTCTACGGCTGGTAGCGGAAATTCCGCCCTTGCGCGGAGCAAAGACTACGCAGGTTCGGCCGCCTGATGGAACTCCAGCGCCGGAACTACCCTGCGGCTACGCCAGCTTTTCGGCATAGGCCTTACGGAATTTGTCGACCTTGGGGGAGATGACCAGCGAGCAATACGGCTGCCTCGGATTCGACGCAAAATAGTTCTGGTGATAGCCCTCCGCGGGCCAGAACTCGCGAAACGGCTCAATCGCCGTGACCAAAGGCGAGCTAAAGGCGCCTGACGAATCCAACTGCTGCTTCACCTGCTCCGCCGTCAGTCGCTGCACGTCATCGTGGTGAAAAATGATGGACCGATATTGCGGGCCGATGTCGTTTCCCTGCCGGTTCAGTGTCGTGGGGTCGTGCGTGTGGAAGAAGACCTCCAGCAGGTCCGCATAGCGGATCTCGCGGGGATCGAAAACGACCTGGATCACCTCGGCATGACCGGTCCGCTTGGAGCACACCTGGTCGTAGGACGGATTCGGAACGCTTCCGCCGCTATAGCCGGACACAACCGACTTAACGCCCTTGAGCTGCTGAAAGACGGCCTCGGTGCACCAGAAACATCCGCCGCCGAAAGTTGCCGTCTCCAAATCCGTCTGCTGTGTCATGATCGGCTCCTGTCGCAGTCTCCGCCATTGTTAGGCGACAGGACGATCGCGGCAAGTGCGCAGCCCATTGAGAGGCGCGTGCAGGAAAGTCATTGAAGATCGGGACGGCGCCGCCGGCTGCCGGTCGGCAGAGCATCTCGGTTGGACGGTCGACCGGTTGCGGAGGGGTCAGCTCATGATCTCGGTCGATTCCAGCAGCAATGCGTCGAGAAACATCGACGGGTTTTCCCACTTTCGCGGATCCTCTTCATCGTCGAAGATGGAAGTGCTGACCGGAATGAGTTCGGCGGTGCTGGATTCGCCGGAATCGGCAATGACCGAGAGATTGGGAACGGCGAGGAAAGCTGCGACGACATCGGTGTCCCATTGCGTGCCGGCGCCCTCGCCGAGGATCTCGCGGGCGCGACTATCCGACATGGCGGCCCGGTAGGTGCGGCTGCTCGTCATCGCATCGAACGCATCGGCGGCTGCCAGGATGCGGGCCATCAGCGGAATATCGTCGCCCACCAGGCCGTGCGGATATCCCCGGCCGTCGATCCGCTCGTGGTGATGCAGCACGCCCGGCAGTGCGAAGGCCAGTTCGGGAATGGGTTGCAGGATCCTGTGACCGATCTCGGGGTGCATCTTGATCAGGTCGAACTCTTCCGGCGACAGGCGCCCCGCTTTCAGAAGCACATGATCGGGCACGCCGATCTTTCCCAGATCATGCAGCAGTCCGGTGAGAAACAGTTGCTGGCATGTGTTGTGGTCGAGTGCCAGTTGCCGCCCAATTTCCATCGCATACCGCCCGACACGCTGGCTGTGGCCGCGGGTGTAGGCATCGCGGGCGTCAATCGCGCTGCTCATCGTCCGCATCAGTCGAAAGATCAGGTCTTCGCGGTGCTGCAGCGCATCGGCAGTGCGCACCTGCGTCGACAACATCGTTGCGGTCGCTTCCAGCAGTCCGGCCTCGACCGTGCCGAACTCCCGATCACTGCTCTCCGCGGTGTGGTATTCGTCGCCACGAGGCAGCGGGACGATGGCGTCGTCTCGATTCGCAGCCAGTAACCACCCCCCGACGCCATTGCGGTGAGCGATGGACACGAGAATGATTGATTGCAGTCCCAGGGGGCGAAACAGTTCCGGGGCGTCGTCGTCCTGCGCGACGACCGCACGTTCAACGGCCCGCAGTCCATACGCAGCCAGGAACCTGCGGCATTGCGCGGCGTCCAGTGTGCGTGATCCCGTCCAGCGGATGTCCGCCGCCGCGGTGCCGGGTCGGTCCGCCAGATCGGCCGGCAGGTACGCGAGCCCCTCGGCGCCGATCAGCATGCAGAGCCGCGGCAAAATCGCGGCGGCCATCTGCCGCAGATCCTGACGCGGCGCGCTGCTTTCGATCTGGTGGGACAACGATCGCAGCCACGACTGTTCTTCCAGCGAGAAGGTCAATTGTTCGAGGCAGTCGGTCAAGTCACGCTCTTTGCGATCGAGCGCACGCTGTTGCCGGAGCAATTGTTCGGCACCGGCGGCCAGTCGGTCCGCCAGTCGCTCATCGCACGAGTCGAAGATTCCTACGGCCAGCGCGGCGGATGGGCTCGGCAGCGGCACCGCCACGAGCAGTCGGCTATCTCCGGTGGGGATTAGCGCGCGCGTCCGCTGGGGGCCCAGCGTCGCCAGGGCAGCGCAGCACTCGGGGATCTGCTCCAGCGTCGGAACTCGCCAAGGCTCGCTGTCGGCCGTCTGTGTGCCGAGATGAAACCGCACGCCGAACGTTTCGCTGAGCAGCGACAGTGCCGCGGCTTCATATTCGCCGATGGCCTTCACGGACGGGGAGCTTTCGCAGTGGGGATTTCAACCGCCAGAACGACGACCGCCATGAGGACGTCCCGACGACCGTCGGTCGCCGCGACGAGTCGCGGCGCAACGGCAGCGCTGGCCGGCATCCGCAAACCTAGTTCACAGGGGGCCGCTGTCAAAGAAATCGCTGGAATGCCAAGCCGGCGGCGGACTTCGGCGTCAAACGCAGGGCGGACGCAGGCGAACGAACCGCGCCACCGGACCGACCGACAGGACGCGTCCGCACGGCGCACATCGCTTATTCGTCGTGTTCTGAACCCGCCGCACCGGCCGTAGGGCGATTCTCGAACGGTCGGCAGGGCGTCAACGACTCCCCGGACTAGCCTATGGTACAGCCAAATACCGGCCCGGCGATGTGATTTGCGCCGTGCCGGCCTGTTGCGGGTTTCTATGCAGATGCAGGTCCATCACTCGAGCCTCAGCCTGACGGCTCCGCGCACGTCATGTGACAACGTTGTGCCGGTCGGCATGACGTTGGAGCAAGTCGTCGACCGCATCCGCTTTGACGGCCCGGGGCATATTCTGGTGGTACACGACGACGGCTCGCTTGCCGGCGTGCTCACCACCGAAGAACTCCTGTTGCGAATGTCGGCGGCGGACGGCGTCGAACGGCTCAAGTGGTCGAGGCGTCCCATCGAGTCGATTCTCGCGGCGGTCATTACGCCCTCTGTTCCCCCATCCCAGCCGGCTAGCGGACAGCCTGGATCGTCCACCAATTGGGACTGCACGGCCTATCTGCATCAGGGCCGGCTCCAGGCCGTCACGACCGATGACGACGTGCTGCTGAGCTGGCGGTCGATCGAGCCGTTCCTGCTGGGCGCCGCCCGTGACGGAGTGACAGGCCTCATCACCCGCTCGACTTTTTTGCGATCGTTTGAATGCGAGCTGGCCCGCGCTCGCCGCAGCCAGAAACCGCTGTCCGTCGTGCTGATCGACATCGATTACTTCAAACAGGTCAATGACCTGTCAGGGCACGCCGCCGGCGACGCAGTGCTCAATCTCATTGCCGGTGCCATCTGTACCAGCGTCCGGTCATATGACCTCGTGGCGCGATTTGCCGGAGACGAGTTCGTCGCCCTATGCTGCGAGTGCGTCCCCGATCAAGTGCAGATTCCCGTCAGCCGCATCCAGCATGCCGTTGCATCGCTGCCGCTGCCGACGGCGTTTCCCCTGCCACAGGTGACGCTGTCGCTCGGCGTAGCGTCGGTGGCTGCGGTCCATACGGATCTGACGTGCGAAGAACTGCTGGAAGCGGCGGACGACTGCCTGTACACGGCGAAGCGGCACGGCCGAAACCGCGCCTACGGCCTGACACTCGAGAACGGCCGGCGTACGGAGCCAAGCCTGATCCCGGCCTTGCCCCCCACGGCGACGACTCGAGAGGCGACGGCGGACAACTCCAGGACGAACCGCAGCCGTCGCGGGGATTCGTATTCGCCGTCGCTCTTCCCGTACGTCTGACTCAGTCTTCAGCCAGACCGCGCTCCACGGCCGCCGGCGGCAAGTCCTTGCCGGTGATGGAATGGAATTGCCGGGTGATCTGACCCAGAAAGACCTCCGTCGGATCGATCAATCCGCAACGGCGCTCGCGGGCCTCTTCAAACAGGGGATGTTCGATTGGCGGATCGCTTGCATCCAGGACGGTCATCTCCGACCTCAGCAGCGATGGATTCAGTTGTCCGTGCAGCGCTCCGCACTGGAGAGCGGGATCGGCAATCAACACCACGTCCGTCAGCGTGCCGTAGACATTCTGGAAAGGCACAAACCGGCAGTTCAGCTCGGTCGCCAGTGCCTGTGCATCGGCGTCGCGCGGGGCCGTGATGCTCACGATTCCGCCCTGGGCTGAGCAAGACCGTATGAGGCCGGCTGCAGCACCGCCGGCGCCGAGCACCAGGATCGTGCGGTTTCCGAGTGCCGGGCTCACATCACCGGCGGCTGAGCCGCAACGCGCGGCAAGCGCACCGACGGCACTGGGCGTCAGCGCGCTGCTGCCGTACCACAGGTCGTCCTTTTTCTTGCGCAGCAGGTCGATCGTGCCGGCGTCGTCGCGGAATGCGTCCGCCAGCGGCAGCAACTGATGGCTAAGCCGGTTCGCAATGATCAGCGCACGAATCTTGAGTGCATCGAGGATCGGCTTAAGCTTGCGTGCGTCGCCCACCTCGATGGGCAGGCAGCGGACGTTCATGCCGAGATGCTGCATGCCGGCGTTCATGATCCTCGTCGTCAGCTCCTGCGCAGGTCCAAAGCCGGCGATCGCTACAAAGATCGTGTCCGGATCGATTTCGCGCCAGCGATACGTTTCGTCCAATTCGAACACGGTCCCCTGCCCCGGGTACTCTCCATGCCCCGTTCCAGAGCCGCGTAGATCCACGGCGACCCGTACTTGCGGCCAAGCAGTGAGACCGTCAGATCGGCGCGGCCCAGTCCGATGCCAACGACCGGCAGTCGCCGCTTGCCGCTGACGGCGCGGAGCAGGGGCCAGGCGTCGTCGAGCGTCGGCGTCGGCCAGGTGAACTTCACCACGTCGGCCTGGTGGGCGGCCGCCTGATTGAAGACCTCGTCGATGTTGTCTTCAGGTTGATCGAGCCGGGTGAAGGCGATGATCCGCTGGGTCTTGCCGAACCGGGGGATGCGCGGGGCAATGTCGAGGTCCAGTTCGATGTAGGCCGGGCCGGCGGCAATCGCCTGACGCAGCAGCAACAGCCGGGCGTCTTCGCTGTCCTCCCACGCGCCGCCGTCCTGCTTGCGGCGGCACGAGACGATAACCGGCTTGGGGGCCGCCGAGACCAGATCCTTGACGTCTGGTTCCTTAGCAAGATGATCGAGCCGCAGTTCGATGATGTCCCCCAGGCGCGCCGCGTTGAGCAGGTCGGCCTTGGCCAGCTTGCGGGAGACGGGAGCGATGGTGATGCAGATCATGGGGCGACCTCCAACGCAGCGTATCATACCTCTGTCGGGGGGCGCACGGTATTTTCGTGTCAGGGGCAAGTTGACGGATGGCCGGCGGAGGAGTGACAGATGATGGCGCGGCAGACGGTGGGGTGATCAATGACTCGTGCGACTGAAGACGCTCGTCGCCTGGTCTCAGCGCTGCAGTCTGCGGCCGCGTATGACCATCCGGTGGCCGACATCCGCGTCACAGAGACCCATATTTCATGGATCATCCTCACCGGTGACTTTGCGTACAAAGTGAAGAAGCCGGTCACGCTGGGGTTCCTCGACTTTTCCACGCTGGAGAAGCGAAAGTTCTTCTGCGAGGAGGAACTGCGGCTGAATCGCCGGTATTCGCCGGACCTGTACCTCGGGGTCGTTCCGATCACGGGAACGTCGAAAACTCCGCACGTCGCAGGCGATGGCGAGCCATTTGAGTACGCGGTCAAGATGCAGCAGTTCCCGGACGAGGCGCTGTTCAGCCGTCGCCTGCGTGCGAATAGCGTCACAACGAGGCACATCGATTCGCTGGCAATGGCGATCGCGGATTTCCACGCGCGGGCGGCCGTCGCCCGGCCGGACTCCTCGTGGGGGACCGCGGACGCCGTGTGGGCGCCGGTCGAAGAGAACTTTCGGCAGCTGCAGATTTCAGGGCACGAGTCCAGGCAAATCGCAGAAGTGCGACGCTGGTCGGAAACGGAGTTCCAGCGACTGCGACCGATGTTCGCCCTCCGCAAGCGCGATGGGTTTGTGCGCGAGTGTCACGGCGACCTGCATGCGAACAATCTGCTGGTCCTCGACGATCAGGTACGGATGTTCGATTGCGTGGAATTCAATGAGAACTTCCGTTGGGTCGATGTCCTGAGCGATCTGGCGTTCTTGTGCATGGACCTGGCGGATTTCGGGCGAGCGGACTTTGCCCACCGCGTGCGGAACCGGTATCTGGAGACGACGGGTGATTACGCCGGGCTGGCGGTCTGGCGGTACTACTCCGTGTATCGCGCGCTGGTGCGGGCCAAGGTCGCTGCAATCCGGAGTCGACAGGCAACTGAGCCCGCGCAACAACAGGCCGCGGCCCGCGACCTTGACAACTATCTCGCTCTGGCGGAACGGATGACGCGGCCCTCTGCTCCGACACTGTTCATCACGCACGGACCTTCCGGCAGCGGGAAGTCGACGCTGACGGAGCCGCTGTTGGAAGCCCTGGGGGCGATACGGATCCGATCGGACGTCGAGCGGCAGCGGAATGCGGCCGACGTTCCGATCGAGCAGCGGTACGCGCTGGAATCGCGACAGCGCGTGTATCGCCGGCTGGCCGAACTGGTCGAGTCTGTCATCGCCGCCGGAACGAGTGTCATTGTCGACGCGACGTTTCTCAGCCGAGCACAGCGCACGGAATTTCGGCAACTCGCCGCTCGACTTTCGGTCGCGTTTGTCATTCTTGACTTCCGGACGCCGCCTGAAGTCCTGCGGCTGCGCATCGCGCACCGGCGCGGGGACGCATCTGAAGCGGACCTTGCGGTCCTGCATGCGCAACTGGCTTCGGCCGAGCCGCTCGACGACGCGGAATGTCGTTGCGCCATGGTGATCGACACGACGATTGACGATCCATTGCGTGCAATGCGCGGCGTTATCTCCGCTCCAGCCGAAACCGGTCCATGACGATCGACTGATCGACTTTGCCATAGGCGTCATCGCCGCCGATGTGCCCAAACACGAACACCTGCCCGTCGGCCACTTGCACTGAACGCGGGTAATAGGCACTGCCGGGAATGGACAGTTGCGACCAGGTTGCACCGGCGTCGGTCGTCGCGTGGATTCCGGTCGTCGCAATGTGCAGGACCGGCCCCTCCTGCGTGGCCAGCAATTCCGGCTGACCGCTGTGCGGCAGAACTGACACGGTCGCCGGTTGGGCCAACCATCGGTCGCCGCTCTTTTTGAGCACGGACTGCCAGCGATGCGCGTCGGACGATCGACGGAAGACGCACAGCAAATCGCCGTTCTCCAGTTCGGCAACATCGAATTCTTCGGTCCAGCCGTCGCGCTGATCGGCGGTGACAACGTCAATCGGCTCGCTCCAGTGACGTCCACCGTCCGTCGACACCAGCAGCAGGGGCGCCACCAGCCGACTGAATTCGTGCCGCGTCAGTCCGTCGGGTGGGATGCGTACCACTCCCAGCAGTGCCGCCAGTCGACCGTCGCGTGCAGCACACGCAGGCGCGCGGCCAAGTCATGCCGGCACCAGAACCGGTCCGGTTCATCCAGCAGCGTGCCGTCGCTGGATCGCTCCAGAAATCCGTTGCGCGCGGCCGTTGCGGAGCGTACGTCAGTGAGAATCCATTGACCCCGCACACCGTTCCGTCCGGTGCGCTGCCGTTCCTGGACTCGCCGGTGACGCCGTTCATGCAGGTTCGAAAAGGATCGGGCGCTGACCATCAGCCACGTAAGCGCCGCGGTCGGTTGACCGCGCGACGTTCCGGGTCCAGGCCGGTCATGTCATAATTCTCATACTCTCTGGGCCCCCAAGGCCAATTCAGCCGGTCGCGAACAGGCTGCGGGTAAAGCGCCGCCCGGCGATGGGCCCGGTCGCCTGCGTGAAGCTGAGCATCAATTCGCCGTCCGGCATCTGCCATAGCCGACCCAACTTGTGAATCCCGGTGTTTGCGGCGAGGTAGACCGTGGCACGAGAATGCTCCACAGCAACCAACTCGGAAGCGCAGAAGTGCTGATGTCGCCGCGACCGGCGATCCCACTGACGAAAAGAACCAACAGGACCTGGTCGTGCTGCGCGAGCCCGTGTGGAACAATTGCATATGCGTGGGCGGATTGAAAGCGTCACCCACCGTCGGCCGGCCCGCGAACCGGTTGGTACCAGGCCCGCTCGAATTCCCTTCGCTCCGAGGATTCGGGTGCGGCCGCGACGACGTGACGCGAGCGCGGACGTACAGCTCATCGCCGGTGAAACGATACTCGGCAGAGTTTCCATGAAATGAAGAGCGGAGCACGGCTCCGATATCGTGGCTGTAGCGGCGTGTCGTGAATCGGCCGGCCGTCATTGCCGACCACGCCTGGCGGCGGCGTCGAAGCCGGGCGCGCGTGCCGATGAAATCGATCGCGTATTCCACGCCGGGCTCCGCCGCGACGACGACCGACAGAACCTCGAGTTCGCTGAGACTTCGGCGATCCGCACGCCGCTCGACGCATAGAACCGGCCGGTTTCCAGGGCCGCCAGAAGTGCTTCCGGCGTCAGCTCGCTGGCGAGGACCTCAACCCAGCCGCGGCCGGGATTGGCTTCCCGATTCGGGAGATCGTGATAGTCGTGGCTGTCGTCGCAGGCGAGGCCGTACATCAGCGGCAGCTTGAGGTTGGAGATCCGGAACGTGAGGACGACGTCCCAGATGTGATCGGTGTCCACGTGGTGCACATCGCCGCAGTTAGCGACAGTCGGGCTACCGTTGTAAACCTCGAAGAAATTCTCTCCGACGACCCGCATCAATTCTTCGGCCGTAACGCCATAGGTGTAGTTGGGATGATTGAGGTGCACGAGCGTCGGCGCACGGTGATCTTCCCCTGGATGAGCAGGAACTGGCCGGGCTCGTTGAACCGGTCGGCGACTTCGCGAAACGTCCGCAGCCGCACTTCGAGATTGCCGTCCGTCTCGCGGCGGTCGATCCAGTCCGGGAACTTCGCGACCAGCCCGTCATACGAAGCCTGGCCCTTTTTCGCCTTGGCAATGTCGAGCCACCGCTCCGAATCGGCCAGGACGTTGTGGTCCGTGAAGACGAGAAAGTCGTAACCGTGCTCGCGATACCAGAGCGCGATCGATTCGAGGAAATCCCCGCCGTCGCTCCAGTAGGAGTGGGTGTGCATATTGCCTTTGTGCCAGCGGAGCGGGCCATCCTCGCACAGGGAGAACGCCGCCGGCGGATTCTCCGGTTCGGCTGTCGCGAGCCATGCGATCGATAAGGCGAATAATGTCGCCAGCAATAGCACGTGGGCAGAGCGCATCGGCACGATCGATTCGGGACGAACTTTCTGTTGACGCGCGGCTCGGCGGGAGCCTCACCCTCCCGAACAACGAACGCGTGCAACTGGTCCCGAAGATGGTACAGTGGCAGGCAGTATTCTCAATGAGGCGGAATCCGCCGAGTATTGGAGCAGGCTGTTATGCCGGTGAAGATTCGTTGCCGCGGCTGCGACAAGACGCTCAGCGCCCCGGACAAGGCGCGCGGCAAGGTGATTCAGTGCCCGCAGTGCGGCCAGAAGCTGAAAGTACCGGCGGAGGACGGACAACCGAAGCCATCCAAGCCGGGAAAGTCCGCCAAACAACCATCCACGATGGACACGGCGGAGTTCATGGCCGGACTCGATCTGTCCCATGCGGAAAGCGGCGAAGAGCGCATTTGCCCATTCTGCGCGGAGGAGATGACGGGCGACGATCCGGTGTGCCGCAGTTGCGGGATGAACACGGAAACGGGCGCGATGGACGCCCGGGAAGCGAAAAAACGCGCCCGCAAAGGGCCTGACCCGGCCCTGTTTTACTCGAAGTCGATCAGCGACAGCATCCAGTTTGTGAGGGAACACAAGGGGATGGCGCTGCGCACCGGCTGGTACATGTCGGTGCTGGCAGTGCTGTCGAATGGCTGCATGGGAATGGTCTCTTACTCAACGAAGGCACCTCCGAAGTTCTTCTGGGGCATGCTGGCGCTGCTGACGTTGCTGGGCATCCTCGGTTGGTTCTGGTTCCTGACCTACAAGGTCATCGAGTCCACGATGACCAAGGACGAAAAGATCCTGGAGCGGATCAATTTCGACATGTTCAGCGTCATCTCGCTGGGCCTGCGGTTCCTGTTCTGGCCGTTCATCTGCGGCGGACCGCTGGTTTTCACGATACTGCTGGTGCCGCTGTTCTATCCGCTGGCAACCGTCCATCTGACGCAGAAGTACACGTACAAAGCGTTTGTCGGCTGGGAGATGCTGAAGATCCTGGCCAGAAACTTCGGTCCGGCAGTCTTCTACTGCGTGCTGTTCTTACTGGCCTTGCTGCCGGTGCTGGTTGTCGCGGCACCGCTGATCTGGCTGATGGGGTTGGACGGCGGCGGCAATCCGTTTCTCGGCGGGAACGTGCATGACGTGTGCCTGAAGATCACCACCTGGTTCCTGCAGTTGACCGGCGATTCGCAGCCCGATCCGACAAAGTTTGTGTTTCAGTTGTGCATGGCGCCGCTGAAGATCACGGCGGGATTCCTGTTCTTGACGCCCATCTGGCTGGTTGCGGCGTTCCCGGCCGTGTTCATGATGCGCGTCAACGGCCTGCTGGGGCACTACAATCGCGAGAAGCTGGATCTTGTGAACTACCTGCCGCCGAACACCCCGGCAACGTTCTGGGTGCGGTTCCTGGCATATACGGTCGACCGTTTTCTGTGGCCGTTTGCCAGCATTCTGGTGGTGAAGGAGCCGAAGGCGGTGCTCGTCGGGTGGGCGGTTAACGCCCTGATGTTCCTGACATGGTGGTTTGTGCCGGCCCTCGCGCCATTCACCGGTTTATTGTGGAGCGGTTATATGTTCTGGATGTACTTTGCTGTCCAGGAGTCGACGACAACCCGGACGACGATCGGCAAAGACGCGTTCGGGCTGATCATCAACGACGTGAACAACAAGCAGTTGTCGCTAAAGCAGGCGTCGCTGCGCGTGCTGGGACGGTTCATTTGCATCATTACCCTCAATTTGGGTTACCTGCTGGCGGCGCTGCCGCAAAAGCGCGGGCTGCACGACATGATCGCCGGGACCAAGTGCTGCTGGCGCGGTGGCGACCGGTAAGTCGTACTACTAGCCGCGACTGTCAGGGAGCGAATGGCCCCCAGTTCGCTTGCTGACGAAAGCCGCAATTCGACCGTGCGTGACGTTCGGACAAGTGCTGATCGCGGTCCCGCCACGAAGTGCGCTCTACGGAAACTGCGACGGCGACAACCCGAGGGCAACAATGCTGCAACCCTCGATGACGTTCAGTCCGAGTTTCTGAGCGCGTGTGCGGACGGCCTCATCCGATACACCGGGGTTGAGCCAGACTTCGCCGGTTTCGACGTCGGCGATTTCATCGAGAACCTTGACCGCAACGGCCGGCGGCAGATACAGGCTCACGCGGTCCAGTGACTTGACCGGCAAGTCCGCCAGCGACGGATAGCAGACCAGCCCTTCGACTTCAGTCTCCTTCGGGTGCACGGGGAACACCTGATAGCCGGCGGCTTGATGCGCGCGGACCGACTTGTTGCCGAACTTGCTGCGGTCAGTGCTGGCGCCGATGATGGCCACGGTAGGCATAGTCGGAAATCCGAAGTTCGAAGCAAGACGCGATCTCATTCGCGCTTGCGGTTTCGCGCATCATCGCAGGATGGTTCAAAATTGGAAGACTGGCTGCGCATCGCCGACTGGATTCGCACAAGCTGCCGGCTGGAGGTGCTGGCGCCCAAGCCGGGGAACGTGCATCCGGACGCTGCGTTTGAAGACCTGACAGCGGACGATTTCCTGCGGTCGGCCGAGATCATTGCGCCGATCCTGGCCCGACCCTCTGCCGGCGGATTCTCAGCCGCCATTCTGGCGGCCGTCGAGGCCACTCAGCACGCGTTGGGACGGAATACAAATCTGGGCGTCATTTTGCTGCTCGCACCGCTGGCCGCGGCGCCGCGGGATCGTCCGCTGAGCCACGGGATCGTTGATGTGCTGGCGGCCACGACAGTCGGAGATTCGCGTCTCGTGTATCGTGCGATTCGACGTGCGCAGCCGGGCGGCATGGGAACCTCGACCGAGGAAGACCTTTCGCAGGAGCCGACGCGGCCCCTGGTGGACATCATGCGAATGGCGGCCGAACGCGACCGCATCGCGGCGCAATATGCGGCTTCGCGATGTCCTTGAGTTTGCCCTGCCCGAACTGCTGAAGTGGACCGAGCGCTGCGGGAGTGCAGCAATGGCGGTCGTCGGACTGCACCTGTCGCTGATGGCGGCATTGCCGGATACGCTGATCACCCGGAAGTGCGGTACCGCGATTGCAAACGAATCGGCGCTTCGGGCCGGGTCGGTGTTGAAGGCGGGCTGGCCGCAGAGTGCGGGAGGCGTAAAACTCTGCAAAGAACTGGACTGTTGGCTGCGCGGTGATGGTCATCGGCGCAACCCGGGAACGACGGCCGACTTGGTGGCGGCAACATTGTTCGCGGCGCAACGCGACTGCAACTGGTCGCCCACTCCGACGACGGAAAAAAATTGAACAAGAGGAAACAGAGGCCACGGAAAGGAAACTGAGGCAATGCTGAAGTATCGCTTGCTCGTTCCTGGCAAGATTCCTCGATTGATGTGATTTCAGACCTCGGCAGAGATTTGGTCCAAGTCGGATTCCGTTCGCATAATTGGTGGTTCATCAACAGGCATGAACACGAGCGGCTCGGCAGGAGCCTCGCCCTCCCGGCATTGCGCCTGCCGCATTGGAATCGCGAATCCAGACCACCAAGAATACGAAACGCCGCAGTGCTGACACGTCGCTCTGCGGCCTCTGTATCCTCCGTTACCTCCTGTTCTTATTTCCTTTGAATTGTCAGGTGAGACGATGCCGTCAAATAGTTATCGCGTCCGCGTGACGAAGGATCACCTGGTGTTCAGCGCCGGGCATTTCATCACGATCGAGTCGCCCGCCGGCCAGATCTGCGAGCGAATCCACGGGCACAATTGGCGGACGTGCGTCGATGTGTGCGGACCGCTGGACCAGAACGGGTACGTGTTCGACTTCATCGCGCTGCGGGATACGCTGCAGGCGATCGTGGCGGACCTCGACCACCGGATGCTCCTGCCGCTCAATCACCCGCAGATCAAGGTCGCTGCAGGAGAGCGGGAAGTCGAAGCGCGCTATGACGACAAGCGGTGGGTGTTTCCCAGGGAGGACTGCCGGCTCTTACCGATTGCGCAGACGACCGCCGAGCTGCTGGCGCACTGGATCGGAGCGCAACTGCGGATGAAGTTGGGAGAAGCCGGGCGAGCGCTCACCTGGCTCCGCGTCCACGTCGAAGAGAACTTCGGTCAGTGGGCGACGTGTGAGATCCGAAATTGAAACGATCGACGAGCCAAGGATCAGAGGTACAAAGGGAAAAAGCCATCGCGTCCCATCCCTTTGCTCCTTTAATTCACTGCTCGTTTGCTCCTCTAGAGTAAGAAGTGGCTTCCCTGCCCCAATGACGTCCTTGTTTCGATGTCTGCTGCTGCGCCCGGGGATCGGAGAGAAAAGTAGGCTTCCTTGCCGACGGCCATCCTTGGTGATACCGATGTGTGGGCATTCGGTATCGGGAAGGGGTACTGAGTAAGTTCGTCGCTTTTCTCTCCGATCTCCGGGCGCTGCTGAGCGGCGGGTTCACCGCCCGCCGCAAGTACGTCACGCTCAACCGCTGAGTTCCTTGAACATCTCACCGAACTGGGGCATGTCCTGCTTGAGCTGCTCCAGCCAGGCGTTCGGATTCCAGACCTCCACGCAGATCGCCGCGCCAACCACCATCACATCCTGACCGGCGGGCACGCCGAGAAACTCCCGGAAGCCCTCCGGAATCAGGAGCCGCGAACGATTGGCCAATTTGGTCGTCATGGAACGGGTCGCCAGCAGTCGTCCCAGACGCTGGACGTCGTTCCACTTCTGCTCCATCCGGCCAGCGGCAATCTTCTGCCGAATCAGGGCCACCCCGTCATCGAGACGCGATTGCCAGTCTTGCGCCCGCCACAGGCTGAGGCACCCGAAGCGTTCTTTGGCGACGATGGTCTGGCCGGTCTCGTCCGTGACCGCGTCGGCCATCTCCGGCGGCAGCGTCAGGCGGAACCGCTCGTCGAGCGTCCGCTTCACTTCGCCGGTGATGAACGTTTCAGGCGTGGCAGGCATCGGCGGCGGAGACGATTACGGTTCCGAACCGAAGAACTGCCAGGTCCGTGGCGTGGGCTGAAATCCCACAGAGTTGATTTGAAAAAGATCGAATTGGGTTGATTCCCCACATTGAGCGACAATCTAGCGGCCAGGTTACTGACCGTCAAACGATCCATACCCCGTTTTTTCTGGATTGCGCAAAAATCACGTTGGTCGACTGGCGCCGCGACGCCGTTGAACCGGCTGCCCCCAAGATCAACGAGAGATATCGCGATCGGCTACCATCCTGTCTCATTCAACGCGAGCGACCGCTTTCGGCCAGAAAACGGCATCGAACGTCGCCGGCGCATACACTCTCGCCGCACAAAAGGGATCGCTGACGGTCAACGTGCGTCATGCTCGGCGCAGCCGTCGCTGCTGGTGTTCACGGTGCCTGACCGTTCACCGGCGGGACCATGGTATTTTCGGCTGGGGAGCGCCTGCTGTGCTGTTCCGATGTCGTCGGCAGATCGCCTGATCGTCGGCCTCGCTGCGTCGATCCACCGGGTTCGTTACCAGAAGCTGGCCGCGTATCGCGTTTTCGACTGGCTCGGACTGCTGCTGGGCATAGCGGCCGGCGTCGGATTGACGCTGCTGGCGTCGGGTTGCTACTACCTGTTCTTCAAGTTCGTCATCGCCGCAGGGATCGTACCACCATGCGCAGCGATCGGACGCACCCTCGGCGGGCTGGTTCAGCCGAAACACGAGCGATGATCGAGAGAAAACGCTGCCGTGTCTGCTGCAAGCTGCAGTCCGGCGCTGCTTTTAATCAGTCGGCCAGGTCGCCCGACGGGCTGAACAGCACATGCCGGGCATGTGTGAATGCGGCGACGAGAGCGAGAACGCTGTGGCAACAAGCGTGTGACGGCCGGCACAGTCGGAGCGGCACTCCGCGCAGGGGACCTGGATTTCGTTCGCGACTGGATTTGCCGGGGAACACAGCCGGACTGGTCGTGGATCTGCGAGACGATGCGGGGCGGACACTTTGAAGTCGCGGAATTCGTAATGCAGAGCGGCGTGAGCCGCAACATCTTCACGATGGCCGCGATGGCAGAAGCGGCTCATCTCAAGCGTCGGCTGCGGCGCTTCGCGCAGGACGCACGGCGCACAGCCAATATGGAACCCGGATGCGTTGCGGTCACTCCGCTGCACGTGGCGTGCGCTGCGTATCCGGCTCGTGTCCGCCCGAATGGAACAAAGTCCCAGTTGAACGTTGCGGAGCAGTTGCTGGCGCACGGGGCGGACGTCAATGCCAGGGCGCGGTACCGCGATCTGGAGGACGCGACTCCGCTGACTTGCGCCTGCTGGAGTTCAGGAAATGTCGTCCTCGTCGACACTCTGTTGAATCATGGCGCAATTGCATCGGAGCGAGACCTGTTCGCTGCACTGGGACACTATCAGCGGCATGCGTCGCCGGCGTTCGATATTGCCGAATCGCTGCTGGCGGCGGGCATTGCGGTGGACGGCAGGGTGTCTGGCGAGTTTACGCTGCTGCAGACGTTTGCCCACCAGGCGGCGCACCGGACGGTGGCCTGGCTGATCAAACGTGGTGCAGACGTGAACCGACGCGGTCCGGGGGGACGTACGGCGGCACACTTTGCGGCAGAGCGAAACACCGGTCCGCGAACGCTTGAACTGCTGATCGCGCACGGCGCTGACCTGACCTGTCGCGATGACGACGGCAACCGGCCGATCGACGTGGCTCGTCGGAATGGCAAGTTAGGTCTGGTCGAGCTGCTCAAACGATCTCGCTGAACATGATCGCGCGTGAGGTGTTCGATTCCCAGCCGACAACCGATCACCGACAACCAACTACCGCAGGAATTCGCTCGCCTCGTCGATAAACTCCGGATACAGCTCGCGCATTTCGCCGACGGCTTCGGCCAGCGGGACGGCGACGATGTGCAGGCCGCGGAGCGCGACCATCTTGCCGAAGTTCTTCTGCAGCGCCAGCCGGGCGGCGTGAATCCCCAGCCGCGTCGCCAGTACCCGGTCGTACGCGCTGGGGGAGCCGCCGCGCTGCAGGTGGCCGAGCGTGACGTCGCGGGTCTCGATGCCGGTGCGTTCTTCAATCGTCTTGGCCACATGGGCGCCAATGCCCCCCAGCATCGCGTGGCCGAACTGGTCGAGCTTGGCGCCTTTGGTCACGAGGGCTCCCCCTTTGAGCTTGGCCCCTTCGCTAACCATGACGATGCCGTACGGCTTGCCGGCGTCCCGGCGGCGTTTGAGCAGTTCGCACACCGAATCCAGATCCGCTTCGTGCTCTGGAACGAGGATCGCATCCGCCGCACAGGCTATGCCGGCGAAGCACGTGATCCAGCCGGCATGCCGGCCCATGCACTCGACCACCATTACGCGTCGATGCGACTCCGCCGTCGTCCGCAGCTTGTCGACGGCGTCCATGACCGTGTTCAGGCAGGTGTCGAATCCAAACGTGAAATCCGTGCTGCTGAGGTCGTTGTCGATCGTCTTGGGGACGCCGATCGTGCCTAGGCCGTGTCGCTCGAACAGCTTGCTGGCCACTCCCAGAGTGTCGTCGCCGCCGATGGCGATCAGGGCATCCAGTCCGAGTCGTTTGTACGTGTCGGCGATCTTCTGGACAGGCGTCGGATCATCGGGATTCTTGAACGGATTGGTGCGGGACGAGCCCAGGATCGTGCCGCCGCGGGGCAGGATCTCGTCGGTCTCCATCGCGTTGAGCGGCACGAAGTTCCCTTCGATCGCGCCGCGCCAGCCTTCCAGCAGTCCAATCGTTTCGCCGCCGGCGTTATGGATTGTCCGCACGACGGCCCGAATGACGGCATTGAGGCCCGGGCAATCTCCACCCCCGGTCAGGACGGCAGCTTTCATGGCAACAACTCCTGTGTGACGATCGACGAGCGCAGCGGTGCCGACTGAGCCTGTTCGTCTGCGGCGATCGTGTGGCGCGGCCTGAATGAGCGCCCAAGTTCAGCCGGCGGCCCCCCGCACTGCGATGCGGGCCGGAACAGCATCGATTCCAGTAACACCGGCCGCATCGTAAAAGCCGGACTAGCACCGTCGCAAGGGCAACCGGCGACCGGCGCAAAACTGCTGATTGTGCCCTTTCGCCGTCGGCGACCGACAGTCCGCCATCAACCATCGTGACGGTTGCGTCGACTGTGCGGCAGCGGTTCTCCTTGTCAACGAGTAAACCTCTTCCGCCCGCGCAAGGCAGCAAGTTTCGGTGGATTGTGCACTTGCGCCATCCGCCGGTTGGCTGGCGATGCCCCCGGTTTTCTTGACCGTTGTCGCCCGTCAAGTAGAATTGCGTGGTGGCGCAGAGCGCTTCGCTTCAGCCGCTGGATGTGGGCGGCCCGGCAAACCAAGCCTGCCGGTGACTTGATGATCGGTCGGTGCGACGTGCCAACCAGGCAAGTCGCATCGTTGCGTCTGATACGGCCGGTTCTGCGGACGTTGCGGGTCCGCCAGGACTCGGTCTGCAGAGAACGCTGAGCCTTCGGGAGCGGGAGCGGACGTGCCGGACCAGCTGTCGAACGAGTTCAAAGAGACCGTGCGCACCCGCACCGACCTGGTGGCGCTGGTCGGCGAATCCATTACGCTTGCCAGCCGCGGCGGCGGCCGCGAGTTCGTCGGACTCTGTCCGTTCCACGAAGACCACGATCCGTCTCTGCGCGTGTACCCCGATCGCCAGACTTATCGCTGCTGGGCCTGCAACAGCGGCGGCGATTGCTTTACCTGGGTGATGGAGCAGGAACGGGTCGAGTTTCGGGAAGCACTCGAAATCCTGGCCCGGCGGGCGAATGTCGAAATTCCCCGCCACCGTCGCAGCGGCAGCGATGCACCTGCCGACGGCAAGACCTCGCTGTACGATGCGCTGCAGTGGGCCCTGGGAGAATTCCATCGCACGCTGCTGGAAGCCCCGTTCGCCGAAACGGCCCGCAATTATGTGCGTGAGTCGCGCGGGTTTTCGGACGCAACGATCCGCAAGTTCAAGCTGGGATTCAGCCCGAACAGTTGGGACTGGCTGCTGAACCGGGCTCGCGGAAGGTTCTCGCCGCAGGTGCTGTCGGCGGCACGACTGGTCACGGAACAGCGCAACGGCGGCTACGGGGACTTCTTCAGGGGTCGTGTCCTGTTCCCGATCTTTAATGAACGGGGGCAACCCGTCAGCTTTGGCGGCCGGGTGCTGCCCGGCGACGACGCCAGCGGCGGCAAGTACTGGAACGGTTCCGAGAGCGCGGTTTACCACAAGAGCCGCGTGTTGTTCGGACTGAATTTCGCCCGCGAAGCAATCAAGAAGGCGAACACGGCCATCGTGACCGAGGGCTATACCGACTGCATCGCCCTGCATCAGGCCGGAATCGAGAACGTCGTCGCCACCTGCGGCACGGCACTGACTGACGACCACGTGACCACGATCAAGCGCTTCGCCCGCAACGTGGTGCTCGTGTATGACGGCGACAAAGCCGGCCGCGACGCGGCCGACAAGGCGCTGGCCCGGTTCCTGGCCCAGGAAGTCGACCTGCGGATTTTGACGCTGCCCAACAATCAGGACCCGCCGGAATTCCTGGCGGAGCATTCGATCGAAAAATTCCGCGAACTGGCGGCCGCAGCGCCCGAGGTCTGGGAGTACAAATTCGCCGTGGCCCGCGAGCGGCACAAGCTCGACACGCTCGATCAGCGGCAACGTGTGCTGGACGAAATGCTGACGCTATTGGCCGCCGCGCCCAACATCAACGACAGCATCCGTTCGGGTGCGCTGATCGGGCAATTGTCGTCGCGTCTGCGATTCGCCGAACACCAGGTCCGCGAACGGTTGCAGGCGATCCGTGACAAGTCGGCCGGCGCGCGACGCACGCCCGGTCCCGAGCGCACCACGGATCCAGACGTCGATCGACTGGTGCGGGGACCGATGTCGCTCGACGACAAGCTCGAATGCAATCTGCTTGAGATTCTGTTCACCGCGCCGGAGCACGCTGCGTTTGCGAAGGCCGGCGTCGCACTCGACGACATTTGCCACCCGCGGCTGAAGGAATTGCTGCGGCTGTGCTTTGAACTGACCAGTGAATCCAACAGTCCGTCCTTCGAGCGCATACTCAGCGCGACGGAGAATGGAGAGTTGAAGCGTCTCGCCGTGTGGATCGACGAGCAGGCGCGAGAGAAAGACGTGGGATCCCGGCTCCGCGAAAGCACCGCGGGGACCGACGGCTGTCCTCTGTTTCTGCGGCGGTCGATCGACCAATTGGCGTGGCGCCGCGAAGAGCAGTCGCAAGGGCGGATTGCCGTGGAGCTGTCCGCACAGGGCGACGGAGCGCATCGTATCGATGAGGCTGCCGAAGCGAAGCTTCGGCAGTTGACGCAGTTTCATCAAAGACGAGCCACAACGAAAGGGGTGAGGGGTTAGGGGCCAGGGCCAAGTGGAGCGGGTGCACGCCGATGGTCGTGCCCTCGATCCCGAATCCTGAATCCTGAATCCTGCCCTCCCAGAGGACACCTGTCGTGCATCAACTTGACGAACAACTGAAGGTCCTGATCGAGCTGGGCCAGAAGCAGGGCTACCTCACGTTCACGCAGGTGAACGACTACCTTCCTGACGAGGCGGTCAGCCCGGAAAAGCTCGATAAGCTGCTCGAGTGCCTCGAAGAGGTCGGGCTCGAGCTGCGGAACGAAAACAAGCCGGCGCCCGCTGTCGACACCAGCGGCAAACGCCGCCAGCCGCGCGTTTCCAAGCCGAAAGCGCTGTCCGAGGCCGAGGCGACACGGCGAATTGACGATCCGATCCGCATCTATCTCACCCAGATGGGCGAAATCCCCCTGCTCACGCGCGAGCAGGAAATCGCCCTCGCCAAGACGATCGAAGTCACGCGCCGCCGGTTCCGCCGGCAACTGTTGCAGAGCGACTTCGCTGCCCGCGCATCGCTGGACCTGTTGCAGCAGGTCAATTCCGGAGAACTGCCGTTTGACCGCACGATCAAGGTGTCGCTGACCGAGGGGCTCGAGAAAGAGCAGATTCTCGGACGGATGCCCCATAACCTCAAGACGGCCGAACACCTCCTCTCGCTGAACAAGGCCGACTTCCTCAAGACGATCGACGAGGACCTGCCCAAGAAGGACGCGACTCCGCGTAGGAGACTCTCCGCCGCCGCCGGGGCAGAAGCTGGCCACGCTGCTCGAGGAAATGAGCCTCCGTACGCAGCGGCTGCAACCGCCGATGAAGCGCTGGAGCAGATCGCCTATCGCATGCACGAATTGGAGCGGCGCATCCGCCACTTGCAGCGACACCGCGGTGATAAGGAGGAGCGCGCCAACCTCCAGCAGGAGTTGCATGATCTGATGATGTTGACGCTCGAAACGCCGCGCAGCCTCGCCGAGCGGGTCCGCCGCATCCGCGAACGCTACGCCGCTTACGAGCAGTCGATGCGCGATCTCTCCGGCGGCAACCTGCGGCTCGTCGTGTCGATCGCCAAGAAGTACCGCAATCGCGGGCTGTCGTTCCCTAGACCTGATCCAGGAAGGGAACACCGGCCTGATGCGGGCGGTCGACAAGTACGAGTATCGCCGCGGCTACAAGTTCTCAACGTACGCCACGTGGTGGATCCGGCAGGCGATCACCCGCGCGATCGCCGACCAGGCGCGGACGAAATCCGCATCCCGGTGCACATGATCGAGGACGATGTCCAAGCTGCGCGCGTCGGCAAGCGGCTGGTGCAGGAGCTGGGTCGCGAGCCGACGGTCGATGAACTGGCGGAAGCGTCAGGTGTCACGCTCGATGGCTTGGGCGGGTGTTGAAAATCTCCCGCCACCCGGTAAGCTTGGACCGTCCGGTCGGCGAAGGCGACGATAGCTTCTTCGGCGAATTCATCGAGGATGCCAGCACCGACAACCCGGTCACGTCCGCAACGCAGGAGATGCTCAAGGACAAGATCGACCAGGTGCTGAAGACGCTGACGTACCGCGAGCGGGAAATTATCAAGCTGCGGTATGGGCTCGGCGACGGGTATACTTACACGCTCGAGGAAGTCGGGCGGATTTTCAAGGTGACGCGTGAACGCGTTCGTCAGATCGAAGCCAAGGCCGTCCGCAAGCTGCAGCATCCGGTGCGCAGCAAGCAGCTCAAGGGCTTCCTGGAGCGGCTCACGGCAGGCGCCGGGAGCTGAGCGTTCGCCTCGCACGCACACGCCGGTCCTGCGGGACCGGCTTTTTTTACGCGCACACATCGATGAGCAGACGAATGGAACGCGGATGATCGCGGATGAAAGGAGATTGGACGGATCGAGTTCGGCCATCGGATATGCCCGCGGCTCGCACGTGTTCGTGCCACGTCTTTGGTCTCCATTAATCTGCGAAAATCCAAGGAATCCGCGTACATCCGCGTTCCATTCTTTGGCAGCAAAACAAACAGGAGTCTGAAATGTCATCCACCGGGATGAATCTTGCTGAACTGCATCGGCTGCATCTGGCGATGCAAGAGGTCCAGGAACAGCTCACGCGCGGCCCGCGGCAGATCAAGGCCCGCGAACAACTCGTCGTGACCGCCGAAGCCGAGGTCGCCACCCGGCGCGAGCACCTCAAGACGCAGCGGATGTCCAATGACCGCAAGTCGCTCGACCTCAAGACCAACGAGACCAAGATCAACGACCTGCGCGGCAAGCTGAACGCGTGCAGCAGCAATCGCGAATTCGACATCATCAAAGGGCAGATCGAGGCGGACACCGTCGCCAACAGCGTCCTCCAGGACGAAATTCTCGAACTGCTGGACTCGATTGATCAGGCCCAGGCGCAGATCAAGGAGTCCGAGCAGAAGGTCGTGAAGGCGAAGGACGAGCTCAAGCGGTTTTCCGACCAGTTCGTGGCGGACTCCGTGGGACTGAAATCACGGGCGGAGGCGCTGGGCGGGGAGATCAAGCAGTCCGAGTCCGGCCTGACGGGCGACCTGGCGGAGAAATACCGCCGGCTGGTCGACGCCCACGGCGCGGAGGCGATGGCGCCGTGCGAAAGCGGTATCTGTGGCAATTGCCGGGTGCAGGTGACGCCGCAGAACAAGGTGCGGCTCAACGCCGGGAACGTGATCTTCTGCAGCGCGTGCGGGCGGATGCTGTACAAGCCGCCGGAGTGAGCGGGCCAAACTTTATGGGATGGAAAGCAAACTGCATCCTCATCACGAATCGCGAGGACGGCCGTCTCGAGCCGGAGCCGCTGCACGACACCAAGCGCGCAATTGAACTCGCGCGACAACTCGGGCTGGGGCGGGTCAGGCCAGTTGTGCAGCAGCACAACTGCTTCATGGTTTATCCCAAGCGGCTCTGTATTGGTGCTTATGAGCACGGGGCTGTGATCTCATTTCCCGTTGATCCGGCCAAGCTCTTCCAACACCCCAGGGGCGGTCATCCCCTCCTGAGCGTCGGGGAGTACTTTGATCCGGGATCAAAACAAACTGCTCGCCTGCTGAACGCATTTCCTGCTGCCCGGATTCTGTGCCTGATCCTGCACAGTGCCGTCAACCAGTTCGGCTATGCCGTTTATGAGAAGCGACAACTCATACGTGCCCGCATTGGTGACTTGGATTACGGAGTCTTTGTCGACGAGGGCACGATGCTTCCCGAGGAAGAACCACTGTTCGCGCAATCAATCATCCGAGACGGCAAACGGGTTTTCATTCTTCGCGATCCACGCGGCGAAGCAGACGAATACGTGGACGACCAGGTCGGCGAGAACTTTGTTTTCGCGCTCTCCCGGCGGTTCTTCGGGAGTCGACTTGATGAAGACTCCCCCGATGAGAAACTGACCGCCGAAGAATTCGAGCGAGCTCCGTGGTTGTCGTTCTGGAAGTAAATCATTTGCGGCCCGGCACAGCCGGCCCTACTCGACTATTCGCCAGTCCCTGTTCCCTCGCTCAAAGCCTCACAAAAATCTTCCGCTGGTACATCCACAGCGCCACCACCCAGAACACCAGCACTGTCGCCGTCGCGAAGATAATCGGGCCGAACATGTTGTCCTGCAATCGCTCGGGGCCGAAGATCGTCTCCAGCAGGCCGGTGAAGTGAATCTTCACGACCTTCTCCCGCGTCCAGCCGCGGAGCATCTCGCCCATCAGGTAGACGGCGAGTGAGTTTGTTCCCAGCACCGCCAGCGGAAATGCCAGCACCTTCAGTGGCAGCACGTCGAACAGGAAGTAGAACAGCGCCAGCATCCAGATCACGTAACCGCCGCTGAACAGCACCCACGACGGCGTCCAGATGCGTTTGACGATCGGGCAGGCGTACTCGCCGGCGACGAGCCCGAGTGCCAGGCAGATTGCTCCTCCTCCGAGCAGCAGCAGCAGCTTGCGGCCTTTGCCGGCGGACGACAGCAGCAATTGCCCGCACAAAATGCCCAGCAGCGTGGTGCCGATCGACGGGATGAAGTTCAGCGTCTGGTATCCGCCGCCGTTGAACGGGAATGGTTCACTGTTCTGGAAAAATATTTTCCGCACCGGCTCGGGCGCCCAACTCGTCGCATCCATCGGAATCTTGTGCTTCTTCATATCATCCGGGGACAGCGTCCGCAGCATGTTGAGGAACCGCAGATCGAAATTGTGAGCGAAGTTCGCGTTCTTCGACCAGGGAGCGAATTTTCCTTCGTATATCTCGCCCCGCTCGGCACTGGCATTGACTTTGGCGTAGTCGTAATCAGCCGGCGGCGGCGGCTCCATTTTGAACAGCCCCCAGTAACCGCCGAGAATCACGACCAGCGCGCCGATCTGCACCCACGAGCGCAGCGGCAACGGCAGATACGCGAAAAAGTAACCCAGGCCGATCTACGCCCGGTACGTTGGGGAAGATCCAGTTGGTCCGCTGGCTCCCCTGCAGTACGGGGAACACGCCCAGCAACGTGAGCGCGATGGCCCGCCAGAAGGCGTGGCCCAGCCGCCGGCCGAAGACTGCCCTTCGGACCACCGCCGCGCGTTCGACAGGGGCATGGCGACGCCCACCATGAACATGAAGGCGGGCTGGATCAGATCCCAGAAAGACACGCCGAAATTCAGCAACTCTGTTTGCGGCCGGGGGCCGCGGGTGTCTCTGCATCACCGACGGCGGCAGCGGGCGTCTCTGAATCACCGCCGGTCGCCGATGGCCGCGGCGGATCAGGGGCCGCGGCCGATTCGAGGAACGTCGGCAGGAAATTGCTCCGCCACTCCGGATGATTGAGTAGACCAATCCGCTGCCAGACGTCGCGGTTGACGATCTGCCAGACCGGGCTGGCAGCGTCGATCGACGCGAACTGCGAAATGCCGAATCCGCCGGCCGCCAGCATCGGCATGATGAATCCGCGGTAGGCGTCGAGCGACGCGAGCCGGCCGGGCGTCCGCTGCGGCACTTTAACGGCGAGGGCTTTCTGCTCGTCGGCCCCCGGGCAGATGGCGAGCGGCGAAACCGGCCTTGGCCGGTGGCGTGGGGCCGTCAGGCTTCTTCAGCAGGATCGGGGTGATCGCCTTGGTCGGCGGCGGCCGATCGGCTTCTTTTCAGGGCCGAGGGGCGGATTGCTGCCGAGGGGACCGGCTTCCGCTTTATTGAACAGTTCGCGACTGCGGTCATCGGCCATGAACTCGCTCCCGGGCTGGCGTCTCTGGTCGAATCGAGGATGTATCGACGCGGTAGGAGGGGCCAGACTGACGACGGTGAGGATCAAGGAAGGTGCGGGAACATTCTGGAATCACAAGCGAATACGCTGCAGTTGAGCGCGGTCCGTGATTCGCCGAACGGTCGCGACAGTCAGGTCGATCAGGGCCTGCACGTCGTTCAGGTCGCACAACTCGACGGCGGAGTGCAGTACCGGCGCGAGGGCCCAGGACCATCGCCGCCACGTCGCCCAGGCCTTGCGCGGGCACTGGTCGCGTCGGTGATGCCGGCGGTGTCGACGATCAACTGCACGGGTATTCGCGCGCAGCTGCTGTATCGCGGACGAGGGCGCGGCGGACCGTGCGTGGAGGCCCTTTGGTTTCGCGGACCTTCAGGAGGACCGGCGATCGTCGGGAGGGCGCGGGAGGAAGGTCGGGGGTGCCACCCGAGGGGACCGTGTCAATCGCCAGGACGACGTCGGGCTGAATTCTCCGCGCGGCGACTTCGGCACCGCGCAGGCCGACTTCCTCTTCAACGACGATCACGAACGCCACGCTGCACGCCGGACGGTCCGCTGCCAACCGCACTGCGGATTCCAGGACGCACAGGACGCCCGCGCGGTTATCGACGCACTTGCCGAACACTTTCGCAGGGTCTTTCGTCGCCGTCAGTTCACCGACGAACACCGCCGGCGTGCCGGGCTCGATGCCCCATTTGGCGGCTTCAGCGGCGCTTGTTGCACCGACGTCGATGTACATTTCTTCGACCGCCGGCGCGCGACGCGCTCGTCCGGCGAGGAGGATATGGCCGGGCTTCACGCCGATGACCCCTTCAGTGGCTCGCGCGCCCGGCACGCGTACCCGCTGTCGGCAGGACCATGTCGGTCGGGTGGCCGAAGGCTTGGTAAACCTGAAGCCATCCGACCCGGACCGCAGTCACCATGAAGCCGATCTCGTCGGCGTGGGCCGTGACCATCACCAGCGCGTTGGGATCGCGTCCCGGCAACCGGCCGTAGACGTTGCCGCGCTTGTCACCGATCACTTCGGCACTTCAGCGGCTTCAGGGCCGCGGCCACGCCTGGCACCAGGACCGGTTCCTCGAAGCCGACAGGGGCGTCGAGGCAGGTCAATTCAGCGAGGCGGCGGAGCTGTTCGAGCATGACATGTGGAGTGTGGTTGTTTTGTCGTTTCGTGTTTGGTTGTTTGGTCCCTGGCGCCGACGACCATACACCAAACGACCAAGCCACTAAACACGGCAGCCACTGATTGTTCACCGATTGCTAGTTGCCTACCATACCACCACACACTCACTCCCCACCACGAGGAACCACCCGTGTCTGCCAATCGGAAAGCGGAAGTCGACAAGGCCGCCAGTGACGTCGATTTCACCAAGAACAACTACCAGATTGAGTTCGAGACCAACCAGGGACCGATCCGCCTCGACCTGTGGCCGGACGTCGCCCCCGGACACTGCAAAAACATCATCGGTCTGACGAAGATCGGCTATTACGACGGGATCGTCTCCCATCGCGTCATTCCTGGGTTCATGATGCAGGCCGGCTGCCCGCAGGGGACCGGCACCGGCGGCCCCGGCTACACGA
Organism: Planctomycetaceae bacterium; assembly: GCA_046349775.1. Lineage (GTDB taxonomy): Bacteria > Planctomycetota > Planctomycetia > Planctomycetales > Planctomycetaceae > JAEUIG01. The sequence goes on along the minus strand of JAXMBS010000012.1, from coordinate 45,171 downwards.
TCAAGGCCGAGTTCAACTCGAAGATCCACGAAGCCGGCGTACTGTCGATGGCACGGACCAGCGATCCGAACTCAGCCGGGTCGCAGTTCTTCATCTGCTTCGACCGGGCGCCGCATTTGGACCGCCAGTACACGGCCTTCGGCAAGACGGCCGACGCAGAGAGCCCTCGCCACCGTGAAGAAGATCGAAGGCATCCCGACCGGCGCGGGCGACCGTCGAAACAAGGAAATCAAGATCCTGAAAGGCCGCGTGAACGTGAAGCCGAAGTAGTTCAGAAAGGATAACCGCGAAAGAGGCGAAAAGAACGAAATGCAGTGACTGACGACGTCGGCTGGAAGGTTCGTTCTCTTACAGCCCACAGAACGGTCCCGCTGCCAAGACCTTTCGCTTCTTTCGCGAAATTCGCGGTTGTAGTCCCGCTACTTCGCCTTCGTCTCGCGGGATTTCCTCTGGTTAAGCGAGCGTTCGAGTTCGCGGAACTCGGCCGGAGCCGTGCGGCGCGGAGCCACGGCGGAACCGGCTTCGACCGGGCGGTCGCGGGCCTCGGCCGACTTCTGGCAGCACTCCGGCGAGTAGTCGATCCCTTGCAGGATTTCGGTGAACTGCCGGCGGCGGGCCTGCGCCTCAGGGGACTGGTCCTCGCCGGTGTCCGACAGACGACGGTCGAGCCGCTCCATGAAGTCGTGCAGGTTTTCTTCAGTCCAGCCGAGGTCGCGGAGAAGTTCAGGCGACAGATCACCGCGGCTGAGCTCATCCTCGAGACGCTTTAGCACCAGTTCCGTCGCCCGCTTTTTGTCTGCGAGATTCGGCGCGTCCGCAGGACCGGCCTCAGGGCCGCCTTCGCCGCTGCCCGCCGCCGGGGCGCTCGCGCCTTCGGAGCCGCGTCCTCCGGATCCGGATCGACCGCCGCCGGGTTGTGTCTGCTTTGTCGGCCCGCTGGACGGATTGTTCCCGGGCTGCGAGCTGCTGCCGCTGCTGCTGTCTCCCGATTCGCCGCCGCCCGAATCGCCGCCGCCACCTTCGGATTGTTCGCCTTTACCTCCTCCTCGCCCTTGCCGCCGGCTTGCGGCTTGTCGCCACCTTGTTTGCCGCCTCCCTTCTGGTCGCCCCCTTTCTGGTCGCCCCCCTGCTGGCGATCACCTGGCTGCTTGCCGTCCTTGCCGCCGGACTTGGCATCGCCGCCGCCGCTCTGCTGGCCCCCTGCTCGGCGTTGGCATCGGACTTCCCGCCGCCACCCGCCTGATCTCCCTGGGGCTTCTCGCCGTCGGCTTTGTCACCACCGCCGGAATTGCCGTCGGACTTGTCGCCCGACTTGCCTTGATCGCCACCCGCTTCGGAACCGGTCGGGTCGCCCCCTTCGCCTCCCTCGGGCTTGGAACCGGATGGCTTGCCGCCCGACTTCGAATCACCACCCGACTTTGAATCACCACCCGACTTCTGGTCTCCAGAATTCTGATCGCCAGACGACTGCGACGTGTCGCCGGAGTTCGACGAATCCCCGCCGCTTGGTGACGGCTGGGATCCGGAATCGCCGCTTGGGAGCCGCCGGGTTGTGATTGTCCCGGCTTCTGGCCGGCCGGGCTTGCCCTGTCCCGGTTGCGACTGGCCAGACTTATCCGTCGCGGCTCTTCAGGCCTGGCGCTGAAGCTTGGATCCTTGACACCCTGCTGATCGCCGCCGGGCTGTCCGTCGCTGGCCTGCTGGCTGCTGCCGTTCTCACCGGGGGACGGCTGATCGGACCGCTGGCCGTCCTTTTTGCCCTCGCCCGGATTGGAATCGTCCGCGCCCGCCGGCTGATCGCCGGTCTGCGCGGAATCCTGCTTTGGCGCCCTCGTTTTCATTGGTGCCGACGCCGAGAGTTCTCGCTCGAAGGATTCGGATTGTTGATCCCCGTCTTGTCCGGTTTGCTCGGCTTGCTGCTGCCGCCGGAGGAATTCTCGCCGGCCGGTTTCTGGTCCGACGAGTTGCCGTCCGACTTGTCGCTCGGCGACGAGTTCGCGTTCGACGAACTCTCTTCGGCGCTCGGTTCTGACGGATCGTTTTGCGGATTCGCGGCGCTGTCGCCGGTCATCGGCGTTGAGGATCGCTGCGAATTAAGCCTCGTCGGTATCGGCCTTCCCCTGCTCCTGCGGGCTGCGCTGCCCCGAATCCTGCTGCTCGAGGCGGGGATCCTGATTCGCCCGCGGATCATTCTGCGGCTGCTCGCCTTTCGATCCCCCCTTAGCGCCTTCGTTTTTCTCCGGCTGTTTGCTCGGCTTGCGCCCAGTGTTCTGACGGTCGGACGGCTTGTTGCCGTCCTTGTTGTCGCGGTCACCTGTCTTGTCATCGCTGCCGCCGGACGACTTGTCGCCGGGCTCATTTGGCTTGCGGTCTGCGCGTTTCCGACCAGTCGTCGTGTTGCTGCGTGAATCGTCCTGCGGAGAGTTCGGATTGCCGGTGGATTCGCGGTCCGATTCGTTCTGATGGTCCTGCGACTCGTTCGGTGACTGCTGCGGCTTGTTTCCCGATTGCCGGTCGCCGCCCGATTTCGGATCACCGTTGGGGTCACCGTTCTGGTGATTCTCCTGGTTGGAATTCCGCTCCTGCTCGCGCTGACGCTGAATGTCGTCCTTGTATCGCTCGACAAACTTGGCGAGCGCTTCGTCGTCACTGGCTTCGTGGCCGGGCTGCGGTTTGCTGCTTTGCTGTTGCGGACTGGAATCGCTCCCTTCCCGCGAATTCGGCGAACCTCTCTGAGATGGCTTGGACGACTGCGTCGAGTTCTGGCTCGCCTGATTTCCGTTTGCTCCCTGGGCGCTTTGTGGCTTGTCAGTCGGTGCGTCTCCGGAGCCGTTCTGGAATTCGCCGGGCTGCTTCTCCGGTTTCTGCCCCGGCTGCCGCTCAGCGGGTCTGAGGATTCGACTCGCCGGGATTGTTGCCGGACTGACTCTGATCGCCGGGTTCGCCGGGTTGCTGTTCGGGACGGTTCTGCGCAGTCCCCGCGGCTCGGATGGATTCGCCTGCTGATCTTCGCCCGTCTGAGTGGTTGCGTTCCGGACTCTTCGTTGTCCGGTTTGCGGCCGGATTCGTCGCCGGAATCGGCATCGGCGGGCTGTTCACCCAAATCCTGCCCGGCGGCAGCCTGCTGCGACTCGGCTTCGTCCAGCTTCTCCTGGGCTTTGGCCGCCTCTTCCTCCTGTCGCTTTTCAGCCTCCTCCTTGGTGACTTCCTTCGCGATCGTGATATTGATCTTCGACGTGACGGCCGAGTTGCTGGATTTGGGCCCCAGCGGGGCCATGTTGTCGATGGCTTCCAGCCAGAACGTCAGGACGTCGCCGGGATTGAGGTCCGGGAACTGACTGAGGTCGATCTCACTCTGTCCCTTCAGTTCCGAGCGGGCCGGTGGAGCGTCGTACAGGCGGCGCGTCTTGCCGGGCAGCGGCGTGTCGCGCTTCTCGAAGTGCATCCGGACCGACTGCAGCATGAAATCCGGATCGCGCGCGATGAACGAGATCGGCAGCACGACGTTTCGCGGGACTTCGACGTCGCCGGACGGGTGCAGCAGCTTGATTTCCGGAGGAAGGTCGCGGCGGACGTTCAGGCTGTAGACCTGCGGGACCGGATCATGCTGGCCCTCAGAGGTGACCAGATCGATGCTGTAGAACCGCGGGGCGCTCCCGTCGCGGTTGAATTCCAGTGTCCACGTCCCTTCGATGTGTGTCTCATCGACGAGCTTGAGCTTGCGTTCGATCCCCCGGATTGCAGTGTTTTCGGAATCGTGCAGCCGCGGCGTTGCGCCCGTGTCGACCGGCATATTCGCGACGGCACACGGCGTGACCTGTGTCCTTCCCCGGGCATCGATCCCCTCACCGCCCGTCTGCGTGGGATCGAGCGCCATGTACGTCGGATACGTATAAGTGACGGTTTCGACCGTGGCGAAGGGAGCCTGCCGGACGCTGACGTGATACGTCTCGCTGGCAGCGTCTCCGGCCGTGACGCGGTACTTGAAATCCTGCAGCAGGCCGCGCTGAATTCGGTCCGCTGAGCGTGCCGCGGAACGATTCCAGCCCGTCGCCCGTGTCGCGGAGCACCACCGGCTCATCAACCAGGCTGCCGTCGCGCGTCGTGTACAGCAGCAGCGGCTTCGGCCAGGGATTTCACCGCTGAGGTCGACGACGACGTCGAGGCTGCGAGCGTGCCAGGATCGTAGCGTCTCCGGGATCGACCTTGAGGATCCGCGTGCGCGTGGCAACGCCGACGTCGGCGACCGGCAGCAGCGCCCGCAGGATCGACGCCCGACCGGCTTGGGACTGAGGACGGTGTACAGGCAGAACGCGAGGACGACGCCGAAGGTGCGTACGCCAGCCGCATCCAGCGGCCGGCGATCGACGGCCTGTTCAACGTCGATCTGTAGAGCTTCCTGGGCCGCACGCTTCTCCATCGCGGTGAGGATGTGCGGCGACCGGACGTCCGGCGTTCTTCAGATCGACCAGCGTGAGGAGACTGCTCTTGAGCTGGGGCTGCGTCTGTTCGAGTTCGCGGGCCGCGTACAGCGAGGTTACGCGCTTCCAGTACGGCAGCACGATCTTCGTCGTGGTCCAGACACAGACGAAACCCGCGACCCCGGCCAGGAGACCAACGCGCGGCCAGTACGAAAAGCCGCCGTCAATCAGCCACTGGTCGGCGATGACAAACGCCAGCAGATATGACACAACGGCCAGCAGGACGGTGACGGCAGCGAACAGCAAGTCGGTGTTGCGGATGCCGGCCCGGGTCTTGTCCACCTGAAAGTCGACGTATTCGTCAAAATTGACGTACTTCTTCGACCCGGCGGTCGCAGATTCACCGACGACGGCGGACATGCGTGGACTTCCTCGCGGCGGAATTCAAGCCCTGTCTGCTCTTGCTGGCGGATCCGGTGAACCCGCTCCGATGCCACCAGCCCGCTCCAGATGCATCGTAAATGATACTCGACGCGCCGGGGGCAGAAATGTTCAAATTGAATGCATAAGCAAAGGGGTGGCGCACTCTTTAGATGCGTTGTACGCCCTTCGCCGATTACCGACCAGATATGAACTAATGTACGGTAATCGTGCAGTTGCAGCGTGTCGACGGCAAGTTGACGCGAAGGGCGTGGCGTCGCGTTTCAATCAGCATATGAGCAGCCGATGTACACGATCGACCCAACGACCGGCCGCGCAATGGTTCGCAAATGCCGTCGCCGTTCCGACGACGAGCGCGGCCCTCACGAACTGACGTTCTCGTGCTTTCGGCGATACCAGTTCCTCAATCGCGACCGTACCCGGAAATGGTTCGTTGAGTCCTTGCAGAAGGCCAGAAGGAAGTGGCATGTGGACGTCTGGGCTTACGTGCTCATGCCGGAACACGTGCACTTGCTGGTTGCGCCGAGGCGAACGGGTACGGAGATCGGTCGGTTTGCGGGATCGGTCAAACAAGCCGTCGCCTCACGCGCCATTCACTGGCTGGAGAAGTCAGCGCCAGAATGGCTGCCGAGAATCACAGTCGCCGAAGGAACAATCATTCGTCGCCGGTTTTGGCAGCCCGGAGGTGGCTACGATCGCAGCGTCGAACAACTCGCGACGCTGCAATCGATGATCGACTACATTCATGCCAATCCTGTCCGACGCGGATTGGTCGACCGTCCCGAGAACTGGGTTTGGTCGAGCGCGCAATGGTATCTGGGATACACAGATGTCCCGATCGAGATGGATCGAACGCTGCCGATGTTTCATGCGTGATTGTCCGTTCGCCACGCCCTTCGCGGTTTGGTGAACCTTCGATACTTTCTTGCCGAAGCAATGTCCGTAACAGCTCGCGCGAAGGGACGTGCCACCCCGCGGAGATCATGACTTCGCCACGCCCTTCGCGATCTGGAGAACGTTCGGGGTACGCGTGTGGATGGCGGTGTCAATTTCAACTTGCGCGAAGGGACGTGCCACGCGGCGCATTTTCCCCCTTGACCCTCCGCCCTCGCCCCCCGCGACCTCTTACGTCACACCAGCCCGCGGCGTTTGCGCAGAACCCATTCGGTCGTCATCAACAGAACAAAGAACACCAGCGCCGGCCAATTATCCCACAGGTTGATCTGCGACTGCCGCGTGATCTCTGACGCGATCCCGGCCTTCAGCATCTCCTCCAGGAACGAGCCCAATTGTTCGGCCGGCACCGTGGACGCGCCGGTGATGTCGGCGATCTCGGCCATCAGGTCCGGGTCGGCGGCGGGGTTGTCGAGTTCGAGGTCGCGCTCATCGACAATGAACCGGCCCATCGCCGGCAGGCCGACGTTCGCCCCCTTGTGCGTCGCAGAGACCGTCACCCAGTAGTCGCCGGGCTTCTGCGTGTCGGTGAACTCGGCCAGTGCCTCCGGGCCACCGTGCACGACCGTCACGCTTTTCCGTTCGCCGTCCGGTCGGAGCACTTCGACTTTGAAGTCTGCATCGGGAATGGGCTGCTTCTGCCCGTCGCGTGCGCCGAACAGCAGCGGCGCCGTCGCACCCGGCGCGAAATTGCGGGGATCGATCCGCAGCCAGACGGGAGCGTCCGTGTCGAACTCTTTATGGGTCAACCACAGGATCACCTGCTGCCAGAACCGCTGGTGCACTTCCCGAAAGCCGTGAATGTACCAGCGGAAGGTATCGTCGCCGGCGAACGCGAGGACGCGCGAGCGACCGTTGTCGGCCCCGAACATCAGAGGAATCGAGTCCGGCGTCTGCGCCAGAACCATGATCGTATTGCTCTTCTCTTCCAGCTTGGTCGCGCCGCCCAGCGGGGGCAGAGCGGCCCAGGCGCGTTCGTTGTCGCGCGGGGCGATCTGCATGAGATAGTGGCGCAGTCCGGCCGGTGCGGGGAGCATTTGCAACGAGCGGTCGAAGTGCCGCGCCGGATCCACATTGCCGGGGGGCAATTCCGGCAGCCCCTGGAGGGCGACCGGGAGCAACTCGCGCATCTTGGCGGATGTGCCGTAACCGCCAGACTCGAAGTTGGAGAGCCCGCCAATCATGGCGAGGCCGGCCCCCTCGCGGACGCGGTCGGCCAGCTTGGGAAGCAGATCCACGCCACCCTGAAAAAACACCGACGCGGGAACATCGCCGATGATGTAGGCGTCATAGCGGCCGGGAGTGAACAATTCGGGATTGATTCGCGTGTCGGTGCGCCGTTCACCCGAACGGACCTGGACCCAGTCGAGCTGGATCTGCGAAGTCTGGTTCAATCGCCACAGGAACTTGGCCTCGGGGCGGACGATGTCGAAGTAAGCAACGCGGAGCCCCCCTTTGCGGACGGTGACCAGCGTCTCGACGCGGTTGTTGTTGACTTTGAGCTCGCCGTCGAGCGGGACCGCTTCGACGGCCAATTTGTATTCGCCGGCACGCTCGGCAACGAACGACAGCGCGACAGGGATCACCGCCGACGCAGCGGAGGTCTCGACCTCGGCGACGGTCCGGGCTTCGGACGTCATCGGCAACTCGACGAGCTTGCCGGACTCGCCCGTTTGCTTGCCGGTGCGGTCCTCGAGCAGGAGCCGGACGCGGAGTTTGCGACCCGGCGCCCCGCGGACGACGAGTTGCAACTGGACGGGGGTCGATTTGCGCTCGAAGGTGTCCGGCGCGACGAGGACGTCTTCAATTGCAAGGTCAACGCCTGCAGTTGCCAGTTCGGCCGATCCGTACACGACCGTGTGCACGTGGATGCCGCGCTGTTCGGCGATCCGCCGGGCCGCGGCACGCGGATCGACGTCGGCATCCCCCGTGGCGCGCTGCGCGCCGTCGCTCATCAGGACGGCGCCGATGATCCGCTTGCCGCTGTCCTCGCGGCGGAGGTCGTCCAGCGCCTTGCCGATCGATGTCATATTCCCCGGGGCGTCCGCCGTCGGCTGATCGACCGGATGGAGGCTGTCATCGAATTCGATGAACCGGAGTTCGAGCTGTTCGGCCAGCTTCGCCAGTTGGGGCTGGACGTCCGCGAGCGTTTTCAGGACGGCGGCACGGCGGGTAATCGCGCCCGGGCCGTCGGGCGTGGTCATGCTGCGGCTGACGTCGGTCAATATGACGAGCTGCGCCGATTGCGAGTCGATCGTCACGAACTGTACGGCGGGACGCAGCAGCATCCAGATCAGGACCAGCGCGGCGGTGAGGCGCAGCCCGAGCAGCAGGCGCCGCCAGAACGGAGGGAAATGCCGGACGCGCGGCGGATACGTGAGCAGCACCAGACCAATGACGAGCAGCGATGCCGCGATCGTCACCGGCCAGGGCCAGACAGGATCGGCGATGAGTTGCGGCGTCGTCACAGCAGGGGGAGGATTCAGGATTCAGGATTCAGGATTCAGGATTCAGAAATCCTGGATGGATCTTCCGTTCTTAAACCGTTGCTTCGGCTTTTTCCGCGCCTACCCGGTGCTGACTCTCAACGCCAGTTCTTCCCTGAGTCCCGAATCCCGAATCCTGAATCCTCTCTTCAGACTCGTAAAACCGATTCGCCACAAGATGCTCACCACAGAAGGCGACCAGGACGAGGACCATCAAGACCGGGAACACTTCTTTGCCGAGAGCAGCAAGATTGACGTTCTGCTGCAGTTCGTTGATGTCGCGCGCGACCTGGTAATGCCCCGCGCCAAGCAGCTCGTCGAGCTGCGGCGTCTCGAGTCGGGTGAAATTGCTCTCCCCCGCAGGCGGATTGACGCTGAAACCGGCCAGCGGCGGAGTGTTGCCAGACCGGGCGAGCCCGTAGTGGCCGACAACTTCGGCATCATCGATGATGAGGTTTGTGCTTCCGGGCTTGGGCGTCCGCTGCGTCTGGGTGAGGTTGGGACGGCGCAGGAGGACCGGTTCGGCATCAGGCAGCGGAATTGTGACGGCTTCTCCGGCCTCGACGGTGTAGGTCACATCGCTGATCCGCGCTAAATCCTCGACCAGCGGATGCGCGAGGGCGATCCAGACCCAGGAGCTCACGAGGCTGGTGAGATTGTTCCACTCGCTGGTGTAGTGCTTGGCATCAACCGCCGTCGTGAACATCACAACACGGCCCTTGCCGTGGTTGCGGGTCAGCAGGGCCGGCGAGCGATCGTCGTCGGTGTACGTAGCGAGCACGGAGGCATCGGCCGTCGGCTGGACCTTCCAGAACCGGAAGATTTCGAACTCGTTCTCAAGGACGCCTCTGGCACCGTGATCGGCATACTCGCGGACCTTGCGCAACAGCGGATGGTCAAGGGCATCGAGCTTCATCCGCCAATTGCCTTTCGGCTTGTAGACGAGCGGCTCGCCCGGCAGAAACGACAGCGCCGACGGGCGGGAGTAGAACGCGGACAACTCGTCGTCGATGGCGCCTAGGAATACCGCCAGTCCGCCGCCGCCATCCACGAAGCGTCCGAGGCGGCGCCATTGATCGTCGCTCGGTGCAGGGACATTGATGAGACAAATCACGTCGTAATCGTCCAGCGGCAAATCGATCAGCCGCCCCGGCACGTGGAACTGGGTCTCAAACCGCGTCTCCTCCCCTGGATTGAGTGTATCCATCCAGAACTGGGCCTGGGCCTTCGTCGGCGCAACAACGAGGACCTTCGGAGCGGGACCGACGTCCACGGTAAAAAACGCATCATCGGCCACGAGCGGATCGCTGGACACCAGCCGCACTTCACCCTGCACGACCGGACCCGTCAGCGACGGAATCAAATCGAACTCGATGTGCTGCGGGGCTTTCGACTCCAGCGACACAGGCCGCTTGGAAAGACCCATCGGACGGGTACCGTCGGCGATACGCAACTCGACGATCCGCTCCTCCGGCGGCAGACCGATTGATTCAATCGTAGCGCCGACGAGCAGGCTGCCCCCTTTTGAGATCCGCTGTCGTGAAACCGAGACGCCGGTGACGGCGACGTTTTGTGGCTGCAGTTCGCCGACGTCGATCAGGAACACCTGCACGTTTTCGAGCTTCTCCAACTCCTGCGTCAGGAGGCCGGAACCGCCCGTTCGCCAGGCGCTGGCGGCGAGGTCAGTGAAGACATAGGCCCGTCGCACGTACCGGTCGAGTTGTGCGGCGGCCGCCCCCTCGGACTGGCCGGACAACTGCTGGCGCCGGTCTTCGGCTTGTGCCAGCAGCGCGGTGCGCAGGCGATCGTTCAGCGGCAGAGTGGCCGCGTGCAGTTCCAGATCGTCGATGCGATCGAGGGCTGTGCCGATCGTCGATTGAAACACGACCGGGTTGTCGGACGCGTCATCGGCGACGGCGATCCGGCTGCCATCGGGCAACACTCCGATATGCTCGCGGGCGATCTGCCGGGCCACGTCCAGACGCGTGAGTCCGGCCTGCTGATAGCCCATGCTGAGCGAGGTGTCGAACAGACAGACGGCGGCGACCGGCACGTCGATCCGCGCGTCAGGGGCCGGCGCCGTCATTTCACCCGCGACGCGCCGCTGGTACGGCCAGCCGACGAGCAGCAGCAGCGCCAGCAGCGTGGCGCCGGTCGTCCAGCCGCGCAGTGCGGAACGTTTAGCCGCATACTCGTATTGGGGCAGGGCGCGTTTCCAGCGATTCAGCAGGAACGAATAGATGCCGATGGCGGCGGCGATCACGAACGCCAGCGTCATCCATTCGCGGAGAGTGAGGCCGAAGTTGGCGGCCGGCAGCGTGGGGCGGGTAATGGCAAACACGAGCAGCGCGATCGCCAGCATCCGCAGCAGGAGCAGCCAGATGTGCCGCAGCCGCATTCGGCGCGAATTCTGCTTCCGGCGCTGCTGTAGCAGCCGCAGCGCCGGGAATACGAGCTTCTTCGGCTTCTGGCGCATCAAGAGGTGCACGATCACCGGGACCGTAACCAGCGCGAGTCCGAGGAGGAGTGCGGGATGCAGCAGGGTCATGAGCGTTCCGTGCGCGCAACGACGGGAGGCCGTCGGAGTACCTTACGATTGTAGGGGGAGCGGAAGGCGAGGCGTAGTCGGCAATTCGTCAAGGGACAGTCTGTGACGGCTGAGGAGCCACTGTGCTCGAAGGAAGAGAGGGGATCACATCGCCCTGATGGGGCGGGACGAATGCCGCCGCAATCCCCCCCGCTCCTGAACCATTGATAATCGGCAATAAACCTTTGACCGCCTCACGCTGCCACTGCTTCTTCGACGTCCATGTGGCCGCGACGAACCAGGCGGCGCGTCATGAATGTCTCCAGGACGAGGCCCGCGAGGACCGCCAGCAGCAGCCAGCGCCACAGTTCGACCGGTTCCGGCTGATGTGCGGTCTGTGTGGCGTATGCTTCCTTACGATTCCTTCCTGTGACTTGCTGACTGAAAAGGCGGCGTATCCTTCCTGCCAGGCAAATGCCCGGAGTTTGGGGAAGGTGTCGTGGATCCATTTGGAGGAGAATCCGCCTTTACCCCTCGCAGGAGATCCGAGAGTTTCGCATCGGTGTGCCAGCGGATGTAGAGATGCACGTGGTCCTCCACACCACCGATGGCAAGCAGCGCGCCCTCTGTGATTGCGTACGATGCCGCCGAGATATGGATAGAGTTGCTCTGTTATGTCAGGGCGAATCCAGGCACGGCGGCTGCTTGGTGCTGAACGACATGCAGCAGTATCTGTGTGTACGTGCCGGGCATTGAGAGACTCCAACAGGAAACCTCTGTCGCCCCTGCCGGGGCGGTGACATTGAATCGACGAAAACCACGGGTTCCGCTCCTCGGCCTGCGGCCTCGTCGGCTCCACCCGTGGCTACAATCTGTTGCCCCTCCGGGGGTGATGCGGAGCCATTTAGGTTAACGGGTCCGTGGCAGTAGGAATGCCGCCGCAATCCCCCCACTCTGAACCATTGATAATCGGCAATAAACCTTTGACCGCCTCACGCTGCCACTGCTTCTTCGACGTCCATGTGGCCGCGAGCGGGCCAGGCGGCGCGTCATGAATGTCTCCAGGACGAGGGCCCGCGAGGACCGCCAGCAGCAGCCAGCGCTACGGTTGGAACCAGTTCGGCTCCGCACAGGTCGCTTGTTCATAGTCGCGCTGACGCGGGACGAACCGCACGCCGTGCTCTGTTCCGAGGCTGCGAACCTGTGCCGGATCCAGCGGCGTCAGGTCGGACTCGGCACGGTCGGACTGGGCGACGAAGTATTCGCGCCGGTGCTGGTCGGGCGCGTAACGGGCCTCATACGTCCCGGCCAGGCGTGTCGTTGGAAGTTCCGCAACCGGATTGTCGCCGCCGGCCTTGCGAGCAGGGGTCTGCCGCCGTCCGGCGAACAAACGTCCAGTCGCGGGCACGCTCGCCGGCTCCCAGGGTGAGCCTCAACGAGTTGCCGACCGCCACGTTCCGTTCGGCGCCGCGCGAAACGAGCGAGAACACCAGCTCATGGACAAACGGAACGTAGTCGTTGCGTGTCGGCAGCGTCGTCCAATCGGCGTCCAGCGGCACGGCGAGTTGCATGATGCCGCCGCGGCCCAGCGTCGCGCTCACGACCAGCGGATCCAGCGTCGCGAGCCGCGCTTCGATGCGGACCGGCCACGGCGCTTGCGTCGTTGGTGGGGTGCGGCTGTTCGCGGCGGGGGGCCGTCAGTCCCCACCAGGTCGCGAACCGGGTCTGCGTCAGGTCGACGCCGGTGTCGGTGCGAAAGCGCGAGAGCCAGCCGGCTTCGAGACTCTGCGAATCGACGAGGATCGGCCGCAGCGTGTAATTCTGCTCACGCTTCGGCTCGGTCAAGGGGTAGGGGAGCAACTGATCGGCGGCGAGTGCCGCATAGGCGGTCGGTTCGGCAAGATCACCCGGCGCAATCACGAGTCCGCCTCCGTCTTGAACGTAACGCACGAGGGCCGCACGCTGTTCGTCGTCGAGGTGCGGCACATTGCACAGAAAGACCGCGGCGCGTCCCTTGAGATCGGCGGGCTTCCAGTCGCGCCAGCTCTTGGTTTCAGCGGCCACCCAAGGGGCCTGCTGATCGGCCAGTGTGAAAGCCGCCTGCAGAAAGTAGGTCTCTGACCGCACCGGGTCGGCCTGAGGATCGCCATCGATCAGCAGGACCGGCAGTCCCCGCTCGACGAGCACGGCGGCCGTAGAACGGTCGTCGCCGGGAAGTTCGTCCGGTTCGATGGCGACCGTCAAGACGTACGAGGTCGACGGCGTCGAAGCGATGCTCGAACTCGACCGGCGTCTGCCCGTGTGGCGGGATCGTCAACGTCTGCGAGTGCAGCTCCAGCGGTTGGCCGTTCAATTCGAGCCAGACGCGTTTCTCGATTGGCTCCGAGCCGGTCCTGGCGCGACTCCGTGCGGATACGCAGCGGGAAATCCCGGCACCGTCAATTCGCCGAGACGACCCGGGGTACCAGCACGTTGGTGCGTGAACGGTCGGCACCCGCGGTGACATCGACGGCAAACACCAGCGGGATCGCCGCCGTGCGTTGCAGTTCGGTGAATCGTGTCCAGTCTGCGTCGTGTTCAGGCAACCAGGGAAGCGCCTGGCCGTCGGTGAGGACAATGATGTGCCGCACGGCGTTCGTCGTGATGGCCAGCGACTGTGCGGCCTCGGCGACCGCTGCGGCCAGCCGCGACGTGCCGGCAGGGGGCGGCAGCGTGTCGAGCAGCTTTCGCACCTGCGCCCCGTCCGACGTCGGGTTCCCGCGACACGCACCGGCTGCTCGCGCGCATCGATCAGCGTCACGGTGTCGCCGGATCGCAGCTGGTCGAGGAGTTCGTGCGCCCGCTGGATGGCGGCGGACCGAGGGGTCATGGCGGCGCCTTCCCAGCCCATGCTGTACGAGCCGTCGATGACGAGTGCGATATCGCGCGGATCGTCGGGCGAGAATGCGCTCAGCGGCCCCCCTTTGGCCCAGGGGCGCGACATCCCCAGCACAAGCAGACCCAGCAGCCCCATGCGGACTGCCAATAACAGCAGGTCCTGCAGGCGAATCCGTCGCCGCATGCGCTTGCCGAGTTCGAGGAACTGCATCGCCCCCCAGTCGACCACGTCGAACCGCCGCTTGCTCAGAAAATGCACGATCACCGGCAGGGCGAGGGCGACCAGCCCGGCGAGCATCAGCGAGTTGAGAAAGCCGAAGGACAAGTGATTTTCGATTTTGGATTTTGGATTCGGTCGTCGGAATTCGGTTCTCGGTTGTCGGTCGTCAGTTATGAGCAGCTGAGTCATCGAACAACGGCAGTTGTCGATAAACCATCAACCATAAACCTTCAACTGTTTCAATTTTCATCCTGACGGCTGATCATTGAAAGCTGACCGCTCTCGGCAGTGGCGTGCCCGCGACGCCGACTGTAGATTACCGCGCATGGCGAATTCCATCCTCTATCTGGGCGATACGGCACTCGGGGGTGCGGCGGCCTATCTGGCCGGCGTGATGACCCGCGCGGGGCTGACGTTTGACTATCGGCCGAGCGACGCCGCACTGCGTGCGGACGACATTGCCGCGCCGCATGCGCTGTACGTGCTCAGCGACTATGCGGCGAAAATGATCGCGCCGACGCTGCAGGAACGAATTGTCGAGAATGTGGCTCGCGGGGCCGGGTTGCTGATGTTGGGGGGCTGGGAAACATATTGCGGGCTCGGTGGGGACTGGACCGGGACGCCGATCGCCCAGGTGCTGCCGGTTGAGATCGCGACGACGGACGATCGCCGCAACTGCGACGACGGTGCTCGTCCACTGCGAGCGCGAGCAGCATCCGGCCGTCGCCAGGCTTCACGGCGCGGGCAAACGCCGATCATTGGTGGCTTCAATGAAGTCCGCGCGAAGCCGAACGGCGAACTGCTGCTGACGGCGCGCCGCTTCCGCGCCACATTTGCCGGCGACAAGGTGCAACTGGCGCTGGCGTGCGCATCCGCTGCTGGTCGTTGGTGTGCACGGACACGGTCGCACGGCCGCCTTCACGACCGATTTCGCGCCGCACTGGGTCGGTCCGCTGGTTGACTGGGGCGATCAGCGCGTACAGGCCCGGGCGCCCGGCTCCTGGGAGATCGAGGTGGGCAACTTGTACGCGCAGTTTGTGACGCAGCTTCTCAAGTGGACGGCGTCCAACTAGCCGCGCCCGTCAGGAAGCGTATGAAGCCCATTCGCTCCCTGACGGTCGCGGCTCGTCAAGGTCGCCTACGGCTCACCGCCAAACGCTCAACGCTCAACGTGCGTCGATCAACCATCAACCATAAACCATCAACCCTTCCTCCATGCCCACTCTCGGCAATGCCCTTGTCGGCCAGTCCGGCGGTCCGACCAGCGTCATCAATGCGTCTCTGGCCGGCGTGATCGATGCGGCCACCCGTTCGAAGCAGATCGGCCGCGTGTTCGGCATGCGGTTCGGCATTGAGGGGGTTCTGGGTGATTTCCTGCTCGACCTGAGCGCTGAAAAGCGCGAGACGATCCGGGCGCTGTGCAACACCCCCAGCAGCGCCCTCGGCTCGAGCCGGTTGAAGCTCCGCGACGAGCACTTCGATCCAATCCTGAAGCGGCTGCAGCGCTACAACGTCCGCTACTTCTTCATGATCGGCGGCAACGACACGATGGACACGATCCATCGCATCGTGAATTACGCCCAGTCGGCCGGTTGGGAGATGACCGGAGTCGGGATTCCGAAGACGGTCGACAACGACCTGTTCGGGACCGATCACACCCCCGGTTTTCCCAGCGCCGCGCGGTACGTCGCGCTGAGTGTGCAGCAGGGGGCGCTGCTGGCGCGGGACATGCAGCGGGTCGACCAGTTCACGATCTTTCAGACCGTCGGCCGCAGCGCAGGGTGGTTGCCGGCCGCCGCTGCGTGCGCCCGCCAGAAGCCGGGAGATGCACCGCACATTATTCTGCTGCCGGAGCGTCACTTTGAGCGGGACGACTTTCTGGCGGCAGTTGCGTCGGCTCACAAGAAGCACGGGTTCGTATCGATCGTCTGCGGGGAGGGCATCACGAACCCCGATGGAACGCCGGTCAGCGCGTCAACGACGACGGACAATTTCAAGAACGTGGAGTTCGGCGCGATGGGGGGGACGAGCGCCGCGATGATCCTGCACCGGATCATCTGCGATGAGTTCCGCTGGCGCGGGGAGTTCCAGGTGACGGAGTCGCTACAAATGTGCGCCGCCGACCGGGCGGTGAAGCTCGACGTCGTCGAGGCGTACGCCTGCGGCAAGGAGGCGGTCAGCCTGGCCACGCGCGGCAACGGCGAGGTGATGGTCACGATCCAGCGCTCATCAAAGGCGGGGCAGCCGTACAAGTCGACGTTCGGGACAATCCCGCTGGCCGAGGTCGCGGTGCACGCGCGGCCGATGCCCGATCAATACATCGCTCCCGGCGGAATGGACGTCACGAAGGCGTTCCTGAATTACGTGCGGCCGCTGGTCGGCGCCTTGCCGGCGTACCCGGGGCTGACGATCAAGCGGGCGAAAGTTTAGCCGCGACCCGGAGGAAGCGGCGCGTTTTCGAGCGATGCCACGTGACCGAATCACACTCCGACTCCATTGCGGTTGTCCCGTTTCGCGAAGCTCTCGCGACGTGGTGTCGCGTGGCGGCGCTCAGCTTTGGCGGGCCGGCCGGCCAGATCGCCGTGATGCACCGCATCATCGTCGATGAGAAGAAGTGGATCAGCGAGGAGCGGTTTCTGCATGCCCTCAACTACTGCATGCTGCTCCCTGGCCCCGAAGCACTGCAGCTCGCGACGTACATCGGCTGGCTGATGCACGGCGTCCGCGGTGGGTTGGTGGCCGGGACGCTGTTTATCCTGCCGGGCGCCGCGGCGATCCTCGTGCTGAGCCTGATGTATGCGGAGTACCAGCAGACGCCGATCGTCGCGGCGGTGTTCTTCGGCCTTAAACCGGCGGTGATGGCGATCGTCGTCGAAGCCGTCATCCGCATCGGCAAACGCGTCTTGAAAAACGGGACGATGGTCGCGCTGGCGGCGCTGTCATTCGTGGTCATCACACTGGGGACGCCATTTCCGATTGTCATCCTGTGCGCCGGACTGAGCGGCCTGCTCGGTAGCCGGTTCTGGCCGGAGCGGTTTCAAGTGCTGAAGGGACATGGGCCGGGGAAAAAGGTGGGCCCAGGGAGAATGGAGGAGGGTCAAGGGGCAAAAGAAGCGGCGGCGTCCTCAAGTCCCCTGGCCCTTGACCCTCCCCCCTTGACCCTCACCCAACCACAGTCGCTGCTGCTGCGGAGCTTCGTCGTCAGCGCGGTGTGCCTGACGCTGTGGTTCGGTCCGTTGCTGGCCCTGCGGCTCACGTTGGGGCCAGTGTCGGTGTACGTCCAGGAAGGAGTGTTCTTCAGCAAAGCGGCGATGGTGACGTTCGGCGGGGCGTATTCGGTGCTCGCCTATGTCGCGCAGCAGGCGGTCGAGAGACACGGCTGGCTGCAACCGGGAGAAATGCTTGACGGTCTCGGGATGGCGGAGACGACGCCGGGCCCGCTGATTATGGTCGTCCAGTTCGTCGGATTCCTGGGCGCGTATCGCAACCCCGGTCCGCTGAGTCCAGTCGCCGGCGGCATCCTCGGTTCGCTGGTCACAACCTGGGTCACGTTCGTCCCCTGCTTCTTCTGGATTCTTCTCGGTGCGCCGTTCGTCGAGCGGCTGCGCGGCAACCGCACGCTTAGCGCCGGGCTGTCTGCCATCACCGCCGCGGTCGTCGGCGTCGTCCTGAACCTGGCAGTCTGGTTTTCAATCCACACGCTGTTTGCAAACGTCGAGAAGTTCCAGTGGCGCGGCCTGTACTGGGAATTGCCGGTGTGGTCGAGTCTCGATGTGCGGGCCGGACTGGTAGCTGTACTGGCGCTGCTGCTGACGTTCGTCTGGAAGCGCGGGATGGTGACGACGCTGGCGGCCTGCGTGCTCGCGGGAGCGGCGCTGTATTCCCTGAGCTGACCGGCCGCAGTGACATTCGATTTGCAATACGCAATTCGTTAATTGCGGTCGGCGCGACGGCAGTCCACCCAGCGCCCACATTTGTTGCGGCATTTCCCGTGGGGGCGTAACAAAGTCAGCCGTGCTCCGCTTGAAATGGGGCAGAGGCCGAATGCGGCCTCAAATGATCACAGCCGCCACTGTCTGGCGGTTTCTAATCAACACCCCTCCCTGGAGCTTTGGCGATGAATCCCGTCACGACTGTTGCACCATGTACAGCCGAGAATTCCCTCGGTACCCCGTCGGCCGCCGCGCCGACTGCAACGTGTTGACACGGTCTCGGAATTTGACGACCGGGAAGCTGCAATCGAACATCCAGATCCGCGGCTGAGCAGCACGATATAGGCCGCCAGGCACAGGAACGGTCCATAGGGCAAGTACTGCTTCGCCGCCCTCCCTGGCCGCAGCGCGGGCACCGTACGCTGATCAGGCCGTGCACGGCGCGGCCGCACATCAGCAGGAGGCTCACGATGATTCCGCAGACCGCCGCGAGGGCCAGCACGATCAGCGTGGGCTGCCAGCCCAGAAAGGCGCCGATCATGGCCATCAACGTCACGTCCCCCCAGGCCCATCGCTTCCTGACCCAGCGCCGTGACGCCAGTTCGCGGATCAGCCACGTACCGAACGCTCCGGGAGGCGCCGGCCAGGCTCCAAACCAGCCCGTGCCAGTGCGGGTATGCAAGCCACTCGGGAAGGTAGGGCCGCGCAGTTGCGGAATCTCCTGGTTCCAGTCGACCCAGATGTGCTCGATCTGCAGATCGCCGGAGAGCGCCGCCAGGGCGACTCCCCACACGATTCCAAGACGCGTGATCGAGTCCGGAATGAGATACGCCCGCAGGTCGGTCGTCGTGACCGCGAGCATCAGGCAGATCAGCACGACGTGGTGGCCAATTCGCCAGTGCCACCAGACATCGTCGGGACGGACGTTGGGAGTCTCCTGTAACTTCCATGTCAACATGCCGTATGTGAACAGCCCGCAGCAGCAGGCCGCGGCGAACGCCGCGCCGAGGGACCAGCCGCGATCCCGTTCACCGCAGTCACGCAGTGCGATGTGCGTCAGCCCGGCCGTCAGCAGGGCGCCGACGACGGCAAACAGGACGGACGTCTGCCAGTCCGGAAGCTGGAACGGTGCGAGAAGCAGTTCAGAAAGGGCCAAGGTTCAAGGGCAGACAGCGAGGCGTCAGGTCAGGTGAGTCGGCTTACGAAGAGCGGGCGCCCTCCAACCAACACCGTATTGTAGCGAGAAGCCGCCCGGCCGCTGGGGAGTCGACGTGAATTTGCAGACGTGCACCTGAGCAGTCGGGCTGACGGGATCTAAAAAGCGTCCGGGACACGGAACGCAATCCGTCACGACCACCGGGACTGTTCCGGCCGAGGCTCGCAGCTTTGTTGTCCCGCTGGACGGCGCTTAATCAGCGTGACTTCGTTTCCTCGGTCGTTGTAGATCACTTCATCCATGAAGGTCCGCATCAAGAGCACGCCGCGGCCGCTGGCGCGCAGCATGTACTCGGGGTCGCGCGGATCGGGAAGCTGGCACACATTGAATCCCGGCCCCTGATCGCGAATCACGATCAGCGCCTGCTCACCGTCCACGTCGCAGGTCAGGCGGACGCGACGCGCGGCGTATTCCGGTTCGATCCGCCGCCGCTCGATCAGGCGACGAAAGGCATCGTCAGAGCGTTCCCGCAATGCCGAGCTCACTTCCAGATTGCCGTGGATCATCGCGTTCAGCAGGGCTTCTTCGAGCGCAACGGCGACGCGGACGCATTCGTGCTCGTTGGCGATGCCGTACCGGCTGCATTGCCCTGTAACGTGCGTGACGACACTCGCGACACGGGACGGGTCGTTCTCCATTTCGAAGTGAGTCGACTGCCGGGTCGACAGCGACTGCACGGTCATCCGATTGTCGCGGCTCACTCCCAAAATTGTGCGAATGATCGGCGCCAGGTCGTGTTCGAGCCGGCTGGGAGTGATGAAACCGGCGGCCCTCGACTCCAGTGCCTGTTGCACCCGCTCCAGGCTGCAGTGGCCGGCAATGACGACGACGGGCAACAGGGGCTGCTCGGCAGCGAGCTGTTCAATCAGGCTTTCGGAATCGAACTCCGTGGCGTCGAAGTCGGCCAGGACCAGATCGAGCGGGACCAGGCGGGTCATGGTCAGCGCGCGCTCGACGGTGTCCGCCTCGACGATGCTCCATTCGGGAGCGCCGCTCAGGACGCCGACGATCCGGCGGCGCTCCGCCGGTCGGGAATCGATGACCAGAATCTGGGACATATCACTTCACCGCGAGCCGAGGGCGTTCCCGCAGCGACCCGCCCAACGGCCGACCCTGTACCGCTCGTCCGTGAGGAATGGCGCTCAAGAATGCGGCAGAGCCACAGCTCACGACGCAGGGTCGGTCGTTCCCGGAATGATTTGGTGGCGTGAGGCGGGTCACTTTGCCGATTGTGTGGAGTGTGCCGGTTGCGTGGACTTGACGGGCAGTAGTGCGCGGCCCTGGCCAGGCCTCCCTGTCCTCCCGTTTTACGTGTCTTCGCAGCTCAACCTTCGACAGCTGCTATCAATCGGTCGGCATTGCGGCGGACTGAGCGATGTCGGCTGGGCATTCCTGTTCGTGAGTCTGGCAGCCTTGGGAGCACGGCAACGCATGCGGCCCCAGTCGGTGATCTTTTCAGCCCTTCTATTGGGAGGGGTCCTGTGCGGCGATCGATGTCGCGCCGACGATCTGGCACGGATCGTGCCGGCAGCGACCGCCGGTGAACGGCGCGGTGCGCTGGATTCCTCAGTCATCGGCCGATTCGGCCAGGTTTCTGCGGCAAATGCTGCCGTTCAGTCAGCGAGCGGCGGGAGCAGGACCGGGATCGCCTCCGGTCGAAGACACGTCACCAGCTCCCTGAAGCATTGCAGCGTGGTCGCCATCCGGTTTCCGGCCACGTACGCCAGCGAGGTATCGCCGTTCCTGCTGCGCAATCTGATCGAGCAGGCCGGAGGCCGACTCCACAGGCAACTGGAATTGTCCGCATTCTGCACGGCGGAAAGCAGCAGAACGTCAAATCGACGTCGTCGCTCGGTGCAAGTGGTAATCCCACCCGAATCGGTGATTGTCGTCGATTCGGCTGCCGCGGACCGCATCCTGCCGAAGCGGACGGCCAGCCGCATGGACGTCGCCTGTTCCGTGCCAGTGCGAGCGGCCGGTTGTGATGTGGCTCATGCCGGTCGAGGCGACGGTGCCCTGCCTGCTCGAGCATTTGGGCCAGCCGGCATCGATCGCCGGTTCGGTACGCGTGCTGCTGCCGCTGTCCGCCGCCTCGCCGCTGGCGACGAGCAAGCTGGTCTCCGCAGTGTGGTCCTGTTCGACCCCACGGCCATGGACCAGGTTGCAAGGCCGAGCGCTGCGTCGGTCGCCGCCAGACCTGGTCTCGTCGAAACCCCCACACATCGGCAGGTCGCCGCGGACACGTCGATCTGTACCAGTTCCTGGAAGCCGGGGCGGACACAACGGCCACCGGCTCGACCATCACCGCGAGCGACCACATCCGAATCGCTGTTGGCACCACCGCTCCAGCGCCCCTTGAAACAGAGACGAGCCCGCGTCCATGCCGGCCACGTTGGAACCAGCAACGCCTGCGGAAGCTGCCCCGACAGAAATTTCCGGTGGGAAATTGGCGTGCATCCCAGACGCTCAGCCGTTCCAGCTTGCAGTCGGTCAATGGACCGGCAGTGTATTGCCGTATCCAGAAGAACAGCTGCTCGCCACGAGATTGCTGAATGCCGAGGCAAGCCTCGACGATGCCCGACAGGCCGCTTCCATGTCGGCCACGTCCGAGGAAGTGCTCGAAGCCGCCTCCCGTGGATGCCAATACGCAGGATGAACTTCGGCAGCAGCATCGCCGCATGGCTGCTCTGCGGACTGGCCGGATACGGCGTCTTCCGCATCTGGATTCAGCAGCACGAGCCGCCGTCGTAGCGCGGAGTCGCTGCCCAGGTTCGACACCGAAGCCGTCAAGCCGACAGCGATTCGCGAGACACGGCCGTCGCTCAATCAGCTCATTGAGAATTCACTGCTGCTGCGCGAAGAGGAAACGCCGGCGTTGCCGCAGGCCTTTCACGGCCGGACAGTCGGGTTTCGATATTTGATCCGCAGCGGCCCGCATCCCCTGCAAGGCCCGCACTTCGCCACGGCACGCCGTCGCAGCCGGCCGCGGACGCAAGTGCGGCCATCACGTCCGGGCCGAGCGCGATCGACGCACGCACCAGCGCGACCGGGGCACGCACTGGTTTGATGCGGCGGAAATTCCCGGACCTCTCGCGACGGCCACCCCGGTCGCACAGCCGCCGCACTGCCCGGGGCGTGGCTGTCGAGCGTGCGCTGCGGACCGTGCTCCGCGAAGGACGGGACGGCGCACCATGAGCATTGCCCTGCATATCGACAGCCGGGTGATGATTTCGCTCCGGCAGCACCGAGATGAGCTCGTCGGTCGCAAGTCGCCGGCGACATACATCGCGATGCCGCCTGACGATGCCGAAAAGCGGCTACTCGAGCGGGCACGGATTCCGTACGCCACATGCGAGGGCGGCACGCTGGTATTTGGACGTCACGCCGAAGAACTGGCGCCGCTGCTGCATGTGCCGCGGTTGCCGATCCTGCCCGAGGGACGGCTCCCCGAAGACGATCCGGTCGGCCGCCAGCTTGCAGCGGCGATCACCGATGCGCTCGTGCCGGAGCCGCTGATTCGCGGCGAGCGGTGCGCGATTGTGCTCCCGCTGTCCATCATGCCGCCGATCGATGAAACGCGGGAGTGGCACTTCTTCTCGCGGCTGGTCCGGCTGCGGGGTTTTGAACCTTTGGCAATCGACGGCTGCGCAGCGCTGGCGCTCGCCGGGCTGGGACACGCCGGCTTTACCGGAATGTCGCTGCTGATCGACAGCACAGCCAGCGGCCTGGCGTTCCTGCATCGCGGACGGGTGCTGGTGCGAGCGGTAATTCCGCGCGGGGGCGATTGGATCGACGAGCAGCTGGCGCGCAAGACGGAGCGGCTCGTCTGGGACATGGACGGCGCATGCTATGTCGATATGGATGCGATCGTCCGGTGGAAGCGGGAGCGCGCCCCGCAACTCCACGCCGCAGAACGACGAAGTGCAGCTTCTGGCTTATCTTTACGAGCAACTGCTGCGGGAGCTGCTTGCGGCGTTTGCCGCGGCATGCGCCGGATCGCCGGACTTGCCGACGATGCGACAGCCGTTCTCGATCACTTGCTGCGGGGCTGCTACGGGGTCGGCCGGCTTTCCGCAGCTCCTTGCCGAGCAGGTGCAGCGGGCACGGCTGCCGATGACGGTCGCAGAATTGCGCGCGCCGGATGACGCCGAATTTGCCATCGCCCGCGGCGCGCTGATCCAGGCCGAAATCGAGAGTGCTCCTCTGGCGCGGCCGACTGCGGCCTGAACTGGCGCAATGCCATGCGGAAAGCAGCCCGGCTGCTCAGACGCACGTCAGCCAATCCGCGTCGACTCCCCCGAATTAGTAGGCCGTGGTGATGTTTCGCGGCCGTTTCGCGTGCACAGCGCCCGAAACACGTTGGTGTCAATGTTCTTTGACACGGTCTGCAAGGTGACCATCCGCGAACGCGAATATCACCATCCCTTCGTGCGGACCGCCAAAACCGAAATACTGCACGTTCGGCGGCGTCGGCGGCTGCGGACAATTCGGGTCGCTGGCAACCGTCCAGTAAGTCGAAGTTGGGCTGATCGCGTGCTGCGGGCACAGCAGGTGTACGAATCGGCCCAGAATGGGCCGAAGGACGTCTCCCTGAACATGATCGTGTTCGTGAATCTGTCGCTGATGCGGTCGGCGACGCTGTTCCGATAGAACATCCCGTTGTTCGGCGGCGCGACCCAGGGCTGATTGGTCGTGGGATCGTTCGTAGGCCACCAGCCCATGCAGCCGCGATACGTCGTCCAGCCGAGTCCTGACGGTCGGGCCGACGGCAGCGAGTTGCTCGGACAGACGTACGCCGGAATCGGTGTCTGCGTGAACGGCCAGTTGTACGGGTTGTTCTTGGGCAGGTTGAAATTGATGGCAATCGTCCCCTGATCCATCTGCGGCAGGAGCATGCTGTGCCAGCCCCAGTAACTGCCCATGGCCCAGTCTTTGATGAGCACTCTTGGCGGCGGCGCGCCAGGCGCCTGCGGAAACTGTATCGTGGGAGCGATGACGATCTCTGCGGATTGGGGAAAGGTGATCGGATAATCACACTGCGAAACTGTCGGATCTCCCTGCAGGTACCCGGAGGGGAAACAGCGATGGGAGTCGAGATAGTTGTGCGCCGCGAGCTCGATCTGGCGGAGATTGTTGATGCACTCGGTGCGGCGCGCGGCCTCCCGGGCGCGTTGCACGGCCGGCAGCAGCAGCGCCGCCAGCAGCGCAATGATCGCGATGACGACGAGCAGTTCGATCAGCGTAAATCCGCGAACTCGACGGCGAACGCCGCCATTCGACGAGAGTGAACCGCCTGCGAGTGACATGCGTCGGATCCTTGGGGGCTTGAGATTCCGGACCATCGGGAAAATGGACCGACGCCTGGCGGGACCTGCCGATGGCTGGGCGTCGTGGATTAGTACGTGTCTTTGATGTTCTCGCGACCGTTGCGCGTGGACAGGCTCATCAGCAACTTCAGATCGACGGTCTTCGACATCGTCTGCGCCCGGCCGTCGGCAAATGCAAACACCGTAACGTCGCCGTGCGCTCCGCCGAATCCGAAGAAATGAATCGGCAGGACGGGGTCCGGACAATTCATCGGGTCTTGAGGAGCGCCGACAAATATATTCCAGTAGGCGTCGAACGGCGCCATATCATCGCGGACACGCGCGCAGCAGGAATGGGCGTCATTCCAGAATCCGAATGGCGTCTCTCCGAACAGCAAGGTATTCGTCGCGCCGTCGGCAATGTCGCTGTCGCGCAGGCAGCTGTTCTCGAAAAACATGCCGTTGTTCAGCGTGGGCGTCGGATTGCCGAACTGGTCCTTCAACGGCCAGCCTCCGAGACATCCACGATAGCTCGTATAACCCATTCCGGCCGGTCGCGTCGCCGGGAGTGCGGCGCTCGGACACACATACGACGGGATTGGCGTCTGCACCAGGTCCCAGTTGAACGCGTCGTTCTTGTTCAGTTTGTAATTGATCCGCGTCACTTCCTGATCCATGTAAGACAGCAACAGGGCATGCCAACTCCATCCGGTGGACAGCGACCAGTTCGTGAGCGAGACCTGATTGACCGTGCCGGGGGTGCTGGAAAAGTCCTGTGCCGTCTGGATGTTGATCGGCGGCGTCGTGAACACAATGTCGTAGTCGCAAGACCCTTTAGCGATGTAACCGGACGGATAGCACCGATGTGCCGACAGATAATTCAGCGACGCGAGCGCGATCTGCCGGATATTGTTGATGCACTGCGTCCGCCGGGCGGCTTCCCTGGCCCTCTGCACTGCCGGCAGCAACAGCGACGCCAATAGCGCAATAATGGCGATCACCACCAGCAGTTCGATCAGCGTAAAGCCGGGAAGCGTCGACGAATGGCGACCCCTTGTCCGCAAGCGACTGGCGAGGTGCATGCAGCGGCTCCCGGGATGGTCCACTTCCGCGCTCACCCAAAATGCTATCACTACCGACAGGAGCACGCAATTCGATTTGACGCAGCGGCCCCTAGGACAGTGCCTTACGGTAGTACGCCGCCGCCGCCTGGAGCGCTGAATCAATCTGGGACGGATCCTTCCCACCGGCCTCCGCCAGATCGGGACGTCCACCCCCGCCGCCGCCTACGGCTTTGGCTGCGTCGCGCACACAGTCCCCGGCCTTCACTCCCCGGCCGACCAGGTCTTTGGTCACGGCCGCCAGCAGCGCGACCTTGCCGTCGATCTCCGCTGCCAGGAGCAACGCGACAGACTCCCCCTTCTCTCGCAGCTGGTCCGCGTACGAACGGAGCAAATCCCGGTCACCGGTTTCCACCCGGCGACAGACGATCTTCGCGCCGCCGACCAGTTCCGCCTCCTTGAGCAAGGCATCAATCTCGCCGGCGACCGATTCACGCGTGTAGCCGGCCAATTCCTGCTTCAGGTGCTTCAATTCGTCCTGCAACTGAGCGACGCGCCGCGGCAGCTCTTCGGCCATCGGGACTTTGAGTGACTGTGCCAATTCTTTCACGAGCGACTCCGTCTGCCGGACCCGCTCCAGTGCACGCCGCCCGGTCACGGCCACGACGCGCCGCACACCTTTTGCCACCGGCTCTTCGGAAACGACCCGGCACAACCCGACCTGCCCGGTGTTCGACAGGTGCGTGCCGCCGCACAACTCAACGCTGAAGTCCCCCATCGTGACCATCCGCACACGGTCGGGGTATTTCTCACCGAACAGCATCATCGCTCCCCGTTCCTTGGCGACCTTTTGGTCCGTGACTTCCGTCGAAATCGGCGCCCCGGCGGCAACGCGGGCGTTGATCTCGTCTTCCACAAGCACAATTTCCTCGGGCGTCATCGGTCCCTTGTGCGAAAAGTCAAACCGCAACAGGTCGTCCTCGACTTTCGAGCCGCGCTGCTGCGCGTGCGTCCCAAGCACGCTCCGCAGCGCATGGTGCAGTAGGTGCGTCGCTGAATGCGCGCGGCGAATGCCGGCGCGGCGGCGATCCTCCACATCCGCTTTGACCATCTCGCCAAGCTGCAGCTTTCCGCCGCGGAGCTTGCCGATGTGCAGGATCAGTTCGCCGTCGCGCTGGGTGTCCAGCACCTCGAACCGCGTCCCGCCGGCCGTGAGCGTGCCGGTGTCCCCCACCTGACCGCCTGCTTCCGCGTAGAACGGCGTGCGATCGAGCACGACCGCGATCGGATCGACATGCCCCACGTCGTCGATCGAATCGACGAGCTGCTTCTCGGCAATGATGCCGACGATCTTCCCGCCGGCGCTCGTCGCGTCGTATCCCAGGAACTCGGTGCCACCCGACGTCTTGCGGATCGCGTCCAGCGGTCCTTCTGCCATCACGGCGTCGCTGAATGAGCCGCGTCCGCTCGTCTCCCGGTGCTGATCGAGCAGCTTGTGAAACTTTTTGGCGTCGACCGACAGGTTGTGGCGCGCGGCCATCGCCTCGGTCATTTCGATCAGGAAGCCCTCCTGCGTATGCAACTCGAACGCCTCCTCGCCTGTGACGACCCCCTGGCCCGACTTGCGGCAGCGCTCGACGATCCTCTCGAACCGCGACAGTCCACGTTCAATGATCCCCAGGAACTGTTCTTCTTCCTCGCGAATCGTGTGGGCGGCGGAGACGGCCGATTCAGCGACATCCGGGTAGGGGGCGCTCACCGCGGCAACGACCGCCGGCACCAGTTGATGCAGGAACGGCTGGTGCTTGCCGATGAGATAACCTTCGAGCAGCGCGCGCCGCAGCAGCAGTCGCACCACGTAACCTTGCTTTTCGTTGCCGGGCGCGACCCCTTCGTGGACACACAGAGTGACCGCCCGCATGTGGTCGGCAATCCGCCGCAACGCACGGCCGTGATCACCACCAAACTCGTACTTCACGCCGACCGCGTCGCCGGCGGCCTGGCAGAGCGGGCGCAGCGTGTCGATCTCGAAATTGCTCTCGACCCCCTGCAGCACGGCCGCCGTCCGCTCCAGCCCCATGCCGGTGTCGATGTTCTTTTTCGGCAGCGGGCGAAGGTTGTTCGGCGGCGGACCGACACGGTTGAACTGCGTGAACACCAGGTTCCAGATTTCGACCGACTTTCCGCCGGACGGGGGATGGTAGTAGATCTCGCTGCATGGGCCGCAGACGCCATCCGGACCGTTCGTCGGGCTGCCGGCCGGCCAGAAGTTCTCGTTCTCGTCATCGCGGCGAATGCGCTCCACCGGCACGCCAACCTCATCCCGCCAGATGTTGTACGCCTCGTCGTCATCAAGATAGACCGTGGCCGACAGCCGGTCCCCCGGCAGGCCGAGCCACTTCTTGCTCGTCAGGAACTCCCAGGCCCAGTGGATCGCTTCCTTCTTGAAGTAGTCGCCGAACGAGAAGTTGCCGAGCATCTCGAAGAACGTGTGGTGGTAGGCCGTCACCCCCACGTTGCCGATGTCGCCGGTCCGCAGACACTTCTGGCAGGTCGTCGCGCGAGTGAACTCCAGCGGACCGACTCCGAGAAACTGGTTCTTGAACTGATTCATCCCGGCCGGGGTGAACAGGACGGATTTGTCTCCCTTCGGGACGAGGACGTCGCTGGGTCGGCGGACGCAGCCCTTGGATTCAAAGAATTGGAGATAACGCTCGCGCAGTTCGTCGGTCTTCATGACGGCCGGGGAAGGTCGATGGCGGATGGGGCCAAGGGGGGTAGGGCTAAGGGTCAAGGGAACGCATCCGGAGCGTTTGCCCCTGGCTCTTGACCCCTCGGCCCTTGGCCAAGTTCAGTTCTGGTCGGAAGTTTAGCGAGAACCAGAAAGAATGCATCGCCAATCAGGAATTGTGCCTGCCGACTTCCGTCCTCAGGCGAGAATCGCTTGCGGTTTCGCGGCGCCGAACCTGCCGTGAACCTCGCTTGTCGTCACTAGATCAATGCGATACTTTGGCCGACTCGCGGCCGAGTGCCGCTCACGGCGGGGTAGCTCAGTTGGTTAGAGCAGCGGATTCATAAGCCGCGGGTCGTGGGTTCGAGTCCCACCTCCGCCATTTTGATAGACCGACGCCCGAAGTGTCTCGTAGACGCTTCGGGCGTTTTCGTTGCGCGGTCCGACATTGAAATCGACCTGCCTGTATACCGTATCCGATATACACCGAAGTCAGTCCGCCGGGCCAGGAGCCGTGTCGAAACCACAAAGCACGGAGAAAATGCCGCCGCCAAAGCCACTCGTCTGGCTGCACGGGTAGGTCAAGACTCCACCATTTACAATCGAAGGTCGGCGCGAAGCCGGCATGCTGCTGCGGCTCCTGCAGGACGGAGAACAACTGCGAATGCCTCAGGCGGAGCCGTTGCCGACCGTCGGCGCCCGCTGCGGCGCATGCGGGTCCGGGACGCCGGCCATAACTGGCGGATCATGTATCGCGTCGATGCCGACGCGGTGCTAATTCTCGAAGTCTA
This sequence comes from Planctomycetaceae bacterium, assembly GCA_046349775.1. Classification (GTDB taxonomy): domain Bacteria; phylum Planctomycetota; class Planctomycetia; order Planctomycetales; family Planctomycetaceae; genus JAEUIG01. The sequence continues at coordinate 16,208 of JAXMBS010000012.1, read as the reverse complement.
CTCAAAAAAGACTCGCAGGATCCCGGTCGAAGTATTGCGATTTGTCAGCGGCGGCTGAAGCAGTACGACAATGCCGCCAAGTCGTTCAAACAGCAACATCAGTGAGCCGAAACGGTGAACGCCCGCAAACGCAAGGCCTGGAGTCGGCAGGTTGGAAGTTCGGCGACGCGGCGGACTTCCTCGAAATGAGCGAGGAAGAACGGCAGTTGCTGGATGCGCGCGTCGAACTGGCATTGGCGGTGCGACGGCAGCGGCAGGCCCGGCAATTGTCACAGAAGCAACTCGGCGCCCTGCTCCAGACGAGCCAGCCGCGCGTGGCGAAGATCGAGCGCGCGGCTGCCGATGTTTCGCTGGATCAACTCGTCCGCGCATTCACCGCTGCGGGTGGAACAATTGTTGTCAAGACTGCGAGATCGAAGCAGATCCGTTCCGTGACCTCGCGTCGTCGGCACACGGAGCTGATCGTGGAAGTGAAGACTTCCGGTGAGACACCCTGAGCAATGTCCGCCGAACGCCGCCGTCTTGCTTGATTGCCGCTGCGGCAACTGAGATTGCGTGCATTTCTACCCCCTGCGATCATTCCGGCCGGCTCGAGGGTTTCACGATCCACGATCGAAAGGATTCCCCATGAAACGGCTCATTGCGTCCGCAACGCTGTTACTCGTTACCGGCTTGGTTTTCGTAGTCGCTGACGACATTCGTACGCGACCGGTGCTGCTGGCTGACGAAGCAGCCTCGGCGCCGGCCCAATTCATCGTCGACTCTGTGCGGCCGCAGTCCTCCCCAGCCCTGGACGCCCTTCGGGAACAGTACGTCGAACAGCAGCGGGCGAAAGCCGCCCTGATGAGCGACGAAGAACTCAAGTCCGCCCTGGGAGAAACTGCGAAGGAGGTCCGCGAACTGGAAGCCAAGAAGCACGTGCAGCAAATCAGCGAGGCGCTGGCCGCCGTCGTCAAGAAGTATGAGGGGACGCACGCGGCCGCGGTCGCCGAGCAGATGCTGCGGACGTATCACGACGGCGGCAACTCCGGCGGGAATGCACCGTACTATCCGACGACGCCTACGCCGCTGCCGTCGTACTGACGTCCGCAGGCCGGCCGTCGCGGTCCACAGTCAAAAAGGATTCCCCATGAAACGGCTCATTGCTCTCACTGCGCTGTTGCCGGTTTGGGTGGTTGCCCTTGAGCAGAGCGGCGTCTGTGAGGATCGCACCGTTTTTCGGTCGCCTGCCGGAACTCGGGGTGGAGCGATAGACGCACACTGGATACGTCGAGGGGATTTCGGAATCAATCTGAATCCGCCAAGCGAATTTCCCGTTTCGGATTTCAGGCGTGGTCTCCCTCTACGAACAGAATTCAGCGACATGCTGAAGGTACAACGGATCGGCAACGAACGTGAGGCATTACGGACGCTCAGTCGGTCGCTCGCAGACGTGATTTCCCGATTCCCAGGCACAGAAGCCGCAGAGTTGGCAGGGCAATCCTTAATTGGACTTTGTGATCGAATCGAAGCCAACGAACGTCTCTACAAGAGATGGAAACCGTTGAACTTCCCCGGCGCTCCATTTGGACCGTTGGATGAGACTGTCAGTGAGTAACCACCGACCGTCGCGGCCCTGGTCACGGGCAGTCGAGAATCGCAGTCTTCATGTTTTCCTGATTCCGGCGATCGCGGCGTTCGCGGTCCATAGTCACAAGGGGTTCCCCATGAAACGACTCATTGCATGCGCTGCGCTCTTGCTGGTCAGTGCGGTCGTCGCGTCTCTGTTGCGCGCGGCGGATGAAATTCGCGTCGAGGCTCCCGCGCCAATCAAAGGACAGGTCGCATACGATAAGTCCTTGGTGACGGATCCAGTCACGCTTTCCAACGGGCATCGCGAGAAACTGCTGGAACGTCTCAAGGAGAAAGTCGCGTCGATGGATGATGAACAAGTCCAGCAGGCGCTCGAATCGATTGAGGCCGAGATGAATGAGATTGCAGCAGCACAACGTCTCAAGCAAGCGACCGCATTACTCCAGTCAATCGTCGACGACTACGCAAACACGACATCAGGAACACGTGCGGCCAACATGCTGCGTGCGAATAGTGACCAGCCGTTTTGCGAAATGCTTCCCTACGGAGCCATGTAAATTCCCGCCACGCATTTACCATCGGCCAATCGCGCCACTCTGCAAGTCCTCCTGCTCCTGATGCCCACCCGCCGCTCAATCCTGAAACGCCTCGCCGTCGGCGTGGCTGGGACCGTGCTGTTGCTGGTTTCATACATTGCCGGCGGACCGATGGTGGTCTTTCTCGTTTTGCCGCGATACCCGGCGACGATGCCGGTGCTGCAAGTTGTGTACGGGCCGCTCGACCACTACTGCACGCAGCCCGGTCTGCCGGGGGCCGACCGATATCGCGATTATGTCGAGTGGTGCCGGAGTCAACTGATGCCGAGTCCGCCGGTCCTCCCAACGCTCCCCGGCGCCCGGCCCGTTCCGCGGTCTCGACCGGCTCCTGCTGGCCAACCGTGAGCCGCGAGCGGCTCACCATCGCCTGGTCGCTCCGACTTTCTTCCCGCTCGGGCTGGAGCATCCGAAACTTGTCGTCGTGGACCGCGACCGCTACGGTGCACCGATGGCCGGATGCAACGGCGCCCCTCGGCTGGGCGGCGCCGTTGCGCGAATCCCTGAATCGAAAAGGTGAACAGACAGATGACGCGAAAACGGTACTGGGGAGCAGCGGTGGTTCTGGGGGGGCTCGCGTTGAGCGGGTGCGGGAAACCGAAGGAACCTGCCCCGACGGCCGCGCCGGCCCGCGATGTCTTCGTGACCGCCAAGGAACGCGAGGCCGACGAACAGGCCGCAGCGTCCAGCACAGAACCCGCAGCCGAACCGGCAAATGCGGTGGCGACCGAGCCGGGAGTTGCGGCAGCCGGTGCGTCAACGACGGCCGTCATGCTGGGTGATCCGTCGCTCACATCCGGCATCCCCGGTGAGGGCCCCCTCACGCTGGACCAGATCAAAGCCTGGCTGGCGACGCCGGGAATCAACGACCCTTTGACTGTGACCCTGCCCATCGGACTGAGTCTCGGTGAGCAGCAAATCAGCGGGCTGGCAGAGAATCCGCTGACACGGGCCAAGATCGAACTGGGACGGCAACTGTACTTTGACGGCCGGCTGTCATCGGACGGCACGATCAGCTGTGCGAGCTGCCATAGCCACGAGTCGGGTTATGCCGCGCACACGCAGTTCGGCGTCGGCGTGCGGGGTCAGACGGGCGGCCGGAATTCACCGGTCAGTTACAACCGGATTCTGAGCGGGGCGCAGTTCTGGGACGGCCGGGCAGCTTCGCTGGAGGAACAGGCGAAGGGACCGATCGCCAATCCCATTGAAATGGCGAACACCCACGAGGCGGCGATTGCCACGCTTTCGGGCATTCCCGGTTACGTGGCGCAATTCGAAGCGGTGTTCGGCGCTGGCTCGGTGAACATCGACAACGTTGCGAAGGCGATCGCTTCGTTCGAGCGGGCGATCGTCAGCGGCCCCTCGCCGTACGACTATTGGGCCGCGCTCCAGCCGTTCCCGACCGACGAGGCGGACCTCGCCTCGCTGAAAGACGACGAACCGGAAACCTACGCCCGGTACGAAGCACTGAAGGCTGCCTCCAGCGCGAATCCGATGTCGGAGAGCGCGATCCGGGGCCAGAAGCTGTTCTTCAGCCAGGAAGTGAACTGCACGGCCTGCCACGTGGGCGCCAACTTCACTGACGAGAAGTATCACAATCTCGGCGTGGGGATGGACAAGGAGCCGCCGGACCTCGGCCGGTTTGAAATCTCGAAAGACGAAAAGGACAAAGGGGCGTTCAAGACGCCAACCATCCGCAACGTCGAGTTCTCCGCGCCCTACATGCACGACGGCAGCCAGAAGACGCTGGAAGAAGCCGTCGACTGGTACGCCAAGGGGGGCCATCCCAACCAATGGCTCGACGAAAAGGTCAAGAAGCTGAAGGTGTCGGACCAGGACAAAGCGGACCTGGTGGCCTTCATGAAGGCCTGCAGCGGACCGTTTCCGAAAGTCGAGCCCGCACGCCTGCCGGAATAGCGCGCTCTGACACGCTTGCAGTTCGGCATCAACGAAAACGCCCGGTTGCGACTCTGCAACCGGGCGTTTTGGATTTTCGGAACTGGCTCGAAGACTATTCCGTCTGCGGGCCGGCACACCGGATGTAGTGATCGTGGTCGATGTAGACCACTTCTTCGCGCTCATCGGCATGCGTGAACGGCACGGGCCAGTAGGACCGCTTGGTTTCAGTGAAGTACACCGTGCACTTATAGTGGCAGTGGTGCAGGCGGACCGGGCCGGCCAACGGGACGAACCGGCACTCGTCGAGGCGATCGACAATCGGCTCAACGACATACCGCACATTGTTGCGGCTGGTTTCAGCCATGAAGGTGAACCCGCCCGAGGTGGTGTCGGGCAGGGTTCGCATCACCTCATCAGCGCTCGGGGGGTCGAGGCAGAACAGCGGAGCGCCTGCTCCCTCAACCGGATCAAGGATCGGCACGCCTTCGTACCGTTCCTCATTGTGATAGGTGTCTTCCACCATCTGGCTCATGTACGGAGTGACCGGAATGAGCGGCGTGGTGCCAAAGAAGGTGGCGCCGAACCAGGCGTCCTTCGCGAACCAGTAAGCCACACGGCACCCGCTGTTGGGGACCGTAAAGGCGGCCAGGGCCGCGATTAAACAGGCCTGCTTGAAAAGCTTGATCATCCGGTGATCTCCAAGTGCAGAGCCCGTTATCGCCGGGCGAGGCCCACTGCTGAGGCCCTGGTGTTCGGTCACGTGCGCCGCTGCGCTTTCGGACACGGTGTTTATCGATCCGCCGCGTCGTCGCACTTGTGAAAATATTCCGTTTTTGCTGATTTCGACGGTTGTTACGGTGAGTCGGCGGCCGCCTCCTGGCTGCGTGTTTGGCCTTTTGGTGGTTGGGTTCCCGATCAACCACTAACCGAGCACCAAACACCTGCTCCTGCCCACGAGCAACCACCCACGACTCACTCCTCCTCAAACACAACCGCCCCCGCAGCAGGGCTGCGAGGGCGGAGAACATGTCGCGTCATTCAGACCAAACCACTTTTAGTGCCAGTTGTGCGGATCCAGGAACCACCACCACCGGTCAGTGCGGCTGTGAAACTTGAGCTGCCAGTGGCCGTCGTCCCACTCGAGCTGAGCGGAGCGCCATTCGGCCGGCACCTGCGGATACGGATAGAACGGGCCGATGTACGGCCAGGCACTGGCATCATAGGCGGCCGGGTAGCTCACCTGAGCGTAGTTGTCGTACGGAGCGTACGTCGGCCACGCATATTCCGGCACGCTCGGAGCATTGTGGACGAGGTGTCCGGCGGTCGCGACCGGAGCGCCCGGCATCGCCGGGGCCGGCGCGGGCGGATAGCCCTGCGGCGCCTGGTAGCCCGTCGGAATCGCCGGATAACCGTAGCCGCCCGGTCCCATCTGCTGCGGCATCATCTGCTGCGGCATCATCTGCTGCGGCATCATCTGCTGCGGCGCCATCTGGCCCTGCGGCGCCATCGCCGGCTGACCGTTGATGGTCAACCGATTGAGCACCTGGTTGACGCCCGGCACGCTCTCGGCCGCCTGCTGGGCGATCGCGGCCTCCTGAGCGCTGCCGACTTCGCCGAGCAGCGCGGCCACGCCTTCCTTGTAGCGAACTTCGATGTCATAGCCCTGCAGACCTGCGCCACCCAGGGCGCCGGCCACTTCGCGGGCAACCTGTTCATTGGATCGCGACGCAGCCGCCGGCATGGCAGCCGGAGTCGCCTCGTGATTCACCTGGCGGACGCCGCCGCTGCGCGCCATGCCGTCGAACCCGGCCTGTTGTACGGCCGGTTCCCGCGGCATCGTTCGCGGAGCCATCACGACCAGCTTATTGTTCACAGTCTTGATGCCGGGCACGCTCTGGACGATTCTCGCCGCTGCCGCCTTCTGCTGGGCATCGACGATTTGTCCTTCGAGCGTACAGACGCCGCCTTTGATCTCAATGGCGATGTCTTTGCCCGTCAACTTGGCACGTTCAAGGGCGACCTTGACCGCCTCGGCAACCTCCTGGTTGCTCGGCGGGGCGCCAGCCGCGCCCGACTGCTGGCCCGCGTTGGGCTTCAGGAAGTCGAGCGGTCCGGCGACAACAGCGCCGGGAGCGGCCGCCATTAGCCCCAGGCTCAGGACCCATTTTCGTGGCAGTCGCATGAAACTCACTCCTTCAAGTTTCGCGGTTCGCCGGGTACACCGTCGTTGGGATGAACCCGAGCCGGCCACACCGGCGTGGAATCGGTCGAATGACGACACGTTGTTCTGTTTATCGGTTGGATACTGCCGACTGGATAACCTTTTCGGGTTGTTTCGACGGAATTGATCGTGCCGAACCTGCCGTTGTGCTACCCTGCTCGCGTCCTCCCCCGCCGCCAACTGCATTCATTGACGTCTCATAACACGTTCCAGTTACTGCATTTGCGCCGCTTGCCTTCTGGCCTCTACAATGAACCTTAATCTGAGCGCACATGTCGCCGTCATCACCGGGGGCGCCGCTGGCATCGGGCGGGCGGCGGCCGCAGCATTTCTTGCCGAAGGGGCGGTTGTGGCCCTCTGGGATCGTGATCTGGCAGTCGCCGAGACCGCAGCCGAATTGCAGCAGGAGCACGCGGCACGAACCGCAGGGTATGTCGTCGACGTCACCGACGAAGCGGCAGTCGCTGAGACCGTCCGCCGTACGTGCACGGAGCTCGGCCGCATCGATCACCTGGTGCATGCGGCGGCGATCGGCTCCGGGAAGTACGGTTTCCCGTTCACCAATCTGACTCCGGCCGACTGGCCGCGCGTGTTGGCAGTCAACATCCAGGGAATGGTGCACGTCGCCCATCACATTTCGCCGGTGATGGTCGCACAACAGTCCGGCACGCAGGTTTACATTGCATCGGTGGCCGGCCAGATCGGATCGCAGACCGATCCCCCGTACAGTGCGGCCAAAGCGGCGAACATCAACTTCGCTCAGTGCCTGGCGAAGGACCTCGCGCCGCACGGCATTCGGGTGAATACCGTTTGTCCAGGGATGGTGGAAACACGGCTGAACGAGTCGGTCTGGCGGGCCTGGCACGACCAGCAGCCCCCCGAAGGTCGGCAGTCGTATCAGGACTGGGCGCGCGAGAAAATCGAGCGTGTGATTCCGCTGCGCACGTGGCAGACGGCGGCGGACATTGCCGACATGGTCGTATTCTTATCGTCGGCCCGCGCCCGACAGGTGACGGGCCAGACGATCAACGTCGACGGCGGCTTTGTGATGCACTGGTGAGGACGGTCAATTGTTAATGGCTGATCGTGACAGGTTTTGAACCATTGACCATTGACTCGCTGGCACGCTGGATCGGACCCTGCTATCACACCGGCTCCGCACTATTGGTATTGAACATATGGAACTGCTCAATTCGCTGCTGACGCTCCTTGAGGCTGTGCTGGGCGTGCTCGCTGCGCTCGGCGCCGCAATCGCGCCCTGGTGGCCGCTGATCGCCTGGGTTGCGTTCTGGACCCTGGCCGTGGACTGGGTCAAGTTCCGCGAATATCTGCTGGCAGGAGGGGTAATCGGTGTCCTGCTGATTGCGGCGGTCATGGTGCTCGTTTGGGGCATCGTCGCCCCTCCCGAGGATGGTTTCCATCACCTTCTGGGTCTGCACGTTACGAATTTCTTTGGCAAGTTCATGTACGTCACCGCGCTGCTCGTCATCATGTTGCTGTGCGGATCGGTGCAGTTGACCGGCGCAGTCGACCGCTATCTCCACTTCGTCGAGCCGGCGGATGACGTGCACGACGAACATGGCCACGGCGATCATGATTCGCACGGCGACCATGCCGTACAGAGCGGGCATGCAGCGCACAACGGTCACGCGCATTGACCGACGACGACGGTGCGCACCCGATCGTCGAAAACGCCCGCGACTATGCCTTGCCACTTCCTTCGTGGCTCGCGAACGGTGTTTCACCCATTGCTGTCAGCCGAGCGCGAACTTCCGGACGAGTTCGGCGGAGCGGCGACCGGTCGGCGTGAATGTGAATTGTCTCTGCGATTCACCAGCGACCGCGACTTCGCGCCGGAGATGGTCATGCGGCAGGATGTCGGCAATCCGGTCGGCCCATTCAATCAGGCACGCGCGATCGCCGGCCAGGACTTCGTCGCCGCCGATGCTGAGAAACTCGTCGCTGTCGCGCAGCCGATAGGCGTCGACATGATACAGCAGGACGTGACTGTCGTATTCGTGGATCAGCACGAACGTGGGGCTGTTAACGGTCTGCTCGACGACGCCGAGCGCGGATGCAACCGCCTGCACCAGTCGTGTCTTGCCGGCCCAAATCGCCGTTCAGCGCCACGACGTCGCCGGTCCGGAGCGCGGCCGCCAGCGCTTTGCCGAGCCGTGCGGTCGCCGCCTCATTCTCCGCACTCCAGATCAGCACGTCTTCAGGGGTCGGCATGAATCAAGCTGCCGATTGGCCACGATTCGCCAGGCTCGCGTCAATTCGCAAGCGGCAACGCGCATCATGAGCAACTTGCCGGCGCGCCGCCAGTGGACACCACGGCGGTTATCGCTGGAAGGCGTCGTCGTAGCCGGCGTTCACTTCGCGAAGACTGCCGGTCAGCGGCAGTTCGATCGACGGTCGCACCGGACGCTGATTTGCATCAGCCGGACGTGCCGCGTCGGTTTCGGGCTGAACGGCGGATTCCCCCAACTGGATCTCGGCGTCAACCGTCGGCATGGCCGTGAATTTGGGTTCCGGTGCGTTGAGATCGCTGCCTGAGACACGGCTCCGCAATTGCCGCTGGATGGTGGGCAGTGGTTCAAGACGGATCAGCGGAGTTGGAGGAGCAGCGGCTGTCCGGGGCTGAGCCGGGGCCGCAGATGCGACATTGTTGGCCGCCGGCTCGGAGTGCGGGGCGGTCGCGCCGGCGTCCGCCAGCAGCGCATCGCCGTTGTTCATCGGCAGCGGCGGGCTGCCGGCCAGCACCCAGCCGGTCCATTTCTGCTCAACGTCGCGCAGACTCCCGAATCCATAATACTTCTTGAAGGCGTACGCCCAGTCGTGCTGGTGAGCGTCGGCCAGGAACTGCAGATACTTCGCCCGCCCTTGCTCACCGTGCTGCTGCACAAGAAAGTCGGCCAGTGAATAGCCCTCCGCGTACAGCGTGAGGACCTGGTGCATGTCCTCCGGATACTCTGTGATTTCCAGCAGACGTTGCAGCGGGATCCGACGGTTCGTGCTGAGCACCTGGTTGAGCAGTTTCGACTGGCGCAAGCGCTCGGATTCATGTTCGACGAGCGTGGCAGCTCCTTCATCGGCCCAGCGTGGCAACGGACGCCGAAAATAACTCGCGAAAATCGTATGACTGACTTCGTGCGGAATGACAGAGTCGAGGATCCGCTCAAGCGTCCCCTGCACGTTCATGTTCCAGCCGAAGACTTCCCCCCCTTCAAAGGTGAACGTCGTGGCGCCGCCGGCGCCGATCTGGCCGACTTTGACTTTGATCGGACAGGGGCGGTACCAGTTCGGCAGTTCCTGACCGAGCCAGGCGACGGCCAGTTCTTTACGGTAGTGCTCAGCGGCCTGGCCGACCTGTCGGGCAATGTCTTCCGTCTGAGCGTGAACGACGAAGTTTCTCGTCGCGACTGTGGCTGCCTGCAGCGCTGTCGTCCAGACAAGCGCCACAAGCAAGCCGGCCGCACGGAGTGCGTGGAGGGCTCGTGCGTTGTGCGGGCAACGTACGAAACCGCGCACGCCGGCGGACCGGTTCCACGAGTCCGGGAATGCGACACGCCAGGCATCCATGCGCTACGCACCTTCCATGAAGACAGTCACTTGGACGAGGCGGCCGAGAAGCCGCAGACGGGTCGATCACTCGTCGCCGCCGGAAGAACCGGGCGGGCAACTGGGAAGAATGCATGGAGAGTGCCAATTACCGAGCTTTTGCCGGCTTGAAGGCGACGCACCACTGGCCGCCGGACGTAAGTCTACCGGCGATAATCAGATGCAGATTTAGCAGCGACGGCCGGCGACGCTGGTGCCGCTCGCCCGGAACAGCGTTGCGATTGTAACTCTTACATCGCCGCGGCGGTTCACAGCGATCGGTTTCAGCCGGACAGCGGCGCAAGTCCCGCGATGACACTTGATTCGACCGCATGCCTGCGATCACCAAGAGCAACGCCGAGACCTTCGCCTACGTATCCGCAAACAATTCGCCAATGCGGAGCTCCCGCGTCTTCGACAGATCGTCTTCGGCCTGAGGCGGATGTACCGCCCGCTTCACGAGCGTGACCTCATTGCCGGCCGCGCTGTAGCGGACCTCGTCCATGATGCTTCGCATCAGGCTCAGGCCGCGATTGCCGACGTCGTCGGCGTTCAGCAGGATCGGCTTCGTCAGCCACGCGGACGAGTCAAAACCCTGGCCCTCGTCCCGGATCACGAACACCGCTTCGGTGCGCTGGATGTCAACGGCGACGTGAATCCGCCGATTGCGAAACGGAAGCTGTGTCGCACGATCGGCGGCGAGTGCGGAATAGTCTTCTCGATCCGGGCGCGGATCAAGCCGGCTCAACTCGAGGTTGCCGTGGAAGTACGCATTCTCGAGCGCCTCCGCGAGGGCAACGCCGACCCGAAGCCGCTCGATTTCGTCCCCCAGCGGCAGGCAACGCAGCATGAGCTGCAGCAGATGCACCGTCGCCCGGATCAGCGACAAGTCGTTGCGCAGTTCGAACTCCATCCGGCAACGGCGCATGTGATGCAGCGGCCGGGTGTGCGTCCGGTCCTCGTGCGCGGCGACGAGAATGCGTTCGACGGTCGGCGCCAGGTCGACAGACAAGCGTGACTTGGCAACGTAGCTCGCAGCGCCGTGCTGGAGCGCCTTGGCGGCGATCTCCTCGCTGCCGCGTCCGGTCATCAGGATCACCGGGACGCCGGGGTTGTCCTCCTTGAGGGCCTCGACCATCGCCAAAGCCGTCCATCCGCGGCATGAGCAGGTCGGTGATGATCAGGTCCGGCGCACGTTCCGCGACGACGGCGAGCGCCGCCTGCCCGTCCTCGGCCTCGACCACTTCGAATTCGCCGGCATGCTCCAGCAACCCGCGAACGATCCGGCGGTCGACCGCGGAGTCGTCCACGACCAGAACCATGGCCATGATGCTCTCCGAAAGCGCACAGTGGGATGCGCAATCAATTGTCGCTTGTCGAGCCGGGCTGAGACAAGGCTGCGTCGCAGCCCGCAGCCTTCCGGACGGTTCCATGAACCGCCCGCGATTGGAAAACGGACGCTGTGACAACTGCCAGACACGTCACCTGCCGAAATCAGCTCCGCCACCCCTTTGGGTTTCTGCGGGGGCTTCCCGCTTGCACAGTGGAGCGAAACAAACGATGTTGAGCACGCTTCTTGGCGATCAGGATTGCGTGGGAATCAGGATGGCGCCCCGAGACCGGCGGTCATCATTCATGGCGTGGCTCGCGGCCCTGGCGGCTGCCACAGTGCTGACGGCATACGCCGGCGCGGCCGCTGCGCCGGCGGACTCCGTTACTGTGGAAACGTCCACGGCGCCGGAGGCTGCGCACGACGTTGCGACAGAACTCGAGAATAGCCGCGTCGGACAATTGATTGAGCGGTTTACGTACGCGGCCATCATCGGGGTCCTGTTTCTGTGCGGACTCGGGTTGCCGTTGCCGGAGGAGGTGCCAATCCTCACGTCGGCCATCCTCTCTCAAACGGGGCATTTGAAACCGTGGTGGGCGCTGGGAGCCTGCATGTTCGGCGTGATGGCCGGCGATTCCATCATGTACTACCTCGGGCGCCGTTGGGGGAATCACGTCCTTGAGCACCGTCTCTCGCGGAAACTGCTGACCGTCGAGCGGCAGCGGGCTATTCAGGCGTACTTTGCGAAATACGGCGCAGGCATCATCTTCGGGGCGAGGTTTCTTCCCGGAATTCGCGCAGCGCTGTTTCTCTCGGCCGGCACGATGAACGTCACTTTCTGGACGTTCCTGGCGATGGACGGCGCCGCGGCCCTCCTCAGCGTTCCGGCCAGTTTCTGGCTGGCTTATCTTTTCACGGACAAGCTGCAGGATCTCCTCAACCTGCGCGAGCACGTGCATCTTTGGGCGATAGGGTTCCTCGCCTTGGGCTTGCTCCTGTGGCTGGTACTCCATCGTTTCTGGGAAAAGCGTCATCCGCCGCGCATGTTCGAATCGACGCCAAATCCTCCAGTGGCCGGTCCCTCTGACAGAATCTCGCAGGGACCTTCGTGATTGGCAGTCGCGGCGCGGGCCAGCCCTTATGGAATTGCAGAGTGACCGCCCGTCCAGCGGTACGCCGCCACCCCCAGCGACAGCAGCCCGGTCACCGACGCCACTTGCCAGGGGCTGTTCAACAGGATCGTCGCCACAACAACCCCGACCGACAGCAGGAACACCAGCGGCGTCAGCGGGTAGCCCCACGTCCGATACGGTCGCTCGGCATCGGGCATCCGTCGCCTGAGGACGAACACCGCCGCGACCGTCAGCGCGCAAAAGATCGTCGTGCCCAGGACGACAAAGTCGGTCAAGTGGTCGAACGCCTGCTTCGGCTCGTCGACCTGCCAGAAGACAACGGCGATCAACACCAGCGACCACAGTGCCTGCAGGGCGATCGCGTGCGCGGGCGTCCGAAACGTGGCATGGATCCGGCCGATTCGCGGCGAGATCAACCCGTCTCGCGCCATGGCGAAGTACACGCGCGGACCGGTCAGCAGATTCGAATTCAATGCGCCGAACGTCGAACACGCCACACCGAGAGCGGCCACGGTCGCTCCCCAGTTGCCGATCAGCGCTCCCATCGCATCGGCCGCCACCGTTGTCGTGTGCTGCAGGCGGTCCACTGGCAGCACCAGATGATATCCGACGTTCGCGCCCACGTAGATCACGATCACGGCCAGTATGCCAACGCCCAGACCGCGCGGCACGTTCCGTTGCGGTTGGCGAATCTCTTCCGCGACCGAGCTGATGTTGATCCAGCCGTCGTACGGCCAGAAGACTGCAACGAGCGCTAACCCAAATCCGCGCCAGAAGTCGACATCGAGACTCTCGGGCGCGAGCGGCCGCAGGTTCGCTGCGCTCCCCTTGCCGAGCACCACGGGCCCCGCCATGAGAAATGCGAGAAATCCAACCTTGATGAGCGTTGTGACATTCTGGGTCCACGCGGCCCAGCGCGTCCCGACGATATTGATCAGCGACAGCGTCAATACCGCCAGGATCGTCAGTCCGCCTTGCGCCGTATGCGACAGCGGCACGGCATCCGCCAGCTGGTGCGGCAGGTAACCCTGCTGCTGCAGCGAGATCAGAAACCGGTTGAAGTAGATGACGGTCGCGCAGGCCAGGCTCCCCATGGCGCCGGTGCGGACGACCGTGAACTCGATCCAGCCCCACAAGTACGCCGCGAGCCGTCCATAGGCGCGGCCGAGGTACACATACGGCCCGCCCGCGTGCGGCAGCATGGCCGACAGCTCCGCCACCGACAGCGACCCGCACAACGCGGCCAGGCCTCCGGCCAGCCATACAGCCAGGATCCCCACGAAGCTCCCCATCGCGGAGGCGATGGTGTCCACCTTGAGGAAAATGCCGCTGCCGATAATCGCCCCGATGACGAGTGCAATTGCATCGAGTGGTCCGAGCAACTGCGGCAGAGTCTGAGGATTCCCGGCCGCAGACGCAGCACACGGTGAGGGAGCAGTATCCTCCGATGAATGAGGCATGAGTCGTGGTTGCTGCGGTCGTCGATGGCGTCAAGTTCCCAGGACAGGCGTGCGACTGTCTAAGGCACTGCCCGCCATCCTGCCAGCACGTCAACCGATGTACCAGTCCGCCGCCGATTGAGCTACGCTAACGCTGGTTCCAATGACCCCGCGCGCCGGCCGATGTCCTACCGCACGTTCAAACGGCTGCTTGGCGAAACCGGCCTGGAATTCAAGTGCCGGATGCTGTTCGCCACCGGCCTGCTGGTCCTGATCACCGGCAGCTTCTACTTCTATTCGCAGCTCAACCTGCGCGTCGTCCGCCAGAAGCAGCGCGAGCAGGTTGAGTTGTTGATCGCCCAAAACCTGCAGACGTTTCACTGGAAACGACTCATGGAGGGCGCGACACAATCAACCGAAGTCATCAGCTCGCTCGCGCAGGATCTCAAACCAGAAGAACTGCGGGACGACAAGTGGAAATTCATTCCGCTGGACTATCAGAAGTTTGATTCCGGCTTCCGCCCCGACACCCTGGCGGAAAACGACGCCTTCCGCGCGATCATCGATGAGAACCAGGACTTCTTTGCTCATCGGAACGACGCCGACGGCACGATCGAATATTTTCAGCCGGTGCGGCAGCGGCAGGGAGACCGGTGCGCGGAATGCCACCGATCGCAGAAGTCGGGCGAGCAGTTCATCGCCGACAAAGTGGACCCGGTCTCGGGGGATGGCGTCTTCGGTGTGGCAAAGATCAGTTTTCCCTCCGAACGGACCGACACGCAGCTCAACCGCAACATGGGAATTCTCTGGGCCACGGCAATCCTTACGGCCGTGTTGTCCATGGTCGCTGCGGCGGTCATCGTCCGTTACGTGATCGTCAAGCCGGTTCTGCATCTCAACGAGGTCAGCGAGGCAATCGCCCGCGGCGACCTCGACCAGCGCGCCGACATCCGCACGGGCGATGAATTCGAGGAACTCTCGCACGCGTTCAACCGCATGCTCAGGCACCTGGTGACGATTCAGGACGAGCTGCGGCAGGCCAATACAAATCTCGACGCCAAGGTCGATGAACTCGCGCAGGCCAACCTCAGCCTGCATCAGCTCAACAGGCTCAAGAGCGAGTTTCTGGCGACCATGAGCCACGAACTGCGAACCCCGCTCAACAGCATCCTGGGTTTCAGCGACGTCCTCTCGACAGCCTCGAATCTGACGGACCGCCAGAAGAAGTACCTGCTCAACATCGTTTCCTCCGGCCAGCACCTGCTGGCGCTGATCAACGACATCCTCGACCTCGCCAAGATGGAAGCCGGGCGGATGGAAATCCATCCCACTGACGTCTCGGTCCCGGATTTTGTTGAACACGTGACGGCATCGATTCTGCCGTTGGCCGAGCGCAAAAACATCGACCTGCAATGGGAAGTCGATCCGGCCACGCCGCGGCTCCGGCAGGATCTCGGCAAGATGCAGCAGATCATGAACAATCTGCTCTCAAACGCCGTGAAGTTCACGCCCGAGGGCGGCCGCATCCGTGTGTCGGCAAGGCCCGCGGCAGACGGTGCGGTGGAAATGGTTGTGGCGGACACCGGCGTCGGCATTCCGCTGGAGGACCAGGCGGCCATCTTTGAAAAGTTCCGGCAAGGCCGGGCACTGCAGGAACAGGCGGACTCGCTCACGCGCGAGCACGAGGGGACTGGCCTGGGATTGTCGATCGTCAAGGAGATTGCCAAGCTCCTGGGGGGCGAAGTGTTCCTTGAGAGCGAGTTCGGAAAAGGGAGCACATTCAGCGTGCGGCTGCCGGTCGAGATCGACGCGCCGTTTCGCAATGATGAAGACGCGGCACGCGCTGCGGCGCATGCAATTCGCGCCGCACGAGGCGAAGCCCTCGCCGCCTCCTGACGTTCGCGCAAAAAAGCGGCCCGGCCGCTCCGAGGAGCAACCGGGCTGCTGAACCTGTTTTCTGACCACTGACGGGCAAAAGTTGACAGCGTCCCTACGGCAGCCGCTTCACGCGGATGTTCTTGTAGTACACGGTGCTCCCCGGATCGTGCCCTTGCAGGCAGAACGTCCCGCTCCCCAGCCGCCGCTCATACTGGTCGGAGAACGCCGCCTTGCCGGCCGGCTCCTCGTAATCGACGACCGTCTTGTCGTTCAGCTTGATCGTGATGTGCTTCCCTTTGACGATAATGTGCTCCGTCCACCACGTGTCGTCCTGGATGTTCTGTTCCTTCACGTCGACCACGCCGTAGAGGCTGCCGCTGCGCAGCGGGTCGCGCTGGGTGTTGTTGACCTGCGCTTCGAGCCCGTACTTGGGCCAGCCGGTGTCGAGGAACTTGGTGTGGAAGTAGATGCCGCCGTTGCTCCCCTTCTTGGTCTTGCAGTCCACCTTGAGTTCGAAATTCTCGAACGGTTTCTCATCGCCGA
>JAXMBS010000011.1:0-101213 GCA_046349775.1 Planctomycetaceae bacterium | reverse complement strand
TCGAGTTCCTGTCGCGCTTCCGGATACTCGAGGGTCACGCGACGGCCGCGAATCAGCCGGACGTATTGCGCGTCCTGGCTCGAACCATTCTCCGCCACGACCCGGTAAATGTGCGGGATCCCCGGCAACAGCGGCTTGCTCTCGAAGTGCCAGACGGTCGGATCGTTCGGATCCTGGAAGCCCGGAATCTCGTCCTCCTCGCGATACTCGTATGTCGTAAGTACGCGCACGTTCGATGTGCCCGCCGGTGCGCGAACGTCCAGCATCGCGATGCGCGGATGCCTGTCCGCAGGAATCGGCCACGATTGCCGGGCATACGTGACGCCGAGGGTGCCCGGCGGCGGCGACACCGGTGGCAACGGTCCCAGATAGTTCGGCCCTGGCGGGATTTGCGTCGGCGGTGGGACGGCGGCCGCGACGGGCGCCCCTCCGCGGCCACAGGGGCAGGAGCCGGACCCCATCCCGCCGGCAACGACCGCGCGCCCCAGCGACAGGACGCAACCGGCCGCCAGGATGCATGGCACGGCTCTCTGCCCCATTCCCAGCAATCCCCGCATGGCGACTTCTCCTCGACAACGCTCGTGAACCGCGAACGCTGAAACGTACCACCCGTGCGCCGGTCCGCGCGAAGATTGCAAATCGCAAGCGTCCGAATTCGTGAATCGGCGATGCTGCGGCCCAATCAATTTCGCTGCGCGTCAAAGTCGCTGATTGGCAGCGACGGAAGAGTATGGAACCACGGAATACGCAGAAAGGCACGGAAAGATGAGCGAAATGAACTGAGTTGCCGCAGATGACTGCGCCGCCCGCCTTTCTTGTTCCGTGACTTCCGTGTATTCCGTGGTTCCCTCGTTTGTCAGAACCAGCGAAGCTTGTCGACCAGATTCAGCGGTTCTTCGCCGCTCGCGAAGCGCCGGACGTTGTCGAGCAGCACCTGGAAGTGCCGTTCCGCGATCCTCGGCGAGGCGGCGGCGACATGCGGCGTGATGATCACGTTGTCGCGTTGCCATAGCGGATGATCCGCCGGCAGCGGTTCGATCTCCATGACGTCCAGCGCAGCGCCGGCAATCCGTTCCTCCTCCAGCGCGCGCGTCAGGTCTGCCAGATCGACGATGATCCCGCGACCGACGTTGATCAGCACCGCCGTTGGTGTCATCCAGCAGAACTGTTCGTACCGGAAGAGCTTCTCCGTCTCCGGCGTATGCGGTGCGGCGATGACGACGAAGTCCGACTGGGCCAGCAAGTCCTTGAGCCGGGCGACGGGCCACACGTCTTCAACGACACCGGGGATCGAGCGCACCTGCGGGTCCACAGCGCACAGCGACATTCCGAACGCCGCCGCCCGGCGACAGACCTCCGCGCCGATGCCTCCGGCGCCGATCACACCCATCCGGCAGTCTGCCAGGTGGCGATGCGCCTGGTCGGCGCCGCTGACCCGACCGGGGCCAACGCTCATGTCCAGATGCACGTCGTCCCCGATCGGCCGCCACACTCCCGTCGGCTGGCGACGGATGTATGCGTGCAGATTCCGCGCAAAGCACAGCACGTAACCCATCACGTGATCCGCAATCACGTCGGAGAAGATGCCGCGCATGTTGCTGAGCCGGCTGGGGTGCACGACAAGTTCCGGAAACAGATAGTGCTCCAGGCTGGCTGTCGGCGACTGGATCCATTCGAGCTGCTCGGCGGCCGCCAGCAGTTCGGGCGTGATTTTTCCAAAGAATCCGGCGGCGGTGCGAATGGCTTGCCGGGCGGAGGGCGCATCGGCCGCATTAATGAAACTCAACTGCGGCGCAGCCGCCGTCAATCGCGACAGCCGCACGGAATCGACCGCCGGGAACAACAAAAACGTGCGCATGTCCGTGTGTGCCTCCTGCTCCGCGCCGGCGCTCCGCGCGACATCACAACGCCGAGCGGGGAACCGCTGCAGCGAATTTGTCAATGCGTCGCCGACGCATTTCAGTGAGCACTACGATTCATCGGCTCATCGGCGTTGCTGCGCTGCGCCGCGTCGCGCAGAATGTCGCTTGTGTCGTGACCGTATCGTCACGCTGACTCAACGACAACCAAGCAACGAGGCCGTCGATGCTTGTTCTGACGCGCGGCGAGGATGAAGCAATCGTGATGGGTGACGTTATCGTGCGCGTGGTGGAGATTCAGGACCAGATGGTCCGGCTGGCGATCGCATCGCCGCATGCCCGTCCCCGTTACCGTGAAGTCACGCTCATGCGCGACTCGGACTCCCCCGACAATGTCCTGGAACTGCCGGCGGCGCTGTGTGCCCGCTGATGTCGGCGGGCTTTCGTCGGGCCAACACTGCTGTCATTGAAGCCGATCATGCCTGCCGTCTCGGCCGATCTGCCGTACACTGTCGCCGAGCTGGGCGAGCTGGGATTGCAGCCGGATCGGTTGCCGCGGCATGTGGCGGTCATCATGGATGGCAACGGCCGTTGGGCGCGGGCGCGCGGCTCGCCGCGAATTGAGGGGCATCGCCGCGGCGTGCAGAGCGTGCGGACCGTCGTCGAAACTTGCGCACGGCTCCAGCTCGAGCAGCTCACGCTCTACTGCTTTTCCAGCGAAAACTGGAAGCGGCCGCAGCTCGAACTGGAACTGCTGATGAGCCTGCTGCAGCAGTATGTGGTCGCGGAACGACAGGAAATCATGCGGCAGAACCTCAGGTTCTGCACGATCGGCCGCACGGACCGGATCAGTCCGCGCGTGATGCGCGAGGTGGAAACGACGATTCGCCTCAGCCGTGAAAACGCCGGCATGCGTCTGTGCCTGGCCCTGGACTACGGGGCGCGGGCCGAAATCGTCGACGCCTGCCGAGATATTGCCCGCGAGGTCGCCTCCGGCGCCCTCGACCCCGAAGCCATCGACGAAACGACAATCAGCAGCCATCTTTACACGGCCGGGATGTGCGATCCCGATCTGGTCATCCGCACGGCCGGTGAGATGCGCGTCAGCAATTTCCTGCTCTGGCAGATCAGCTATGCCGAACTCTGGGTCACGGAGACGTTCTGGCCCGACTTCCGGCAGGAACATCTGCTGGAGGCGTTGCGCGATTACGGAACTCGCGAACGCCGATTCGGCGGCATCAATGTTCGTTGAATGTGGTCGCGCCGCAGCCTGACCTCTGCACGTGCGAGCGAATGCGATGCGGCCGGCGCAGTCCGCCAGGGACTTCCGCGTCTTTTCCCTCAATTCACGCATATCAACCACGAACCGACCATGCTGGGCTGGCGATTGGGAATGTCGGCGCTGCTGATTCCGCTGTTCGCGGCGTTGTGCTGGCTCGATCACCGGCTCGGAACCGGGGCGCCGGTCCTGTTCGGGCTGTGTTGTGCGCTGGGGGCTCGCTCCGCCTGGGAACTGGTGCACCTGTTGCGGCCGCGGTTTCCGGAGTTGCGGCTGACGCCGATCTTGTTCGGCGTCGTCGGCCTGTTGGTCGCAGCCTGGTGGCCACACTGGCGCGGAGACGCCGCGACGCTGTCGGCGACCGCTGCGATTGCGATCGCCTGGATGCTGTCCGTGCTGTCGCTGTTCGCCGTCGAAGCCTGGCGCTATGAGGCGCCGGGCGCGCGAATGGAAACGCTCTCTGCCGGGATTCTGGTGGTCAGCTACGTCGGCGGACTGCTGGCACTGACGGCCCAGCTGCGCTGGGTGCAGGGGGCTGCCGCCGGTTATTACGTACTGGCTTCTATGGTTGTGGCGACCAAGAGGGGGGACGTCGGCGCCTACACCCTGGGGCGGTTGTTCGGACATCGGAAAATGGCCCCGCGGCTGAGTCCCGGTAAGACCTGGGCCGGTTTTGTCGGGGCACTTCTGGGCGCTGCGCTGGGGGCGTGGACTTGGCTGTATTTCGCAGCTCCGGGCTTTATCGGAGCGTCGTTTCCGGGCCACGGCTGGTCGCTGGTCTACGGAGTCACGCTGGGCGCCGTCGGCCTGGTGGGGGACCTCTGCGAGTCGCTGATCAAGCGGGATCTGGGCCAGAAAGATGCCGCGGCGCTGATGCCGGGGTTCGGTGGGCTGCTCGATCTGCTCGACAGCATTTTGTTCGCGGGACCGGTGGCATACCTGTTCTGGCTGAGCAGACCGCTGTAGGCGTACGTGGACCCAGCCCAAGCGGAGCGCAGCAAATTTCAACGTTGTGCCGGGCCAAATCGATCTCTTTTGCGCAGATTCCGTGCTTTGGTCGCGATTTTGCGGGATTTTCCGGTGTTGCAAATTGCAACAATTTTATCGGAAATCATCAGAATCCATGATTTCGTTTTTGACAGCGGTCCCCCGGACGCCGTAGCTTAACCGAGTTGACCGGAGCCGCGGCATGACCGGACGTACGGGTATGCTGACGTCAATTGCGATTGGATAGGGTGGGCCAAGTGAAGAATTTGTGCGGGCAAAGGGCTGTCAGGCACTGCGTTGCGGGCCTGTTGCTGCTGTTTGGCAGCACCATGGCAAACGCAGGCTTTGTTGCAGATGGCAGCCTGGCTGACTGGGGGTCGAACAACAGTTGGGCGACCGATACGTGGACGACCGGTCTGACGGGCACCGGCACCGGGTTCACGTACGCTTATTTCAACGACGACTTGATCGGCAACCAGGGGCACAGCGCGACGCTGGGCCCGAATGCTGGCGGGCAGGACTATGACGCCGAGTTCATGGGCGTCGCTAAGATTGGCAACAGCTCGCCATCGTGGATTGTTACTGGCCAGCGGGCCGACAACGCGCAGTTACTTTTCACCGGGCGATATTCGGTATTGAGACGTCAAACGGGATTTACGGCATCGAAATTGGCGGCGGAGTGGGGGCAGGCGGTCAGACGCAGGTGGTCTACGGCACGCGGGTGACCTACGTGGTCGGCCACAGCAACGGCTTCGCGGTCTCCCCGTGCTCTGAACGCCTCGCATCCGGCCGACCATACCGCGTGAACGTTGTGGAAGGACGCAACCGGATCAACGATCCCATCAGCACCCGACAGGTGGTCCGGAGCAGTCCGCCGAACTCTTTATGGCCAGAACCCTGTCCAGCAGTTTACCGGGGTGCCGCATATCACTCGGGGGATGCGACCGACTACAAGTACATTATGGACAGCACTCACGGACAGCATGCTGTGATCGAGCTGTCAATCGACCTGAACGCCCTCGGACTGACCACGATTACTGAGATCCAGTGGGCGCCGGCCTGCGGTAACGACTTCGCTTACGGTAATGAACATTCACACTCCAGAGCCGGCTTCCTTTGTCCTGGGCCTGCTCGGGGTGGCGGGCGCCGCCGGCCTGCGTCGTCAGCGTCGTCAGGTCGCCTGAGAATTCGTGCAACTGCGGCCAACGCAATCAAGCACCCTGGTTGTTAATCACAGCCGGGGTGCTTTCGTTTTTGGACGCGTGAACGATGCTCGCCGGAGGGCCTATTGCGGTCGCGCACGCCCGGCCAGAATCTCGGCAATGTGCATCACGCGCAGCGGTTTCTTCTGCCGCCGCAGCAACCCGTCGAGATGCATCAGGCACGACATATCCCCCGCGGTGATGACTTCCGCCCCGGCGCGCTCGTGATCGGCGATCCGATCGTCTCCCATCATGCACGAGACCGCTTCCTCGCCGACGGCGAACGTCCCGCCGAAGCCGCAGCATTCGTCCGGCCGCGACAGCTCTACGAGCTGGAGGCCGGAGACCATCTGCAGCAGCCGACGCGCATGGCTGAAGTCCGGCTCCATCCGCTCCGACGAGCGTCCCAGTCGCAGTTCCCGCAGGCCGTGGCAACTGTTATGCAGCCCCACGCGGTGCGGAAACTTTGCCGGCAGCCGTTGCACGTGCAGCACGTCATTGAGGAACTGGCACAGTTCGAACGTTCGTTCCTCGATGTGCTTGAGTCCGGGAAAGCCGGCGATCAGTTCTTCGTAATGGTGGGTGACCATCGCAGTGCAACTGCCGGAGGGGCACACGATGTACTCAAAGTCCTTGAAGATCTCGATGAACCGCCGTGCCAGCGGCTGGGCGTCCTCCCAGCAGCCGGTGTTCGCCAGCGGCTGGCCGCAGCACGTCTGTTCCTGCGGGAAGTGGACCGTGCAGCCGTGCTGCTCCAGCAGTTCGACGGTAGCCAGGCCGACCTGAGGATAAAACTGGTCGAGATAGCAGGGGAGAAACAGCGCGACGTGCATACGGCCGATGATGATGGCGGCTGCCATCGCGGTCAACCGACTGCGGGTGCGGAGCGGCAGTGTTCCGGTCGGTTGAGGGAATCGTCAATCGAAAAGTCGACGGAGGGACGGCTGTCCGCGAGAGTGCGACGCCCCCGTTCGCACCACGTTGACACACCTACCGGCCCGACTTATCGTGGGCAAACAGGATGTCGGCCCGTGCCGATGAATCTGCGGCGGCTCACGACGGCCTGCACCCCGTTCACGATCTTCGATCGATGAGGTGATTGCGATGTGGCGTCCTACCCTGGTGAAATTGGGCAAAGCGGCAGTGGCTGCCGTGTTCTTGAGTGCATCCACGAGCGCAAACGCGTGCCTGTTCCCCTGCCTGGGGCTGGGGCCGGGGGTACTACCCGCCGATGTACTCTGCTCCCGCCTATGCGCCGGCGTATTCGCCCGGTCCCTGCGGCCCCAGCGGTTGCAGCCCCTGTGGCCCGAGTGGTTGCAGCAGCTTTTACAGCCCGCAGGCGTGTTGTGCGCCTTGCGGCGCGAGCTGTACGCCTTGCGGAACCGGATGCTCGCCGCAAGCGCGCCGGCGGTTGCCCCGGCGGCAACTGCGGCGTGAACTACGCAGGGGACATGAGTCCCCAGGCAGACAAGGCGCGGGCCGACCAAAGCCGACGACAAGCCGCACTTTACCGACCCGGCGACAGGGGAAGACATCGACGGGCGGCATGCCCGGTTGAGACGACTTCGTACCTCCGGCGAAGGGGGGCGCGAACGGCGGGACGGGCTCAGGCGATCCGTTCGTGCCGCCGACGAGCCCTGCCAGCACAGAAGCGGGGACCGGCACAGGAGAACAGCCCCGCGCCGATGGGGATGAAGTGCTCCTCGGCGCGAAAGTGGATGCAATGCGTCAAGCGTGCGAAACGCGAACGATCGCCCGTGCTCTTCCAGTACCGCGTGCCACGCGTCGCCTGGTTGTACAGCCGCGCCAGAGACCTGGTGGCTGCCCGCCAGCGAGAGCCGGCTAGTCCGCGCCGCCGACAGCTTTCAACCTGATGTCGTTAACGACCCGATGTTCACTGCATCCGGTCGTTTGATTCTTCTGTGGTTCTAATCGTCGAAGACGATGCCTTATCGCTGGATGACGACCTCCGATCCGACGGTCAGCAGGTCGTAGACGATTTCAACGTCCTTGTTGTGCATGCGAATGCAGCCGCGGGATTCGCTCTTGCCGATCGAATCGGGGTCGATCGTCCCGTGGATGCCGTAGCCCCCGCCGAGGCTGATCCACCGTTCGCCGATCGGATTCGCGGGGTCGTCGGCAGCAATTGTGCCTTCCGGGCCGTTGTACTGCGGGTTGACGACCTTGTCCTCAACAGTGAACGTGCCGATCGGCGTCGAACCGTCTTTCCCGATCCCAACCGGGAATCGGTACACATAGTGACCGTGGCAGTGAACCGTGATCTCGTAATCGCTCAGGTCAACGTCGCCGAAGGGGCCTTTGATGACCTTCAGCGACTGTCCGGCTTTGAGTCGAGGGGTCGAATCTTGTTCAGCCGCTCCAGATACTCCCACGAAACGCTGTACTTCTTGGCGATCGCCTGCAGGGTCTCACCCGGCTGGACGTTGTACTCGGCAAAGTAATGGGGCTGCGGCTGGAAATAGATGCGCTTCGCTGTCTGGTCGATACGCTCATACAGTTGCGGCCGGAGTTCGGGATGCTGCCAGTACAGTTCGGAGAGTGCGCGGTGCGCGGCGACGTCTCCGTCGACGGTGCCGGCGTTCAGGTTCGCATCGATCTGGGTGAAGTCGAACGCCGGCTTTGCCGGGCGCGCCGGGTAGCGGTGGCGGCAGGCATCCACCGGCCGACTTCCGGTGCATCAGCGCCCAGGGGCGATCTTCCTGCTGGCCGCCGTGACGGTCAGCGTCGCCGGCGGACGAGCCGTCGTTTCCTGTGCCGTCACATTGGAACTGCTGCGACCGAAGGAACAGCAGCGGGCGAAGCGGGCGTGGCAGGTAGCCGTGTCGAGGATGCGGCCACGAACCTGGAGCGGCTGTTCCGAAGGGATCTTGCGCGATCGATTCCGGCCGCGCTGACGCGGGCTTCAGGCGGGTGGATGTGGCTGGCGGTTCCGGGTGGTGCCGGTTCTGTCTGGTCAAGAAAGACTTCGGCATCCTCGGGTACCGGTTCGCCGGAGAGGCTGCTCTCGTTGAGTTCACCGCAGCGGCCGGCGGCTCGTCGACCCCCGGCTGGATGGCGCGTGTCCAGCTTCCGTGTGCGGCGGCGTTGCGCTGACGGCGGCTGCAGACTGGGGAACCAGAACCGGCCTGAGTAGACCGGATGGGGCGAGTGTTGCGTGAGCGGGGCATGACGTTCCTCCATGAACGGCCCGGCGCGGCCGGGGTGGCCCGGTAACGAGGCGACAGGGGCGGGAACGTAACAGATGACCAGCGACGCGGCTACGCCAGTTTTCGGTCGCTCAGCGGCGTCCGGGAGGCGCGTCCGCGTTCAATCTCGCCGCCGTATTCGCTATCCTGCCGCGCCGCGAGAGGTCTGCACGCAGGGACGCAGATTTCGCAGATTCAAGAGATTCTCGCAGATCGGTGGTCGCGGCCGATTAAGGGTTTGCCTGGCTGGATTCGCCCAACAATTGACTGCTGCCTGATTCCTAATTCCTAATACCCAACTCCTCCTCCCCAGTGTCCATCTTCGTCCAGAAGTTCGGCGGAACCAGCGTGGCGACCGCCGCCAAGATCCTCGCTGCCGCCGGCCGGGCCGTCGCCATCAAACGTGCGGGGCATCAGGTCGTGGTGGTCGTCAGCGCCCGTGGCAAGAAGACCGACGAGCTCATCGATCTGGCCCGTGAGGTCACCGATCAGCCGCAGCCGCGCGAAATGGACATGCTGCTGGCCACCGGCGAACAGGAGTCGGTCGCGCTGTTCGCCATGGCCGTGCAAAAGCTGGGAGAACCGGCAATCAGCATGACCGGCGGGCAGATCGGTGTCGTGACGGAGGCGTCGCACACCAAGGCCCGCATCCGCAGCATCTCGACCGAGCGGCTCAAGAAACACCTCAATGAGGGGCGGATCGTGATCGCCTGCGGATTCCAGGGGGTCGATGACGAGGGGAACATCACCACGCTCGGCCGCGGCGGCAGTGACACGACCGCCACGGCGCTGGCGGCGGCGCTCGCGGCCGACGAGTGCGAGATTTACACCGACGTGGACGGCGTCTACACGACCGATCCGCGTGTCGTCCCGCAGGCGCGACTGGTCCCCCGCATCTCCTACGACGAGATGCTGGAGATGGCCAGCCTCGGCGCCGGCGTCATGCACTCGCGGTCGATCGAATTCGCTAAGAAGTTCCGCGTCCCGCTGCGAGTCAAGCCGGCCTACTCGCAGGCAGCCGGCACGCTCATCGCGCCGGAGGGGGAAGACGACAGCCGCGTCGTCACCGGATTGGCGCTGGCGCGCAATGAGGCCCGCGTCTCGCTGTGCGAAATCCCCGATCGCCCCGGCGTCATGAGCCTGATCTTCGCCAGCATGGCGGCCCATAAAATTCCGGTCGACATGGTGGTCCAGAACGTCGGGGCCGGGGGAACGGCCGAGGTCTCGTTTACCGTGCCGGAGTCAGACCTGGCCGAAACGCTCACCGCCGCCGCCGCCGCCGTGAAGGAACTCGGCTCCGGCGAAGTTCGCAGCGGTACCAACGTCGCCAAAGTGTCGGTCGTCGGCTCCGGAATGCGGACGCACACAGGTGTGGCAGCGCAGATGTTCCAGTCGCTGGCCGAGGCCGGGGTGAATCTGGAAATGATCACCACCAGCGAAATCAAGATTTCGGTGCTCGTCGCCCGAGACCGATGCGACGCGGCGCTGAAGGCGGTGCATCGCGGGTTCAATCTCGACGCCGACACGATCGCCGTGCCGGCCGTCGGTGTCCGTCAGGCAATGGGAGGTCGGCCGACCGTCGGGCACGATGAACTGCTGAGGGAAGTCGTCGGCCGGCTGTCGCACATGGAGGACATCGTCGTCAGCGAAGTGCAGCTCGACGACCTGCAGTCGCGGATCACGATCAACAACGTGCCGGACAAGCCGGGCGTCTGCGCACAACTCTTCGCCGCGGTCGCGGAGGGGGACGTGATGGTCGACATGATCGTCCAGAACGTCAGCGACACCGGCCGTTCGGAGGTGTCGTTCACCGTGCCACGCGACGATCTGCAGCAGTGCCTGCTGCTGGTTAGGGAAGTGCTCAGTGCCTGGGCGGGGGCGAAGCTGAGTTACGAGACCGAGATCGCCAAATTGACGGTGTTGGGGATCGGTCTGAGGACGCACACCGGCGTCGGGGACAAAATGTTCCGGGCGCTGGCGGCAGAGCAGATCAACGTGCAGATGATCAACACGAGCGAAATCCGGATCAGCGTGGTGGTGGCCCGCGACCGGGGCGCGGCGGCGCACACGTGCTTGTTGAAGACGTTTGGTCTGGGGTGAGACGGAGAGGTCAGACCTCTGAGTTTGGATGTCCGCCGCTCCGTCATAAATCCCCCATCTCGGCCGGGGGGTCTTTGCTGGCGATGTTCCACTGCTGCCAGATTCTCCAGAACTGCGGCAGGTCGCCGCCGTAGCTCGTGGCGGCGAGTTCGTACAAGGTGCCGAGCGCCAGGCCGTCGAACTCGGACTCGGCGCGTTCGGTCTCGCGCGCCAACTCGGCAATGGCCGCCTTCAACGCCGGAGACGCCGTCTTCGGATTGAAGCGATGTGTGCCGGGGTCGGATTCGTACATCCCGGACATGTCCATCGAAGCAATCCTTCTGCCAGCCTGGTTCAATCTGCAATCGTCTATCAGCATTATGCCGACGAACTCGGCGAGTTCAATCGGCGGCCTGCCGATCCGGCGGAATCACCCCGGCTTGCAGCAGCGCCTGGACAAAATCGTGCGCGACCGGCCCCGCCACGTGGCCCCCGGAGCCGCCATGCTCCAGCACGACGACGAACGCGACTCGCGGATTGTCGGCCGGAACGTACCCTGCAAACCACGCGTGATCCGGCTTGCCGCCGCCGACTTCGGCTGTGCCTGTCTTGCCGGCGACCGCAACTTCGTCCAGCCGCACCCGCTTGCCGGTGCCGTGCGAGTCCTCCACCACCATTCGCAGGCCGACTCGCACGCGAGCCAGCGTTCCCGGAGTCAGCCCCAGAATCTGCTGCCGTGTCGGTCGCGCGGCTGTGGCCTCAAACGACGCCAGTTGCAATTTGCGATCATCGCTCGGACTCGGCACAGTGGTTGGTCGCACGAATGTCGGGGTAACGAGAAACCCGTCATTCGCGACGGCCGCCATCATTTGCGCGACCTGCAGGGGTGTGACGGCGAGCGACGCCTGGCCGATCGCAAACTGGAGCGTTGTTCCCGGAAACCACTTCTGGCCGGATTCTCCCGGCGTCGGCAGGTTTCCGCTGCGCTCGCCCGGCAGATCGGCGCCGGTCAGTCGTCCGAATCCAAACCGCGCCGCCCAGTCGTGGATCGGCTGCGGGCCGATCCGCCTTGCCGCATCGAAGAAGTACACGTTGCAGGAACGACAGAGCGCATCGTCGAGAGTGACCAGGCCGTGTCCGGCGCCGTAGTGCCGATAGATCAGGCAGCGATGCCGGTTTGGCTCGTCGAGATACCCCTGGCAGTAGAATTGCTCGTCCGGATCGAACTGGCCGCTTTCGAGGAGCGATTGCCGTCAGCGTCTTGAAGACCGAACCGGGGGGATCGTCATCTGGGTCACGCGGGAAGAACGGCTGCCGCGGATCGGCGACGGCGGCGTCCCAGGCGGCCGGCTCGTGATGGACGATGAGGTTGGCGTCGAATCGCGGCGCTGCTGCGGCGGCGAGTACGCGGCCGTTGCGGACATCGAGCGCGACAATGCAACCTCCGAGCGGCGGCGCCGGAGGGGGGGGCGCATCGAGCGGCTCGTCGGACTCGCCGGCGGTGTTCGCGGCGGAACTCGGGGGATCGAGGACGGCGTCCAACAGCGCTTCCGCGCGGGCCTGCAGCCGGCTGTCGAACGAGAGGACCACGTCGCGGCCGTCTGACGCCGGGCGGACGTCGTCCGTCCGCACGATCTGGCCGCGCCGGTCGCGGACGATCCGCCGTACGCCGTTCTGCCCGCGCAATTGCGTGTCGTACGCACGTTCGATCCCGCTACGTCCAATGCGGCCGCCGGACTCGCTGGCCGGTGCGTCTTCAGGGGAATGCTGTTTCTTCGCCTGTTCGAGTTCCTCATCGTCCACCGGCGTGCGTGCGCCTACGATGTGCGCGGCGAGTTTGCCGGCCGGATAGACGCGACGCGTCGCTCTCTGGACTTCGACGCCCGGGAATCGAGACGGTGCGGATTCGATGGCAGTCACGACCGTCAGCGGCACACTTTCGACGACGACATGTGCCATCAATTGTTCGCGGATCACGAGCGGATCGTGCTGCGGGCGTTCAGGGGGTGTGGTCAGAGCCGATTTCAGATTGCTCCAGGCCTGCTCCGTCCAGTTCGCGGCCGGATCGGCAGGGGGCGCGGCGTCCGAATTCTCGGCGCGGCGCGCCTGCCGTTCTTCAACGAGAGCGTACATCCGCTCAATGCGCGTCTGCACGCGGCGGCAACTCTCCGCCAGTTCGGCCGGAGTTTGACCGGTGACTTCCGAGAGTTCCGCGAATGCCGCCGCGCGCCGTCCGAGAATGATCTCGCGCGCGCGAGTCAGTTTGACTTTGTCGCGCCGTTCGGCCGGTTTGAGCAGCAGCCGCGCCTGAGAATCGAGCCACTCCGGCTGGGGCGGATCCTCCAGCCAGCGGTAATGCAGCGCAATGTCAAACTTCGGCTCATCAAATGCGAGGACCTGTCCGTCGGCGGTCAGGATCCGTCCATCGCGAGCGGGGATTGGCTCGAGGGTCTCGGTTGTCCGTTCCCAGTCGGCCACGAAAACGGGGGTGAGGGCCGTCTGGACGTGGTAGAGCCGCACGATGATGACTGCCGCCGGCGCCAGGAAGAGGACAAACAGCACCCACAAGCGAAGCTGCGGCGAATGGTCGATCAGCGGCCGATCGCGCGACTGCGGACGCGTCATCTCATGGAAGGGACGGTTCCGCATGGAAGTCGATTCGTAGTGACCGCATTCGTGCGGTCAGTGGTCAGTGGTCAATGCATCGGTATGCTCGCGGGAAACGACCCGCTGCAGCGGGTCACTACGAACGACTCTACGCCGTTCGTGGCTCGACGAGCCGGCGCGGGATCAGTCCATTGGCGGCCGCGGCATACAGCGTCGTGCGCCACACAATGACCAGCACCAGTCCGCACAGTCCGGTGGCTGCGGCCGCTCCGACGGCCGAAAGACCGGTGTGTGACAACGAAACAATCTCTTCGCCAAGGGCGCTTCGCAAACCGGCAACCGACAGCACCACGACGGCAACGACCAGCATCGACAGTACGCCGTATGCAGCCAGCGACTGTCCCAGCCACCGATCGCGCACAAAGCACCCGCTCCACAGGGCCAGGCTGAGCGCCAATAAGTGCAGCCCCAGCGGCGTGCCGGAAATGGCATCGCAAATGAGTCCGATGCCGACTCCCCAGCCGGCGGCTTCCATCGCCGGCAGGCGCCACATGGCCAGGCTGGCGACGAGCATCAGCCAGCAGACCTGCAACGTATGCGGCTGTTCAAGGATGGCCGTCTCGGCCACGGCCGCCGCATAAATGCCGAGCGTTAAAGCGATGCGAAACCACATCGGTCAACTCCTGGGGAAAAATCATTCCGAGCGGCTGGTGGTCGTCGTCACCGGCTGGAACGTCTGGGCCGGATTGTCGTTTGCCATCTGAGCCGTTCTGGCGGCGGCCGGCACTCGCGCAGGATTCAAAGTGACGGTCAGCACTTCGACTCGCCGCAGGACGGCTGGGTCGAACGCCGGGGCCACCTGAATTTTCCAGTCTTCGGCGCCTCCCGGCATGTCCGCTGCGATCACCCGGCCAAAATAGAGCGGCCCAGTGGAATTCGCATCCTGCTGCCGGCTGAAGACAAAATCGCCGACCGACACGGCCTCACTGGCGGAAACCAGCTCGATCCGGCAGGCGCCGTCGCCTTCGCCGCAGAGGACGCCGGTCGCGCCAAGCACCAGGCCCTTGCGCGATCTGCGGACGACCTGCACGGGGGCGCGGTATTCCGGATCGGTGATCAGTTGCAGCGTGCTGGTCCACTGGCCGACCTGCCGGATATTGCCGACAACGATGCGTCCGCTGACCACCGGCTGTTCGGGCTGCACACCGGCGTCGGTCCCCTGGTCGAGGTGCGGCGCATCGGCCAGCACGAGGTCTTCAACGGCCAGCGCCGACGAGCGTCCGCGGTCGAGAATCCTGGCAAACCGAGCGCGGAGCACGTCCGGTTCGCGCCCGAGAATCTGCGCCGGCACCAAATTCACCTTAAGAAGCGACGATTCCATCGCACGGAGTTCCGCCGGGACATCGGCGGCGGCCTCCGCGGAAGCCAACTGCACGCGCCCGATTTCGTTTGCACTTTCCTGCAACGTGCGCGATTGCCAGATGGCCAGCTCGGCCTTGACCTTGGCAAGTTCATCCTCCGCCGGTGGCGGGCGAAGGCGATCGAGGACCGTCTTCCCATAGTCGATAGAGATCATCGCCGCCTGACGGCCAGGGCGAACGGCATCGACGACGGCTGTTCGCACCTGCTCCGTGTACTCTCCGGGAGCAAACACTCCGGCGGCAGCAGCGCCGCAGATGCCCGCGAACAATGCCACTTGTGACTTCCAGCGCTCCAGTCGATTCATGACGGATCCTGTCGACGTGCTGCGTGGAACGGCCGGGCGACCCGGCGCGCGTGGGAATTCTGGTCCCGATGTTTGCAGGGCTCGCGGCGGCTCCGGAGCCGACCGTGCCAGCGCCTGAACCGGCTCGCGCTGAACAGCCGGCTCGGGCGCCTTGGGTGTCTTCGGCGGCTCCGGGCTGGGTCGCGCCGCCGGCTCCGGCAACGCCCCCGCCTTGCGGAGCTCATTGCTGGCCGCAGCGAATAGTTCGCGAAAGTCCTGAGGTTCAGTCGTCTGAGTCAAAGCTGTCACGCCATTGGGAGAAATGTTCCAGGCAGATGGCCGTCCCGCGGGCGACCGTCGTCAGCGGCTCCTCCGCCACCCGCACCGCAATCCCCAATTGCTCCCGCATCAGCGGCGCCAGGCCACGCAACAGTGCGCCGCCGCCCGTCAGCACCAGCCCGGTGTCCGACAGATCCGCGACCAGCTCCGGATGGCACTGCACGATCGTCTGCTTGATGCAGTTCAGGATCGCTTCCAGCGGACCGTGCAAAGCTTCGCGGACTTCTTCACTGGTGATCGTTGCCCGTCGGGGAATGCCGCTGATCGTGTCGAGCCCGCGGATTTCGGCCGTGCGTTCCGTTTCCAGCGGATACGCGCTGCCGATCTCCAGCTTGAGCTGCTCGGCCGACTGTGCGCCGATCCGCATCGAGAACTGCTGGCGGATGTATTCGACGATCGCCTGGTCCATGGCATCGCCGGCAACGCGCACCGACCGGGCGGCGACGACGCCGCCGAGGCTCAGGATCGCGACGTCGGTCGTACCGCCGCCGATGTCGCAGATCATATTGGCCAGCGGCTCCGAGATCGGGAGCCCCGCCCCGATGCTCGCCGCCTTGGACTCATCAATGAGGTACACCTGCCCGGCGCCGGCCCGCTCGGCACTGGTGTAGACAGCCCGCTTCTCGACGGGCGTGATCCCGCCGGGGACCGCGATCAAGCACGCGGCCGCAGGCCGCGCCCGTCGCGCGTCGCCTTGCGGATGAAATACGCCAGCATCGCTTCGCACAACTCGAAGTCGGTGATCACGCCGTCTTTGAGCGGACGGACGGCAGTAATCGCGTCGGGCGTGCGGCCGACCATCTGCCGGGCGAGCTTGCCGACGGCAGTGCCGCGGCCGAGGACGCGGCGCGTCCCCTTTTGCAAAGCGACGACGGACGGTTCGTTGACGACGATGCCTTCGCCGTTCACGGCCACAAGCGTGTTGGCCGTGCCCAGATCAATGGCCAGGTCCGGCCGGATCCATTGGCGAAATCTGCGGAGCATCCTTGCTCAGTCGTCGAACGATACGAAGCGTTGGTTTGCGAGCGCGGGCTGACTCGCGTCGGTCATGCCGCAACAGCACTTCCGGCCCGGGCGATCAACGGGTTGGGTTGCCGTCCGGGACCGGCAGTTTTTACCGCAGCGCAAGGCATTGCTGCAATAGGACTTTGAGTCGCGGACCAGGCTGCCAGCTGCTGACGTCTACGGTCTGAGTCAAACCCGTGAGCCGACGGGTCGAAAAAGGAAGCGAGCAGAAATCGAGAAAAAAGGGAGGCACGCGCCGGCGACGCAACACGGGCCAACGGGGTACGCCGCTCAGGCGCGGCCTCCGCGCAAAGCCACTATAGCAACCTGCGCCGCAAATTCTATAGAAGACCAGGCTCTGTTTTGGAGATAACCTCCGTCAACGGCTCAGCAGGCACACATCGGACAATCCTACGGAGCGGGGATGCCGTTGTTCGGCAGGGCACGTTGCGGCGGCGGGATCAGCATGACGGGAGGCGGCGGCTCCAGTCGCTCACGGCACCACTCGGCATAGGCGCGATACGAATCGCTGCCGGGGCACTCTGCGTGGCGGGTGTAGTAGTCGAGCGGACGATAAACGACGTACAGTACCGGGAAACTCGCCGGGAATCGTGGCAACACGAGCGCGACGACCATCGGCGCGCTCGTCAGATAGCCGACAAACGCCAGCACAATCGCCGCCAGCCAGAAGGTGATGCGTTTCAGGATTGTGCGGCGAAACGACACCATGGGTACACTTCCAATCCGGCACACCCTCCGCCGGTGTCCGGCTTGCCGGGGCGTCACGAAGGAATGCTCCGAACCTCCGGCCGGCTGAGAGGTTCGAGCCACCTTTCCGCTGCGCCGTTCGACGATCACTGAGAGGGAACGGGTCCTTGAACATCCACCGGTCCAAACGCCGGCAATCCCCGCCCGCAGTCGTCGACGATATTCACGTAGGGTGCAGCGCCGGCCCCGTAGTACAGCACAACATTGGCGTCAGGGATTGATGTCGCATGCAGGACAACAACGCCGGGACGGGCCGGATCGAATTCGCTCTTGTAGATCCAGTCCAGACTTTTTCCTGACTGTCTGTCCTTGAGAACGAACCCCGTCGGTCGCCCGCCCGCTGTCAGCCGGCCTCGGACACCGGTAAATTCGACGAGGATGCGCGGTCGCAGCCCGTCGGTGTATGCTGCCGATTTCAGCCGGATCTCTGCACGCGGAGGTGCGCCTGGGGTCACATGAGGCGCTGCGAGGTCGGCCATCTGTTCGCCGACGATCTTCAGCGAATCGTAGTCAAGATGCAGGCCGTCCATCAGGTCCAGGTGGATCGTCGGTACGCAATGCGCATGGGACAGGCGATCGGGAATCGTGCGCTGCGCTTCGCGCACGATTTCCCAGCCGCGAGAGCGATCTGCAGGCGAGTTGTGGTGCCGGCAAATCTGGGCATAAATCACCGGCATGTCCGGACCGCCGAAGTCGCGGCGCAGCGCCTCGACAAAATGGATGAACTGCTCGCCATACGTGGAGATCGGAGCGATCAGCGACGGCTTGGTGACGGTGGCGTGTTCGTCGCCGAAGATCGCGTCCTGTTCCCCCTGAAAGAACAACAGGCCTTTGACGCGCCCGCCGGCACTTTCGACATGGTGTGCGAGAAAGCCGTAGCGATTTCGCTCACGCTCGTCCGGATTCCAATGTGCCAGGGCCGCGCCCGTCGCGCAGGGAATCAGTCCGATCGGAACCCGGCTCTCCGCGAAGAGCTGACGGGCGAAGAAGTACGAGCAGTCGATGCCGCCGACGGGAATCTGGCGGTCCAGCAGCTCACGGATCTGCTGCTCGGAATACTCCGGATGCTGGCTCTTGAGAGTGAACTGCGCGAACGGCTCGGGAATCCTGTGGATCGGGGGCAAGCCGGCGCACCAGTGGGCCTCGCGCGCGACGTGCATCAGGTTCAGCATATTCACGTACGGCAAGGCCGGCAGAGCCTCTTTGATGACGTCGATCCCGTACATGTTGGACTGGCCGCCGAGAATCCAGATGTCACCGACGAGAATGTTCTGTAATCGAACTTTCTCCGCGTCTGGGCGTCCCCGTGCGGCGATTGAAATCGAATAGGGACCGCCGACCGGCAGCTTTTCCATTGGGACGCCCCGGCGGCGGTCTGGCAGGACCTCGACAGCGGCATCCATCTGCCGAATCGTCTGGCCTCCCGCGTCCGCCACACAGACGGACACGCTCTCCGAGTCTGGAAATGTCGGTGGCAGCAGCGCGGTGCAGGCAGCCTCGTCGTTCATATCGCGCTGCAGGACCTGGTAGTCCTCGGTCAGCAGCACCCGCGGGCCTGGCGCCGCGGCATGACAGATTACGGGTGCAAACGCCCAGACCAGCAAGAGGAGAGCACGCATCGATTGCCTCTGAGAAGGCGAGTCGGATGAGCGGATGGCCGGCCGTGCCGACCATCATTTACCAGCTAAAAGTTTCGCGAAACCTGTCATCGCACCAATTGACGTAGGCGACGAACACGTCGTGTCCCGGAACCTCCGGATGGTCAACGACGTACATCAGCGGGGCATATGCAAACTCCAGCACAGGCCGACTGGCGGGAAAATACTCTTCGGCGGGAAACACGATAAAGGGCGCTGCCACGACGTACCACACAGACAACAGTACGACTCCCGCTGTCCAGACGACGACTTGTTTCAGGATTCGGCGGCGGGTCGGCATTGGCCAGAGGGCGCGATGGGTGGCTTACTTCAAAAGGCGTTCGATCGTTTGAGCGTATGACTTGAACAGTTTCGAGCCTGGCAGTTCCGGGTGCCGGGCGTAGTAGCGGAGTGGACCGTAAACCACGCCCATCATCGGCATCGCGGCGGGCAGGTAACGCTGCGCTGCTGCGACCGTCACCGGCGCGCCGAGGACATATGAGACTGGCAACAAGAACACGATCGCAGCAATCCAGCGACCAACGCGGTGCTTCGGTCGACCTTGCGTCGGAGACTCGTGGGCCACAGCCGAATGGCGATGCCGCAGAACGAAGGCCAGATTCGCCGCAGCGGCAGCGAACGCGATGGGAAACAAGATTGAACTATTGAACTTGAAGTACACCCCGGCAGAGACCGCGAACGCCGTGAGCATTCCACCTGTCGTCAGTATCGGCAGGCGATCACGGTGCTTCATTGGCATCACCAAACCGAGAACTCAGCGGCGGGGATGAACTCGACGCGATCGAATCGCGGGACGCGCCCTGAGGAATTTCAGTCCAATGGAGTTCCAGTCGATTCTACTCGACGCTCCTGTTCCCTACGATACCTCGGGCTGGAGCTGCCGAGTGGCGTCATGTCGTCGCCACCGCGGCCGCAGAGTTCTCGATCGCCTTCATCATCAGAGGAACCCGTCATGAGATTGCCCCAGTCAGGGAACGACTCGCAGCGATCCAGAAGTTTCACCGTGCTGTCGGTTTTGTGCATCTGCTTCGCCCTCATCTGGTCACTTTCGATGAACTGTGCCGCCGCTGAGACACCGAAGGCAGTTGCACTGCCCGCCGATAACCCGTTTGCGGCGCCCAGTCCGCTCCCCTTCCAGGCGCCGGCGTTCGACAAGATCAAGATCGACGTTTTCATGCCGACGTTCACCGCCGGCATGCAGCAGCAGCTTGGCGAGATGCAGACCATCGCCGGCCGGACCGACGCTCCCACGTTCATCAACACCATTGTGCCGATGGAGGAATCCGGGGCGGTTCTCATCCGCGTCAGCAACGTCTTCGACAATCTCTGTTCGGCAGACAAGAACGAACCGCTGCAGAACCTCGAAACCGAACTCGCTCCGTTGCGGGCGGCCCATTCGGACAATCTGCTGCTGAACCGTCCGTTGTTTCAGCGTGTCGAAAAACTGTGGGAGACGAAGGACTCCCTCGGCCTGACTGAGGAACAGGCCGAACTGCTGAAGCAGCGGTATGAAAGCTTCGTTCGGGCCGGCGCGAAGCTCAACGACGAGCAGCAGGGACGCATTCGTTCGCTGAACGAACAGTTGTCGAGGCTCGAAACGAAGTTCGAAGAGAATCTGCTGGCGGTCTCCAAAGAGCGGGCCGTTGTGGTCGACACCGCCGAGGAACTGGACGGGATGTCGGCCGCCGACATCGCCGCCGCAGCGGAATTGGCCAAAGCGCGCGGGTTGGAGGGGAAATATCTGCTGCAGATTTCCAACACCACGCGCGTGCCGGTGCTGATATCGCTCAACAACCGAGCGCTGCGGCAGCGTGTCTGGGAAGCGTCGGCCTACCGGGGACTCGGACGCAACAACGGCATCGACAATCGTCCGCTGGTGCTCGAAATCGCCCAGTTGCGGGCCGAGCGGGCCGCACTGCTCGGCTACGCTAACCATGCCGCGTACAAGCTGCAGAACCAGATGGCAAAAACCCCCGCCGCCGCTCGCAAAATGCTGACGGACCTCGTCCCCGGCGTCGTGGAGCGCGTCCATCAGGAAGCCCACGACCTGGAGGCGATGATCAAGCAGTGCGGCGAGAGCCACGAACTGGCCCCCTGGGACTGGGAGTACTATGCCGAGAAAGTCCGTAAGGCGCGGTTCGAGGTGGACGAAGCGGCGGTCCGGCCGTACTTCGAACTGGACAACGTCCTGAAGAACGGCGTGTTCTTTACGATGAACAAGCTGTACGGCATCTCGTACCGGGAACGCCACGACCTGCCGGTGTACCATCCGGACGTGCGGGTGTTCGACGTCCTGGACAAAGACGGATCGCAGCTCGGCCTGTTCTATGCCGACTACTTCAAGCGCGACACCAAGCGCGGCGGCGCGTGGATGAGTTCGTTCGTGGATCAGTCGAAGCTGCTGCACCAGCAGCCGGTGATCGTGAACTGCCTCAACATCCCCCGGCCGGCCGACGGTGAGCCGGCGCTCCTCAGCTTTGACAACGTGCGGACACTGTTCCACGAAATGGGACATGCGCTGCACGGCATGTTTTCCGATGTAACCTATCCCACCGTCTCCGGGACGGCGACGCCGCGCGATTTCGTGGAATTCCCTTCGACGTTCGAGGAAGACTGGTCCATTCAGCCGGAAATCCTGGCCAACTACGCCAAACACTATCAGACTGGCGCGCCGATCCCCGCCGACCTGCTCGACAAGGTCATCAAAGCCAACAAGTTCAACCAGGGCTTCCAGACGCTCGAATACATGTCGGCCGCGCTGCTGGACCTCGAATGGCACACGCTGACGAGCGATCAGGTCCCGGCGGACGTCGAGCAGTTCGAAAAGGATGCATTAGAGAGGCTGGGCGTCGCCCATCCGGCCGTGCCGCCGCGCTACAAGTCGGCCTACTTCGCGCACATCTGGGGCGGGGGCTACTCGGCGAGCTACTACGCATATCTCTGGAGCGAAGTGCTGGCGGCGGACGCCTTCGCCCACATGCTCTCACACGGCGGCTGTACGCGTGCGAACGGTGAGTCGTTCCGCGAGGAAATCCTGAGCCGGGGCTCGAGCCGCGATCCGATGAAGTCGTACAAGGCGTTCCGGGGGGCCGAGCCGACGGTCGAGGCACTGCTGGTGCGCCGGGGGTTGAAGTAGCACCCACTGGATGGCGGCGAGTTGGGCAGTGGGGCCGCTGGGACTCGAACCCGGCACGAACGGATAATGAGTGGGGATTGCACCTCGGCAGATCCCGACTTCGTGACGTTTCGCACGGGATTGCAGAACGGCTGTGATCCGGTGGAAAAGTCACGCGACATTCAGCAACTGCTGCTCTCGCCGATCGAAGCGGCTTCAGCCCGGGGTTCAACGATCGCAAGCAGTTTCAGCGATTGGGAACAGTTTGTGGCGGCGCCGTGAAAATGACAGGCGGCCGCGGTATCAACTTGTCGCGGCACCATTCAGCGTAATCGCGATACAGGTCGGCCCCTGGCCGATCGGCGGATGGGTCGCAGTAGTAGTCGAGCGGCAGGTACAGAATCATCAAGACTGGCGTCGCCGATGGAAATTTCGGCACTACGGTAAAGATGACGATCGGAGCGCCTGCAAGGTACATCACGAACGCGAGCACGAACGCCGCTGTCCACAAGGCGACTTATTGACACGCGCTTGGTCAGGCGACTGATTGTGTGGTGCCCATTCCGTCCTCCCCCGCCCACACGTAATCCTCGTCCACGAACCATGGCGTTCAGCATCTGATTGAATGTCTCCTTGAGCCGACGACTCCCTTCCACCGTCAGATGAGATCCTTATCCCGGTAAAGCACGGTCCCATCGTAACCTCCCGGCCACATGCCGGACTTGTCGAGGAAGCTAACCAAAGCCGGGATCCAGGACTATAGCCCGTCCCTTCGCACAACGCTGAATGATGTCATTGCAGGAACGGTTTGGCTCGTAATGCTTGCGGGCCGACACTTCGACTCGTCCTGGCAAGTTAAACAGCATGTTCCGCGAGAGGGCAAGGGGAACATCCTCCTCAAACATCGCGACGTCCAGCACAATTACGACCTCAATATTCGACAGTGTGAGTTCGTCAATCGTCCGTGCGAGGCACCTCTCGAACGCATCGCTCTGACTATACCTCCACCACTCCCCTGCCAGAATCGCGATATCGGTTCTTTCGCTTTTTGCAAAGTCCAGACAGCACGGCAATAGGCGGGTTGCCAGATCGTTCAGTCCCGATCGTGATCGAGAAACAAAGTCAAGCAGCGCCGTTGAACTGCGAGTGACCTGAACGCAACGTACCCCAGACGATTTGCACGCTTCGTCAAGCCCAACTGCAAGTGACATTGCGTGACTGTCCCCCACAGCATGCACCTCACACTCCCCGAAGACTCTCCCAAAACAGGAGTCTTTCCAGCGGCGAGATCGCCCATAGACACCTCATGGATAAACCTGCAGCGTTCTCGTTTCCACCTGAACCACATCGTCGCCCAATCTGCCTGGACACTGCGGCTGACAAGTAATGCCACCGAGATCATCACCAGGACTGGCACTGAGCGTACACCCCAAGCACAATACGCCGCTGCGGTATGGCCTTTAGTCCCGATCTGAATGGAGTTCAATATACTTCACGATACGAACGCAATTCCATTACAGCCGCAACGGCCCACATCGCGGTCCATATGGGAAGTGTGTCTCCAAGCCAGTATCGGCAATACGCCAGAATCGCCAGTGCCACAGATAGAGCGAATACGAGATCAACCCCACACGCACGAAGGGCGTGCTGGCGAGCAGTTCTCTAACGAATGTCAAAGATCCTGTGTTGACGTAGATCAATAGGGCGGTGCCAATGCAAGGATACACCGCGTTGCACCCTCGAAAGGCGTATTTGAGTCCATCGCGACGCTCGCGATGAGAATCATTGCAGCACCGCTGACTGCGAGCGCCTGCGGAGTGCTCGGGGCGTCTTTGTAGAAGCAGGAACAGAACAAAGTAGTCCGCCGACCAAGAGCTCCCATGCACGTGCTGGAAGGACGCAGGTCGCATTTGGGTGACTGCGAACTCCCCACACACTGAGAGCAAACGAGATTAGTGTTAGTGATAATAGCCACCGCCACAGCCGTGCGATGTGATATCGGTGTACGAGAAGTAACAGAAGGGGATAGAGCACATAGAATTGCTCCTCCACGGCCAGAGACCACATGTGGAGCAACGGTTTCTCTCCGGCTGGACCTGCGAAGTATCCGGTGGTTCTGTAAAAGTATACATTTGCAAGCAGCAATTGTTGGGCAATTGTGGACTATGCAAGGTCACAGTAGTCATGTGGTAACAGGAGCAAGCGCTCCGGCGATCAGTACAACAAGCACCATGACCGCTGAGGCTGGCATGATTCGCCGTATGCGTCGATACCAGAAGTCACGCAGGCGAAAGTCACCTGAGTGCTGCTGCTTCAAAATCAGACCGGTAAGGAAACCGGAGATTACGAAGAATACGTCCACCCCAATGTATCCACCGACATCCGAGGGACGCATGAAATAGCAACACGATGCCGATCGCAACGGGCGCGCAGTCCGTCGACGTCTGGGCGGTACGGAAAAGTCGGCATTGTCTGTTGCGAAAGCTGCTGCGGGGGCGAAATGAGACCGTATCAGAGGCGAGCGACCGTAGGCAACGTGAACTCGGGATCGTCGCGACGGGTGGTGCGACGAGTGGTCTGGCTGGTGCGAGCGCGAGCCGCAAATCGCAAGCGGTTTCAGCGATTGGGAGCAGATTGCGGCGGCGGCGTGAAGATGACAGGCGGCCGCGTATCAACTTGTCGCGGCACCATTCAGCGTAATCGCGATACAGGTCGGCCCCTGGCCGATCGGCGGATGCGGTCGCAGTAGTAGTCGAGCGGCAGGTACAGAATCATCAAGATCGGCGTCGCCGATGGAAATTTCGGCACTACGGTAAAGGATGACGATCGGAGCTGCCTGACCTTGCCCCCAGGGACGATACCAGCTTTTGGGTTAGTTCAAGTTGTCAACAACGCCGCCGCACAAGGCCGCTGGAGCGTAGCGGAAGCGGACTTTGTGCGGCGGGGCCGCCTCCGGTGCCGGGGGACGATACCCCGGGGCAAGCAGAACTGTGCGGCCCCTCACGGTGTTGTACTCGTAGGAAAGCGCCAACGCTCGATCAGCACCTTCGCCTCCAGCAGCGTTTCGAAGATCTCACCATTGAGCAGTTCATCCCGCAGCTTCCCGTTGAATGACTCGATAAGGCCAGCCCCTCCTTGTGGACTGCCCGGCTCTCGATGAACAACGTCTGCACGTCCACACGCTCCAGCCACTCCCGCACCTTCCGGGCCGTGAACCTGGCCATTGTCACTACGGATGTACTTCGGCACTCCTGCCCCACGAACAGGTCGCTCTGCGGGGACGCTCCAGCACGTCCTCGCTGGTCAGTCTCCGCCACATCAATCGCCAGGCATTCCTGCATCGTCCATCAGCGTCAGCATCCGAGCGGCTTCGGCCATCGTGTGTCCGTGGCAACGAAGTCGTAGCTCCAGACGTGATCCCGGTACGCCGGCCTGAGCCGAACGCAAGACCCGTCATTAAGCCACAGACGCCTCCGCTTCGGCTGTCGCGCAGGCACTTTCAGCCCTCCTGCCCCACAGACGTTCGATGCGCTTGTGATTCACTCGCCAGCCCTCCGCACGAAGCAGCACGGTGACTCGCCGATAACCGTACCGGCCGTACTGCGTGGCCAACTCGATCATCCGCCGGATCAGCCGCGGTTCATCACTGGGAATGTGCCCCGCCCGACGCTGCGTGGTCCGCGGCTGACTGAGCACCAAGCGTTCCTGCGCTCTGAGACCTCTTCTCGTCCCAGAGCATCCCGGGACGTGCTCGACCGCCTGACGACGCTTCGCCGGGCCCAGTTTCGAGGCGGCCTCCCGCAGAATGGCCTTGTCGAGTTCAGCCTCCGCCAGCAGTTCTTTCAGCCGGCCGTTCTCCTTCTCCAGTCCTTCAGCCTGCGAGCCTGGTCGACCCTCAAGCCTCCGTACTCCTTCCGCCAGCGGTAGTACGTCTGCTCGGTCACCCCAGCTTCTTGCAGACCTCCGGAGCCTTCTTCCCCTGCGCCAGCTCCACCTCTGCTTCACGCAGCTTGTGGATGATCTCCTCGGGACGAAATCGCTTTCTCGCCATGACCAGCTCTCCTGTTCTGGGTCCAGCACATCGAGACTCTACTCAACGCCTGGACTCGATTCAGGGGGTCATCAGGTCACGCCTGCAAGGTACATCACGAACGCGAGCACGAACGCCGCTGTCCACAAGGCGATGCGATTCAAAAACTGGCGGCGGGCGGGCATTGGCGGACTACCTGCGGCTTTCGATGGAACGGCCACGGCGAATCCAGACAACACGGTGTGCCCGGTCGTACCTGACTTCAACCGGCCACCAATCCGGCTCCGGGACGATCGACAGTCCCAAGTACCTATTCGCCAGACGCGAAAGCTCTTCCTTCCGTTGAGGGATGGCGCCGTAACAATAAGCCATTTCGCCAGAGCGATTCCTAATATGGTGCGTCGGCCCCATTGCGGCGACGACGTCGTCATAGCTGCGCCTGATGAAACTTCTGCGACTGAGTGATCGCGAACGTCCATTCAGGGCCGTACGGAAAATAGAAGTGCACCGTCCCGCCCGCAACGAGACAAGCAACTGCAAAGGCAATGAGACGGACGCGGCGGGACATGCGGCAGCGTCAGCATTTCGGAGACATAGGCGCGAGGCAGTACAACGAGTCACAGTCCGTTCCGGCGCCCAGTCGCTGTCGTGTAGCGACGCAGCGGCTGGCGCCCGGGGGATTTGGTTCGCAGCTCGGCGTCGCTGGTTGACCGACTGCGGGAGGATACAGAGAAGGAAAGTCCTCGGGGTTTTGATGGAATTGCAGTAGCTTCGCCGCCTTCGTTGCAGCGGCCGTACCCTCAAAATCTTTGTTGATTGATCCGAGCGAATTGATTACGTCGTTCAGTCGCTTCTCGGCTTCGCGTTCCCGGATTTCAGCGTCCGTCGCCTGGAGCGATTCTTTGACTTCTTCATCGCTCATCAACTCGATTTTCGCCTTTGTACGCTCCAGCAGTTTCTGGCGATTCGGATCGTTCCCGAAGTCGGCAAATGGATTCGATTCGACAGCGGGGGCAGCGACTTCTGTGTTCGCGGCAAAATCTTGTACTGGCTCAGCTTCGACCGACAAATTGAAGAATGTTCCATGAGCTGCGTCATTGGTTGATTTCAGCGGAAAATCATCGGCCCGCACGCCGACCAGTTCCCGCGTAGCCGTGAACACAACCGCCGCATACACCAACAGCGCAGCGCACGCAATGAGCCGTTTCATGGAGCGTTCCTTCGATTGTGGACCGTGACCGCTGGAATGATCGCAGGCGGCTCCGAAGGCCGCAATCTCAGTTCAGCGCAACGGTC
This sequence comes from Planctomycetaceae bacterium, assembly GCA_046349775.1. Classification (GTDB taxonomy): domain Bacteria; phylum Planctomycetota; class Planctomycetia; order Planctomycetales; family Planctomycetaceae; genus JAEUIG01. Next base: position 74,078 of record JAXMBS010000011.1, on the reverse strand, counting down.
GATCAGAACGGGTCAATGAATAGGTCCACGTAGACCACGGCACAAGCCAAGCGACGACCGTGCAAGTCGCGAGAATAATGGCGGACCAGAAGATTCGGTCTAGATGTGGATGTCGGCACGGACTCCGAGCCGGAGTCGTAGCCAAGGCCCTGAAGCAAGACCACGACCTCGATGCGAAGGAGGCGAGTGGGGGCTGCTGGACTTGACATCCCGCGTGGATCAGACTTGGGGACAAGGTCGTTGCAACGTCACGCCGCCCCGTCAGAGCGAAGCTGGTTCAGGACTGGCGTGCCTGGTGCAGTGGCAAGGATCGGTAAACGCGTCATCTTCAACTTCCGCGCAACTCCATCCGACGTGGCAAGCTGTGGGCGCGGATCGACCCTCGGTTCGCGACCATAAATCAGTCTAATTGGCGAGTAGAACGTCAACACAAATGGTTGCGTAGCCGGATAACGGGCAGACACGAACGCCACAAACGGCAGGCCTGCCATATACGACGCGAGCACGACGACGACCCCAGCGGTCCACACGGTGACGCGTTTCAGGATCAGCGGCGGGCGGGCATCTCTTCAACGACACGGCGACGGGAAGCGGTCAGGGTGTCCAGCGGCTCGGACAATTCCGATTCGTTCACGTCTTTCTCGACTTCTCGTCGCGGCGATCGGCGCATCTTCAGCAATGGCCTGCTTCGGTGTTGGGCTTCGTACGGAAGCCTTTTCGGCTGACTCATTCCGAGAATGTCGCAAACTGACGACGGCGATCGTTCCTATGCAGAAAGTCAGAAGCAGCCAGAGATAAGTTGCCCACGCGATGTTGTGCCGCTCTTTACGAATGCACGAAGGGCCGTAACGCCTGGCCGGCCTTCAGAATGAAAGTTAGCTCCGGTTGACAGGATGGCAGCGAGTCCGACGAAGATCAGTACGTCTTGCGGACTAATTCCTTCGATCGCAAAGACCTTCGCAATTCCCATCGCATCACCCTTGGCCCTTGAGAACTTCGGCGTGTCACACGCCCCGACTTTCAATCATCTCGTGAATATCAGCGAGCACGCGTCGCATAAGCGCCGCACGGTAAAACGAGCCATCATCGCGATTCCCACGGTGTATCCGATCACGATGATACCGAAGACCCAGCCGCGATCGCCGATCATCATCAGGATTCCGAAGGCGACTCCACACGAAGCCGATGGCCACTAGAACCTTGAGGACGAGTGTGACAATGCGTGACGAGTGCCGGTTCCTAGCGAAACGTCGCTCGCGATCAAAGGCGACCGGGACAACGGAGCTGGTGCCGGCGGCAGATTGTCGGCGAGCGGATTCCGGATCGGCGGCGTTGACTCGATTATCTCGTTGGCCGGCACGGCGTCGGGAATCTCATCCGCCCTCGCACTTCGACAGTTGACGGATTGCCCGGCGAGAGAATCCTGACGTTCAGTTTTTGACGGCAATGAGGACAGGTGACGGCGAGCATAGGCGGCCCTCGGCAGGTTTGTTTTCAGCGGCGATCCTTGCGAGTTTTCGACTCCTCTTGCGGACCGACCGACTTTTCGGCCGCTTCGTCAGCAACGATTCTGATCCAGCCGGACAAACGAGCGCTTCGCGGCTTCGGCTGCGCGTTGCAAATGGCGTTTTCGCTCCGGGGTGCACCAACTTTTGAATGAAGAATGATCGAAGCTATCCCCGTCGTCGAGAACGTACAAGTCGATGACCTGGTTGAGCTGCTGACGGTTGAGTCTATTGGTAGACCTAACCTGTTCAGTATCGACGACGACCATATTCTGAACGTCGGTGACATTGAGTTTTGCTTTGCGGAATGCGGAGGACAACTCACAAGCGGCCGAAATGGTCCGCTCGCCGGGCCGGCTTGCGGGGGCGGACGCCGGACGAAATGTGATGTAAACGCGCGTCCAGCGGCTGGCCGCTGTCGTGCGGGCACACGCAGCGGCCGGTGTCGACTTGGGAATTGCTGCTACCGGTTGGCCTTCGCTTTTCTAGAAACGCCTTCAACAACGCGTCACTTTCCTCGGCACGTTTAACTTGATCTGATTTGTTTCCTGTCGTAGTTGTTCGATCGCGACTTCCAGTTCCTCGGCACTCATGTATTTCGCACGTCAACTTGCTCGATGTACAGCTTTCGCAGCAGTACCGGTTCTGGGGGCGGTTAGATCGGCGTACTCGACGCGCCTGCCGATAACGACACGATCGGTCCGTCCGCCAATGATTACTGGAACATCGTTGCTTTTGCGACTGAATGGAACCCGGCTTTTCAACGCCAACCTCGCCGAATACGATGGTTCCCACCGCAAACCAGCCGCAAGCTGCACGCAATGAGCCGTTTCATGGAGCGTTCCTTTCCGATTGTGGACCGTGACCGCTGAAATGATCGCAGGCGGCTCCGAAGGCAATCTCAGTTCAGGGGCGCAACGGTCGATCAGAACGGGTCAAAGAATACATTCATCAGACCTCGACAATGAGCCAAGCGACGACTCCTGCAAGTCGCGAGAATAATGGCGGACCCGAAGATTCGGGGTTCAGATGTGGATGTCGCACGGACTCCGAGCCGGGAGTCGTAGCCAAGCCCCGAAGCAAAGACCAAATCGCGACTCATTGCGACGGGTGGCGAGCGGATGCAGCCGTTGACCGACATCCCGCGGATCAGGACTTGGGGGCAAGGTCACCGCCGTGCAACGTCACGCCTTGCCCTGTCAGGGCGCAGTTGGTTCAGGTACTCGGAACTGGCGTGGCCGGCGTCGGAATCAGTTTGGGAGCTTCACAGACCGAATACTTCGCGAAGCAGTTTGTCGCACCAAAACAGCATATGCCAAGAACAAATCGTGACCGGGTGCGTCGGGATCACGAGCGACGTAGACCAGCGGAGCGTAAACGACATTCAGAATCGGGATGGCCGCCGGAAATTGTCGCTCAATCGGACCTACGACCATCAGCGCCGGCAACGCATTGCCGCGAACGCGACGACAAACCCGCCGTCCACACGGCGACGCGCTTCAGGATTGGGCGGCGGGGGTGCATCTTAAAGACGAAGCTGCTGATCCGAATAAATCCAATCCGACAACCAGTCGATTTCCGAGCCGATTCTATCGGCCGATCAATTGCAGGCGATGTTCGCCCGCATTCTCGAAATTCAGGCGGCGATTGTCGAGACGCATCGGCTGGTGGTGAATGCGCTGACGCGGGCGACGCCGGAAGTCACGCACACGGATCGTCACGCCGTCTAGCGGCAACGAGGTCAAGGCGGCCGAATGACCGCCCGCGTGAGTCGAGTTGTCGCAGCGATTATGCGGGCCGGCGACGCCGGCGTAGCCAGCAAGGCCGAGGGAGCCGAGGCCGAATAGCGTCAGCGAACCGGGTTCGTGGAACGCGCTTACATCAAATGTTTCAATATTGTCGATCGCCAGTGCCTGATATGAGCTTCATCTGTCACGGACGTTCCACCGGTCAGGTTATCGCGAATACGAATGAGGTCGAAACCGCCGCCAGAGAACCCCAGGTAATTTGTCGAAAACATAGCGAGACTGGCCGTCCCGGAAAGCACCACCGAACCGTTATCCAGAAGATCAAACAGATAAGGTTAGCCGAACCCCCAGTGCCATAATTGAAACCTACGCTCTGAAAATCGCCACCCCCGCCAAGCTGATTGTCGTATAGCCGTGGTCTCCACCGTTGGGATACCATACGTGAGACCCGCTGTTTCCCGCGAAGGTATCTCCGGTCCAGATGTCGAATCCGCCGGAGTCGCCATTGATCTGTTGAACCGTGATGGTGTCTTCAACATAGGGATTAGACCCGGTGTAGAAGTTTGGCATTGACTCGAACCCATTGAAGTGCGCGAGCGGCTGCCATCAGGAATGAAGTCACTGAAACTGGGTGATGATTGCGGCTTCGGAGCAATTCGCCCTGAATAGCCCGACAATGCACAGTAGTAGAACTCGCATGGCTCCGCATCGCTTTTTTCTCCTGAGGGTGTTGCCAATCGCAACGAAGAACTATCGGGACGGCAGACTACCCAGGATTACTAAGTTTTAGCAATTCAACGCGTCGTTCGCTGGCCCTCACTTCCGTTTCGGCTTCTGATTGCCCTTGCGGGCCGATCGACCGCGTAGCGGCGTCACTGATCCCGCTGTCGAAAAATGAACAGAATCAAGCCGATGAGTCCGCCCACGACAGCTGCCGCCCCAGCGACCAGTATCAAGGTAGCCATCAGGAGGACGTCCGTTCGTTCGGGCACTACTCAGATCGCGGTGGTGACCTGCCCCTGAATCGCGTCCAGCCGTTGAGTAGAGTCTCGACGTGCTGGACCGAGAACAGAAGAGCTCGTCATGGCGAGAAAGCGAGTTCGTCCCGAGATCAACCACAACCGCGGGAAGCCGAGGTGGAGTGCCAAGGCAGGGAAGAAGGCCCCGGAAGTCTGAAAGAAGCTGGGAGTGACCGAGTAGACGAACTACTGCTGGCGGAAGGAGGTACGGGGTGAAGGTGGACCAGGCCTGCCGGCTCAAGGACTGAGAAGGAAAACGGCCGGCTGGAAAGATCAGGTGGCGAAATGGGGCTGCTGGGACTCGAACCCAGAACCAACGGATTATGAGTCCGCTGCTCTAACCGATTGAGCTACAGCCCCGAAGTGTCACGTCAGCCGGGTGTATGCGCACGTCTTACGATCGGGAAGCTCCGCAAGGGACTGCAACCGGCGGTCCATGCCAGGTGTGAAGAGCGTGGTGTCTGCTGCGAAAATCCGCCTCAAAACTCGGTGACGTCGATCAGGGACCGGTTCCAGCGCTCTCGCAGGATTCCGTGGGGATTGTCCAGTTCGGCCTGTGGTTTCGATTGCGACCGGATCGCGGTGATGTACGATTATTGGCGCTGACTTTTCCGCAGGATATTCCGTGTCGACCGTCACTGTTCCCACCGCCGCCGAACGCTCCGCGGCGCCGTCATCCGTGCCGCCGAAATCCCGCCGCTGGATCATCAATGCGCGCGTCGACCAGTTTCTAATTCTGCTGACGCCGCTGCTGGCGATCCCGACTGTGCTGCTGCTCAACTCTCCCGCGTTGGGGGTGAACGCCCAGACGATCTCGATCGTCGTCACCGCGTTCTTTGCGACCGGCCATCATCTGCCCGGCCTGATCCGCGCCTATGGCGATCCGGAGTTGTTCGACCGGTTCCGCTGGCGATTTCTGCTGGCGCCGCCGCTCGTGTTTCTCGCCTATTTTCCCTTGTATACGTACCACTTCGAACTGTTTCGCCTGATCATTTTGGTCTGGGCGACCTGGCACGGTTTGATGCAGTTGTACGGGTTCGTGCGCATCTATGACGGCAAGGTCGGCTCAGTGTCGCGCGCCACGGCCAACTGGGACTGGCTGGTCTGCCTGTGCGGCTTCGTAGCGCCGCAGATGCTTCGCCCCGAACTGCTGTCGGAGTTCCTGAATCATTGGTACACGTTCGGCGGACTCTGGATTTCGCCGGCAGTGGTGCAGTGGGCGCGGCAGGTGTGCCTGGCCGTGTCGGTTGTGGCAGTCTTCGGATTCTCGGTCAACTACATTCTGCAACTGCGCAGCGGACGACCGCCGAATCCGCTCAAGCTGCTGATGCTGGTCAGCGGCATCGGAACGTGGTGGTTCGCGATGTGTTACGTCGAGAACCTGCTGCTGGGTGTCGCGCTATTCGATATCTGCCATGACGTGCAATACCTGGCCATCGTCTGGCTGTACAACTGCCGACGCGTGGATGCGAGTCCGCAACTGGGCCGCTTCATGCGCTACGTCTTCCGCCGCGGCATGGTGCTGCTCTACGTGGGGCTGATCGTCGCCTACGGCGCCATTGGCCTGGTCGGTCCGATGGCCGCCAACCGCACCGTGAGCCAGGTGTTCTACGGACTACTGTTTACCTCGACGATCCTGCATTACTACTACGACGGCTTCATCTGGAAGGTGCGCGAGTCGACGAATCGGCAGAGCCTCGGCCTGGCCGTCGACGGGGCGGCTTCGGCGCCGCGCCGGCTATGGGGAGGCGGGCTGAATCATCTCCTCAAATGGGCGCCTGCTGTCATCGTGCTGGGTGTGCTGTTCACGGACGATCTGCGCGATGCTCCGCTCACCGCCGAGGAGAGAACGGATTTGGAAAAGACGTACGCGCAGTCACTGATGGGGCGGCACGAACTCCCGCCGGGCGAGAAACAGCAAAGCTGGCTGTACCAGCAGTTCGAGCAGCGTCAGCAGATCGTAGCGGCGGTTCCGGATGATCGCGCATCCCAGCTGCGAATGGCCACCATGCTCGCGAATTTCGGCCGCTACGACGAAGCGGAGCCGCGCGTCGAGAAAATCGTCGCCGAACACCCGGACTATTGGGAGGCGCGTTCGACCCTCGGCGGTATTTACCTCGTTCGCGGCCGGCTGGACGAGGCGAACAGCATTTTCGAGTGGGCGCTCGCCCACTCTCGGACGCCGCGCGAGCGTTCCACGGCGAATCTGATGCTCGGACAGGTCGCCATTGCGCGTCACAATCCGACCGAAGCCAGCGCCCGGTTCCAGGCCGCCTTGGACGACAATCCGCAGCTCTCGACGCAGGTCGAGGCCCTGCGTAAGTCGGGCGGCGCGACGGGCGGCGCGCGTTAGAAGGGCGCCTGGTTGGGTGCAGCGTCAACGGGAGAGGTGACGAGCGCGCGGTCGTCGACGCACCGAAACCGCCGCTCAGAAGTCGTACTGATCGATGTTCTCGGCCGTGAAGACCAGGATGTCTCCCAGCAGGATGTTGTCGCCGGCGATCGGCTTCTCCCCGAGGCGGCCGGCGGGGAGAACCGCGTCGCCCGGTTTGAGCCTGCCATGTGCGAGCGCCTCGGCAGCGCGAATCGTCAGATAGCCCAGGTCGACCGTGTTCCAGAGGATCACCGAGCGCACGGTGCCGCTACGGATGAACCGCTTCATTTCGTTCGGCGTGGACAGCCCTGTGACCAGAATCTGGCCGGACTTGCCCATCTGCTCAACCGCTTCGGCCGCACCGGGGAAGGAGACCGAGCTGATTCCGAAGATGCCCTTCAGGTTGGGATACTTCTTGATGACGTCCTGCGCGTCGGCCAGTGCGGCGCTCGCATTCTCACCCGGGTACTTGATCGTCACGAGGTTCAATTTCGTTTTGGCCAGCGCCGGCTTCATCACATCGATCCACGCATTCTGATTGGCGGCCGTGGCGTCCGAACTGACGATCACGACGTCGCCGGCGACTTCCGGTCCGCCCAGGTCCTTGACCATCGCATTGACCATCCCTTCGCCGATCGACTGCGCCGTGGCCTGATTGACGAAGAAGCTGCGCGTGCCGGGGACTCCCTCGGCATCCCAGGTCAGGACTTTGACGCCGGCGCTCTGCGCCTCACGCATGGCGTTGGCGACGACGTCGGGAGCGTTCGGCGCCACGCAGATGGCGTCGACGCCGTCGACCGTCCACTGCTCGATCATCTCGGCCTGCTTCTTGGGGTCTCCGTCGGTCGGGCCGTCGTAGATCAGGTCGACATTGCCAAGTTCATCGGCGGCCTCACGGGCGCCGACGGCGCACGAACTGAAATAGGCGATGCCTTTGATCTTCGGAAGCAGGCAAACCTTGAGCTTCGCTGCTGCGGCCGCGGTCGGTGCGGCGGCAGTGCCGTCGTTACCAGCCGGCGATTTGGCTTGCGGTTCTTTACCGCTGTTGCCGCAACCCGCGGCCCAACAGGTTGCCAACAGGCAAGTCAACACCGTAATTCGTTTGATCCGCATCCTGTCTCTTTCCACGGTGACTGCAACTGGTGTCATCGCCTGCGGCGATTAGCGCAGCGGCGCGCGGCTACTCGCGGTCTTGCGTCTGCAAACCGCGATAGAGCAGCAGCGAGCCGATCAGCAGGCATCCAATGACGATGGCTTTCAGCTCCTCGATCTGCCATTGCCGGCTGACGAACTGACGGACCATATGAATGAGGAGCAGGCCGAGTACCGTACCACCGATGTTCCCGCGCCCGCCAGCGATGCTGGTTCCGCCGACGACGACCGCCGTGATCACGTCGAGCTCGAAGCCGGTTCCGGCGTCGGCCTTGGCGGTGTCAAACCGCGAGACATAGAGAATCGTCGCCAGTCCCGCCATCAACCCGGAAAAGGCGTAGAGACGAAACTTGATGCGGTCGACGGCGACCCCGGAGAACCGGGCCGCCTGTTCGTTGTGCCCGATCGCGTACAGAAACCGGCCGCCGGGAGTCTGCGACAGGAACAATGCGCATACCGCCGCCGCCAGTCCGAACAGATACGCCGGCATCGGCACACCCCACCACATCCCACGGCCAATCCGTGAAAAGCTGTCGCCGAACTGCGAATACGACGCCCCCTGGCTCATCCCTTCTGCCAGTCCCCGGAAGGCGGCATACGTGGCGAGGGTGACGATCAGCGGATGGACGCGGAGTCGCGAAATCAGCCAGCCGTTGAGCGAACCGCCGGCTATCCCGACCAGCAGGCATACGAAGCAACTCAGAGCGACACTGCCGGTGTGGGCGTGACAAATGCCGAACGCCACCGCGCACATGCCCATGGCGGAGCCGACCGACAGATCAATGCCGCCGGTCAGAATCACCAGCGTCATTGGCAGCGCGAGCAGCGCGAACTCCCAGAGGTGCCGCGACAGCAGGAGTTGCCCTCTGAGATTGAGAAACTCGGGCTTGAGGATGCCGGCCGCGACCAGCAGCACGGCCAGGAGCAGTCCGAGCACCAGTTCGTGCCACCACGGAAAGCAGCGCAGGCGGTCCGGGAGGTTCATGCGACTGAAGCCTCCGTCCGCGTTGGGGGCGCCGGCTGCTTGGAAATTGAGTGACGCCCCGGGCCGGCTCGACGGCCTGAGACCAGGGTGTCGGTCATCACCGCCAGCAGGATCAGGAGGCCCTGAATCGCCTTGGTCCATTTTTCTCCGGCTTCCCCGACGTCGAGAAAGGTCAGAACCGGGCGGACCATCGTCAGCAACAGCACGGCGAGCATGACCCCCGTCAGCCGGCCGCGGCCGCCCGAAATCGAGACGCCTCCGACCACCACGCAAGTGACGACCAGCAATTCGAAACCGCCGCCGATCCCGGATTCGATCTTGGGAAGCCGCGGCACATCCACCACGGTGGCCAGTGCCGTCAGAAAGCCGGTATAGGCGAAGGCGAACAACTTGAGCCGCGTCGCCGACAGGCCGGTCATCCGGGCCGCGTACGCACTGCTCCCCAATGCGAACAGCCGGCGGCCCAGCGGAGTGTGCGTCACAATCAGGCTGGTGACGAGCAGCACAACTGCCGCCGTCCAGACTCCCAGCGGCAATCCCCAGAAGCCGGTTTTTGACAGCGACTGCAGACTGTCCGGGAGTCCGTCGATGTTTTCGCCGCCCATCAGCAGCGTCGTCGCGCCGCGCAGCGCGGTGAGCAGCCCGAGCGTCACGATGATTGACGGCACTCGTCCAATCGTCACCAGGGCGCCGGTGCACAGGCCGATTGCCGTGCCGCACAGCAGCACCGCCGGGATGCCGACCCACATCGAGAGCTGCCACTCACTGCGCGAGATCATCAGGCCCAGCAGTGCCGCCAGCAGCGCCATCAGCGAGCCGACGGAAATGTCGATCTCGGCCGTGACGACGACCAGCATCACGCCGCAGGCGACAATCGCGGTGGGGGCCGAACGGACCAGGATGTCCTTGAGGTTGCCAGCGGCCAGGAAGCCGAGATCGACGGCGCCGACGATCGCGGTCAAGAGCGCGATCAGCAGGATCAGCCCATACTCGCGCTGCCTGAGCAACCTGTTCGCAAGATCGGCCAGCGGATTCATGAGGCGCGGGCGACCTCCCGTGCATCCGGTAGGGCCAGGGCCAGCACCTGTTCGGGGGTCGCCGTCAAACCCGACAGTTCGCCCGCCACGCGCCCCTCGCGCAGGACGAGGATGCGATCGCAGATGCCGAGAATTTCCGGCAATTCCGACGAGATCAGCAGGGTGGCCATGCGGTCGGCGGCGAGTTGCCGGATGAGGCGATGCAACTGCGCCTTGGCGCCAACGTCGACGCCGCGGGTTGGTTCGTCCAGGATCAACACGCGTGGACGGCGGGCCAGCCACTTTCCCAGCACGAGCTTCTGCTGGTTACCGCCGGACAACGTCTCCGCTGCGACGTTCAGGCCGGACGTCTTGATGGACAAGTCCTGGATCTGTTGCTGGACCAGTTGCCGCTCGCGTCGGCGATCGATGACTCCCGTGCGAGCGAGTGACGAGAGCATGGCCAGCGACAGATTGGCGCCGACCGGCATCGGCAGGACCAGACCCTCGTGCTGCCGGTCTTCGGGAACCAGCGCCAGGCCCAGCGTCATGGCCCTCGAGACGTCAGCCGGTCGCAGTGGCTCCCCCGCCACAGAGACAGCGCCGCAGTCGTACGCGTCGATGCCGAACACGGAGCGCGCGATCTCCGACCGACCGGCGCCGACGAGGCCGGCCAGCCCCACGATCTCGCCGGCACGTACAGTGAACGAGATATCTTGAAACGCACCGGCCCGCGTCAGGCCGTCTACGCGCAGGACGATCTCGCCGTGCGCTGGCGGATGCTGATCGCGGCTGACGAGATCCGCCGCTGTGCGTCCGACCATCAGCCGAATCAGCTCGTCCGTCGTGATGGCGGAAATCTTCCGCGTGTCGACGAGCTGTCCGTCGCGCAGCACCGTCACGCGATCGGCAATCTGAAACACCTCCTCCAGGCGGTGGCTGACATACAACACGCTGACCCCCTCGCCACGGAGTTGCCGGACGAGTTGCAGCAGCACGTGCGTCTCGCGGGCAGACAGCGAAGCGGTCGGCTCATCCATGATCAGCAGCCGGCAGCGGCGCAACAGCGCGCGGGCCATGGCGACCATTTGCCGCTGGGCGACGGTCAGTTCGCCAACGGGACGCATGGGGTCGAACTGTTCGCCCAGCCGTGCCAGCAGTTCACGAGCTTGCCGGCGCATCGCAGGGCGATCGAGCAGGAGTCCGCCCCCCCGGCGGAGTTCGCGCCCCACGAAAAGATTGTCGACGGTGTTCAGATCGGGGAACACCGTCGATTCCTGATGCATGACCGAGACCCCCATGGCCTCCGTCCCAGGGACACTTCCCAGGGGGAGCGGCCGGCCGTCGACCAGCACGGAGCCCGAGTCGGGGGACGTGACGCCGGACAGGACCTTGATCAGCGTCGACTTGCCGGCGCCATTCTCGCCGCACAGGGCGTGGACTTCACCCGCCTGGATTTCGAGATTCACGTCCGAGAGAGCGCGCACGCCGCCGTACGATTTACACAGTTGTGTGACGCGAATGAGCGGCTCAGCCACGGTGCGTTCTCATCAGGCGTAGCTGGTGCTCGAATGAATCCCCAACGCGGCGCGCCGCTCGCTGCGATCTCGTGCTGCCTGGGTGACGTAGCTGCCGGCACGTAGCGCTTCCAGCGGATCGTCCGGTACGCCCCGCCCCCTCCGCCAGGCGACGATGGCGTCGGTGACATCGGTCGCGAAGGCCCGCTGCAGCAGGCGTTCGGCGCCGACGATGTCGCCGCGCGACTGCAACACGGACAGCGCACGGTGATCGACCAGCGCTGCCTTGGCGTACAGCTCCTGGGCCACCATCACCGTCTGGACCATCGCCTCCAGCTTGGGTTTCAGGTTGTGCGACTGGTCGATCATGTAGGCGATGCCCGGAGTCGCGCCCTCGTGGTCGAACGCATAGCTGTGGACCTCGTGGAAGATGCGGAACACCTGATACGGGTCGATGGAGCCGGTCGTCAGATCGTCGTCCGCATAGCGCCGGTCGTTGAAGTGAAAGCCCCCCAGCATCTGCTCATCGAGCAACCAGGCCACGATCTGTTCGATGTTCTGGGCCAGGTAATGGTGCCCGGTATCGACGAGCACTTTGGCACGTGGGCCGGCGGCTTTCGCCAGCAGATACGCCATCCCCCAGTCGGCGAGATCGGTCTGGTAAAACGCCGGCTCGAACGGCTTGTATTCCACGAGCAGCATCTGATCGGCCGCCAGTCGCTGGTGCAGATGCTGCAAGGCGTCGGCAAAGCGGCGCTTACGGGCGCGGATGTTGTCCTGGCCGGGATAATTGGTCCCATCGGCGAACCAGAGCGAGATCAACCGGCTGCCGACCTGTTGGGCCAGGTCAACGCAATCCAGGCAGTGCTGCAGCGCGGATCCCCGGACTGCCGCATCCGGATTGCCAAATGAGCCGAGTTTGTACCGTTGGTCCTGAAACACGTTCGGGTTGACCGAGCCGATAGCCACTCCGTGCTGACGGGCTTGTCGCACGACGTCTGCGGGGTTGGTCCCCGGGGGGAAATCCCACAGCACGTGCACGGCGACCGTCGGGCAGCAGCCGGTCAGGCGCTGCACTTCACCCGCGTCGGCCAGCTTGTCGCCGAGGTCGATGGCGGCTGCCGGCTGATGGAACTTTCCGAACCGGGTCCCGGTGTCGGCATAGCCCCAGGACGGGGTCTCAATCTGCAAATGATTCAGCGCGGCGAGGATTCGCTCCGCCTGGCTGTCACTAGGATGTTGGCTGTGCATCGACGTGCCGGAGTCTGGACGCGTTCCTGATCGGCTGGTGGTTCTTTGGCTGCAGATTGTAAATCAAACTCGAGCGGACTGTCGTTCGTCATGCGGTCGGAGGAATAGCGAGAGGCGGAAGCGACACTCCGCAACGGGGTTGGCGGAGCCTGACGACTTTCGAGGATCCCCTACGCATGTCGCGGGAGTCAGCAGCCGGTATTCTGAAGCGATTCTCGTACCTCGCAATCCAATCGGGAGATCGCTCGATGAATCGTCGCAACTGGATTCGACAGACCGGCTCGGCCACGTCGGCGCTGGGCGCCTCGTGGTTGCTCTCCCAGATTGCCGATCGACAGCCGGCCGCTCAGGCGCAGGCATCGTCACGCGCGGTCAATTTGCCCAACCTGCAGATTACGGACGTGCAGGCGATCCTGACGGCGCCGGCCGGCATCCGGCTGGTCGTCGTCAAGGTACTGACGAACGAGCCGGGGCTCTATGGGCTTGGTTGCGCGACGTTCACTCAGCGTGTACGGGCCGTCGAGACCGCCATCCAGCAGTATCTCCGGCCGTTTCTGATCGGCAAGAACCCGCTCGCAATTGAAGACGTGTGGCAGTCGTCGTTTGTCAGTTCGTACTGGCGGAATGGTCCGGTGCTGAATAACGCCATCAGCGGCGTCGACATGGCGCTGTGGGACCTGCTGGGAAAGCAGACCGGCGTGCCGGTGTACCAATTGCTCGGAGGAAAGTGTCGTGAGGCGGTGGACACCTACCGGCATGCCTCGGGGGGCACGTTTGAGGAATTGACCGAGAGCGTGCGGGACTATGTCGCCCAGGGCTATCGGCACGTCCGGATCCAGGTCGGCATCCCCGGGGTCGCGGCTTACGGCGGGACGCGCAACACAGCGGCCGATGCGAAGGCGCCGGCGAACCGGCAGACCCAGGTGTGGGAGCCGGCGGCCTACGTGCGCACGATTCCGAAGCTGTTCGAGCACGTGCGGAAGGAACTCGGCGACGACGTGGAACTGCTGCACGACGTTCATGAGCGGATTCCGCCGATCCTCGCGATCCAGTTGGCAAAGGACCTGGAGCACTCGCGGCCGTTCTTCCTGGAAGATCCGTTCGCTCCCGAAGACATCGGCTACTTCGAGCACCTGCGGCAGCAATCGAGCACACCGATCGCGATGGGCGAGCTGTTCAACAATCCGAACGAGTGGGTGCCGTTGATCAGCGGTCGGTTGATCGACTTTCTCCGCGTGCACCTCTCGCAGGTCGGCGGAATCACGATGGGACGCAAGATGGCGGCACTGTGCGAGTTTTTCGGCGTGCGCACGGCCTGGCACGGGCCGGGGGACGTTTCCCCCGTGGGGCACGCAGCGAATGTGCATCTCGATTTGGCGTGCCACAATTTCGGCATCCAGGAGGCCCGCGAGTTCACACAGGCGGAGGAGGATGTCTTCCCCGGCTGTCCAAAACTCCGCGACGGCTACTACCACGCCAACGACCGGCCGGGGCTGGGGATCGACCTCAACGAGGAGCTGGCGGCGAAGTTCCCGGTCACTGACGATCCGCCGTTCGACATGATGTGGGGCAACACGCGCCGCCGTGACGGCACGATTGTGAAGCCGTGATCGGCGAACACCGGGATTGCAGGCCGCCGGTGGCCGGCCAACAATTGGAACCGGACAAACAGACTGTTGCTGCCGAGCACTCCGAGGGCATGGAGGAGGTTCATCGGACTCCTTTCGGCGGTCTGTGAATCCTCGGTGGCAAATCCAGGAGAACTCGATGCGCGTGCAACTCGCATACGGCGAGACCGGACTCGACGTCGAACTTCCGGACGGCGCCGATGTCGTTCGCGCTCCGCGGCAGCCCGGCGTCCCCAACGAGCCGGCTGCACTGCGGCAGTCGCTGCGGCGACCGATCGGTTCACCGCCACTGGCCGACCTGGTCGCGCCGGGTCAGACCGTCGTGATCGTGCACAGCGACATCACCCGGCCGACGCCGAACGACCGCATCATGCCGGTCCTGCTGCAGGAGCTGGAACAGGCGGGGATCGCGCGCCGGGACATCACTCTATTGAACGCTCTCGGCACGCACCGGCCGCAGACTGACGCCGAACTGCGGAGGATGTTGGGGAACGACGTCGTCGAGAACTATCGCTGCCTGCAGCACGACTCGTACGACGATGCCAACCTCGTCTCACTGGGGGTCACGTCGAACGGGCATCCGGTCCGGTTGAATCGGCGTCTGATGGAGGCCGACGTCCGCATTCTGTCCGGCTTCGTCGAACCGCATTTCTTTGCGGGATTCAGCGGCGGCCCGAAGGCCATCCTGCCGGCTCTGGCCGGCGCGGAGAGTGTGCTGTCAAACCACGGGCGGGACATGATCGCGCATCCCCAGGCCACGTGGGGAGTGACCGAGGGGAATCCGATCTGGGAGGAGATGCGCGAAGTTGCCCTGATGGCGCGGCCGACATTCCTGCTGAACGTCACGCTGAATTCCGACCGCGAGATCACCGCCGTGTTCGCCGGCGAGATGCTGGCTGCGCATCGCGTCGCATGCGACTACGTCCGCGAACACGCGATGGTCGCCGTCGACGCTCCTTATGACATCGCGATCACCACGAACAGCGGCTATCCGCTGGACCAGAACCTGTACCAGTGCGTCAAAGGGATGAGTGCCGCCAGTCGGATCGTGAAGCACGGCGGGCACATCATCATCGCGGCCGAATGTCGGGACGGACTCCCCGACCACGGAAAATACGCCTCGCTGTTGAAAGAGGCCGGTTCGCCGCAGGGCTTCCTCAACATGCTCGCCCAGCCTGGTTTCGCGGCGCAAGACCAGTGGCAGATTCAGATTCAGGCGCAGATTCAGCAGCAGGCAACCGTGCACGTCCACAGCGATCGGTTGAGTGACGCGCAGATTTCCGGCGCGCTGTTTACGCCGTGCCGCAACATCACACAACTCGTCGGCCTGCTCGCCAAACGAAACGGCACGCCCGTGCGAATATGTGCCATGCCGGACGGCCCGCAGACCATTGCGTACGTGTCTTGAGCGAGAATAC
This sequence comes from Planctomycetaceae bacterium, assembly GCA_046349775.1. Taxonomy (GTDB): domain Bacteria; phylum Planctomycetota; class Planctomycetia; order Planctomycetales; family Planctomycetaceae; genus JAEUIG01. The sequence continues at coordinate 58,465 of JAXMBS010000011.1, read as the reverse complement.
GTTCCATCGGAGGGTGATCCCGATGCCCCGGGGGAGCCACGATAAGCCCAGCGTGGCCTACGACTGCGACCAAAGAAGGGTCTGCCATTGAGGTCACAGAAGAGGTCACCGAGTATTCAATAGAGGGTTCTTCGTCTCAGTGTCCTCGGTGATCTCGGTGGCCCAAAACCGCTCGTGATTTTGATTGGTGGCGGGGAAAATCTTGCGCAAGAAAACAAACCTCTGATCGTTAGTAGCACAGGGCTTTCCTGGCTCCGGCTCGGCAGGAGCCTCGCCCTCCCGATTCTGAACTTCGATCAGATACAGATCGAACTCGCCGTCGCGCTCGCAGACGGCAACGATCTGCTTGCCGTTCGGGTGCCACGCCGGATAGTCGTCGCGCTCGTCGTGAGCCGTGATGCGCCTCTCGCCGGTTCCATCCGGATTGATGACGTACAGTTCGGCGTTCCCGTCGCGGTGGCTCGTAAAGGCAATGCGCTGGCCGTCGGGCGAGAATCGGGGACGGATATCCTGCAGCGGGCTGTCGGTGAGTTGGCGGACGTTGGCGCCGTCAGCATTCATCACGCAGATCTCGTAGTTGCCGGTGCGAGATGAAGCAAAGACGATCTGTCGGCCGTCCGGGCTGAAGTCCGGCCAGTTATTGTTGCCGGCGGAATCAGTCAACGGGCGTTCGTCTTTTCCCTCGGGAGTGACAGAGAACACCTGCTGCCGTCCGCGGCGTCGGAGTGCGCGAGGACGCGCGAACCGTCGGACGACACCGCCGGACTGCGCAGGCCGTCAAAGCCGCCGCCGGGAAGCACCTCCGCCTGGCGGCCCTCCTCGCCGCGTATGATGACGCTCACGCTCAGTGTCCCGCGCGTGTGCGCATAGGCGTATACATTCGCATTGCGGGCCCACGCCGGTTCGAATTCAGACGTTGTGACTTCGGGATGCAGCGGCTCGACCTGACTGTCGGCCAGCCGCAACCGTTTCAGCCGCAGCAGCGATGGCGTCTCCAGGTCGACAAATACAATCTGCTTGCCGTCGTTGCAGAACACCGGTGTGTATTTCTGTCGGCCGTCGTGAGTCAGCCGCGTCGGTTCGCCCGCGGCCAGCCCGCCTGCGAGCTGCGCCAATGCACCGGCAATCACGGCACTGCACAACGAGCGATTCACACCAGCCCCTCGATCACCTGGCCCCCGTCGAGGACGCGCATTTCGGCCCGAGCCTGGGTGTCGACTCCGGCGAGGTGGGCGATCGTCGTGCCGACCATCAGCGGCGAAATCGGCGAAGTGACGGGATGCTCGCCCAGCCTGTCGCTCTGGCCGATCACCCGGCCCCCTGCAATCCCCGCTCCGGACCAGATCGAGAAGTAGCACTGCGGCCAGTGATCGCGCGCGGCGCGGTGGCTGATCTTTGGCGTCCGGCCGAACTCTCCCATGCAGACGACGAGCGTGTGCTCGTCGAGGCCGCGATCGTACAGATCGTCGAGCAGTGCGGAGAACGCCCGGTCGAAGATCGGGCAATGCTGGTCCTGCAGCAGTTCGAAGTTGTAGATGTGCGTGTCCCAGCCGAACTCGAAGCCGGGATTGATGGCTTCGACGTGCCGGCTGTAATTGAGCTGAATGTAGGGCACGCCGGCCTCAACCAGCCGCCGCGCGAGCAGCGCGCTCTGGCCGAACACCGAGCGGCCGTAGCGGGCACGCGTTGCGTGCGATTCCTGCGTCAGATCGAACGCCGCCCGGGCGGCCGGCTCGGAGAGCAGTTCGTAAGCGCGGCCATAGGTGCGCCGCCAGCCGTCGAGCGCGCCGACGTCCAGTGTGCGCGGCACGCGATCCAGTTGACTCTGCAGTTGCCGGCGATCGTCGATCCGTCCGGGGTTGAGATCGTCCAAAAGTTGCAGCGCCGGCACGCTGACTTCCCCCTTCTCGGATGCTCCGACCATGAAGGGATCGTACCGGCCGCCGAGCGTGCCTCCGCCGTAGCCTTCAATGCGCCGCGCGCCGTCCATCACAATACCATTGGCGATGGAGAAAAACGGTGGCAGGGGACCGGCCCGTTGCGACACGTGCTTGGCGACAATCGCGCCAAAGTTCGGCTGCACCGGCGCCGGCGATTCGGCGAAGCCGGTCAGCGCCACTGTTCCGGCATCGGGATGTCCGGGCGCAGTCGTCACGTGCGAGCGGACCAGCGCAAACCGATCGCTGCGCTGCGCCACCTGCGGCAGCAATTCGGTGAAATGCACGCCGGGAATGCGCGTGCCGATGACGCCGAAGGGGCCTTTGTATTCCAATGGCGCGTCCGGTTTCGGATCGCACATGTCGAGATGACTCGGCGCGCCCCACAGAAAGACAAACAGCACTGACTTTGCCCGCGGCGAAGGGGTTGCCGCGCTTGCCGCAGACGGCAGGAACGGCAGCGTCGCCCCGAGTTTCAGAAACGAGCGCCGTCCGACGCCGCTGCATGTCCGGGCGGTAAACGACCCGACGTCCACCATTGCAGGGGGCGCCCGCTCAGCGAGTCGCAGCCGGCGATCACTGCCAATAGGATGCATGTCCGGCGTCCTGCAGGCGACAGTCTCGCGATCGGGATCGCGCCTCCGGTCTGGCGGAGGGTGACGCGCAAACGCATCAAACCTGCTTGATCCTTGCAGTATATCGCACCGCCGGGATGGCTCAAGTCGTCTGGTGATCGAGATGTCACTTCAGGTCGATCCGTTGCCAGAGCGGATTCGCGCCCGCCCGGAGTTCATTCGAACTTGAGCTGCTCCACGCGCCACTGGTTCTGTTCGTTGCCGATGACGACGCGGACCAATGTGCTCGACGCCGACGGCGGACGGTACGTGCACTCCCAGCGGGTCAAACCAAAGACCTGCACCTCCTTCATCTCCTGAAATTCCATCGGCTGTTTAAGAAACTTTCGCTGCTTGGCGTGGGCCGTAAAGGAGGCCAGCCCCTCGTCGGACTTGAAGTCGGTCGTCGTCGACTCCCAGGCCGTCTTGAAATCGCCGGTTTGTATCTGGCTGAGAAAGCGATCGGCGATCTCTCGGGCGACGTTGGTCTGCGGCGCCGCAGCGCCTCCGAGGCCGAGGACCCAGATCAGGATAGCGGCTATCCCCACCACCACGGCCGCGACCAAGGCGGCCAGCAGCAACCGGCCTCTCCGTCTGGCGCTGAGCGGTTTCGTTCGTCGTTGCATGCCGCAGTCCCTCGCTTCAAGGAACGGAGGCATTGGTTCCCGGACGCCTCCCGCCGGAATCTAACGTGTTTGCGGTCTTCGGCAATCCACGGCATACGTCGATTAAAAATGGTTCACGGAACGGGCCGGCTGCCGTGACGGTACTAAGTCGCCACCGGCGCACGAGTCGCGCTCCTGCTTGTATCCGCGCTGACGTCATGACCCTCGGGCGGCAGCAGCGCCGGCGGTAGCGCGCCAGCAAGATCAGCTCCTGGGCTCAGGCGTCTGCCGCAGGCATCCGCAAACAGTCCCGGCAAACGACTCGTGAATCTCCACAAGTTCGGTCGACTTTGACCCGCAACAGGGCCGCCGTCTCTAACCCGCGTGCTGGCACAGGCAAGCTTTATACTGCTTGCGCAGTCGGTTATTCCAGCAGGTACACATCCTCGGCCGGCGGCAGCAACAGACGCGTCGGCGCGATGGTCGTGGGGAGCACGGCGACGATCCGCACGGTCCCCGCGACGACGGCCGTCTCCACTGTCCCGCTGGAGGCCAGAATCACGTGCCCCCATTTCGCGTAGACGGTTCCGCTGACGCGCGATGAGCCCAGGATGCCGGTGACGATCGCCACCGGTCGTCGATCCATTCGCCGCTGGAACAGCAGCATGCCGTCGTACGGACTGCTCGAATCGCTGATCCCCGTGAGCCGGGAGCCGGGGACCGTGAGATTGATCACTGCACTGGGCAACAGCGTCAATGCGCCCGGCGCAGCGGGCTGCGTCTCGCCGTCTCCCGAATCCGGAGTACCGGAAATCGCCGAATAGCCGGAGGAGTCTGTGATGTAGAACATCACCCCGTCGCCGACGACCTCGGCAGCCAGGATGTTGAGCGCCAGTTGAGTGGCCGGATTGACGCCGCGAATGATGTAGATCCCGGGATGCAAAAACGCGCGGCCGGAGAGGATTTCGAGCCAGTCGTAGACTCCCGGATGGACCTGCTGGACCGGCCCGATCGGCAACCCGGAAACGCTGACCCCGCCTCGATTGGCGGGATTCACATTCGATGGATCTGCCAGAACAAACGGCACGGGCAATGCGCTGAATGGATCGGGCATCGGGAGCTTGCCGGCCTTGAGTGGGCTCGGCTTTCCGGACGTGAAGTTACCGTAGGCATCGGGATCATCAACGCCTCCGACCACGCGGATATCTCGGGCCCGGAGCCGCCGCGCGGTCAGCAAGTTGAGGGACGCAATGCCGTAGGGGGGCGGATTGTCATCGCCGGTGGGTTCGTTGTTTTCATCGAATCCGCCCCACTCGGTGTTCACGACGACAGCGCCGTCGACCAGCACCGTGCCCGCGCCTTCGATTTCCAATCCACCCACGAGCGCCGGCAAAGCCGGAAGAATTGCGGGCAGGGGCGGCACCGACAGCGCCGGTGGATCCGGATCGAGCACGACGATCGCTGAGCGGGCCGTCGTCGGCCGGATGCCGGCCACCGCGCGCGTGTGCACGCTCACCGCCTGCGATCCTCCCACGAACCCGTAGAAATGTGTGTCGGCCGATTCCAGGAGTTCGACTTCGACGGCATCGCGGTCGCCACTGTAGTTCCCGCTCTGAGGGGGTGATTTCACGTTCACCGTCGCTGCCGTGTGACCATTCAGAGTCATGACGACGCGGCGGGCTTCATCAACGGCGTCCGCCACCGGGCGACCGTCTCTGAGCTTACCCGCCGCCGCCGTAGCGGCGGCGTCAGCCACGTGTTGCGTCCGTCGATACGTGTCCTGCAGAATGCCGCCGTCCAGGACCAGGCCGACGACGGCCAGCATCGCCGGCAACAGGACTGCGAACAGCACCAGCACCTTGCCGTGGCGCGACGCCGACGCGTCGGCGAGATTCATGCTGAAGTTACGACTGGACTGCATCTGCCACCTCAATGATCGATCCGCATCGTCGACTCGGCCCGCAACTGCAACGTCGAGGAACCGAACAGACGCGGCAGAATTGTGCGATGCGCGCACGCGACCCTTATCGACACGCGATCGCCGCTGCTGTTGTCGTTGTCAGGCCAGGTGATCTGGACCTGAACATCGGCGGGATTGAGCGTCACGAGAGCCGGGCGGATCGCCCTGCCGATTTCCGAGGCGTCGGCGGCGGTCCCCGTGAATTGTGCCGGGCCCCACGACGTTCGTTGCGGACCGGCGAGATCTCCGTGAACGATTGCTTCGCGCGCAAGACGCCGTGCTCCCTCGGCGAGCGCGTTCTGGCGCAGCGCCGCGAGACCCAGATCGAACAGAGCGAAGACCATCGTCAGAAACACCGTGAGGACGATCACTCCTTCCAGCACTGCGGCCCCGTACCGGGTTGCGCGACCGCGCCGGCCGCACGGCTGTCGATCCGTCAATGATCGGCGTGCGTGCATTAGCGGTACTCCACAAACGACACGGACGAAGCGAGCGGAATGTCCGTTGGAAAGCCGGGCCAGTGCACGACCGTCTCAAAGGGGTAGGCAGCCGTCACCTGCACCCGCAGCCTGCCGTCCGCTTCGGTCGTCGTGGTGACGGTGAGGGTCAGCAGACTCGCATCGAAATGCGGCAAGTGCATCGCTTCCTCGGTCGCCGCGACGATCAGCCGCTGCTCCCACTGGTCGGCATTGCGCCGCGTGCGGCGATGCGTGGCGCCGTACTCGGCACCCACCCGCGCCACGTTGGATAGCACGTTGTCGTAATTCGCAGACCGGCCCAGGTCCGCAGCGCCGAGAATCAGTCCCACCAGCACAGGCAGAACGCAGACCAGTTCCACGGCCGTCGTGCCCGCGCGCGTGCCGAAGCGGGAGAGTCGCCGCTGGTTTCTGGCTTGTCGTGTCATCGGCGGTCTCACTCCGAGCGAACGTCACGGATGTCGTCGGCGCACAGCTTTTGCTGGAATTCAATGACGGCCGGGCCGGCCAGCGTCACCAGAATCGGCGGGAAGATGAAGAACATCGTCGGCAGCAGAATCTTGACGGCCGCCTTTTGCGCCAGTTCTTCAGCGCGTTGCTCGCGCATTTCGCGGAGCATCTCGGCGTGTGTACGCAGCGATTCCACCATGCTGCTGCCGAACTTCTGTGCTTGATCGACAAAGGTCGCAAGCGTGCGCACGACGTCGAGTCGCGAGCGTTCGGAAAAATTGCGAATCGCCCGGAACGGTGTCGCTCCCAGCGCCAGTTCACGCTGCACGATTGTCAGCTCGAGCGCCAGCACCGGATGAGCGGTCCGGAGTTCATCGGTTACGCGCTGCAACGCCGCCTCGAAGCTTTGACCGGCTTCCAGGCACGTCACAGTCAGGTCCAGGAAATCAGGCAACGACGTTCGCAGCAGCATCTGCCGCCGGGCGATCCGAGAACGCAGCCAGATTCCCGGGCCAAGCATGCCCAGCACCCCGAGTACGCATCCGGCGGCCAGCCCGCGCCAGAACTCCACAAACTCCAGATTGCCGGCCATCAGCACGATCGCCGGCAGAATCAAACCGCAGATGAAGCGTATGGTCGCAAATGCGTACGGAGCGGACGGGCTATAGATTCCCGCGCTGACGAACTGTTCCTGCAACTGGCCGTGCGACGTGTTCGCCGTCGGCATGAGCCGAACTCCGACATTCGCCAGAAGCGCCTGCAGCGAGCGGCCGACGCGCCGCTGCGAGGGAGCCCGCCGACGCAACAGCGCACGCTGCGGATCGGCCAGGTCGCCCAGCCGCTGCTCGACTTCGGCGTCCCGTCCCAGCAGCAACAGCCCGACCACCACGGTCAACATCGTGACCGAGGCGAACATGATGATCATGACGGCGCGGGGACTGAGCGGTTCCATCTTGATGGGCCTCAGTAACGGAACGAAATGATCTTGCGTATCCACAACGCGCCGAGCAGTTCCGAAAATGCCATGGCTGCCAGCAGCCACCGCTGCGTCCACAGCGGCGCGATGTAATCGGGATTCGTGAACGACACGGCCGCCAGGACCACCGGCGGAATGCAGAGCAGCACCATCGCCTGCATGCGGCCTTCGGCTGTCAAGGCTTTGACCTTCTCGCGCAGCTTGTTGCGCTTGCGGACGACCAATGCCAGATTCTCGAGTAACTCGACCGGACTTCCGCCAGACTGTCGTTGCACCAGCAGGGCCACGATCAGCATCTGCAGCTCCGGCACACCTGTGCGGCGAGCGAGGTCCCGCAGGGCGACATCCAACGGCAACCCGAGCTTCTGCTGCTCGTAACACCAGGCGAACTCCTCCCCCAGCGGTGGATCGAAATCGTCGGCCACAACCTGGAAGGCACGCATCACCGTCTGTCCGGCGCGGATGGACCGGCTCATGATGTCGAACGCGTCGGGCAGTTGCCGTCGGAGGGTTTCAATCCGCTGTGCCCGCCGCCAGAGCGTGTACAGCGCCGGCAGAGTCATGCAGGTCAGCAAAGTGACCACTGCGGACGGCGCGGATTTCCATGTCAGTACAACAGCAATCGCCGGCACGAGACCGGCGATGATTGAGGCCAGCAGCATTTGCCGCAGGCTGTATGCGACGGCCGCCTGTTCGACGATCAGTTCCCACCGTACCCAGAGACCGCCGTTGGCCGACTCGACTTCGTTGGCCAGGCGACTGAGGTCTTTGAACAGGACCGTCCGGGCCGAACGCTGCTGGCCGTCGCCGAATTCGTCCGCCAGCCGGGCGTGGACGTCGCTCCGATAGCGCAGAAACAGCTCATGGACGACCAGCCACAGCGTGGCGGTGCCGGCAACCACGGCGGCCCCGGTCAACATCGGCGCAGACAGGAGGTTCATGGCGCCCCCTTGCCCACCGTGTACGCGTCGGCGCGATCGGGTCGCAGGATCCGGCGCTCAAACAGGCTCAGCGGCAGGTCGATGCCGGCGGCCTTCAGCCGCCCGAGGCAGCGTGGCTGGATTCCGCCGGCATGGAAGTCCCCCTGCGCGGCGCCCTTGTCGTCCAATCCCGTCTGCTCGTAATGGAACACGTCGTGCATGCTGATGGCATCCCCCTGCACGCCGGTAATCTCCGAGATCTGGACGATTTTGCGATGACCACCGCTGAGACGGCGCGTCTGTACGACGATCTGCAGGGCCGACGCAATCTGCCGCCGGATGAACCACAGCGGAATATCGAATCCGGCAAGGGCCACGAGCATCTCCAACCGGCTGATCGCGTCACGCGAGTCGTTGGCATGGATGGTCGTCAGGCTGCCGTCGTGGCCGGTGTTCATGGCCTGCAGCATGTCAAAGGCTTCCGAGCCGCGGCATTCGCCGACGATGATCCGGTCCGGCCGCATTCGGAGCGCATTGCGAACCAGATCGCGCGAGGTGATCTCGCCCCGGTTCTCCACGTTTGGCGGGCGGGTTTCCATCCGCGCCAGATGCGGCTGCTGGAGCCGCAATTCGGCCGCATCTTCAATGGTTGCCACGCGCTCGTCGTGGCCGATGTAGCCCGACAGCATGTTGAGCAGGGTCGTTTTACCGCTGCCGGTGCCGCCGGACACCATGATGTTCAGCCGGGCGCGCACGCAGGCCGACAGGAACTCGATCATTTCGGGCGTGGCGGAATGACGGGCGATCAGATCGCCCGCCATCAATGGCCGCGCCGAAAACCGGCGAATTGAGACCAGTGCTCCGTCCAGGGCCAGCGGCCGAATCACGGCGTTGACACGACTGCCATCCTCCAGCCGGGCGTCCACCATCGGACTGGATTCATCCAGCCGGCGTCCCACGCGTGTCGCGATCCGCTGGACGATCTCCAGCAGGTGATGGTCGTCGTGAAACGTGACGTTCGTGCGTTCCAACCGCCCGCGGCGTTCCACATAGACCGTGGTCGGCCCATTAATCAGGATGTCGGAGACGGTCGGATCCCGCAGCAGCGGCTCGATCGGCCCGAGCCCCAGAGTTTCATCAATCAGTTCGTTGATGAGACGGTCCCGCTCCTCATAGCTGAGGAGGTCCGAGCGGTAGCTGCACAGCTCTTCCGCACCGCGCCGCAGTTCGCGGCGCAGCTCGTAATCATCCATCTGGCCGATCGCAGTGACGTCGAGCCCGGCGATCAGCCGCTTGTGGATGTCTTTCTTGATCCACTGCAGACGGTCGTCGCGCGGAATCGCTTCATCGGCCGAAAGCGCCACTTTCGTGACGGTGCTGCTGCCAAACATGCGATTTCCCTTGCGGCCATGTCCGCGGTGTCAGTGACCCGATGTCTGCGTTCTGCGTGCGTCCGTCTAAACGGCAACCGGCTCCGACAATGCGATTTTCTCGGCGATCCGCTCAATGGCCTGCGCAATCTTCGACTTCGGCGTTTCCCAGGCGACCGGCACACCCCGGTTCAATGAAGAGACGACGGTTTTTTGGTCGTACGGCACGAACAGCGAGACTTTCCTCGAGAGCACCTTCTGCGCCTGACCGACGGTCAGTTCTTTGTGGCGGCCGTACTGGTTGACCACGATATGCACGCGGGAGAGATCCAGTCCTTCCCGCTCAAGGTAATCCAGGGTGCGCCGCGCGTTCCGCAGCGCCGTGAAATCCAGCCGCAGTACGAAACAGACCGCGCTGCTGGCACGCAGCAGTTGAATCTGCTCTGCATGGAAAAAGTCTTCGAGGTCGCCGACCACAAATGGGAAGCTGGCTCGCAGCAACCGCAACAATTGCGTGGCGACGTCCGACGTGATCGGATGCACGTCCGCCAGCGACGCCGGCGCCGCCAGCAGTTGCACGCCGGAGTCGTGTTGCAGCAGGCTCTGCTCGAGCATTCCCTGGTCCAACCGCGCGACGTTCCGCGACAGATCACTGATGGAGTAGCGCGGTTTCAGATTCAGCAGTGCGGACAGGTCGCCGCGGCGGAGGTTGAAGTCGCACAGGGCGCACTTCCCGTGCAGCCGCGCCAGCGTCACGGCCAGGTTCGTCGCGAGGAAACTGCAGCCGCTCCCGCCGCTGTGCGACACGAACGTGACCAGCTTCCCCTCGTCCTTTCCCGCGGGTTGCGACGTCCTCCGGCGGTCCAGCGTTCGCTGCAGCTGCACCCCCAGATCGTCCTCAATATCGAGGTAATCGTCCGGTCCGGTGTGCACAATCTTCAGGATGACATTGGGATCACGCGCCGCGCCGATCACGATCAGCGAGGCCTTGGTCCGTTTCCGCAATTCCTGCAGGATCTGCACCGCCCGATCGATGTCCACTGAAACCACGAGCAGGACCAGGTCGATCCCCCCGGTCGCAGCGACGGCCGGGGCGGCATCCAGCGAGACGACCCGCGACAGCGGACAATCGATGCGATGCGCTGCCAGCGCGGTGCGCAGCCGCTCTGCTGTCGACGCGTCATCACTCGCGATCAAGGCCTGCATTGAAATCCGTCGATCAGAGAATCCTCGAGGGGAAACGTGCGCAAGGCACCCGCGCCCAACCCTACGTCGCGTTATTGCAACGGCGGCCGGACATACGTTCGATACCGGACGCTTAGGCGACTGGCCCTGCCGATATTGCGGGAGATGAGGGCTGAATTGCACGCCGGCGTCGCCGATTTGTCGGATCTTGACGCCTCTGCGGCGCCAATCTCTTGTACGGGCCAGCTTGCCGGACACCAGAATCGCGCGATGACGGTCTCTCAATTTGCAACACTCCCTGGCCAGCCAGGCCCACAACCGCCGCATCATCCGCTCGAGACCGCTTTAACCGCCTTCAGAACCGGACATCGCCGATGAATCCTGCGGCGATGTTCCACCTGCGACGTAGAGTTTCGGCAACATTGCCCGAAGAGTCTTCCGTCTGATTGCCTGCATGTTGGCCGCACCCGCAAGTCCGACGCCGTTGGGATTCGTTCCCAACCTGCCGGACGTCGTCAGTCCAGTTTCGTTGTCACAATTGCTTCTGAGCGGGAATTGCCGTTCAGAGCACGAGTTTTCCGCGCACTGGAAGCGCTGTGCCGCTCGTTGCCGGCGTTATCCGGCCGAATCTGGATGCGACAGGAATGCGGCGCCGGCGAGCTCATCGCGCATGCCGGCCTGGAACTCCCGTTTCGGCGCCCTGTGGCAGTGCGGAGTCCGCGCATCAACCAGCCGCGCTGCCGCAGTCGGCACCAGCCGTGTTGCAGGTCTCACCGACGTCGAGGACTCTGAGATTGCCCAATGGGGCCGCCAGTGCGGAGTCTCGACGGTCGTGCTCCTGTCCCTGGAACTGTGGGGACGTGAGTGTGGCCAGGTCGAGTTGTTTTCCGCCCATACACCGAACGCCCCGGCACTCGAAGCGCTGAACCGCTGCGCGCCCTGGCTGGCTCTGGGCGGAGCCTTTGCGGAGTGCCGTAGCCGCGCTGCGTCGCTGCAGGAGTTCGCCACTCTGCTCGTCCGGTCCTCACCGGCGGCGCTGATCGGTTACAGTACGAGCGGACGTGTGATTCTTTGGAGTCCGACTGCCGAGAAGCTGCTCGGTTGGAACAGCGCGCAGGCGTGCGGCAACGCCAATCGATCGATTCCACCCGATCGGCTCTCCGAGTTCCAGCAAGTGCACCAGTTCGTGCTGACGGGCAAGTCCATCGCGCCGTTCGAGACGACGCGCCTGCGAAACGACGGACTCCCGGTGCCTGTCCAACTTGTCGCGTACCCGCAGTTCGATCACGACGGCAACGTCAGCGGGATGCTCGAGTGCCTGATCGACAAGTCGCTCGAGCGCCGGGATTTCCCGCCACGTGCAGGTCGAACAGCGACTGTTCAGCATCCTGGAAGCGTCCGAAACGATTGAGCAGGCCGGGGCCCCGTTTCTCCAGACGCTGTGCGAAACGGTCGGTTGGGACACAGGCGAACTGTGGCTGGTCGACGTTGACGGCAAGGTTCTGACCGAGGAAGTCCGCTGGTCGCGCTCGCAGCCCGGAGTTGAGGCGAGCCGAGGGGCCCCCCGCCAACTTGCTCGCGGCGAGAAGCTGGCCGGTCGTGCCTGGCAGGAGGGCGCGCCGGTGTTCTCGACAGAGCCACGCGATCAATTGCCTGCGGGGCTGGCGGTGGCCGCTCTTCGCAATCTTCCCGGTTATGCGCTGCCGATCAGTTATCGTCAGCGATGCCTGGGAGTGCTCGTCTTTCGCGATCCGTTGATCGAGTCCCCGTCGGACGATCTGCGGCAGGCGCTCGCGGCTGTTTCGCAGACGCTCGGTCAGTTTCTGCAATTGAAGCAGACCGAGGCTGCGCTCGGCCAGTCCGAGAGCAAGCTCCGCCAGTCCCAGAAGATGGATTCGCTCGGCATGTTGACCGGCGGCATCGCGCACGATTTCAACAACGTGCTGACGGTGATCCTCAGCTATAGCGAAATCGCGTCGGACGAGTTGGCGCCGGATCACCTGGTTCGGGAAATGCTGACCGAGATCCACAACGCCGGTCGTCGCGCCGCCTCCATGACGCGCCGGCTGCTGATGTTCACTCGTCAGCACACGGCCGACCTGCAACCCCTGAACCTCAATGAGCTGGTCGCCGACATGGAGCGGATGTTGCGGCGTCTCGTGGGTCCTCAGATTTCGCTGGAAAACAGCCTGCTGCCGGCACTGGGGATGATCCGCGCCGACGCCAGCCAGGTCGACCAGTTGCTCGTTAATTTGGTCGTGAATGCGCGTGACGCAATGCCGGAGGGGGGATGCATCACAATCAGCACGGAGCATCAGTCTTTCAGCATTGCGGACGCCCGCAACCATCCCGGCATTCGCCCCGGTGACTTTGTCGCATTGACAGTCCGCGACACCGGCACCGGCATGGACGAGGCCACGCGGGCGCGGATCTTCGAGCCGTTTTTCACGACGAAAGATGCCGGTCGCGGCACAGGCATGGGTCTCGCGACAGTCGCCGCGATCGTGGAACAATCCGGCGGGTTCATCAACGTGGAGACGGCGCCCGGCCAGGGGACGGCGATGATCGTCTATCTCCCCCGCATCCAGCAGAAACTCGCGACTCTGGAAGTCGATCGCCGTATCGAGCCGACACTCGGCGGCCATGAGACCGTGCTCATCGTCGAGGACGATGAAGACCTGCGTAAACTACTGCGACGTGTCATCCAGGTCCGCGGCTACAGCGTTCTGGAAGCAACGAGCGCCGGCGACGCAATCAAAGTCATCGCCAGCTCCCAGCGGCCGACTTCATTGGTCCTGATGAATGACGGCCTGGGCGGAACCGCTTATCAGGAAGCCTGCCAGCAATTGCAAAAGTCTCAGCCGCGACTGCAGATCGTTATGATCTCTGATCAAAGCGGTCATGGCGACGAAACAGCGGCTCCGGCCGGTGTGCACATGCTGTCAAAGCCGTTCACAAGCCAGGACCTCGCCCGGAAAATCCGCAGCGTTCTCGATGGAGCGCCAGACACGACGCCTGCACTTGCGTAGGCCACAACTGCACGGCAGGGGATGCTGCGGCGGAATGCCGATGCTCGATCGTCGTTGCTTGTCGCAGTCCCTCTGTTCGTCGAGAGGCAGTGGGGCCTGCTGCGATTCGGCCATCGGTTGTAATGAAGGGTGAGCAACGGGACTTGAACCCGCGACCTCCAGATCCACAATCTGGCGCTCTAACCAGCTGAGCTATGCCCACCATCTGCACGGCCGAGCGCCGCGCGATGCCGTAGAATAATCGAGCCGCCGAATCGGGACAAGCGGCTGGTTCCAGAGATTCAATCGTCAATCGTTGGCGAATGGTCAATGGGCAGGAACGACGATTTCCCCGTGACAACATACGATGTGCCGTGCAGCGCAGTTCCAGCGCACTTATTCATCTGATGGCTGACATCTGACGGCTGATACCTGATCTCTGACTGCTCCGTGACTCCCCTCGATCGACAGATCTTCGACCACCTGCTCACCTATGTGACACCGCGCCGGCAGGCCCGGTTCGCCGAGGTCCTTGACCAGCGGACGCGGCGGATCACCGTCGTCCTGGAAGACTTCTACGACTCGCACAATATCAGCGCTGTGCTGCGCACGTGCGACGCGTTGGGCGTTCAGGACGTGCACGTCATCGAGACTGAGCACGAGTTTGAACACGAACCGGAGATCGCGCTCGGTTCGGAGAAATGGCTGACCGTGCACCGCTATGGGAATTCGCCGGATTCGCGCCGCGCGTGTGTTGCGTCGCTGCGGCAGTCCGGCTATCGGCTGCTGGCCGTCACCCCACATGCAGACGCACGGCCCCCGGAGGAGATCGATGTCTCCGGGCCGTGCGCTCTCGTGTTCGGCACCGAGAAGGAAGGGCTCACTGGTGAGATCATGGATGCCTCGGACGGGGCCGTGCGGATTCCGATGTGCGGTTTCGTTGAGAGCCTTAATGTCTCCGTCGCGGCCGCCCTGTGCCTGTATCCGATGACGCGACGCCTGCGCAGCGGTCCGCGCGACTGGGGCCTCACCGCTGCCGAGCGCGAGACACTGCTGTTCGAGTGGGTCCGCAAGTCGGTCCCGCACGTGGAGCAACCGGAGCAGCGGTTTCTGGAGTCGCTGCCGCAGAGAGTGCGTCTACTTCGCTGCCGCCGCAGCCGGTCGCGCGATCGCCCGCCCCAGTCCGGCTTCCGGGGCCGGTTCGGCCAGAATCACCCGCAGCCCGCGCGCATCGAGCCGCCGCATCGCCGCGAACAGGTTTGCCGCCGCTTCCGTCAGGTCACCGGCGCGCGACAAGACCTCGACCGCTCCGAATTCTCTTGCGCGCTCGCACTCGTGAAGCGTCAGGACGCCAACATCCGGTCCGCCGAAGACTTTGCTCCAGTCAGCGACGATCTCCAGCGTGCGCGCGCATAGTGCTGCGTGAGCATTCCCGGTCCCTGCTGCGGCGCATCGTCGTCGGACGAGGTCGCGATCGCGATCGGGCCGATGACCGCCTCCAGTTCTTCCACCGGGACGCCGCCGTGCCGCAGCAGGACCGGTGTGGTTTCCACGAGCGACAGCACGGTTGACTCGACGCCCACCCGGCAGAGACCGCCGTCGAGGATCAGGTCCACTTTGTCACCAAGTTGTTCGCGGACATGCTCGGCCGTCGTCGGGCTGATCCGGCCGAACGGATTAGCCGCTCGGAGCGGCAATCGGACAACCTGGCCGCCCGCAGTGCTGCCAGAGCGACGGGATGCGCCGGGCACCCGGATCATGACCGTCGGCAGTCCGGCCGTGACGATGTCCTGCACGACCGGCTGTTTTTCCAGAACCAGCGTCAGCGGACCGGGCCAGAACTGCTCCGCCAGTTGCACTGCATTTTCAGAATCATCGTTACGAGAGCTCCGGCGCCGCAGTGAGGTCTGGGAACGTGACGATCAGCGGATCGAAGAACGGCCGCTGTTTGGCCTCGAAAATGCGCGGCCGCGCGGATCGAGTGCGTTCGCTCCAAGACCGTAGACAGCGTCTCCGTGGGCAGGGCGACGAGCCCGCCCGCACGGATTCGCCGGACGGCATCTGCGATCTGTGCTTCCAGGAACATCCATGATCTGATCTACGCTGAGTCGTTGCACTTCATGCCTCAGTACGAAAGCATCGCGATTTCAGACATAATCTTATTCATTATATGGCCGCTTCGATCCACCGTCGCCGCTGGCTCATCGCAATGCCGGTGATGATCTGCGTAGGGGCCATCGTACCCGTCAGGCAACCCGGCGGCACCGCGCCGAGCGGCTGCTCGCGGAAATCAAGCAGACCGACGGCTGGATCAGGCCGGGGATGTCGATCTGGGAGCGAATCGGCCAAGTCGTGAAAGGGCACGCCACCGACAGCGGCACGACCGTCAAGCTTCCATCACATATCGATCGAGAGTGGCTCGAGTCTCGACTACCTCGTCGACCTGCCGATCGGAAATCTGCAGCTTGACGATGGAGTGGCCGTCGGAGCGCTGGCGGCCCCCTCGCGCGCGGCACCCGCTCGTTCGACGAGTGCGTGCTTAACGCAGATCTGATCGCGGCAGCGTTGGCGGGGAAACGTACACTGACTAACGTGTACTTCTCGGGATCCGACTTGACCGATACCGGTCAACAGTTGCCACTTGAACAGGTGCAATATCTTGATCGCCGAGACTCGCGTGACTGCGCCGGGCTGCAAGAACGCCGTGCACAGCAACTCCGGCATCTCTGCCTCGCCGCGGCAAGTTTCCCGGAGGCCTTGTCGCGCATTGCAACAGATCGAGCACTCCATTTTCGTTAGGCCTCAAGGGGCCGGATGTGACCGATGAAACACTGGCGACCCTGACCGCGGCCCTGAAGGGGTCTTCGACGCACAAACTGGAAGAAGTCTACGTCGTTCGGACGTCAGCGTCACTAACGCGGGCATCGATGCCTGGAACCGGCACTTCCATCAATTCCGCTCAACAGCCTCTCACCAAGTTGCCGCTCAAGCTGGCCGTGAACATTCCACAGCGACGGTTCCCCGTCGTTCCACGAAGCCTCTGCGTTATGATGGCTCAGGCCGACGACCGGATCGTGTACCGAATTTGAGGACCGGCTGTTCCAATGGGACTGTCAGAATGCACAGCGATCAACCTTCATCTTCGCTTACGAATTCGACGGTTCCGTGGCAGTTATGGGTTGTAATCGCACTGCTGTGCGGAAGATCGGAAACGCCCTGCACATGTTTGCGAATCCCGTGGCAGCCACCTGGCCGGCAGCCAAGATCCTCGTACGCGATCGGGTTCATTCGACGCTGGCGGCCGGTGTACGTGTATTTCTCATTGTCAGTGCGATTCACGTGATTGGATCTGTACCACGGGGCGCCGGTGATTGCTCTGATCAACTTCGTGCTGCTGCTGCTCGTCGTGTGCGTCGCAATACTATTGGTTCTTCCCGAAGCAGTGACCGAGCGTGGCTGCCAAGCAACAACCAGGTTCTCTGAGACGCGGAGACGATGGCTCGATGGCAGCAGCGGGCAAGACGGCGATCGCCTTCATGCTGTTGGCAACAGTCGGCCGCGCCGACGACGCCGATCCGCGCGGCGTCGAGCTGAAGCCAACATCCGGCCCGATCCTCGTCCAGCACTGCTACGAGTGCCACTCGGGCGAGTCGAAGAAGATCGAGGCCGGACTGCGGGTCGATTCGCGCGCCGGTCTCATCAAAGGGGGCGAATCGGGTCCGGCGATCGTCTCGGAGAAGCCGGCCGAGAGCCTGCTGCTGCGCGCGCTCCGCGGTGACGAGTACACGATGCCCCCGGACGGATTATTGCCCGCCGACGTCGTCGCCGATTTTGAGAAGTGGATCGCGATGATGCCCGACCTTGCCGCGCGGAGGACGCACCGGACACCGCCCCGCCGCAGATCGACCTCGCCGCCGGCCGGCAGTTCTGGTCGTTTCGCCCGCTGTCCGCCGTCGGCGTCCTCAAGGTGCACGCCGACACCGAGTGGTGTCGCACAGACATTGACCGCTTCATCCGCGAAAAGCAGGAGCAGGCCGGACTTGTCCCCGGTCCCGACGCCGACCGTCGCGTTCTCGTACGACGCGTTCTTCGATCTTATCGGTCTCCTCGTCGCCGGACGACCCGGCCGCTTTCCTCGCCGATGAATCGCCCGCCGCCTCGCCGCGTCTGATCGACCGGCTCCTCGAATCCCACTTCGGCGAGCCGCCGGGGCCGGCACTACCGATCGCCCGCTATGCCGACTCCACCGGCGGCGGACGCTCGCTGCTGTACGCGCCGCGTGGCGCTATCGCGATTACGTCATCAACGCGTTCAACCGCGACAAGCCGTTCGACCGGTTCATCCTCGAGCAGATCGCCGGCGACAGTTGCCCTACGACAACCTCGACGCCGGGCGTCGAGCAACTCATCGCGACGGCGTTTCTCGCCCTCGGCCCCTCCAACCACGAAGAAAGGCGGACAAGGAGGTGCTGCGGATGGACGCGTCGTCGACGAGCAGATCGACACTGTCGGCCGCGCGTTCCTCGGCATGACGCTCGGCTGTGCCCGCTGCCACGACCACAAGTTCGATCCCGTCCCCACGACCCGACTACTACGCCCTCGCCGGCATCTTCCGCAGCACGCAGACGCTGGTGCACGAGAACGCGCTGTCCCGGGTCAAACGCCCGCTGCCGGTCGATGCCGAACGCGCAAGACCCTCCTTGCAGTTTCCCGGTTTGCGTGCCAATGAGGAAGAAATCGAGTCACTGAAGCTGGCCGTCAAATTCCGAGGAGGCATCTTTGCGGCAGGCATCAACCATTAAGCCGAGGAGCCTCGATGATGAGTGACGAAGAGTTGTTCTCTGTCGATTTCAAGGGTGCTTGGGAAAAAGCAGCGTCAGGCGAAATTTGTGGGCCAGGGTACCGTTACGCATCCGCACCGGTGCTGTCGCGACTTTTACGTTTCGGCCCGTCGAACCGCGCGAATACGAAGTCCGCGTCAGTTACTCGCCGCATGCCAATCGTTCTCCTGATGCACTGATTCGGATTTGCAATGGCGACGTGGCTACCGAGACGCGCTCTGACCAAACGCAGTGCGCCGCCGATCAAAGAATTGTCTGCTGCTGTCGGACACGTGATCGCCACAGGCAGTCCCATCACCGTCACCGTTTCCAATGCTCAGGCCACGGGAATTGTTGTCGCCGATAGCGTCGAACTGGAGCCTACCGTTCCGAAGCCGGTTGATGAGGTCAAAGTCAAAGCGGGCAGGTGAACCGTCTTGCCTTGCACGAAACGATTTGGCGGCGGCGAGCCGAACTCGATGCACTCAAGCTGGAATTTCCTCCTGAGTCATGTCTGTCCAGGATGAACCGGATTGCACCGACTTCGCAGTCTGCCTCCGCGGCAACGTGCATCATCTCGGGGCCAAAGTCCCGCGAGGATTTCTCTCCGTCGTCACCGGCGCATCGCCGACCGTCCCCGCCGGTACCAGTGGACGGCTCGAACTCGCCCGCTGGATCGCCAGCCCCGACAATCCGCTGACGGCCCGCGTGTACGTCAATCGCCTCTGGGCGCACCTGTTCGGACGCGGCCTCGTGCCGACGGTCGACAACTTCGGCGCGACTGGCGAGGCTCCGACGCATCCGGAACTGCTCAACTGGCTCGCGGCGCGGTTCATCGCCAACGGCTGGTCCACCAAGTCGCTGATCCGCGACATTATGCTGTCGCGGACATATCAGTTGGCATCGACGGCCCGGCCGGAGAAGTCGCAGGCCGACCCGGACAACGCTCTGCTGACACACCAGAACCGCAAGCGCCTGGAAGTCGAGTGCCTGCTCGACGCGATGCTGTCGCTCAGCGGCGAACTGGACCCGACGCTCGGCGGCGACACGATCCGCGCAGACATCAAGAAGGAGTACGGCTACCAGTTCGACATCGGCCGCCGCGCGGTGTACCTGCCGGTGTTCCGTAACCAGCTTCCTCCCGGATTCGCGGAATTCGATTTCCCCGACCCGAACCTGTCGATCGGCCGGCGCACGACGACGACGCTCTCGACGCAGGCGCTGCTCTTGATGAACTCGCCGTTCGCTCTGGAGCGAGCAACCCGCGCTGCGACAAAGCTGCTCCAGGAAGAACCGGACGAGACGGCCCGAATCCGATTGTTGTTTGAACGTGTCCTCGGCCGGCCGCCGACAAAAAACGAGCAGCAGGTCGCCGCCGAATTCATGCAGTCTCCTGCTGCCTCCGACGAAGCCACAATCCACCGCCGCTGGACCGAACTCTGCCTGTCGGTCTTTGGTACGATAGATTTCCGGTATATCGAGTGACGTAAACTTACTAGCCGCGACCGTCAGGGAGCGACGTCCGCTTCCTGACGGGCGCGGCTGGTCAGGAATTGCGAATGCCCCAGCACGTCCCCCGTCGCGAACTGCTCCGCTCCGCCGCCTGCGGCTTCGGCTCGCTGGCACTGGCCGGGCTGTGTGCGGATGAGGCCGTCGCGGCCAGAACTTCGCCGTTGTCACTGTTCGCCCCGCGCGCCAAGCGGATCATCTTCATCTTCATGCAGGGAGGGCCGTCGCACGTCGACACGTTCGACTACAAGCCGGCCCTGATCGCACACAATGGCGAGAAGCATCACTTTCGCGACGCCCGGAAGCTGGCCAAGACCGGCATGTCGGATTCCGAAACGATCATGCAGCCGCTGTGGCCGTTCCGGCAGTACGGCGAGAGCGGCCGCTGGGTGTCCGACCTGTTTCCTCACATCGCGCAGCACGTCGACGACTTGTGCTTCCTGCACGGGATGCACACGAACGGCGTCGCCCACGGTCCGGCCACACTGTTTCTGCACACCGGAGCGACGAACCTGATCCGGCCGTCCATTGGCTCATGGGTCAGTTACGGCCTGGGATCGGAGAACCGCAACCTGCCGGCGTTCGTGACGCTCTGCCCGTCGTCCGGCAACGGCGGCCCGCGAAACTTCGCGAACGCATTCCTACCAGCTGAACACCAGGGGACGGCCATCAGCCGCGCCGGACAGCCGGCCAGCGACGCCCGTCCCGAGCACATCGCCAACCGCGATCTCTCGGCCGCAGAGCAGCGACGGCAGCTCGATCTGCTCGGTGCCCTGAACCGCGAACAGCAACAGCGTGCCGGCGGCGGCACCGAGTTGGACGCGGTGATCGAGTCCTATGAACTGGCCTGGCGCATGCAGATGCACGCCCCGGAACTGTTTGACCTCAGCGGCGAGACCGCCGCCACACTGCAGATGTATGGCATCGGCCAAAAGGAGACCGACGACTTCGGCCGCCAGTGCCTCCTTGCCCGCCGCATGGCCGAAGCCGGCGTGCGGTACGTGCAGATCAGCTACGCCGACAACACCGACAATCCTCGCTGGGACCAGCACTCCAACATGCCCCGGCATGCCGAGCACGCAGCTTGGCGGGCGACCAGCCGGTCGGGGCGCTGCTCGCCGACCTCAAAGCCGCGGCCTCCTGGAGGACACGCTCGTCTGGTGGGGGCGAGTTCGGCCATAATCCATTTTCACAGAACAACAACGGCCGCGACCACAACCCGAAGGTTTCACGCAGTTCCTGGCCAGCCGCTGGGCGTCAAGCCCGGCTTCGCCTTCAGCGCGACCGACGACTTCGGCCACGAAGCCGTCAGCGGACGCGATCACATGCACGACCTGCACGCGACGCTGCTGCACCTTATTTGGGTCTCGACCACGAACGGCTCACATTCCGTCACGCCGGCCGCGAGTTCCGGCTGACGGACGTCGCGGGGCGTGGTGCAGGAGATCGTCGCTTAGCCAGGTGTCGTGGTCATCCAATGGTCATCTTTGAACTCCAGGAATCTCACGATGATGCCACGGGCCAATTCGCATCGCGTCCGGCGTAAGTGGCATTTTCTCGGAGATTTGTACCGGTGCTGGCGGTGCCTGCATCTGGTACGGCGATTCCGACACGGCTCTGGCACAGGAGGTCTGGACAAGATCCTCGTGGCGGCACAATCAGCGATCGATGCCGATGACTATGCGGCCGCGACGGAGTTGTACAACCGCGCGACGGGAGTCGCCAAACGCCTCCAGGACCCGGAGTTGCAGGCCGACGTCCTCGAACTGAAGAAACGCAGCAGCCTGCTGACTCGGGAATGCAAGCTGGACAAAGCACGCAACACTCTCAAAAGCTCCTCTGGCGACGGGCCGGCAAATTCCACTGTCGGTGAATTCTATTGCTGCCTTAAAGAGCAATGGGACGCAGGTTTGCCTTACTTGGCAAAGGCCGAGCCCGGACCGGTGCGAGACGCAGCGCGCGCGGCGAATGCGATCCAAAACTGTACGAAGAGCGGCTGCGGCTCGGCGACTCTGGATAGCCGCAGCGGGCGAAAGTCGCGATGCAAAACTCAAAGGAGCCCATGCACCTGCGGGCGAGAAGGTGGCTGCTTCTGGCGGCTGGAGAAATCGAGCAGCGATGCAGAACAGGCGGCCGCGAGAAGTCGGCTGGACAGGGTGCCCCTGTATCCCACAAGGTCATTATTTGGAATACGCACAATGGCGCGCATATGGACAGGGGGACCGTCACCTGCAACGTCCAATTCGTCTTGGGAGGGAATGTAGTGCTGGAAAAGCAGAACACATTGCCTTGGCTTGGGGATGCACCGTCCCCCACGGTCATCCGCCCGGCGGCAGCAATTCGATCGTGTCAGGTCGAGGTGCTTACCTACCACAGGAACGGCGGCGGTTTGGCAGAAGTCAGAGGTGCTTCAGGGGCACTCACTTTTGTGTCCAGATCCGCCGCTAGGGCAAGTTCCGTGTATAGCGGCGATTTTCAAGCGAACAACGTGACAGACGGCAACTTCGGCGACAAATTGAATCAGAAGGGCATCTGGCTCTTACCGGACAGAGAGCCGGGCTGGATCGAGATTCAGCTTAACCGTCAGCGATGAACTCGATTATTGACTCCTCCCAATCGCCTTGTATAAGCGGCCGTTGATTCGATCGCTCCTTCGGCAAGGACCGCCGGCTCTCTCAACCGAACGGAGGTATGTCGATGAAAGCATCAGGCCATTGCTTTCCACGTCTGTCGATCGTTGCGTTGTGCTCCGCGTGTCTTGTCTGTTGGGCCGAACCTCAGTCCGTTTCGGCGAATCTTCTGATTCGGGTCGCAATCGGTTGGTCAATCCGATCAATCCATCCCCGACCCGGCGAATTCCAACACCAATTCGTCCGCTGCGTCCGACATCAGCCGCGTCACGCTCACCGGCTTCGCGTACATCGTCTCCCCTGGGGAACCGCCGGTGCGTACGTAGTGACCGATTTCCTCGGCCACGTTGTTCGCTCACTGATCAGCTCGGCCGTACTGTCGCTCAGCTCGACGCCGCAGGGCCTGGGCTCCCTTTCAGTTCGTCCGGGAACGTTACCCGCTTCCAATACGACTCCCACAGCCGGCTCGTCGATGTGACCGACCCCGCCGGCCATCACCGACATACCAGTACGATGCGGCTCGACCGCATGGTCCCAGAAACGCAGACGCCGCCGGCAGCACGACCCAGTACGATTACGACCCACAAACAACCGGCTGACCACTGTCACCGAGGACACCAGTCCCACGACACACGTGACGCAATACCAGTACGACACTCGACCGGATGACCCAGAGCACTGATCAGAACAGGGATCATCACGACCTACAGTACGACTCGCTCGATCGGCTGACGGACAAAATCGAGCCCGGACCGAGCACCACGACCTACGGCTACGTCTCCGGAAATCTCGCCACCGTGACCGATCCGCTCGGTCATGTCACGACGTACCAGTATGACTCGCTCAATCGCTTGACCGATCGCATCGATCGGGACCGTCAACGACGACCTACAGCTATGACGCCAGCGAAATCGCCACGACGACCGACGGACTCGGCCACATGCGACCTACCAGTACGATTCCCTGAATCGCCTGACCAAAATCGACGATCCGGGGACGTACGACGAGAAATACAGCTATGACGCCGGCGGCGATGCTCCTGTCGATTCAGGACTCCGAATTTGGTACGAGCGAGGTCAGTCCGATCCCGAACCGTCAAGCCTGGTCTTGGCGATGATCAACACGCTGACCGTCGCCGCAGCGCGACGCAGCGACGTTCAATGCGTTGAGCTAGTGCTCAAACGAGAAGATTGACCCCGTTAACGGAGGGCGAGGCTCCCGCCGAGCCGCTCGTGAGCGGACGGCTCCGTTTTTCGCGTCCCGCGCCAAACGGAAACGGCTCACTTGCCGCCGCGCAACCTCTTGCGCAGCGTCTCCCGATGCAGCCCCAGCAGTTCTGCCGCCGCGGAACGATTCCCCTCCACCGCCTCCAGCGCCGCCTGAATCACCGGCTCCTCAAACTCCTCGAGAAACTCCGCGTGCAATCCGTCCGCGCCGGGTGATCGCAGCAGTGCCAATGCGCGCTCCGCAGCCCAGTGTTTCAGATCATCGCGAATCCGACCGCGGCGGTCTGTCGGCTGTTCCGAAGCGCGGGACGGCGGCAGGCAGTCCGGCGTCACCAGCGTCCCGCGTGTGACGACCGCCGCGTACTGCATCGCCGCCCGCAATTCACGCACATTGCCGGCCCAGTGACTCTGTTGCAATTCGGCGATGGCCGGCTCAGCCAGGACCAGCCCGCGCCCGGCGGCCGCCTGGCCGAGGAAATGCCGCGCCAGTTCGACGATGTCCTCCGGCCGTTCGCGCAGCGGCGGCACGTGGATCGGAAACACCCGCAGCCGGTAGTACAGGTCCTCGCGAAAATCGCCTCGGTTCACCAGTTCGTCGAGCGAGCGGTTCGTCGCGGCAATCAAACGGAACGACGACGGTTCGGAGCGGCTGCTGCCGACTGGAGTCAATTGCCGGTCGTCGAGCACGCGCAGCAGCTTCACCTGCTGCAGCAGCGGCACTTCGCCGATTTCATCAAAGAACGCTGTGCCCCGATCGGCATTGCGCAAGAGTCCGCGGCGGTCGCGGTCGGCCCCGGTGAACGCCCCTTTGACGTGGCCGAACAGTTCGCTTTCAATCAACTGCGGGCTGAGCGCCGGGATGCAGATCGGCACGAACGCGCCTTCCGCGTATTGGCTCCGCTGGTGGATGGCCCGCGCCACGAGTTCCTTGCCGACGCCGCTTTCTCCGGTGATCAGCACCGGCACGTCCTCGCGCGCGACCAGCGCCACCTGCCGGAACACGTCCTGGATCGCCCGCGACCGGCCGATGATGTCCGTCGTGGTCGTCGGCTCTCGCGGCTGAGCTTCCTCCGCTTCGGGTTCGGTGCGAGTGGCCAGTGCCCGGGCGACGATCTCGATCGCGTCGTCGAGATCGAACGGTTTGGGAATGTAATCGAACGCCCCGCGGTCGATCGCTTCCACCGCCACGTCGAGGCTGCCGAACGCCGTCATCACGATGACCGGCGTCTCGCCAAGCTGCGCACGCAGACGTTGCAGCGCATCGAGTCCGCTCATCCCCGGCAGGCGGACGTCGATCAACACAACGTCAGGGTCCAGGTGATCCAGTTCGTCGAACGCCGACTCGGCCGAAGGAAACGACTGGACTTCGTGCCCGGCGTCCGAGAGCGCCTGCTCGAACGTCCAGCAGATCGTCGGTTCGTCGTCGATAATGAGGACGCTGCTCATGATCGGTCTGCTCTCATGTTGCCAGCATTTTACGGTCCGGCGCGGCCGGCTGCACGGCGCACCGGAACGTGAACACCGTCCGCCCCTCGCTGCGCGCGAGTCCGACGCTGCCCCCCAGATCGTCGGCCGCGCGCCGTACCAATGCCAACCCCAGCCCGACTCCCTCCGGCTTTGTCGTGACGAACGGCGCGAACAGCGTCTGCTGCACGCGCTCGGGGACGCCGGACCCGTTGTCGGCGACGGCCACTTCGATCGCATCCGCTGTGAGACGTGCGGCGAGCGATAATTCCCCCGGGTGGCCGGCCGCCTCGACGCCGTTCATGCACAAATTGAGGATCGCCGACCGGAAGGCATCCGCATCAGTGACGACCGCCGCCGAGTCGCATTCCGACTCATACCGAAACACGATCCTGCGATGCTCGCAGACCGGCTCCAGCATGGCCGCGATCTCATTGAGCAGGTCGGCGGCCCGCCCAGGCAGAATCGATCGCTGCTCGCCGCGAGTGAGGCTCAACAAACCGCGAATCTGCTGCTCGGTCAGCGACAATTGGCCCAGCGCCACGTCGAGACTGGCGTCGCCGGTCGATTTGCACCGCCGCTGGTGCACCTGGATCGCCATGCGAATCCCGGTCATCGCGTTGCGCAGCTGATGTGCGATCCCGCCGACGACCTGTGTGGCCAGCCGTCCCCGCTCCGTCTCGCGAATCGACCCCGTGAGCGACTCCAGCCCGCCGGCCATCCGGTTGATCGAGCACGAGAGGTCGCGAAACTCATCGTCGCGTCGCAGCAAATCCAGCGGCGTGAAGTCCCCCTCGGCGATCCGCGCCGCCTGGCGTTCCAGGCGCTGGATGCGCCGGCCCATCCGCTGCGCGACCCAGGTCGTCGCCAGCACGGTCAACACAAGGATCAGGCCGCCGGCCAGCAGCGGGCCGGCGATCGCGTCCCGCTGCAGGGCCTGCAACTGGTCCCGCGGCAGGAGCATCAGCACCTCCATCGGCGGGCCGGCAGCGCCGCCGGCCTGCACCCACACCGCGCGGTACGTCCGCCCGGCAATCTCGACTTCGGCTCCGGCGAGGTCGCGCGCCCGATTTGCGGCCAGGTGCAGTTCCGAATTACGTCCCGTGCCGCCGTCCAGCGTTGCGTAGGCCAGCGCCGAACGCCTATCGAACAGTGCGTACTCGGCGCCGGACAATTGCCGCACCTGTTCGAGCACCGGTCCCGTCAGCGGAAAAGTCGCCCGTTCGAGCAGCCCGCGCACGTTGCGGGCGTGGTTCTCGGCATCGTCCCGCACATGTGTCGACGCTTTCCACGCCGCCCACAACGACACCGCCGAAATGACAACAACCTGGATCGCCGTCAGCGGCAGCAGAATCTGGTTACGGATTGGGAAACGCATGCGTCACTCAGAGATCTATCGCGGGACTGGTCACGTCAAGATCCCGCGAATCGGTTCGCCGACCGACAAAGCATGCGGCCGATTCAGATGGTCGATCAGCCGCGATTCGGGATCGAGTCCCATCAAGTGATAAATCGTCGCGGCGATGTCTTCCGGCGTGACCGGGTTCTCCGCCGGCTGCGAGCCGAGAGCGTCTGACGCGCCATAGACCACGCCCGGCTGGACGCCGGCCCCGGCAAAGAATGCCGTGTAAACGTGCGGCCAATGGTCGCGGCCATCGGCATTCGCACCCGCCGTCGAAGTAATCTGACCGAGCTTGGGTGTGCGGCCGAATTCGGCCAGCGCCACGAACAGTGTCTCGTCGAGCAGCCCCCGCTCGGCGAGATCCTCAATTAGTCCTGAGATCGCCAGATCGGTCGGCGGGCACAGCCCCGTTTTGAGCGACGGAAAGTGATTCTGATGGCCGTCGAAGGCCTGCCCACCGGCCCACACGCTGATCAGCCGGACCCCCGCCTCCACCAGTCGCCGCGCCAGCAATAATGATTGTCCCAGATGCGGCATTCCGTTTCCGCGCACCCCAGAGACCGGGCTTGGCAATCCATATCGTTCCCGGACCGCTGGTGGCTCTTCATCGAGGCGGAACGCGCGCCGAGCCTGCGGACTGGTGATGAGGTCAAATGCCCGCGTGTAGAAACGGTCGAGCCGACCGGCCGCCGCACGTTTGCCGAATGTTGCCAATGAATGGTCGAGCGTCTGCCACAACTCGCGACGGCGATCAAACTGCGCCGCAGGCAGGCGATCCTCTAGCCCCGGCACGTGGTAATCCGGCTGACTGGGATCGCCCGGGATGAACGGGTCGTACGCGCTCCCCAGAAATCCTCCCAGCACGCCCGGAATAAAGTCGCCGCAGTTGAAGAACTGCTTCGGCACGTGGACGTAAGCCGGCAGCGGCTCGTCGATCGGTCTCAATTTCGCGAGCACGGATCCGTACGGCGGTGCGTTGAACGGCGACGGCCCGCGGATCAACTGGCCGTCGCGCAGCGGAGTGTGTCCGCACAGGATGTAATATGACGCCGCGTTATGATCGACGATTCGGTGCGTTACCGAGCGCACCACGGTCAGGCGATGGCTGATCTGCGCGAGCTTCGGGAGATATTCGCAGACATCGAAACCGGGGAGCGACGTCTGGATCGGACGCAGTGGACCGCGAATCTGTTCCGGCGCCTCCGGCTTCATGTCCCACAGGTCGATGTGAGACGGTCCCCCCTCCATGAAGAACAGAATGCACGATTTCGCTTTCGGTCGTGCCGCCGGCTCCGCTGCACGCAGCAACCGCGGCAGCGTCAATCCGACTGCCGACAGGCTACCGGCCTGCAACAGTCCGCGACGGCTACGAAGCGGTGCCGATTGTCGCAGATACGCGGTGCGATTCATTCCCGTCGGTTCCCGCAACGTGTCGATGGTCGGCAGCGGTGGCCGATTGTAATCGCTCGCGCGACCGGACGGCACGTGAAGGGGGCAGTGTCCCGGACAATTGTCAAAGCCACGCTTTCCATGTGAAACGGCGCATGCAACTGCCCGCGACACCGATTGCCGCATTCAACCTGCAGGTCGTCGCGCGCTGGAATGTGATGTCATACAACGGCTATAACAGCCGCCGCCGGGCGAACACGTCGCAGTCCCCGCGCCTCACCACGAAGTCCCACCCCAGAGCGAGGCTGTCATGCGAATCGTCGCGCCCCTGTGCATCGTGTATTTCGCCGTTTCGGCCAGTTTGTCGGCCGCCGATCTGGTCCCCACGCACGCAGACGTCTCGTACGGCCCCCACGAGCGGAACGTCCTTGACTTCTACGAGGCAAGGGGGGACGGCCCGCGTCCGCTGCTCGTTTACATTCACGGCGGCGGCTGGACCGGCGGCGATAAGAAGCTAGAGGACAAGGCCGTCCAGCCGTACCTCGACAAGGGCATTTCCGTCGCGTCAATTAACTATCGCTATTCCACACAGGCGAAATTGCCGGCGCCGGTGCACGATGCGGCCCGCGCGATCCAGTTCCTCCGCACCAAAGCGCAGGAGTGGAACATCAAGTCCGACCGCATCGCCCTGACCGGCGGCAGCGCGGGCGCCTGTTCATCGATGTGGCTGCTGCTGCACGACGATATTGCCGACCCCAAATCCGAAGACCCGGTCCTCCGGGAATCGACTCGCGTCTGCGCCGCCGCAGGCATCGCCGGCCAGACGTCGCTCGACCCGCCCGTCATCGCCGAGTGGCTGGGCCTCAACGTCCTCCTGCACCGGATGATCTGGCTCTCCGTGGGTGAGCCGGACCTCACCGCGGCGCTGACCAACTACGAGAAGAACAAGCCGCTGTACGTCGAGTTCAGCCCTTACAACCACGTCACGGCCGACGACCCGCCGCTCCTGATGCGCTACGGAGAGGACATGACGCTCCCCTCCAAGAGCGCCGGCCACGGCATCCACCATCCGGTCTACGGCGTTAAGCTCAAGGAAAAGTCCGACGCCTGCGGGCACGAATGCCATCTGATCATCACCGGCCACATGTCGTCGCCCAAGTACGAAAGCGAACAGCAATTCCTGATGGCGAAGCTGCTGGAGTAGCACTTAAGATCAGTGGCATTTCGGCGCGCCACGCACTGCATTTACCCCGCTACGATCGACCCTCCTGGATCCAGAAACCTCCATGACTCTTGCACCTCGTTCGCACAGACTTCTTCTCGCCGGCGTCGCCGCGCTCTGGCTTTCCATGGATTCAGCCTCTGCTCAAGGGCGGCGGCGCGGAGGCGAACCTCCCGCGGCGGCCAAGGCCGTCAAAGTCGGCGAGTTCGGCGCCGAAGTGGCCCACAAGTACACGACGAAAGACGGACTGCCGTCAGACAACATCCAGTCGATCGTCGTCAGTCCGTCGGGTCGCATCCTCGCCGGAACCGATCATGGCCTGGGGGTCCTCGATGGAGACAAGTGGCAACAACTTTCGGACTACGCCGGCTCGCTGCCTGCCATGGGGATTGACGGCGCCGGCATAATTGCGATCACTGACAACGGCCTGTTTCGCGCCGAGCAAGGCCAGGTCGACCAACTGGCCGACCTCCCGCAATCGGGCGGCAAGCCCGCCGCTGCGACGTGCATTGCCGGCGGCTCGCGCCGACTTGTGGGAACCGAGGCCGGTCTCTTTGAACTCAGCGGCGGATCGCTGAAGCCGGTCGACGATCTCAATTCACTCCTGGGTGGACATCTCGCGATCCGCCAGATCGCAGTTGCGAGCGATGGTCGCGTCGCCGTTGCGGCCGAAGCGGGCCTCTACCTGCAGCCGTCCGGCGGCGCATGGCAGCAAGTTCTGGCGAGCGGCGGCGGACGAAGCTGGGCGCCGCACAACGTCCGCGGCGTCGCGTTCGACTCCAAAGGCCGGCTTGCCTTCTGCGAACCGCAGGGGATCGGCATCCAGGACGGCGATGCCTGGAAGCTGTACACCGCTGCCGACGGACTCCCCTATGCCGATTTCACGTCCGCCGCCGCCCGTCCCGACGGCGGCTTCGTCTTCGGCACGCACGAGCGCGATCCGCTTCGACGGCACGACGTGGGAATATCGCCAGGCCCCGCGGCGGCTGCCGAACAACGATATTCGCTCCGTCGTCGTCGGGAGCGATGGCCGCGAATGGTTCGCCACCGCCGGCGGCGTCGGCTGCATCGAACATCAGCCGATGACGCTCGCGAAGAAGGCGAAGTTCCTTGAAGACGAGATCGACAAGTATCATCGCCGCACCCCGTATGAGTACGTCCTGCAGGTGCGCCTCAAGGAACCGGGCGACAAGTCCGAGTGGGAGCAGGAAGACAGCGACAACGACGGCCTCTGGACCGCCATGTACGGCGCCGGCGAGTGCTTCGCGTACGCCGTCACGAAAGACCCGCTGGCGAAGCAGCGCGCCACCAAAGCCTTCAACGCACTTAAGTTTCTCAGTGAAGTCACGCAGGGGGGATCGAACCCCGCACCGCACGGCTTCCCGGCCCGCACCATCCTGCCCACCAGTGGACCGAACCCCAACGCCACGCAGTACACTCCCGAGCGCGACCGCGAAGGGCAGCAGCGCGACCCGCTCTGGAAGGTGATCTCGCCCCGCTGGCCGACCAGCGCCGACGGCAAGTGGTACTGGAAGTGTGACACCAGTTCGGACGAACTCGACGGCCACTTCTTCATGTACGCCCTCTACTACGACCTGGTCGCCGAGACCGACGCAGAGAAGCAGTCCGCCCGCGAAGTCATCACGCGCGTCGTCGATCACATCATCGACCACGGCTACAACCTCGTCGATCACGACGGCCTCCCCACGCGCTGGGGACGCTTCAGCCCCGGCGAGTTCAATCACGACCTCCGCTGGGCCGAAGGCCGCGGCCTGAACTCCATGTGCATTCTCAGCTACCTCAAGGTGGCCGAGCATGTCAGCGGCGACAAGAAGTATCGCGAGCACTACGACAACCTCGTCAAGAACCACAGCTACGCCGTCAATGCGATGGCGCCCAAAGTGCAATACGGCTACGGCACCGGCAACCAGTCGGACGACGAAATGGCCTTCATGAGCTTCTACAACCTGATCCGCTACGAGGACGATCCGGAACTCAAGCGCTACTACGCATTCGCGTTCTACCGCTACTGGCTGACCGAAGCACCGGAACTGAACCCGGTCTTCAATTACATCTTCGCGGCGACCACCCAGGACGCGTTCCCCGAAGGGGGTGGCCGCGGCCGGTTCCGCAGCGGCGCCGTCCCGCAGTCGGCGCTCGATGAAGCAGCCGATACGCTCGTCCGTTATCCGCTGGACCGCATCCGCTGGCCCTACAAGAACAGCCACCGGCTCGACATCGTGAAGATGGGACGCTTCCCCGGTTCCGATGGCAACACCGGCCACCGCCTGAGCGGCAAGGTGGTCCCCATCGACGAACGCTCCGTCGAACACTGGAACCTCGACCCGTGGGAACTCGACGAAGGGGGCGACGGCCGCACCCTCACCGACGGCGCCGCGTTTTTGCTCCCCTACTACATGGGGCTGTATCGGGGGTATCTCGTGGAATAGTGGAAGAGAACTCGCGGGGCAGCCTAGCGTATTCACAGGCAATCGGCGCGTGCGGCTGATTGCGGTCATTCTGTCATGGCTGACTTCTCCGGCAGGAACGGCGCACCGTACTGGCTATGGAAGACGAAGCTGCCTGTTTCCTCATCCCGTGTTTGCGGGGTTCGTCAGCTTGGCGTGCCTGCTGCTTGCGGTCATTTTTGGGGCGTGACTCTGTTTGAACGGATCTGGTTCGCGGCCCTGATCAGCCTGCTATTCGTCGGAGGAACCTGCGCAACGGCCGCCGCAGCGATTTCCGAAGTGATGGATCGTCGCTCAGCACGCGAGACCCGCCGGAACGCACGACTCCCGCCGTTCCCACGCTGCCCGTCATCGTGCTGCTCGTCAGCATATATACGTGGATGCTGACCATCGGGTTGGAGTTGTTCGGCGCCGGTCTCCGAAACGGACCGGGCAATCACAAGTACTGGATGACCGTGGCGATCGCCGTCATTTCGACGATCTATACGCGGCTCCACGGGCAACGCGTCATCCGCCAGCATTTCGGGACGACCGGCGGCAGAAACATCGTCCTGACCGGGCGGCAGGCGCTCTGTGTCGCCCTGCTCGTCATGAGTTTCGGAGCCTATGTCACGTGGCTCACGATGTGACGCCGTCAGTGGCGCGATCTCCCGCCTTTGGCCGGTAGTCGCGAATTTCTCGGAGGCTTCGCTGCACCGCCCGTTTCAACAGCAGCGAGATCAACCACACCGCCGGCCTCACCCAGTTTGAGCGCGGATGAAGTTCAAACGTCCGCGTCACCTTGGTCCCTGCCGCGCCGCGCTCAAATTCCCACGTCTCCACGAACTCTGTCGCCAGCTTCGACAGCGGCGGCGAGAACCCGCTCATGCGCTGTACGATCCGCTCCGCCGGCCGCCACTCGACGATTTCTTCAACGTGCGTCGAACCGTCGGTGCTGATGACGCGGATGCGCGTGCCGACGACCTCCGGCGTCCGCACCTCGAACTCCGCCGACCGAATCCCCGGTAGCGGTCCGTAGCCCGTAAATCGCGGCCACTGCGACAGGTCGAGAATCGTCGCCGCAATCGCCTCCGGCCGCTCCGGCAGCATTTCGCGGCAAACGAATCTGACGGGCAACATGTTGGAGTACCGCCTTCAGGCGGATCTGAGTCGCTGGACGATCGACCGCGCGAAGCCGAAAGTGCAGGATGGGATCTGTAATCGCCGCACCTAGGCTGCGCTCACTATCACGCGTCATCGAACAGGCACTCGTCCGTCACGACAATCCGCTCCGGCAGCGGCCCGGCGTACACCCAGATCATCGTCATCAGGCCGCTCGACTCGTTGACAAAGTAGTGCGGCCGGCCGCGCGGGACGCAGGCCGTGCTGCAGTTGGAAACCAGATAGCGGCGGGAATTCACTCGGCACATCGCTGTCCCATCCACGATGCAGATGGATTCGTCGAAGTCGTGCACGTGGGCGGGAAGCCGCCCGCCCGGAGCGAACCTCGCCCAGCCGCCGCTCATTTCGAGGCCGGGGATGATCCGCGCGTTGAAATAGTCGACGAACTCGGTGTTGGGGCCGGCGGCATATTTGACGGCTGTTTGGAGGCGCGTGACGTGCTCGGCGCCGTCACGGCCGGGCGAGTCGTCCGGCATCCGCCACTCGTGGAATTCTGTCGTCACCAGGGCGCGCGAGGGAACCGACATGGCGAACGCCACGTGCACGACCGCGCGCGTGCCGGGCAGCGGATTGCGCGACGAATGTGGGAGCCAGCGGGGTACGACGATGTTGTCCCCCGGCCGCAGGCGATACACGCGGCCGTCGACCGACGTGTCGAGCTGGCCGGCAAGAACCGAAACCGATTCGGCACACGGATGCGTGTGGTACGGCAGGCCGGCGCCGGGCTGGAACGTGACGATGCCGGTGGAGAGGTTGCGGGCGGAGGTGAAATCGCCGACCAGCAGTTCGCAGTCGACGCCGTCCGCCAGGGCCAGGACGGGGCCATTGCCCCGCGCGGTGATTGTCTCGCGCCGATCGGGCGTGAATTCCGGCGGGACCCGATGCAGCGGCACAACGGATGCTTTCGAGTCGCGAGGATCAAGCGACGCAGACGGAATGCGATCGGCATTCACGGCGCGCAGCGACTCGCGGATCGAGCGGATCGTGAGGATCGCATCTGTACCCAGGCCGAGCAACCGGAATCCCTGGTCGCGGCGCTGGACCAGGTCTTCGTGCGACGTGCCGATGATGCCGGCGGTCTTGCCGGCGGAGCGGACCGCATGCAGCATCGCCAGGAGTTCATCCGCGACACCCGGCCCTTCCCACTGGCCGAGAAAGCCGGAAGTGGCGGAGTAGTCGGCCGGGCCGAGGTAGAACAGTTCGGCGCCTTCGACCGCCGCCAGCTCGTGGATGTTGGCGTGCGCGCGCGGGCTCTCGAGGATTGGCATCACCAGGACGTGCGAATTGGCCGTCGCTGCATGCTCTCCGAAGGCCTGCCCCCATGCGGTCGCGCGATCGGCGCCGACACCGCGCTGGCCGGCCAGCGGATACCGGCAGTCGCGGACAATTTGCGTCAATTGCTCGGCCGTCTCGACACCGGGAATCGCGATGCCGTCGGCGCCTAGGTCGAGCGCCCGCTTGATCGCGCCGGTGTTGTGCTCGGGAAGCCGGACAATGGCCACGGTCGGACTGCGGGTGGCGGCGCGAAGGTGATTGGCGATCGTGGTCCAGTCGAGACACGAGTGTTCCGCGTCGATGACGACGTAATCCAGCCCGACGGCCACGGCCATCTCCGTGATTGACGGCGATTCGAGCGTGACCCACAGGCCGTAGGCCGGCCGATTCGCAGCCAGTTTCTGGCGCAGGGCTGTAATAGCAGCAGTTTTCATGGGAAGAAGTCTAACTAAGCGGCGGACCACAGGCCGCGCAAAGTGCGGAGATTAGCGAAGAGACCGGGTTTCGTCGTGGGCAAATCCAGACCGGAAATGATGTCACGAGCCGCGACCGTCAGGGAGCGGAACGCGACCCCGATCGCTTCCTGTCGGGCGCGAGTTGTCAGAAGGACCTGCAGCAGAGGGCTGATTCCTCACGACATTGGACAATTGACCATTGACAATTCACCATTCTTCCCATGCACATCGCGATCATCACCGCCGGCGGGGCCGGAATGTTCTGCGGTTCGTGCATGCACGACAACACCTGGGCTCGCGCGCTGCAGCAGGCCGGCTGCCAGGTCACGCTGCTGCCGA
The DNA here is from genome assembly GCA_046349775.1 of Planctomycetaceae bacterium. GTDB lineage: Bacteria > Planctomycetota > Planctomycetia > Planctomycetales > Planctomycetaceae > JAEUIG01. The sequence goes on along the minus strand of JAXMBS010000011.1, from coordinate 23,605 downwards.
CCTACACGCCGATTCGCCTGGACGAGCCGGATCAAAGCAGCCACCCGATCTTTCTGGGCGGCCTGAACGTGTACCTGGACCAGCAGTTGCCGGGCTGGCGGCGGTTGCCGCGCGGGTTGACGCGGTGGCTGGACACGCCGTGGTTGATCAACTTCGCCACGAGGTTCTCGACGCGGTACGACGCTCGCAAGCTGGGCGAACTGGCCCTGTCGATGCTGGCGGGTGAAGCCGGGCCGCAGCGACGCGAGATGGACGAGCTCGCGAACTTCATTGCCCACGAGCTGCGGCCGGACGCCGTAGTTTTCAGCAATGCGCTGTTGGCCGGCGCATTGCGATTGCTCAAATCGAGCTTCACGGGGCCGGTGTACTGCACGCTGCAGGGGGACGATGTGTTCCTCGACATGCTGCCGGAGTCGCATCGCAGGCGGGCGATCGATGCCGTCTCGGAGCGCGCGCAGGACTTCGACGGATTTCTGGTGCACACCCGGTTCTATCGCGACTACATGGCACGCTACCTGTCGCTGGACGCAAAGAAGTTCCACCTGATTCCGCTGGGGATCGACTTGACCGGGCACAATGGCGAGCCGGGAGCGCGGACGGAAGGACCCTTCACGGTCGGGTATTTCGCGCGGATCGCCCGTCAGAAGGGGCTGCACCGCCTGGTGGAGGCGTTTGTGAAGCTGCATCGGCGCTTGCCCGATGCGCAACTGCGCGTGGGAGGATTCCTGGGCGGCCCTGACCGCGCGTATTTCAAGGAAGTTTGCCGCGCCGCCAAACCCCTCGGCAGTGCGTTTGAATATGTCGGCAGTCCGGCGACCCATGCCGAGAAAGTCGCGTTCTTCCAATCGATCGATGTGCTCTCCGTCCCCACGGAGTTCCTGGAGCCGAAGGGGCTATACGTGCTGGAGGCGCTGGCCAACGGGGTGCCCGTCGTACAGCCGCGGCACGGGGCGTTTCCGGAACTGATTGAAGCGACCGGCGGCGGCCGGCTTGTGACGCCGGGGGACGCGGACGAGCTGGCGGACGCACTGGAAGAGCTGGCGACCGATCCCGATACGCGATATTCGCTCGGAGCCGCGGGACAAATCAACGTCCGCGAGCAGTTCAACCCGCAGGTGCTGGCCGCGCGAACGCTTGAGGTGCTGCGCGACGATCCCGGACACGATCGGAAACGTGGCTGAGACGCGTATCGGCCGCGCGGCGCAATAGCAGCACGTCGCGCACCTCTTTGAGGATTCCGAGACGATTCCAACTGCGGAGATGCGTCCGCACGGTGCTCGGCGGCGGAAAGTCGTGCGGCAGCATCCGCCACGAACAACCGGTCCACCAGCGATAGCTGACGGCGTTCGCCACATCTCGAAGCGACCGGCGCGAACGCCGGTGCGGCAGCGCACTTCGGAGCAGCCGCTCCAGTGCGAGCCACTGCCGATCGGTCAGATCGCTCGGATATCGTCGGCGGCCTGCCGGCGCGGCGTGGTTGAAGCTGCCCGCGGCAGCGGGTTCATTCGTCATCGCTGGATGACTCCGTTGTCGAGGCGGAATCTCGCAATGCGTGGACGTGCGGCCGCATCCACTGCCGGCAGAGTTCGGTGATCGGGATTCGCTGCCGGGCGGCTTCGAGCCGGATCGCGCGCCAGTCGGACACCGGCACGAAGATCGAGATCTGTTTGCGGAGTTCGAGCATGGCTGGACCTGAGGAATTAGGAGAGCGGGATCAGGAATGAGGGGTCTCGACGTCGCGGTTGGGATTGGGCTGGCACTCTGTAGGAGGAGCCGGCTGTAAGCGACGCGGTCGCGTGCGGCGAGTGCTATGGCCGCGTGGCTGCGGATTGAGGCCGTCCCAGTCGGCGTCGTCGCGGGCGCGGTCCGGTTCGCGATCCCAGGGTTCACGCCAGCCGGGATCATCCGACGAAAAGCGTCCAATCATCACCATGAGCGTCCCCTCCCAGGAAAAGAAATGATCTAGCTGCGAAGCGTCCTGAAGATGCGTCGATTGCAGCTGCCAACAGCTTTCGCCACCGAGGTCACAGAGATCGCCGAGAGCTTGTTGGAAACGTGACCTTGTTCTCGCTGATCTCTGTGACCTCGCTGGTTGCCTTTCCAGCAGCACAACGACTACTAGGAAGCCGGGGTCGGAGGTCGCCGGACCAGTGCCCAACCGCCTGTTGGCGCTGTGGGTTCCCTCCCAATCGCACGGCCCGACGCGACATCATGCCCCCCTGAAATTCGCGTCCCTGCCCCTCCGCCCCGGCAAATTCGCTTGACGAATACTGTACATTTGTGCATTATTTCACGAGTGTAGCACTACGTTCAGATACGTTCAACAAAGAACAATCCTTTCACGAAAAGTTTTCGCGATTTCGGAGAACGCCTGATCGTGTCCGACTCCCTTGCTGATCGAATTCGTGCGGGATGCATCCACCGCGGCTGGTCCTTTGGCGAATTGGCGCAACGCGCTGGAATCTCGCGGACCACGCTGTCGCACCTGGCGTCCGGGCGGACCGGCCGACCGCACAACGACACGCTGCAGCGCATCGCCGTTGCGCTGGAACTGCCGATCGACACGCTGGTGTATTCAGCACCCTCTCCGGTGTCTCCGCCGAGGTTGCGCACGGACCGGAACCCGGCCTCCGCAGCCGCCGAGTTTGATCGGGCGACGAACCCCGCCGTCGCGGAAGCGGTCCGGGAGCGGCCGGAGCTGTTCGCCGGCTGGAACCACGAGGAACTGGACGAACTCCAGAGCCTGTTCGGGACGGGGGGCGCGCTGACGCCGCGCGGCGTCGAGCTGGCGGCGGAGGCGATCAATCGCCGCCGCGAGACGGTCCACAAGCTGCAGATCGTCCTTGAAACCCATCTGCGCGAAGACGTCACGCAGATGGTCGAGATGTTCTACCGGATGGTGCAGCCGCCGCAGATGCCGACGCCGGCGACGAAGATCGAGCGACCGCTGGATGAAGTGATGGCGTAGGTCGATCCGTCCTGCGCCTGGTCAGACCGGCGGGGTTTCCTGTTGCGCGGTATCATCCGACACCACGTTTCAGGCATCAACCAAACGGCAGGGAACCATGACCGACGAACGAACGCACGAACGAGAGCGGCGACAAGGCGATAACAGCGATCTTCGCGTCATCGACTCGAAAGACCTGCTGAAAGGGCGCTTCGAGGTGCTTATCGACCACGAGGGGACGGTCTACAAATTGCGCATGACCAAAGCGAGAAAGCTCATCCTGAACAAACCCTGAATTCGCGATCCATGCGTGCCGGTCGGTACGCCCCAAACGCCAGCTACCCAGATTCGGCGAAAAGATATTTCCAACGATCCCACGACCCGCCACCGCATTCCGCCGCTTGTCGCTCCGCGCGGCCTCGACTATCGTAGGGGCTGACGCGGACCTGATTCGCTCCATGCCGACGATCAGCCGCTGATCTCACGTACCGGCGACGTTACGACGACGCCGCCGGAACGCGAAAAGGTCCCGCCCTGAAAATGCCGGCTGCCGCAGTCCGCGACGGACCGCAGCTGGCGAGTGTCGCGAGAATCCGTCGCCCCCTCCGATCAGGTGACTCGATGATGCGGACGATCTCGTCGAACCGGCCTTTGTTCACAATTTGCTGCCTGACTTCGCTGAGCCTCGCGCTGCAGATGCCTAACGTCGTCGGGGCGTCGGATTGGCCTTACTGGCGCGGGCCGCAGATGGACGGGATTTCGACCGAGAAGGACCTGCCCGACGATATCAATCCGGCAGGCGGTGAAGGGAGCAACCTGCTTTGGAAACAGGACACCGGCAGCCGGGCGACCCCCGTCGTCCTGGACGGCAAGCTGTATATGATTGGCAACGACAAGCCCAACACCCCCGAAGAGGAGGGGGAGAAGGTCGTCTGCCTGGATGCAACCACTGGTAGCACTCTCTGGGAGTACCGCTGGAACGTCTATCTGTCCGATGTGCCGCACGAGCGGATCGGTTGGGCCAGCGTCGTGGCAGCGCCGGGATATTCACCGGTCTACAGTGAGGAAGATCCGAAGCGCGTCATCGGACAGCGGCGCGATCCGTCCAAGGACCGAATCTTCGCCCAGGGGGTATCGGGCTATTTCTGCTGTCTGAACGCGCAGACCGGCGCCGTGGAGTGGGACAAGTCGCTGCACGAAGAGTACGGCTTCCTGAGCACGTACGGCGGCCGGACGAACTTCCCGATCGTCCATGAGAACAACGTCATCGTCAGCGCGGTGGTCATCGGCTGGGGCGAAATGGCCAAGCCGACGCACCGGTTCATCGCCTTCGACATTCGCAACGGCGAGCCGGTCTGGTTCAGCGGCACCCGCGTGTTCCCCGAAGACACGACGTACAGCGCGCCGGTGCTCTGCACGCTCGGAGGCAAAGCGGCAATCGTGTTCGGCTCCGGCGACGGCGCGCTGCACGCGATGGAGCCGCGCACCGGCCGGATCATCTGGAGCTATTACTGCTCCAAGCACGGCCTCAACTGCACCCCGCTGGTGGCGAACGACACCGTGTACCTCGGCCACAGCGAGGAAAACCTCGGCTCGAACACGATGGGCGCGCTGATCTGCCTCGACGGCAAACAGACGGGCGACATCAGCAGCCAGCCCCCCAAGTGGAAGATCGACGAGCTCGCGGTCGGCCGGAGCTCGCCGCTGCTGCTGGATAACCGCCTGTACGTTGTTGACGACCAGGCGAAGATGTTCATTCTGAACCCCGAGACGGGAGAGCAGATCGGCAAGCTGGCCCTCGGGACGATGATGCGGGCCAGCCCACTCTATGCGGACGGCAAAATCTACATCGGTGAAGTCAATGGCCGATGGTACATCCTGGAGCCGGCGGAGAAGGGGGTCAAGATTCTCAAGAAGGGCCGCTTCGCCGCCGGCGAGGAGTGTCACGGCTCGTGCGTGGCAGCGAACGGTCGTGTTTACTTCCCGACGACCGACGCGATGTACTGCTTCGGTAAAGCGGACGTCAAACCGGACGCCGCTGCAGAGAGTCTCCCGGATGTGCTGGCCGGCGAGTCTCCGAAGACCGACACCACGCCTGCCGTCGTCCAGGTGACGCCGGTTGAGTCGCTGCTCGTAACCGACTCATCCAAGGGAGATGCCCAATCGTTCGACATCCGCTTGTACAACGCGGCAGGACAGTTCCTGAGGATGGCCAAGGCGGAAGAAGTCCAGCTCACCATCGAAGGCCCCGGGCAAATCGCCATCAAGGACTACGAAGACAAGAACAAGGACAAGGCGAGCCGCTGGACGTATACCGTCGGTCCGGAACAGACCAAGCAGGCGGGAGTCATCGTCAAAGCCAAACTGGGCGACGTGGAAGGGACCGCCCGCATTCGCGTCGTTCCCGACCTGAACTGGTCATACAACTTCGACGACGGCGTCGTGCCGATCACCTGGGTCGGCGTCCGCTACCGACACGTCGTGATTGACTTCGACTTGTATCAGAAGCTGAAAACCGCCGATCCTCTGGCTGGGCTGCTGTACGTCTACCTGTCGGCCGGATTCACCAACACCGGCGCGCCAAAGCAGACCTTCGACAACTCCACGTCCGCATTGCGCTGGAACGCTCTGCTGGACTACTTGCAGCGGGAGAAGTCGGACGTCGCGCGGACCAGTCCGGAGGAAGCCCGGAAACTGCTCGACCCGTGGCTGGAGTTGCTGAAGACGGAGAAGGTGATTGAATCCTACACGTGGTCCACGTGGGAGGAAGCGGGTTCGACCACGCCGTCACCCCGACTGCTCGTGGCCAAGGGACCCCGCAAGGTGGAAGGCAACGGCGTACTCTACAAGGTGCGAACGATTCCCAAGGGGGGACGCAGTCAGGGCTGGATGGGGCCGATCGGGTTCAAGAACTACACGATCCAGGCGGACGTCTGCAGCGTCAGCCGCGGCAACCGCATGCCGGACATCGGGTTGACCGCGCAGCGTTACATTCTGATCCTCAGCGGCGCCGGCCAGGAACTGCGATTCCGCACCTGGATCACCCAACCCGAACGCTTTTCGGTCAACCTTCCTTTCGCATGGCAGCCGGAGAAGTGGTACACGCTGAAGTTTCAGGCCTCTGTGGAAGGGGACAAGGCCGTCGTGCGCGGCAAATGCTGGCCCAAAGGGGAATCGGAGCCTGCAGACTGGACAGTCGTCGGCGAAGATCATTCCCCGAACGTCACAGGCAGCCCCGGACTGTTCGGAGATGCGAAAGAGGCCGAATTCATGTACGACAACCTGACCGTGACGAGAAACGACAGCCCGCCGTCGCCCCCCGCGGCGGCCGCAAAGTAAGCGATCGCGTTTTGGCTCTCGGCGAAAAACGACGCCGACCCAGACCCCTGAACCCGGAATCTCGACTCCAGAATCCTCCTACACATGCGCATTTCCATCGCCCTAGCGTGTTGCTGTTTGCTGGCCCTTGTGGCCGCCGCGGCGCCTTTCGCCACCAGCGGCAATAACGCCGCTACTGCCGATCCCTCTAAGGACGCAGTGGCGGAGATTTCCAAGCTGAAAGTCGGCCCGCATGACTGGCCGCAGTTCTTCGGCTGGAGCCACCGGAACAATGTCCCGGCCGGGGAAAACATCCCGGCCGAGTTCAACGTGAAAGACGGGACCAACGTGATCTGGCAGGCCGAACTCGGCTCGCAAAGTTACGGCAATGCGGTCGTCGCCAACGGCAAGGTCTTCGTGGGGACGAACAACGGCCACGGCTACGTCCCGCGATTTCCGGCGGCCGCCGGAAACGGCGGCGTCGACCTCGGCTGCCTGATCGCGTTCGATGAGAAAACCGGCGAATTCCTGTGGCAGCATTCCAATACCAAGCTCACGACTGGTCTGGTCAACGACTGGCCCGACATGGGGGTGTGTGCCGCAGCGTACGTCGATGGCGAGCGGCTGTGGTACGTCAACAACCGCGGGGAGGTCTGCTGCCTTGACACTGAAGGGTTCCACGACGGCGAGAACGACGGTCCGTTCAAGGCGGAAGACAATAACAACAAGAACGAAGCCGACATCATCTGGATCTTCGACATGATGGGGGAGCTGGGTGTCTCGCAGCACAACATGGCGAGCTGCTCGGTGACCGCAGTCGGCGACACGCTGTTCGTCTGCACGTCCAATGGCGTGGATGAGACACACGTCAATATCCCGGCACCGACCGCGCCCAGCTTCGTTGCGATGGACAAGAATACGGCCAAGGTGCTGTGGACCGACAAGTCGCCGGGGACCAACATCCTGCATGGCCAATGGTCATCGCCGACGTACGGAGAGCTGGGCGGCCAGCAGCAGATCATTTTCGGCGGTGGCGACGGCTGGCTGTATAGCTTTGATCCGGCCGGCGACGGAAAGGGAAACTCGAAACTGCTGTGGAAGTTCGACTGCAACCCCAAGAAGGCGCTGTACTCGGTCCGCGGCCGCTCGGAACGCAACCACATCATCGCCACGCCGGTGATTTACGACGGCAAAGTCTTCGTCGCGGTCGGTGAAGACCCGGAGCACGGTGAAGGGAACGGCCACCTCTGGTGTATCGATCCCACGAAGCGCGGCGACGTCAGCAGCGAGCAGGCGGTCGACAAGGACGGCAAGGAACTGCCGGTCCGCCGACTGCAAAATGTCGTTGAGAAGGCGGGCGAGAAGGCGATCCCCAATCCCAACTCGGCCGCCATCTGGCACTTCACCGGATTCGACGTCGACGGCAACGGCAAGGTCGACTACGAGGAAGAGATGCACCGCTCGTGCGGCACGGTCGCGATCAAGGACGACCTGCTGTACATCGCCGACTTCAGCGGCATCGTCCATTGCATCGACGCGAAGACCGGCCAGGGCTACTGGAACCACGATATGTTTTCGCAGGCGTGGGGCTCGCCGTTGATCGTCGACAACAAGGTCTACATCGGCAATGAAGTCGGCGGGATCCTGTGCTTCGAGCACTCCAAGGAACTCAACCTCATCGCCGAAAACGACATGGGCAACTCGGTGTTCAGTACGCCGATCTCGGCGAACAACAAGCTGTACGTCACGAACAAGAACAACCTGTACGCGATCGGGACGAAGTAGGGTGGGCTGTGCCCACCAACGTGCTCACTGAGCTGCCGCGGAGAGTTTTGAACCACAAAGACACACAGGGCACAAAGGCCTTCCCCTGATCGCCTTTGTGCTCTTGGTGACTTTGTGGTTTTATCTTTTAGTGAATGGTGGAATCCGGCGCCCGCTTTGAAAACTCGCGGGCGTGCGACACCCCGAATCCTGCATTCAAAAACCTGAATCCTCCCTATGTTCACGCGACGATCGTTGCTGAAGTCGGCGGCGGTTTCAGTACCGACGTTCCTGGCATCGGGCTCGCTGCGGCCAGGCCAGGCGGACGATGCCATCGCCGGTTCCGGCGATGCGACGTATCCAGGACTGATCACTCGCCAGCGCAGCCCGGACAACCTGGAGTTTCCGTTCGCGACGCTCAAGGAGTGGGTCACCCCGACCCCACGATTCTTTGTGCGATCGCATTTCAATCTGCCGCAGATCAAAGCGGACGAGTGGACCCTGCGCGTCGAGGGGCACGTCGAGCAGCCGTTCAGCCTCGGGCTGAAGGAATTGCTGCAATTGCCGGCAGTGACGCAAACGGTACTGCTGGAATGCGCCGGCAATGGTCGCGTCTACCTGCAGCCACTGCAGGCCGGTTTGCGATGGGAGCAAGGGGGCGTGAGCAATTCGGAGTGGACCGGGACGCCGCTGGCCGCATTGCTGGATCGTGCGCGCGTCAAATCCGGGGCTGTGGAAGTGATTCTGGAGGGGCAGGATCGTGGTCGGATCGGCCCGCCGAATCCGCCCAGCGCGGGGGAGATTCCGTTCGCGCGCAGTTTGCCAATCGCAAAGGCGACCGATCCACACACGCTGCTGGCGTGGCAGATGAACGGCGAACCGCTGACCCCGGCGCACGGTTTTCCGGCGCGGGCGATTGTTCCCGGATGGTACGGGATGGCGTCGATCAAATGGCTGAAGCGGATCGTCGTGACGGACCGGCCCTATGACGGCTATTTCCAGACGTTTAACTACACGATCTGGACGCGACCGGAGAATGGCCTCGCGACGCTGACGCCCGTGACGGACATCGACGTCAAATCGCAGATCGCGCGGCCCGTCGCGTATGAGCAGATCGCGGCCGGGAAACCATGCCGAATCTTCGGCGCGGCGTGGGCCGGCGAGCCCGAGATCAAAAGCGTGGACGTGAGCACTGACGGCGGCCAGACGTGGTCCGCCGCCACGCTCGAGGAACGCTCGCAGCCGTACGCGTGGCGATTCTTCCACTTTGAATGGGCAAATCCGGCGCGCGGCGAGCACACGCTGATGTGCCGGGCGACTGACGCGCGCGGCCGTGTACAGCCGCTACAGCGCGACGAAGACCGCCGCGATGCCATGGTCACGCACGTGCAGGCGATTCCGGTGACGGTGAGATAGGCGGATGCTCGCGGACGGAGTAGCGGAGGGATCGGGAAGTGGCGGATGCAGTTTCTGGGAGAGGATCGATGCCGCGGGTCGTCGCATGGCTTTTGGCCGGGTTGTTGGCAGTCGCGTCAATCGCGATCGCGGACGATGGTGCGAACTGGCCGGCGCTGCCCGAGCAGAGCGGCGAAGTTGAAATTCCGGCACAGGAATGGCCCCTGAAGCCCGGCCCGCGCACGGTGAAGGTTGGACTCTTCTATCCGCAAGGTTCGCTCGAGCAGGTGACGGCGGAGACGGGTCTGTTCCTGACGCTGCACAACTGGGGCGGGGAAGGAGCGGGTGGCACCGCGGACCCGCAGGTGCTTGTCGATCGGCTCAACGTCATCGCGCTGACGGTGGATTACCTGCAGAGCGGAGACAAGCCGGAGACAGCCGTGGAACCTTACGACTTCGGGTACCTGCAGCAGCGCGGATGCGCTGCGGGCATTGTGGTTCGTCCATCACGGGCTGACCGAACGCGGCGTGAAGTTCGACGGCAGCCGGATTTTTGCCTGCGGCGGATCGGGCGGCGGAAACGTCAGCCTGATGGCGAACAAGCTCGCACCCCGGACCTTGACCTGCATCATCGACATGTGTGGGATGCCCAAGCTGAGCGACGACATGGCCTACAACCTGCCGGGCGGCACGAAGGTCAATGCACGCTATGTCCGCGATCCGGCGGACCCGCGGTTTCTCAGTCCCGGCCGCCAGGAGCTGCTGTTTGTCGGAAATCCACGACACGCGCGGATCATGCACGAGTTGGGGTGCACGTGTGCCATCGTGATTGTGCACGGCCGGGAAGACATCATCTGTCCGTACGATGACGCACGCGAGATGGCGGCGAACCTGCAGGAGGCCGGCCTCACCGTCGAGCCGCACTGGATCGGACCTGACGATCTCGATGGGACGGTCTTCAAAAGCGCCGGGCATCCGCTGGGCAACCGGACGGAAATCGTCTTTCGCGTCGCGGGGGACCTGCTCGCACGCGATGGAGCCCGGGTCGCTCATCGCCAGGGACCGACGGATTTCGAGCGCGGGAATGAAGTGGTCTACCCCACGACTGACGGGCGATACGTCATCTCGTACGCGACGGGTTATCCGGTCGGCAGATTCGAAGCGAATTGATGTGGCCCGGATCGCGTGAGTTCCGCCCTTCACGCGGTTTTTATCGAATTGCTTGCACCGCTTATGCTCCAGTCGGGATACTTGACGGAGCTTTCAGTGATCAGCAGTCAGCTTTCAGAAATACAGAGGGCGTTTGATCATTGAGGCCCTGCGACCTTGCTGCAAACTCTTTCCGGCACGCATCGACTCATGTTTACGCTCTCCGACACTCCGCGATTATCGCGTCGCTCGTTCATCCACACCACCGGTTCGCTGGCGGCGGCCGCACTCTGGGCCAGCCGATCATCCGGCGCCGTTCTGAGCCGCCCGAAGTTCCGGGATTATCCCTTCAAGGTCGGTGTCGCCAGCGGTGACCCCACGCCGGACGGCGTGGTGCTCTGGACGCGGCTGGCGCCCCGGCCGCTCGAAGGGGGCGGACTGCCGGAGTCGCCGATCGACGTCGGCTGGCAGGTGGCGGAAGACGAGGGGATGACGCGGATCGTGCGCTCCGGTACGCAGACGGCGGTGCCGCAATGGGGACACTCGGTGCACGTCGAAGTTGACGGCCTCGCGGCGGATCGATGGTACTTCTATCAGTTCAAGGCCGGCAGCGAAGTGAGTCAGGTCGGCCGGACGCGCACGACCCCGAGGCCCGATGCCGCGCCCGACAAACTGCGGTTCACGTTCATCTCCTGCCAGCACTGGGAGGCGGGCCTCTATACCGGCTACGAGCACATGCTGAACGAAGACGTGGACCTGGCGATCCACCTGGGCGATTACATCTACGAGGGCCCGGCGAAGGAGAGCAAGGTCCGCAGCCACGTCGGAGTGAAGCTCGACTCGCTGCTCGACTACCGTAACCGGCACGCGCAGTACAAGTCCGACCCGGCGCTGCAGGACATGCATGCTGCGGCGCCCTGGCTCGTGACCTGGGACGACCACGAGTTCGAGAACAACTATGCGACCGGAATCTCCGAGCGGCTGGACGCCGATCCCGCGGCGTTCCTGGCGCAGCGCGCCCGCGCGTACCAGGCCTACTACGAGCACATGCCGCTGCGCCGTACGTCGCTCCCCAGCGGGCCGGACATGCAGCTCTACCGCGCGTGCCGCTTCGGGACGCTGGCGGAGTTCTTTGTGCTCGACACCCGGCAGTATCGCGATGATCAGCCGTGCGGCGACAAGTTGACCGCGGACTGCGCGGACGCCGACGAACCGCACCGCACGATCTTGGGAGCCGCGCAGCGGGATTGGCTGTTCGACGGACTCAAGAAGTCCAAGTCGCAGTGGAACGTCCTCGCGCAGCAGGTGCTGATGGCGAAAGTCGGCCGGCCGATGGAGGATGGTCGCATGGGCTACGGGATGGATGTGTGGAACGGCTACGGCGCGGACCGCGATCGCGTGTTGAAGTTCCTGTATGAGCAGCGGATCTCGAACCCGGTTGTGATCACCGGGGACATCCACAGCCACTGGGCGAACAATCTGCTGCTGAACGGGGACGATCCGTCGTCGCCGGTCGTGGCGCCCGAGTTCGTCGGCACCGGGCTGTCCTCGACGGGGGACGGCCGCGACGACAACGTCGAAGCCATCTACAGCGCGTTTCCAGCCGTGAAGTACCACGTCCGCAAGAGCGGCTATGTGGCCTGCGAAATCACGCCCACCGAGTGGCGCGCGGACTACCGGATCATGGACTACGTCACACGTCCCGGCGCGCCGCTGCTGACCCCCGCGAAGTTCGTCGTACCGGCCGGCCACCGGCAACTGGAGCGGGCGTGAGGTTTAAGACGCCTTCGCCGCTTCCATTCGCGTGCAGCGGCCGATTTCGCGGACAGCCTGGCGCAGCCGGTTGCTGTTCTCGACAATGGCAAGCCGCAGGAAGCCTTCGCCGTCTTCGCCGAAGCCGCGCCCGGGGCTGACCGCGACACCGGCCTCGTCGAGCAGCTTCATCGCGAAGTCGATCGAGCCCATCTGCGCCCACGGTTCGGGGATCGGCGCCCAGACGAACATCCCGGCCTTCGGCTTCTGGATGTTCCAGCCCAGGCGCGAGAGGCCCTCACAGAGGACATTGCGGCGGACTTCGTACTCGGCGGCCAGGCTTTCGACGGCCGCGTCGCAATGACGCATGGCGACGATCGCGGCGATCTGGATCGCCTGAAAGATGCCGTAGTCGTAATAACCCTTGATCGTCGCCAGCGCGCGGACCATTTCGGGGTTCCCGCAGCAGAAACCGATCCGCCAGCCGGCCATGCTGTACCCCTTGCTCATCGTCGTGAACTCGACGCCTACGTTGATGGCGCCGGGCGTCGAGAGAAAACTCGGCGCCTGGTAGCCTTCAAAACAGATGTCCGCATACGCGAAGTCGCTGATCACGAGGAAACCGTACTTCTTGGCGAGGGCCACCAGCTCGACAAAGAAGTCCTGCTCGATCGTGGTTGATGAGGGATTATGCGGAAAGTTGACGATGACGAGCTTCGGCGTCGGATAGAGATGCTCGCACGTATACGCGACATTCCGCAGGAACGTGTAAGGATCGCGGACGTCGAGGGCGATGCAGTTCCCGGCGGCGAGCATGACCGAATACATGTGGATGGGGAAGGTCGGCGACGGGATGATGGCCGTGTCCCCGGGCCCCATCAGCGCCAGGCACATGTGACTGAAGCCCTCCTTGGAGCCGATCGTGGCGATCACTTCGGTGTCCGGATTGAGATGGACGCCGTACTTCTTGAAGTACCGCTTGCTCACCTCCTTGCGGAGATTGCCGATGCCGTTCGACACCGAGTAGCGGTGGTTCTTGGGATCCTGCAGGGCCTCGGCGAGCTTCTGCTGGATCAGCGGATCGGGGGCGTCGGTCGGGTTGCCCATGCCCAGGTCGATGACGTCGATGCCGGCGACCCGCTTCTGGTATTTGAGCTTGTTGATCTTGCCGAACAGGTAGGGCGGGAGCCGCTTCATCCGATCCGCGACGGGGATCGTGAAGGGAACGTCGGCAAACGGGACTTCGGATTCACTCCGCATGGAATCTGCTTTCGCCTGTGGCGCTGCTGTCAGTGAGACCGCGCAGGCCGGAGAGGGATCGCGCTTATTCTAGATTTTCTGCCGATGCGACGCGATATCGGTCGTCGGCCGGCATGCCGGTGGAGTGTCCGCGATCGCTCGTCCTGAGATCGGTCGCCTTTGATCGCCTGCTGTGTCCCCGACGGTTGCCGACACGGCGTGCAAAATCGAAGGACGTTGCATTCGACTTTCGGGGATGCTTCGAGCCAGCGTCCGCTGCCCGGTCGCGCTTCCATCCTCCGCCGCACCGACTATACTTTGGGTTCGTCGCGCAGCGGGTCTGCCCCGTGCGCTGGCCACTCAGGTTTCCGGAAGACAGGCAGTTTATGGCCAAAGAAGAGGCCATTCCGATGGAGGGTACGGTCGTCGAAGCCCTCGCCAATACGCAGTTTCGCGTGAAGCTCGACAACGACCACAGCGTCCTCGCGCACGTCGCCGGCCGGATGCGGAAGCACTTCATCCGCATCGTGCCGGGCGATCGCGTCAAGGTCGAGGTCTCGCCGTACGACCTGAACCGCGGCCGGATCGTGTTCCGCGAACGCTGAGTCTTTGTGTTGAAAACTCGGGGTGCCACGGGCTTCGACCGGGCATTTCGAATTGATGCAACACCCCGAACCCCACTGGCCGAGCCAGTGGCACCTGCTTGAAGCAAGCTGCATCCGGGTAACGATGGGCGACGCACCCCCGAACTCCGCCCCGCTGCCGTTTGTCCAGCTCTTCTCCGACGGCGCGTGCAGCGGCAATCCGGGCCCCGGAGGCTGGGCCTACATCCTCCGGCACCCCGCCAGTGGCAAGGAGAAAGAAGCTTCCGGCGGCGCCGCACTGACGACCAACAATCAGATGGAACTGCAGGCCGTCATCGAAGGCCTGGCCGCGCTGACGGCCCGCTCAAAAGTGGAACTGGTGACGGACAGCACTTACGTCGCCAAGGGTTCGTCCGAGTGGCTCCCCGGCTGGAAGCGCAACGGCTGGAAACGAAAAGAAGGGGGCAAGCTCAAGCCGCTGAAGAACGAGGACCTGTGGCGGCGGCTGGATGAACTGCTGGCGAACCACGTTGTCCGCTTCAAGGTCATTAAAGGACACAGCGGACATCCGGAAAACGAACGCTGCGACGAGCTGGCCGTGGCTGCCGCGCAACAGTTTCGCGGGTAGCGCCTGCGTCGGGAAACCGCTCTAACGCTCATTTCCTGAGTTGCTACAATCCCGTCGCGTTTCACGTGAAACCTTCGTTGAACTTGCCCATGTCCACTGAATCGCCCGCTTCCACACCCGCCGACCGCCCGCTCGATTTCGTCCGCCAGATCGTCGCCGCTGACGTCGCCGCCGGAAAGAACGGCGGCCGCGTCAAGACGCGCTTCCCGCCCGAGCCCAATGGCTACCTGCACATCGGCCACGCCAAGTCGATCTGTCTGAACTTCGGCATCGCGCGCGAATTCGGCGGCCAGTGCACGCTGCGGTTCGACGACACCAACCCGGTGACCGAAGACACCGAGTACGTCGAGTCCATCCAGGAGGACGTCCGCTGGGTCGGCTTTGAGTGGGACGATCTGCGCTACGCCAGCGACGATTTCGACCAGCTCTATGAATGGGCCGAGAAGCTCATCAAGAAGGGGCTGGCCTACGTCGACAGCCAGGATGTGGAGGCGATCCGCAAACAGCGCGGGACGGCAACCGAGCCGGGCGTGGAGAGCAAGTACCGCAACCGGTCGGTCGAGGAGAACCTCGACCGGTTCCGGCGGATGAAGGCCGGTGAGTTCCCGGATGGTGCGCATGTTCTGCGGGCGAAGATCGACATGGCCGATCCGCACCTGATCATGCGCGACCCGGTCTTGTACCGGATCAAGCATGCGCATCACCACCGGACTGGCGACAAGTGGTGCATCTATCCGATGTACGACTTTGCCCACGGCCAGTGCGACGCGATTGAGAACGTCACCCACTCGATCTGCACGCTGGAGTTCGAGACTCATCGAGTGCTGTACGACTGGTGCATCGAAAAGCTGGAAATCTTCCCGTCGCGGCAGTACGAGTTCGCGCGGCTCAATCTCACGTACACCGTGATGAGCAAGCGCAAGCTGCTCGAACTGGTGAAGAACGGCATGATGTCCGGCTGGGACGATCCACGCATGCCGACGCTGTGCGGCCTGCGCCGCCGCGGCTACACGCCGGAGGCGATTCGCGCGTTCTGCGGCACGATCGGCGTCACCCGCTACAACGGCCTGACCGACATGGTCGTCCTGGAAAACGCTCTCCGCGACGACCTCAACCAGCGCGCGCCGCGACGGATGGCGGTCCTCCGTCCGCTGAAGGTCGTGATCACGAACTGTCCCGAAGGTCAGGTCGACGAACTGGACGCCGTCAACAATCCCGAAGACGAATCGGCCGGCACGCGCAAGGTGCCGTTCTCGCGCGAGCTGTACATCGAGCGCGACGACTTCATGGAGGATCCCCCCAAGCAGTTCTTCCGGCTGGCCCCCGGCCGCGAGGTCCGACTGCGGTACGCGTACTTCATCAAGTGCGAGGAGGCGATCAAGGACGCGGCCGGCAACGTCGTCGAGCTGCGCTGCACCTACGACCCGGCCACGCGCGGCGGCGACGCGCCCGATGGCCGCAAGGTGAAGGCCACGCTGCACTGGGTCAGTGCGAAACACGCCATCGACGCCGCATGCCGGCTGTACGACCACCTCTGCCGGATCGAAAACCTCAGCGAGGTCCCCGAAACCGAGGACTGGAAGAACTACCTTAATCCGAATTCGCTGGAGACGCTTGCCGGCTGCAAGCTCGAGCCCTCACTGAAGACCGCCGAGGCCGGCAGCCAGTGGCAGTTCGAGCGGCTCGGCTACTTCTGCGTCGATCCGGACTCCGCGCCCGACAAGCCGGTGTTCAATCGCAGCGTGACATTGAAGGACACGTGGGCGAAGATTCAGAAGAAGGGCGGCTAGTAGGGCGCGAGGAGCCGGCTCCCAGCGGCCCCGCATCGCCAGGCTACGGGCGGCGCGCAGTCCAGCGTGACGCAATGCGTGTTCCGAGGAATGCCAGGGCCACGATGGGAACATACGGCCCCAATGAATGCTCCCCGAGGACGTAACGCTCGTATAAAGCTCCGACCACCACAACGATCAGAACGCCGGTGGTAATGCGAGAAAGGAGCTGCAGCTGCTTCTCAGCTGCCGTGGGCGGTTTGCGCAGCGGCGCGCCCTGGTCATCTCGATTTGCCATCAGCGTGTCGATCTCAGGCTCGAGTTTTCCCCCGTTTCTCAAGTGGTCGGCTTCGTCAACGTCGCGTACAGGTCGTAAGCGACGATCACCGTAACGGCCCCATAAGCGAGCGCGGTTAGCAGAAGTCCCGCCTGTCGCCACAGGGGCGGTCGCGCGGCCGGAGGCAGGAATCGGCGATTGACGCGCCAGATCTGGATCGCGGCCAGCGCCAGGACTGGATTCGCGAGAGAGCCCAGGATTTTGAACAACTGCAGCACATCGCCCAAGTGGATGCTGATCAGGCCCCAGACCGTCAGCACGATCAGGATGACGGCGTACACGCGGCCAATTGGCCAGCGTCGAATCGCGGGGACGCCGGCCCAGCCGAGGTCGCAGAGCGTGCGCACGAGGGTGTCGGTGTTGCCGAGATGCGTGGAGTACAGGATCCAGAACCCGTTCAGCAGCGAAAGGGCCCAGAACCCGCGCCACGCATGCTCGGCCATGTACTGCGCCTGAAATGTGCCGGCGGCTTCGTTCGCGATGGTGACATCCGGCGGAACAATCGCCGAGGCGAGGTTCACGTTCAGGAACATCCCCAGGAAGCATCCGCCGGCCCAAAGGATCGTTTGGTCGAGAACGGCGTACTTCCACCAGGACCGCCAGCGCGACGCGTTGGCATCGGTCGCAGGAACCGGCAGCCCACTGGCGCCGCATTTTGCCCACCATGCTCGGCGGCGCCCCGGATATGCCCCATCCGGCCCCCATTCCGAGCCCCTTGTCGCGGAACCACCGTAATGACGAGGTTCCCCAGCCCGCCGGATCCCGCCGTCGCCGCGAATGTACAGACGAGCCGCGACGTCGAGATTGGCCGGCAATCCATGCGGAATAACAAAACTCCGCCCCACGCCCCCAGTGCTCTGCCGACAAAACAGACGTTTGCCACAATCAGGAAGACGAAGATGAATACGATCATCGCCCAGGAAAGTCGCTCCAAGACGCGCCGATCGACTTGCCAGACAGCAACAGAACGACCGAGCCTACGATAATCCCGCTCGCGATCAGCGTGATCGCCGTGGTCATCCGTCTTTAGCGGCAATCGCCCGGAGAACGTGGAAAACAGTACGGCCGCGCACCCCTTGGCCAGTGCGGGGACCGACAGTTGAGCAACTCCAGCAGGCTATACGCCGATGCCCAGGTCATCGGCCCCGGACTGAGCGCATGATGCCAGTCAGGATCGGCTCGCCGGTCGCAAGCGTGTACCGGCAGCCTTCCAAGTTGAACAGCATCTGCAGGATGATCGCCGCCGTGGCGATCCAGAGAATACCGGCACCGTACTTGACGACCATCATCGGCCCGATGATCCACTCGCCGCCGCCGATCGCCGCCGCCAGCAGGATCGCGCCCGGGCCGATCGTCTTCAGCGCGTTCTTCACGTTGAACGGCAGCGGTTCCGGCAGATCGGCCGGCTCCCAGGCGGGGAGACAGCCGTGATCGGGAACGGGCGCGGGCGTTGAAGACGCATTCATCGTCGCTGACATCGAAGTATTGCGAGCTGGATTGGTTCAGGAAGATGGATGCGGATCATACACCGGCGCTCCGGGTATGTCGCACAAGCCGGCATTCCAACAGGCGGATCGTCACTGACGACGCTAAACTGAAGTTCGTCGTATGGCCCGAAGCGTGGCTCAGTACCCCCTGACGTCTAACGTCTGACCTCTGACGTCTTGCTTACATGTCCAGTTCTTCCCGCATTACCGCCGTCGTCGCCCGCGAAGTCCTTGACAGTCGCGGACGGCCCACCGTCGAAGCCGAAGTCCATTGCGGTGATGTCATGGAGCGCGATTGCTCCCAGCGCGCCAGCACCGGCCGGTATGAGCGCCTGAACTCCGCGACACCGATGACGAGCGCCGGCGGCCTGGGCGTGCTCGAAGTGGTGACGCACGTCCGCACGCTGCTCGCCCCGGCGGTGATTGGGCTGGATTCCGGCGACCAGCAGGCGATCGACGCGGCCATGTGCGAAGCGGACGGTACGCCAGACAAATTCTGCTGCGCGCGAACGCAATTCTTGCCGTTCCGCTATTTGGCGCATGCGGCGGCGAAAGTCGCTGGAATTCCACTGGCGCGGCACATGCACGCTGTTCCGGTGATGCGCTGCTGGCCGGAGGAGTAGACAGCAACGCCGCAATGTCGTTGCCGCTGCCGATGGTCAACATGATTTCCGGCGGCAAACACGCGATGTCAGCTCGACTTTCAGACCAGCTCTTGATGGTCCCGATTGGTGCAACGTGTCCTACTCGCAGGGCGCTGGAATGGACAGTCCGGGTATATGCGGTCCTCAGCGCATTGCCCGCGGGCAGGATTCGAGGGAACTCGTCGGCGGCTGAGGGTGGCTACGGCCTCGCAACTGCCGGACAACGAAGCGCTGCAACTCGTTGTCGAGGCGACTGCGGCGGCCCGACTCGAACCAGGCCGCGACGTCGCGATCGCGCTCGATGTCGCCGCCACGCACTTCTTTGCCGACGGTGAGTATCGTCTGCAGTCCGAAGGCGGCCGTTCGCTGAGCGCCGAGGGGATGGTGGAACGATTGGCGGACTGGGTCGCACGGTATCCGATTGTCAGCATCGAGGACGGACTGGCCGAGGACGACTGGGACGGCTGGCGGCTGCTGACCGACGCGCTGGGATCGAAGGTCCAGTTGCTGGGCGACGATCTGTTCACGACGAACGTTGCGCGAATCGAGGAGGGGGTCGCGGCGGGCGTCGCGAACAGCGTGCTGATCAAGCTGAATCAGATTGGCACGCTGTGGGAGACGCTGGAGGCGCTGGTCGCCTGCCGCCGGTCCAACTATCGGCCGGTGGTCTCGGCCAGGAGCGGCGAGACCGAGGACTTCACGATTGCCGATCTGGCCGTCGGCACGGGGGCGGGACAGATCAAGATCGGGTCAGTCGCCCGCAGTGAGCGGCTGGCCAAATACAACCGGCTGCTGCGCCTGGAAGAATGGCTCGGACCGGACGCCCCGTTCGCCAGCCGATCGACACTCGCGCGGAGTCAATGACATCCCGTATCAATGTCCGAATCGGTCGGATCTCAAATCTCAAATCTGAGAGGTCCAGTTGGGCGCCCTGCCGCCAGTCCACAAGTCCACCAGAAGACCAGACAACGGACGCGGACCGCTGATCTCGCCTGCATGGCCCCGCCTCCTCCCCGCTGGCGGCTTTCGGCTCCTGCCTCTAAAACAACGCGATGTTTGCGCGTCTTGGCGATTTTCTGGTCCGGCATTCCGTCCTGGTCCTGCTGACTGAGCTGCTGATCACCGCCGCCGCGGCGATCATGGCCAGCCGGATCGAGTTCGATTTTGCGCCGGAGTCGATGCTGCGCGGCAGTGCCGAACTGCGTCAGTCCTTCGACGACTTCAAGCGAACCTTCGCTTACGAAGATTCCGTTCTGATCGTCGTGCTGCAGGCGCCGCACGACAAGGGGCGCGACGTGCTGACCCGCGAGGCCCTGAACTGGCAGATCGGAGTCGCCCAAGCGGTTCAGCGACTGCACGGCGTCGACCGCATCGATTCGATCGCGACGATGCAGACGGTTGTGCGCGGCATGCGGTTGCCGCCGCGCGTATACGCCACGCCCGTCCTTGACGAGTTGATCGATGACAGCGACGACCTCACGGAGCTGCGCGTGCGGAAGCTGGTCGCGCAATCGCCGCTCATGGAAGGTTCATTACTAAGTCGGGACCACAAGGTCACTGCGCTCATGTGCTTCCTGTCTCCGGAAGTCGAGTCGCTCGATGCGACACGCGGAGTGATCACTGAAGTCCGCAAAGTGCTGGACCAAATCCCTCCTCCGGCCGGATACCGGGTGCATCTGACGGGCCTGCCGTTCATCCGCGTGGACACGATCGACGGCCTCCAGGCCGATCAGCACCGGCTCCTGCCGTTCGCCGCGCTGCTGTACATGGCGATGCTCACGCTCGTTTTCCGACGGGTGTCCGGCAGTATTGTGCCGCTGGTGGCGATCGGCTTCGGGCTGAGCTGGACGATCGGCGGCCTGGTGATGATCGGCGAGACGTTCAACCTGATCAGCAACATTTTGCCGATCCTGCTGTTGGTGATCGGCGTCTCAAATTGCGTGCACATTATCTCGGACTATGGCGAAGCGACGCCGAAGCACAAGGGGAACCGCCGCGATGCGATGCGCGAGGTCATCTCGCACATGGGGTACGCCTGCCTCCTGTCGATGCTGACAACGGCCATCGGGTTCGCGTCGCTGTTCAATGCGCGATCGGACGTGCTGGTCGACTTCGGCTGGCAATGCGCCTGGGGCATGGCCTGCCTGTATGTGACGATCATCTGCACGCTCGGCAGCGGGCTGCAGTATTTTCGCCCGCCGCGGGCCGTCCTCAAGGGCGCGCCGCTGGGGGGCATCGTGACCCGGGCGGCAGATACCGTTGATCGGCACCCCAAGCTCACGCTGTGCCTGGCGACGATCGTCCTCGGCAGCATGGTGTGGACGGCGCGCGGCGTCCGCGTCAACGCGTCGATGATCGAGACCTATGAGGCCGGCCACCCCACGCTGGTTGCGCTGCACCTGGTCGACCGGGAACTGGGGGGCCTGCTGCCGCTGGAAGTCGACCTGCGGGCCAGCGATCCGGCGAAGCTGCTGGAGCCGGAGACGTATCGTCGGGTCAAGCAACTCGAACAGTTCGCCCGCGACCAGGACGGCGTGCTGTTTGCAAGGTCGTATCTCGACCTGCATGACGCCATCGGCGGCAGTCTGCCGGGCCGTGGCGACGAGGAGGATGCAACTGCGCTGCTCAAGAACGACGACCAGTCGATCCGCGACCGCCTGGAGCGCAGCCAGTGGCTGCTGGAGCGCGTCGGGGACGCGCTGAGCTACCCGTCGTTCATGACGGCCGACGGCCTGCGCGCGCGGCTGCTGATCAAGTCGGAAGACATCGGAACCAGGCGCCTGCACCAGGTGATCAAGCAGGTCCAAGCCGAAATCCAGACGCTGTTTCCTCCCGGATGCGGCGTAACCGCCTCGCTCACCGGCGAGGGATACGTCAACACCGTGGCGATGGAAAACGTCATTCGCGACCTGTTCTCGTCGCTGCTGACCGCCTCCGTCGTGATCTTCTCGACGATTGGCATCGGGTTCCGTTCCTTGCGGGCCGGGCTGATTGCCGCCATACCCAACACGACGCCATTGCTGTTCACGCTGGGATACATGGGGCTGCGCGGGTTTGAGATGAACGTCAGCAATGTGATCGTGTTCACGATCAGCCTGGGGATCGCGGTCGACGATACGATCCATTTCCTGGCGAGATTTCGGGAGCTGGTGAAGGTCCACAAAGACGTGGCGCTGGCCGTGCACCACACCTATGCCGAGACTGGCCGGGCGATCGTGATTGTGACCTTGCTGGTCGTCAGCGGGCTGTCGGTGCTGCTGTTTTCCGATTTTATGCCGACCCGCCGATTTGCCGAATTGACGATCGTCACGATGGCGACGGCCGTGTTTGGTGATCTGCTGCTGCTGCCGGCGTGCCTGGTGTTGTTCTGGCATCAGCAACCGCCGCAGCCCGAGTCAACAGCGGCGGCAGAGGCCGTAAAACAGGGCACGGAGCAGACTTGACGATCTTCACCCATCCGACATAATGCCCCCACGGCTGAAGTCTGCGGGTGTAGCTCAGTTGGCAGAGCACCACGTTGCCATCGTGGATGTCGAGGGTTCGAGTCCCTTCACCCGCTCTTGAGATTCTCCACGGATCGACGAATCGACCGTACCGCAGTGCCTGGGCCGTAGTACGGCACTGGCCTCACTTTACGTCGCGAACTGTGTACCCCATGGCTGACCAGCCCCACGCTGTCGAGGACGAAGACGTTGCTTCCGAAGCCGCTGCTGCGGAGGGCGGTGACAAGCCGGAGCGGATGGAACTGAACGTCGTTATCGACAAGTCCGGTCCCTGCAAGCGGCACGTGCGCGTCACGGTGCCGAGGTCCGAAATCGACCGGGTTTCGACGAAGTCGATCGACGAGATGATGGAGTCGGCCGCCGTCCCCGGCTTCCGCGTCGGACACGTCCCCGAAGCGCTGATCCGCAAGCGGTTCCGCAAGGAGCTGGCCGATCAGGTCAAGCAGCAGGTGCTGATGCAGAGCCTGGAACAGATTTCGGAAGACGAAAAACTGGAACCGATCAACGTCCCGAACCTCGACCCGGAAGCGTTTGAAATCCCGGACGAGGGGGACTTCGAGTACGAGTTCGACATCGAAGTCCGGCCGGAATTCGAATTGCCGAACTACAAGGGCCTGAAGATCGACCGGCCCGTTCGCGAAATCAGCGACACCGACGTCAACGAGTACGTCGAACTCGTCCGCGCCGATTACGGTCAACTCGAACCGGTCGAAGAACCGGTCACGCCGGGAGATTTCGTCACGGTCGACGTGACGTTCACTCACAACGGCCAGGAACTGCGCAAGCTCGACGAACTGTCGGTCCGCGTGAAGCCGATCCTGCGACTGCAGGACGGTGAGCTGAAAGGCTTCGACAAGCTGATGAAGGGCGCATCGGCCGGCGACGTCCGAGAAGCCGACATCAAGGTCTCGCTGGAAGCCGAAAACGTCGAGATGCGCGGTGAGTCGATTCACGCCACGTTTAACGTGCTGGACGTCAAGCGACTGCGACTGCCGGACATGACGGCCGAGTTTTTCGACCGCGTCAACGCAGCCGACGAAGCCGAGTTCCGCCAGCGCGTCCGCGAGATGCTGGAGCGGCAGGTGACAT
>JAXMBS010000010.1:0-101600 GCA_046349775.1 Planctomycetaceae bacterium | reverse complement strand
CGGCATACGTGCTGCTCCATCACGTCATGGGGTCGTCGGGGGGCGCGCGGGGAGTCTGGGGTTACGTGCGGGGCGGGATGGGGGGACTCTCGCAGGCACTGTCGGCGGCGGCGCGCGAACGGGGCGTCGAGATTCGGACGAACGCGGCGGTTGAGCGGATCGAAGTTCGAGATGGTCGCGCGACCGGCGTCCGGATTGCGGAAGGTGACACGATTTCCGCGCGGACCATCGCCAGCTGCGTCGATGCACGGCTGACGTTTCTGCAACTGGTCGGCTCGGCGCACTTGCCGGAGGGATTCACCCGCGCCGTGGAGCGGATCGACTACTCCAGCGCCTCGCTGAAGATCAACCTGGCGGTCCGGGAGCTGCCGAGCTTCACGTGTGCACCGGGGACGGCGCCGGGGCCGCAGCATCATGGGACGATCCACATCGGGGCGACGCCGGAATACATCGAGCGCGCGTATGACGACGCCAAGTACGGCGAACCGTCGGCACATCCGGTGATTGAGATGACGATTCCCAGCGTGGTCGATGCGTCGCTGGCGCCGCCGGGGCATCACGTGATTTCGATGTTCGTGCAGTATGCCCCGTACCAGCTCGCGCACGGCGACTGGGACTCGCGGAAGGAGGAGTTCGCTGACCGCTGCATCGCCGAGGTCGCGCGCTATGCGCCGAACTTTCCCGGATCGATCCTGCACCGGCAGGTGCTCTCGCCAGTCGACCTGGAACGGACATTTGGCCTGACGGGCGGCAACATCTTCCAGGGGGCAGTGAGCCTGCACCAGTTGTTCAACCTGCGGCCGGTGCCCGGGTGGAGCGATTATCGGACGCCGATCCGCGGCCTGTACGTGTGCGGGAGTGCGGCGCATCCCGGCGGCGGCGTAATGGGGGCCTGCGGGCGAAATGCAGCGCGAGAGATGCTGCAAGACGGAAAGTAGCGCACCGTTACAAACGGTTACGGTCGGCCGTCCTGCACGCACCGAAACCCGGTGTGGAAAGTTCCCCCGGAGACCTCCCCCTTCATCCGGGAATGCACGCTGTAGCCAATGCAGTAGGTGTCGCTGCACATAAACGAGCCCCCACGCTGGACGCGCTTGGGGATCGTCGGCTCCTGGGGATCGAAGCTGCCGTCGGGGCCCCGCGGGTTTCGTCGCGGCGAGTCGAGGTAGTAGTCCGGTCGATACCAGTCGGCGCACCATTCCCACACGTTGCCGGTCATGTCGTAGAGACCGTACCCGTTCGGGGAATACGTGCGAACCCGTGCCGTGGCCTGGGCGCCGTCTTCAAGCTTGTTCTCAAACGGAAAGTTTCCCTGCCAGATATTGTGCGGCCACTGGGCCTGTCCGGACGGACGCGGCTCGTCTCCCCACGGGTAGTGCTTGCCGGCGAGGCCGCCGCGGGCGGCGTATTCCCATTCCGCTTCCGTCGGGAGCCGCTTGCCGGCCCATTTGCAGTAGGCGACGGCATCGTTCCACGAAACGTGCACGACCGGGTGCTCGAGGCGGTCGTCAATGGATGAGCCTGGCCCTTCCGGTGCTTTCCAACTTGCGCCGGGCTGTACCTTCCAGATGCCGCCGGCGTAGATCCAGCCGACTTGTTGCTTGTCGACTTTCGAGGGATCGAACGCCGGATTGAAACAGATCGACCCCGGCGCCAGCAGCTCCTGCGCAACCTCGATGCCTTCTGGAATCTGTCCGGCGAACTCGTCGAGCGTCCGTTGACGTTCGGCGTCGGTCACAAAACCGGTGGCGGCCACAAACTCCTGGAACTGCCGGTTCGTGACCTCCGTGGCGTCCATCCAGAAACCGTCGAGAGTGACCTCGTGCTCATACTGAGAGTCGTGATGCTCCGGAATCTCTTCCAGATGCTCCGGATTCTTGTGCGGCGCGCCGCGTCGGTCTCCCATGACGAACGTGCCGCCGGGGATCCAGACCATGCCGGGGGGCGCCGGACCGGGCGCCTCGACGAGGAGCGGCGGCTCGGTGGCTGAGCCAGACCCGTCACGGACAACGCCGACTTGTGGACCCGCGGGCGGATTGAGGGCCGAGACTGGGGAAGTTTTCGGCGCCGGCGCGGGCTCCAGGGGCACAACGGCGACAGCGACGATCGCCACCAGCGATATCAGCAGGACGAGAGCAAACAATCCCCAGCGCATGCCGTGACTCGCGGTTCAGTTGATCGTCAATTGTCAGTCGCTGGTGTCACGCTGTCCAGCCGCAAAGTCGGGCGACTCGTCGGACGGGGAGCCGAGTTCGTCAGCCGCCTTTGTGCAGACATGGATGTCCATATTGGACATCGTCATCTTCCAATCCAGTTTCCAGGCCGCGGGCAAATCGAACTCCGCGTGTTCGGGAGTTCGCAACACCAGCCGGGCGCGCGGGGCGGAGACCGTTGGCCGGGCCAGCCGCTCGAGCGATTTGAACAGCGGCGAGCCGCTGCGCAGCCCCTCGATCATCTTGTAGGGGGGATCGAAGAAGACGACGTCGTACGGGATGAAGTCCGCGCCCCCCTGCGGCCGGAACGACGAACGCACGGCGTCCGTACGCCAGCAGATTGTCACGTCCTCGACGCCGAGCACTGCGACATTCTCCAGCAGGAGTTCGTGGGCCTGGCGATCCTGCTCAATGAACACGACGCTGTGAGCGCCACGGCTGAGGGCTTCGAGGCCGATCGTGCCGGTCCCGGCAAAGACGTCGGCGACCCGGGCGTCGCGCAGTGATGCGTCGATGCGCTCGAACAGCGTCTCCTTGACGCGATCGGTGATCGGCCGTGTGGTGAGACCCGGGTTTGTCTGCAGCAGGCGGCGTCGGAATCGCCCGGCGATAATCCGCATATCAGACGACCGGCTCCTGGCCCCCCTCGGCGCGGGCTTTCATTTCGCGATAGCGGCGGAAGATGTCCTCGGCCTCTTCGGCGACCGACTTGAACTCGCGTTTCTTGGGCGGCTGGATGGGAGGCGCTGAGGTCTTCTTCGGATCGCGGCCGACGACGATCGTCGTGTCCGATGCGCTGAGGATTTCGCCGGTGTCCGCCTCGGTCAGCCACGTGCTGATATCGTCGTCGGACAGCCCCTGCTTGGCATCGGCCTGATCGTGTTTGGGGGTCTTGCGGGGCTGGGTCGTCGCCAGCTGGAACGTCATCGGCCCGACGGTCAGGGAGCTGCCGACGGCCAGGACGGCGTCTTCGTTGGCGCCGAGCGGTACGCCGTCGATGAATGTGCCATTGCGGCTGTCGAGGTCGCGGACAGTGACGCCATGCTCGGTCGGGGTCAACAGGCAATGCTCGCGGCTGACGTCGTCGGAGCCGATGCGAATGCCGGCGTCCTCATCGCGGCCGATCAGGACTTCCGAGCCGACGACCTTGATCTTCTTGCCCTTGAATTTTCCGGTCTGCACGACGAGCACGTACATGGCATCACCAGTGTCACAGGCGGAATGGACTCCCGACCGACGCGCCTCGGCTCCACGACTCGACGTCTGAACTATGAGTGCCGCGGCACGATCACCGGCTGTCCACAGCGCGGGCAATTCAACGTGCGGCCCCGATGCGTCGAGCTCGCCTTGAGCCGTTTGCCGCAGTCGGGGCACTCGAAACGAACTTTGGCGTCATCGCCGCTCCCGGAACCGGACCCATGCCCATAGTGCAGCCGGCTCCATGCTGCATCCGCGTTCTGCTGCATCCGTACGACCAGTTCGTCCGGATCGTACGGCTTCGTGACGTAGTCGTCGGCGCCGACGCGCCGCGCCAGGTCGCGGGCGTCCTCCATGTCGATGGCGGTCAACACCATGATTGGAACGAAGTTGTTAATCCGCTTGAGCTGCTCACAGACTTCGAAGCCGGAGGCGTTCGGGAGGAGCAATTCGAGGACGACGATGTCGGGTTGACGCATCGAAAACGAAGCATGGGCCTGACCGCCGTCTTTGGCGACGTCGACATCCAACCCCTTCTTCTGCAGAAAGGACCGCAAAAATTCGGCTTCGTCCCGGTCGTTTTCGACCAGAAGCACCCGGTTGACAATGGCGTTCGGCGGGGAGAACCCGACCATAGCTAGTACCCGAGTTCGCCGGGGCGGGGACGCCGCGGCACGTCCAGGCGATCTCGTGAGTCGGCCGCGCTCAGTGCGAATAGGGAAACCCTCGGCGGAACCACCGACGGGGAAGGATGTTGAGCGCTGTTGACGGCCCAGAGACCGCAGATGATGCGTGACCCCTATTCTAATCAGTGAACCGGTCTGCGCTCAATCTCACGGGCACGGCGAATCAACTTTGAGACCGAGCTCCCACGCCCGCGCGCTCGTTGCGGCCGGGTTTGCACGGCCGTAGAATCGATTTCTTATCCTCACTTAGTCTTCAGGCGCGGATATGGACTTTGACAACCGACTGCAACGCGCGATTCAGCGCGGACAGCAGACGCGGGCGGAAGCCGGCCGGGCGGCCGCCGCGCGCGAACTGTCGGCAGAGGAGCAGAAAAGCGTCTACTCGCGGACTCGGTTGCAGGTCATTGAGCACATTGAGGATTGCCTGAAGAAGCTCGCGGATCACTTCCCCGGGTTCAGTTTTCAGCCGCTCATGCGCGACGACGCATGGGGAGCCAGCGTCAGCCGGGATGACCTGGCAGTGCATCGCGGTGAGGGACCGAAGACACTTTACAGCCGGCTGGAAATGACGGTCTCGGCGCCGGGCACGGCAGGGATCATTGAACTGGTGGGGAAGGGCACGATCCGCAACAAAGAGGTCTTTCACCGGCGGAACTTCCAGCGGCTCAATCAGGTGGACGTGCTGTCGTTCAATGAATTGATCGACCTGTGGTCGCTGGAGTATGCGGAACTGTACGCGGCGTCGGCGTGAAAGAAGGACGGTCATGAGTGCGCATGCGGATTTGTCGCGGGTGCTGGACGGGGGAATTGTCGCCATCCTGCGGGCGACGAGCGGCGAGAAACTCGTCCAAGTCGCCGAGGCGCTGGTCGCGGGCGGGATCGACGTCATTGAAGTGACGTTCACCGTGCCACGCGTGCTGGACATCATCTCCGCCGTGCGCGACAAGCTGGGGAATCGCATCCTCCTCGGCGCCGGAACAGTGCTCGACGCGGAGAGCGCCCGGGCTGCCATGCTGGCCGGGGCGGAATTCATTGTGACGCCGGTGGTCAGCCGGCCGGTCATCGAGGCCTGTCGGCGGTATGACAAGCTGGTGATGTCCGGGGCGTTCACACCGACCGAGATCCTGTCCGCATGGGAAGCGGGATCGGACATCGTGAAAGTGTTTCCGGCCGACGTTGGCGGCCCGGCGTACCTGAAGGCGATCCACGGTCCGCTGCCGCACGTCCGACTGCTGCCGACGGGTGGCGTCAATCTGGAGACGCTGCAGTCCTTCGTGAAGGCCGGGGCATCGGCGGTCGGATTGGGGACGGCTCTGGTCGAGAAAAACGCCCTGGAACGCGGCGACATGCAGCGAATCCAGAGCCTGGCGGCGGCGTTCGTCGAGCGGATGCGCGCCGCACGCTCCGAGGGATAACCCGGCGTCGGTTGTCCCGGTCAGTCGACCAAGCGTCGAATTCCCACAGAAGACGATCCGAGCCACGATCCGGGACACCGTGGTGACTTGCGCTGCCGCTACGGCCAGAATTCGCGGCGCGGCCGTTTCGCGGCGACGATTCCGCTCAAGCCCTGCGGGCGCTACAGCCGATACCACCGACAGGGGAGGAAACCCCGTGCGCTTCGGCGAGCGGGGAGTTGGTGCCGATGCTTCACGCATGACAAGCGTCGGCCATGTCTCTGCGTCAGGGGGGCCGTGACGCATCAGCCCTGGTACGTCCCGGCAAGAGAGCCATGACCCGTCGAATGGCATCCCACACGACGTTGCGCGCACGGGCGCAAGCCTGGTCCCGCCCACTGATTCTCAGCGGCCTGCTGGCGGGCGGCGCAGTCTCGCCGCCGCAAGCGGCCGAATCGGCTCCGCCGGTCTCGCAGACGATCCACACGTCGCGTCCCAAGTTCCGCATTCCGTTCCAGTTCGACGCGAACGAGATGGCGCGGCTGGGGGCGGTCGAGATCCGGCTGTTTGTCTCGACTGATCGCGGGCGGCACTGGCAGCATGCCCAATCGGTGGCGCCCGGAGAGGGACGTTTCACCTTCGAAGCGACCGGCGAAGGTGAATACTGGTTCGCTGTGAGAACCGTAGATGGCCAGGGACAGCTCCATCCACCCGGTCCTCCGCAGGCCGGCTTGCAGGTCGTGGTGGATCAGACAGTACCGCAAATCAATGTCCAGGTTCGCGAGTCGCGACCAGGCGAAATCGAGCTGACGTGGCAGGCCACGGATGACAACCTCGACCTGAACACCCTCACGCTCGAGTTCCTTGATCCGAACACGACCGAGTGGCAGCGCGTGAACATCACCCCGTCCGAGTCGGGCGAAACGTCCTGGACGGTGGCGGGCGGTGGCCGCGTATTTGTCCGGGGCAGCGTCTCGGACAAGGCGGGGAATTCCACGTCTGCCGAAGCCTCAACCGAGGAGACGCGTAGCGCGCCAGTGCAGCCCGACAGCCAGCCGGCCAAGACCAAGCCCGATTTCCGGCGGCCCGTCGCCGGTCCAGAGCAGGAATCGGAATCGAACCTCGCGCTCGATGAAGCACCGGTGGTGATCCCCAATGGTCAGGACGGACCGCTGTCGCCAATCCCGCAGTTGCAGCAGGCGGTGCCGGTCGCGTCGCGGTCTGTGATTGGATCAAGCCAGCCGCCGGTCGTGGTGGAGACGCCGGAGGCATTCCGGGCTGAGGCGGCGCCGGCAAACACGCCCGATCCCGCCGGCACGCCGTCGCGTTTCGTCCGCACGCGTGCATTCAACGTGCAATACGAATTGGAAGACGTCGGCCCATCAGGTGTTTCAAGCGTTGATCTCTACATCACAGAGAACAACGGCCTCAAATGGTACTACTACGGGCCGGACGAAGACCGCCGCAGCCCGATCGCCGTTGAGGTCCCGCGCGACGGTGCTTACGGCTTTGTGCTCCGGGCACGCAGCGGGGCCGGCCTTGTTCAGGATCCGCCTCAACCGGGGGACGCGCCCGGGTTTGTCATCATGGTGGACCGCAAACCGCCGCAGGCGGACCTGGGAAAGGTCACCCCGGGCCAGGGGGCGAGCCGCAATGAAATCAACATTGAATGGACCGTGCGCGATGAGCAACTCGGCGCGCGACCGGTGCGGCTGAGTTGGGCGCCGGCCAAGGAAGGTCCGTGGCGGGCGATGACCGACTGGATCCCCAACTCCGGCCGGTATCAGTGGACGGTTGATGAACAGGCGCTGGCGGCCGTCTTCCTGCGTCTCGAAGCGCGCGACTCTGCGGGCAACTTGAGTCGCGCGGACTCGAAGGCGCCGCTGCTCCTCGACTCCGCACGGCCGACGGCCAAGTTCACCGACATTGAGACGTCGGTTCCAACGATGCCGCAGTAACGTTGGAGCTCCGCCTGAAGCCGGAACTCCAACAGCTCAGAAGCGGCCGCTGCGGGACTCGAAATGTGTCGGCTTGCCGTGGGTTGCGCCGTTGCGTCGCAGCCAGTCGGCGGTCCACTCCAGCACCTGGTCTATGGACTGCCGCGGCTGTCCATAGCGCTCGTGGCAACGGCGCGCGTTGTTCAGCAATGCGTCCGGCGCTTCGCTGCCGGTGAAGCGGATCGAGCGGTTGAGCAGTTCCGCCAGTCGCTGCGAGAGGACTCGAACGCTCAGGATTTCCGATCCCGCGACGTTGAGGACGTCGGCCGGAACGGCGGTATCGGCCAGGGATGCGATGATCGCGTCGCAGGCGTCCCCTTGCCCGATCACGTTGACATGTCCCATCGACACGTCGACCGGCTCATCGCGAATGATCCGCTGTGCGAGATCGACCAGCACGCCGTAGCGCAGTTCCACTGCATAGTTGAGGCGAATGAGGACCGTCGGCGTGGAGTTCCGCTCGCAGAAATACTGAAACAGCCGCTCGCGGGCGACGCAGCTCATCGCGTACTCGCCGACGGGCGCCGGGGGATCGGGCTCGCGCGAGCCGCCGGACGAGACCGGCACCAGCCCGTACACATTGCCGGTCGACAAGGCGACGATCCGACTCCGCGCGAAGCGCTCCGCGACGACGGCCGGCACCCAGGCGTTCATGCCCCAGGTGAGCGGCTCGTTACCGGAGGCGCCGAACTTCATGCCGCTCAGGAAGAACACGTTCGGAACGTCGGGAAGACTCTCGACGAAATGACGATCGGCGAGATCTCCCGCGATCGTCTGGATCCCAACAGCGGCGAATCGTGCGCGCGAGTCGGGATCTCTGAACCGGCTGACGGCAATGATGCCACGAGGAGGATCGACTGCGTCGGCGGCGCGGCGCAGCATCCGCCCGAGTGTCGGGCCCATTTTCCCTGCGGCGCCGAGAATGAGGACATCGCCCGGACTGCGGCGCAGCGCATCAAGTGCCGCCGGACCGGGACGGCTCAGGAGTTCATCGAGCTGTTCGACCGAGTCGATCGTGGCAGGCCACACGGAAGTATCGCTCCGAGGCGTCTCAGGCGCCGCCGGGTGAACCGACAGACGCGATCTGCTCGTCGAGCCAGCGCGACATTTCCTTCAGTCCGCCGTACCCGTCCCAGCGGGCGAGGAGCTGGCCGTCGTGGTACAGCAGGAGCGTCGGAAAGGCCTGTAGGCCGAGCTTCAGCGGCGTGTCGTTGTATGCGTCGACATCCAGCTTGCCGACTTTGACCCGGTCGCGATAGTTGACCGACAGGTGCGCGACGACAGGCTTCATGCGCCGGCACGGGGGACAGCTTTCAAACCAGAAGTCGACCAGGACGAAGCCCGGCTGATCGAGCACCTCGTGCTGGAAGTTGTCGTCGGTCAGCGTGACTTCGATCCCGTCGATCGGCGCCGGCGGGGCTTCGGGTCCAGTCAACCAGGCGAACACCGACAGGACGATCGCCGCGGCCAGCATGCCGAACAGCAGGACGCGCATCCCGGTGTCGCGGGCCGGAGCAGGCTGGGTGGGGTCGAGCGACATCACGATTTCGGGTTCTGATCCACGCGGGCGAGCAGCCGCGCGGCGCGCCAGGTGTACTCGGCGCCGCTATAGATCGTCGCGGCCACGGCCGCATACAGACAGAGATCGCGAAAGTGGAAAAACGTCTCGATGGAGATTCGCGGTTCCAGCCACGCCCGAAACTCGGGACTGAGCGACAGTAGACACGCCGGCACCGCCACGCATTGCAGGATCATCTTGATCTTGCCGCTCCACTTGGCGGAGAAGTCCTGTCCGCGCTGCTCCAGGAACGTCCGCAAGCTGGTGATGAACATTTCGCGGGCCAGCACGATGAACGTGATCCACGCGGTGACGCCGCTGCTCGGCCACTTCTGCAGGAAGACGAACGCGCCGCAGATGATGATCTTGTCGACGAACGGGTCGAGGACGCGTCCGAGGACGGTAACGAGACCGTATTTGCGGGCAATGTAGCCGTCGAGGAAATCGGTGCTGGCAGCGACAATGAACACCGCGGTCGCCGTCCGCCACGAGCCCCCCATGTCGATCAGGGCGAACAGAACGACCGACAGAATCAGGCGGGAAAGCGTAATAATGTTCGGCGCGTTGAGCGCCTGGTGCCGCAGGCGCATCGCAACCTCGCTGGCACGGGTTGATTCGAGTGTCTGCGGACCGCTGGGCATGGTAACCGGAAAGTGATCGACGACGGCGGCTCCTGGGGCGTCTGCAATCAGCTTGCCGCCACCCCCACCAGATCATAGTCCTGCCGCTGTACGATCTCTACGGGAATCAGCGAACCGGGCTGAAGTCCCTGGCCCTGGACGACGACTGTGCCGTCGATTTCGGGGGCGTCGGCGTAGGTGCGACCAGTCCAGGTGTCGCCGTCGAGCTGTTCGTCGATCAGGCAGTCGAGTTCATAGCCGACGAGCGAATCGCCGAAGTTGAACGCGATCTCCTGCTGAACGGCCATGAGCTCGTCACGGCGGGCCTCTTTGACGTCGTCGGGCAGGTGGTCCTCGAGCTTCATCGCCGGCGTTCCCGGCTCAGGCGAAAACGTGAACACTCCCATCCGCTCGAAATGCGTGTCGACCACAAATTGACGCAGCTCGTTGAATTGTTCGTCCGTCTCGCCGGGGAAGCCGACAATAAATGTCGTCCGCAGGACGAGGTTGGGAATTCGTTCGCGGAGCTTCTCCACAAGCGTCACTGTCTGGTCGCGATTGACGCGGCGCTGCATGCGCTTGAGCAACTGGCTGTTGATGTGCTGCAGCGGCATGTCGAGGTAAGGGAGAATGCGCTGCGAGCCGGCGATCTGGTCGATGAGTCGGTCGGTGAAGTTGACCGGATACAAGTACATCAGGCGCAGCCAGTCGAGGCCGTCGACTTGCTCCAGCTCCTGCAGCAGTTCCACGAGCCGGACTTCGCCGTAGAGGTCCATGCCGTAGTAGGTGGTGTCCTGGGCGACAAGGATGAGCTCGCGCACGCCGTCGGCGGCGAGTTCGCGGGCTTCGGCGACGACCTGCTCGATCGGTTTGGTGACGTGCTTGCCGCGCATCTTGGGGATCGCGCAGAAGGTGCAGGTCCGGTCACAGCCTTCGGAGATCTTGAGATAGGCGTAATGCTGCGGAGTGATGCGCAGTCGCGCGCGGTCGTCGAGCGCACGGATGGGAGCAGGGCGGAAGAGCTGTCGCTGTTCGCGCACTCCGCCGACGAGGCGGTCGGCCACGCGGTGGATTTCGTCGCGACCCCAGACGCCAACGATGTGGTCGATCTCCGGCATTTCATCGAGCAGCGAACCGCCCACGCGCTCCGGGAGACAGCCCGCGACGATGACGCCTTTCGTGCGGCCGTCTTTCTTCAGGTCGAGCATCTCGCGGATCACGGACTTGGATTCGGCCCGCGACTGCTCGATGAAGCCGCAGGTGTTGACGATCACAAAGTCGGCGCCATCGGGATCGGTCACCAGCGTGTAGCCGTCGAGGGCCAGCGCGCCGAGCATTTTCTCGCTGTCGACAAGGTTCTTGGGACAGCCGAGGGAGACGAAGGCGTAGGTCCCCTTGCTGAACTCCGGCGAAGTTGCGGCCGGAGCGGGATCGGACGTCACAATGGGCAGGTCGAGTGTCGGCACTTGCGTCGCTGGCGAGTAAGAATTCGGTTGATCCGGCGAATGGCTGGCGCCACGGTCCGGATAGTCGCTCCGATCTTAAACGATGCCGGGGCCGGCGGCGACCGCTTGCGAAATTCGGCCGTCCACGGGTTATGATCGAGCAGGAACCCTAACCGGAGAACACCATGCGTCCCGCCGGGCTGACAGCAGTGTGCATTATTTCGCTGATCGTCGGAGTACTTGGGGGCTTCGCCGTCGTCGCAGGATGCGGTGGCCTGATGTTTCGGTCGACGATTATGAAATTGAGCCAGGATTTTCAGAAGACCGTCATGTCCGGCGCCCCGCAAACGCCGCAGTTGCAGCAGATGCAGAAGCAGAATGAAGCGATGATGAATGAACTGGTCAAAGTCCAGAACAAATGGATCGTGCCTGGCGTGGCCGCCATGTTCGTTTCCGCAGCGGCCGTCGTGGGTTTGATTTTCGGTGGAATCAGAGGACTCAACCTGAAGCCTCGGGCGCACTTGTGGATGATTGCCGGGTTCTCGGCCGGCATTCTGCATGCGTTGATCGCATCGTATATTGGCTATGCGACGCAGCACGACACGCAGGCAATTATGGTGCAGCAGATGAATCAGGCCATGTTAACTGTGCCCGGCAGCGCTCCGCCGGGTGCCCGAGCCATGACCTCCAGTGCCATGCAGGCCGGTGCAGCGATCGGGTTTGCGTTCATTTTCGGCTGGGCGTTCTTGAAGTGTGCAGCGTACGCGACGTGCATCGGCTATCTGCTGACGCCGCGGAACCGCAAGCTGTTTGAGGGGGACGGGTCGGACCGGGCCGTGATTGATGCACTCTCGGCGCCGCCGAGTTGAAGGGGAAAGCTGAGAGCCGATAACACGTGGGAGAATGGTGGAATGACCAAATGTCGAATGAGGAATTGAATGCCAAGTGCGCAATCGCCGAGCGGAACCAGGCGGTGCGACATCTAACGGCTTCGCTGCAACGAAAATCGCTTTGACGCAACTCTCGTGGCGAATCCACGTTCTGACACAATCGGCATAGTGCGAACGGCAGTGTCCTGCAGAAATGGTATAATTTCCTCCGCAGCCTAATTCGGCTCCTCGATCGGAGTCGAAGCGGGGGACCCAAATGTGGATTGCGATGCAGTCCTTGGGGCGCAGAGTCGCGCGTGCGATTCGGGGTACTTTCAAGCCCTAGCCCGACAGCTCACCTCGCCGGCGGTCGAAACGTGTCGTTTCGGCCAGATTTGAAAGGGCATTCTCGCGCGATCACCTCGCGGCGATGAGCCCTGTCCACACGGTTGGGGTGTCACGATGCCGGGGACGCTGATCGCAGGTCGGCCGCGCTGCGGCTGAACGCAAACAACACGCGGGGTGCCACGGGCTTTGCCCGTGTTCTCCAACTGAGCCCCTTGCTCATTGGCACTGGCAGAGCCAGTGGCACCCGATAAGCCCACACGGACGGCCGTCAGTGGGGGCTCAAGTGCGCTCGCGATCCGGGCTGCGATCATCGTCCATGCGGTGTCACACCCCCAAGGAGGAATTGCCATGTTGCTCCTGTTCCAGATGTGCGGGTTGCAGGTTCCGTTGTCGCTGGCCGACGGTGTGATGGCGGCGCAGACCTTCATGGCGGAGTTTCCGGCGGCGAAGCCGCTGTTCAGCGCCGCGATGGGCCTGATGATGCTGTTACTGCTCGTCGGGTTTGGCTGCTGGCTGACAATGCGCCGCATTCCAAACAATGCGGTGGGCGTCGTGGAGAAGCTGTGGTCGTTCAACGGTTCAGTGCCGGAGGGGCAGATTGTCGCCCTCGACGGTGAGGCCGGCTTCCAGGCCGACCTGTTGCGCGGTGGCATCCACCTGGGCCTGTGGCGGTGGCAGCATGCGGTGCACGTGACGCGGCTGGTGACGATCCCGCAGGGGAAAATCGGGTACGTCTACGCGCGTGACGGCCAACCGCTGCCGCCGCAGCAGACCCTGGGTCGGGTGATTGACTGCAACCAGTTCCAGGACGCGCGGGCGTTCCTGAACGGCATCACGAATGAGAAGGACGAGGTGTTACTAGGACAGCGCGGTCGCCAGCGGGCGATCCTGCGCGAAGGCGTATATGCGATCAACCCGGCCCTGTTTGTCGTGATGACGGAGGACGCGCTGTTTGCGCTGCCGCGTCTGCAAACGGCGCAGGAACGGGCGGTCGTTCAGAAATGGAGCCAGGAACTGACCGACATTCGCGGCTTCGATCCGGTCGTCGTCGGCCGGCAGGTGAAGGCCGTGGACCCGATCAACGACACTGAGGTGATGGTCGACTCGATCGGCATCGTGACCGTCCACGACGGCCCGTCGCTGGAGCCGGGTGAGATCATCGCGCCGCCGGCCGGAACCCATGTCGAAGCGCAGGGATATCACAACAACTACCAGGACCCGGAGGCGTTCCTGTGGGCAGGCGGACGACGCGGTTGCCAGTATGTGCCGTTGACCGACGGTACGTATTTCATCAACCGATGGTTCGCGACGGTGAAGCTGATTCCGAAAACGCTGGTGCCGATCGGCCATGTGGGCGTCGTCGTCAGCTATTTCGGTCGGCACGGCCGCGACCGGTCCGGCGATGCGTTCCGTCACGGCGAACTGGTCGCCGAAGGGGAGCGCGGTGTGTGGGAACGTCCGCTCGGTCCGGGCAAGTATCCGTTTAACACTCAGGCCGGCTGCGTGGTGCTGGTGCCGACGACGAACTTCGTCCTGCACTGGATCACCGGCCGGACGGAAACACACAAGTATGACGAAACTCTGCGTTCAATCGACCTTGTTACCAAGGACGCGTATGAACCGTTGCTGCCGCTCTCAGTGGTGGTGCACATCGACTACCAGCGTGCGCCGAGCGTCATTCAACGATTCGGAGACGTCAAGAAACTGATCACCCAGACCCTCGATCCGCTGCTGAGTGCGTTTTTCCGTGACGTGGCTCACAAGAAGACGATGCTGGAACTGCTGCATGAACGTGACGTAATTCAGCAGGAAGCGCGGGAGGAGTTGCGCCGGCGGTTCCACGAATTCGACATCGAATGCGTGGACGTGCTGATCGGCAAGCCGGCGACCGAAGAAGGCAGCGGCAAGATCGAACAGCTGCTGGAGCAGTTGCGATTGAGGCAGTTGTCGGTCGAGCAGTTGGAAACCTACGAGCGGCAGCGTGTCGCGGCGGAGAAGCTGCGGGCGCTGAACGAAGCGCAGGCACAGGCCCAGATGCAGATCCAACTCACCAACCAGCGTGTCCAGGTGCAGATCTCCGAAAGCCAGGCGGAAGCGGAGCTCGTCCGCGCCCGCAAGCAGGCGGAGCAGACGGTGGTGGTCGCCGACGCCGAACTGGCGCGATCGCGCCGGCAGGCGGAGCAGAATGTCGTGCTGGCCGAAGCGGAATGTCAGAAGCAACTGCTGGCGGGCAAAGGCGAGAGCCGTCGCGCGCTGCAGGTGGGTCTGGCGGAAGCTTCAGTGCTGCTGCGCAAGGTCAGCGCCTATGGCGATCCGCGGCTGTACGCCGCGGCGCGTGTCGCCGAGGAACTGTCCGAGAGCGAGCAGCCGCTGGTGCCGGAGCGTCTGTTTGTGAGCGGAGACGGCCACAACGGCAACGGTGCGAACGGCCACGGACTGGTCGGCACGCTCTTGAGCCTGCTGGTCGGCGAGAAATCGGGATTCACGTTCCAGGACTCGCCGGAGCTGGCGCGGCTCAAGGAATTCAGCGACAAGCTGGCGACGCCGGTGATGGAGTCGATGATCGTGGACGACAATGGCGTCGAAACGAACGGCGTGACCGCGCTCCGCCGATGACCGTTGAGCCCGCATCTTCGAGCGTCCCGGACGCAGTGAGCGTCCGGGACGCTTTTTTGATTGTTCGCGAGGCTTGGAGTGTCCGCTACAATACGATCGCGGACTCAATTCAAGGGAGCGGAACGATGTCGGTCACGACTGCCACTGACAAGCTGATGACGGCGGAAGAGTTTCTGGCATTGCCCGACGATCCAAACGTCGAGCGGATGCTGATCAGCGGTCGCGTGTATGAGGTGCCCATGACGAGGCGAAGCTGGTTCCACAGTACCGTCGAATCGAATGTCGTGGACATTTTGAAGCAATGGTGTCGAACGCGCAAGTCTGGTGGATTTCGGATTGCATCCGGGGAAGCGGGCAGTTTCTTGCGACGAAAGCCGGACACGATCGTCGGGACGGATGTCGCCGTGTTCCAGCAAAATGCAATTCCCAAATTGGAAGACAAGACCACGCTGTTTACTTGTGCTCCACTCCAGGCGGTGGAGATTCTCTCGCCGAGCGACATGCTGGAACATATTCAGGAAAAAGTCAGCGACTATCTCACCGCCGGCGTGCCGCTGGTGTGGATTGTCGACCCGCATTTTCGGACGGTGGTGGTCCATCGGCCGGATGCGACTCCGGAAATGTTCTCCGGCGATGAAGATCTCATCGGTGATCCGCATTTGCCGGGACTGAAAGTCACTGTCAAGGATGTGTTCGCAGATCTATGAAACGCGGTTGCCTGCGGCTCCTCGCTCAACGGCTACACACTACCCACTAACAACTACCCACTCGTCATGCACGACATCGGACTCATCGGCCTCGCTGTCATGGGCCAGAACCTCGTTCTGAACATGGCCAACCACGGTTTTTCCGTGGCGGTGTTCAATCGCACGACGAGCGTAACGGACGAATTCGTCGGCGGTCTCAAGAACGAGCCGGCGGACAAGGTGCATGCCGGCACGGCGACGCGGATCAAGGGCTATCACGATCTCAAAGAATTCGTCGCCAGCCTGAAGCCGCCGCGGCGGATGATGATCATGGTCAAGGCCGGTGCGCCGGTGGATGCGGTGATCGACCAACTCAAGCCGCTGCTGTCGAAGGGGGACATCATCATCGACGGCGGCAATTCGTACTTCCCGGACACGAACCGTCGGTCCAAGGCATTACGCGAGGCTGGGCTGGCGTTCATCGGCACCGGCGTCTCTGGTGGCGAGGAAGGGGCGCTCAAGGGACCCAGCATCATGCCGGGCGGTCACAAAGAAGCGTGGCCGCATGTGCAGGAGATTCTGCAGGCGATCTCCGCCAAAGTCGGGCCGAACGACGATATTCCGTGCTGTGACTGGGTCGGCGAAGACGGCGCCGGGCACTATGTCAAAATGGTGCACAACGGCATCGAATACGGCGATATGCAGCTGATCTGCGAGGCGTATTTCATTCTCAAGCACACCCTCGGGCTCACGAACGACGAGCTGTACACCGTGTTCAAGGAGTGGAACGAAGGGGAGCTGGCCAGCTATCTGATCGAGATCACGCGGGACATCTTCACGGTGAAGGATCCGGCGACCGGCGGTTCGCTCGTCGATTCCATCCTCGACACGGCGCAGCAGAAGGGGACCGGCAAGTGGATGAGCCAGCATGCGCTGGACCTCGGCGTGCCGACGACGCTGATCACCGAAGCGGTCTACGCGCGGTGCCTGTCGGCGCAAAAGGACGCACGCGTGCGAGCGTCCAAGGTACTCAGCGGGCCGGGCGACAAGTACAAGGGGGACAAAAAAGCGTTTATCGACGACGTCCGCGGGGCATTGTATGCCTCGAAGCTCGTCAGTTACGCACAGGGCTTCGTGCAGCTCGACGCGGCAGCCAAGGAGTTCGGCTGGAAGCTGAACAACGGCAGCATCGCGCTGCTATGGCGGGGCGGGTGCATCATCCGCAGCGTGTTCTGGAGAGGACATCAAGCAGGCGTTCGACAAGAACCGCAGCTGGAGAACCTGTTGGACGACTTCTTCAAGCAGGCGATCAGCAAGGCGCAGCAGAGCTGGCGTCGGGTGGTCTCAACCGCCGTGTTGCTCGGCATTCCGGTACCCGGTTTCGCCGCCGCCCTCAGCTACTACGACGGCTACCGCCTGGCGCGGCTGCCGGCGAACCTGCTGCAGGCGCAGCGGGACTACTTCGGAGCGCACACCTATGAGCGGCTCGACAAGCCGCGCGGCGAGACGTTCCACACTGACTGGATCCACGAGCGGAAGGTTAATGGTCAATAGTTAATGGTCAATGGTCAATTGGAAGTCGCAATCGATGGCGTCACAGGCACAATCTGCTTTCCGGCAGTTAACGATTAACCATTAACCCTTTGCCATTGACCAACAACGAACCCAATCCCTGGCCGC
Organism: Planctomycetaceae bacterium; assembly: GCA_046349775.1. Classification (GTDB taxonomy): domain Bacteria; phylum Planctomycetota; class Planctomycetia; order Planctomycetales; family Planctomycetaceae; genus JAEUIG01. Next base: position 84,291 of record JAXMBS010000010.1, on the reverse strand, counting down.
TGTATGTCCGCGTACTGGCGGTGCTGCACGTGCTGTCGTATCCGATCGCATTGATCGCCTTTGCTGTGCTGACGATTCGCGCGGGCTGGATCGGCGCGAAACACGGGCGATTTGACGCTGGAGTTCCTGGGCGATGCTGCTCTCCGGGCCATGCGGCTCTCGCGGCGGGCGCGCCGGTATCCGCGCTGGTTCGAGAACTGGGGACGCCGGCGTTGGCCGGACGGCAAATATGTGCCGCCCGACTTCTGTGATGCGTGACTAAGCGGTGGAGTCGTATGCCGATCGTGGATGTGCAGCGAACCGTCGCCGAAGCCGGACGGATCGATCCGGATCGTGCAGGTGCTGACCGGTCGTTCGCGCGTGACGATATCAAAGGCCTGTTTCACCATCGGTGCGTCTCCCGCAACGATGCCGAGTGTCTGAATCCGGGCGAAATGGTCGGCGGCGGCGATGTCGTGCGGGTCGGCATGATTCGCATCGACGCTATCACGCGCCGCCGCCCGAACGAGTGCGGGCGAGTACAAGCTGATTCACGAGGACGAAGATATCCTGGTCGTCGATAAGGCGGCCGGGGTGCTCAGTGTTCACCACCGGCGCCGGCGAGACCAATACGCTGGACCTGCCACGGCCGAGCACGTTGCGCAAAACGCCGACGGGGGCGGGCGATCGCGGTGCATCGGCTGGATCGGGGAACGTCGGGACTACTGGTGTTCGCCAAGCACCCGCACCTGCTGGCCATCGAGGGGCTCCGAGCACCAGTTCGAGAACACGGTCGAACGGGTCTACGTCGCGATTGTCGCCGGTCGGCTCAAGCACCCGACCGGAACAATCAAGTCAACTGCGGACCGGCAAGGACCTGCGGCGATTTTCCGTGCCCGATGACGAGCCGGGCGAAGACGCCGTCACGCACTACCGGGTCGAACAGGAGCTCGACCGCGCGACGCTCGTGCAGGTGCAACTGGAGACCGGCCGGCGGAACCAGATCCGCGTGCACTTCGCCGAAGCGGGACACCCGGTCGTCGGCGACGACAAGTACGACCCGGCCAACGGCGGCATCGACGCTGGAAGGCGAAGCGATTCGCGGCACGCCACCGTCACGGGGTTCAAACATCCCATGACCGGACGCGAGCTGCGGTTTGAGTCGCCAATGCCGCCGCGGTTCGTTGCCTTCATTGGAAAGAGTAACCACGACGACACGACGGACACGACGTAAGAAGAACGGCCTCTTCGTTGTGTCCGTCGTGTCGTTGTGGTTCACACTCTGCCGTTGCAATGACAGACGACACATTAGAGAATGTCGATGCGTTACCGGTTCGCCACGGGAGGCGGCAGCGATGCTTTCAATCGGCTCGGCAGCAGAGACACGCGACTGCGCCGGCATCCGTCGCCGCGATGTCCTGCGGATCGGTTCGCTCTCGCTGGGCGGGCTGACGCTCGCCGACCTCCTCGCGGCGCGCGCCGCGGCGAAAGAGAATCCGCTCCGTGACAAATCGATCGTCCTGCTGTTTCTGACCGGCGGGCCGAGCCAGATTGAGACGTTTGACCCGAAGGGGAGTGCGCCAGCGGAATTCCGCAGTGTGACCGGCGAAATCGCGACGGCGCTGCCCGGTGTGACCTTCGGCGGGACCTTCACCGGGCTGGCGGAGCGGGCGGATCGCCTGGCCGTGGTGCGGTCGTTCACACACGACATCGCCGATCACACGCTGGCGGTCGAGCAGGTGATCCGCGGCGGGAACCCGATCCACAAGGCGGGGATGGGTTCAGTCGCGGCGCGGCTGCGGGCGCTCGTGCGACCAACTGCGGGGATTCCGTGGCAGATCTACAGCGGCGCTGCGGAGGTGGATCGGCAGTTCGACAAGGAGCGGCTGCGGCTGCTGGCAGCGGCCGGGCCGGGAGAACTCGGCGGCGGCTATGCTCCGTTTGCGATCGGCGGCGATGCCGAACTGCAATCCGACATGGAACTCAACGTCCCGCGTGGGCGACTGGATGACCGGCGCGGACTGCAGCTGGCACTCGACCGGCAGCGTGCGGCACTCGAAGGCGATGGTGGACCGCGCGGGGGCGGCAGTTTCGATGCCCAGGCGCTGGACCTGCTGCTGGGACAGGCCAAGACGGCGTTCGATCTATCGGACGAAGACCCGCGGCTCATCGCCCGCTACGACACGTCACGGTTTCTGACGGGCATCTGGACAGACAGGCCGTCGACGCTCGGCCACCAGTTGCTGCTGGCGCGGCGGCTCTGTGAAGCAGGCTGCGGGTTCGTCACGATTCACAACGCCGGCTGGGACATGCACGGCGGGCCGACGCAGATGAACATGCCGGTCGGCATGCGGCGGCTGGGGACGCCGGTCGACGTCGCCGTCAGCACGTTTCTGGACGATGTCTCCGAGCGCGGGCTGAGCGAGCGGATTCTGTTCATCCTGACCGGCGAGTTCGGGCGCTCGCCGCGCGTGCACGAGCACGGCGGCCGCGATCACTGGCCGCGGCTGAGCACGCTGGCCTTCGCCGGCGGCGGGTTGCCGATGGGCCAAGTCATCGGACGCTCGACGTCCAAGGCCGAGGAGCCGCACGGCGACCCGGTGACACCGGAAAACCTGCTGGGAACGGTGTTGCACACGCTGTTCGATGTTTCGGCTCTGCGGGCCCGCCCCGACCTGCCGCGCGACCTCTTGTCGCTGATCGACCGCAGCCCGCCGATCCGCGAACTCGTGTGACGCGGCGTCGGTAGTCACACTGACACAACACCACGAGACGAGCCGCGACCGTAAGGGAGCGAAACGATCCCCATTCGCTTGCTAACCGGCGCGGCTCCTGCCGAGCCGCGCGCGTTGCCGAGCGCACAATCTTTCAACCGCCTCTCAGAGAGAGAACCTCGGACGAAGTGTATTGTTCCGAGCGCAAGTCGTGTGCCACTTCGTTGCTATAGACAGCCTTCGCACACGAGCGGCTCGGCGGGAGCCTCGCCCGCCCAAGGAGGAACCACAACGACACGACGAGCACAACGAGAAAGAAGGGTCTTTTGCGTCGTGTCCGTTGTGCCGTTGTGGTTCAAATCCCTTTCGCTGAGTATTCACGCCGTCCGCGTCAAATCGGCTTGTCGTCGTTCGCGACGGGCGCTTGCGGCGGCTGAAAATCTTCCGGCTGGTTGTCTGCCTCCGCTGGTTCGACGGCCGGCGCTTGCTCGGCGGCAGGCGTCGCTTGAAGTCTGACTTCCGATCCGACGTCGGGGCGGCCCCCTCCCAGTTCCAGCAGGCATGTCGCCTTATCGGGCTGCAGCTCAAGCACCCGGAGAATCCCTGCTTCGTAGTGCTCAACGGGCACTGGGCCGCTTTTCTCCTCGACGATGCCAAGTACTTTGGTCTGGCAGGTCAGCCGAGTTCCAACTTGCAGACCGTCATCGGCTCCAATGGAAACGACGACACGAGTCTCATTGCCCGACTGCGAGTACTCGAGAATGACCGCCTTCACTTCCTGCGGTTGCCCCAGCGGCTGCAAAATCACCCGTTCCACCCCGGCGGGCAGCGTGACCTGCACGACCTGCTCGACGAGCTTGGGATCGACGCCGGTGTCGGCGCGGATCGTGGTGGTCAGAGTTTTCGGCGCGTCTTCATCGGTTCGTATTTGTCGCCACTGGAGGAGCTTACCTGTCAGTTGTTCGACGGTGACGATCTCGTCGTGCGGGTCCGAGTATCCAGCGACGACTGCACTGCCGCCGAAGTCGTCGTTTACCGTGGGGGCGGGCGTGACCACCGGCGTAACGGCATTGTTCCAGATCAGCACCGGCGAGGATGAAATCTGCTTGCCGCTGCCGTCGCGGACGAAGCCGAGGGTGAGGGTGATCTGCGACGTCAGGTTCGGCTCGGCGAGGATCACGCGCTGGACGTGTGGCTGGCAGAGCGCGACGACACGGGCGACGTGCTCGTAGCGCAAGTTGCCGCTGGCCGTGACCTGGGCGGCGAGTTGTACGTTGCCTTGAGTGCCGAACATTAGGGCAGCCGAACGTGCCCCTCCACCGTCAGTTCTCGGCGCGACGAATGGATTGTCGTCTTCATTCGCTATGCGCAGTCCGAATCCCACAGCCACCCGGTCGGTTCCGGCCGGGACGTTTACGGTGATTCCCTGTGCACTCCGGCTGGCGAATTCCGTGACTCGTTCGGCGAGTTTCGTGAAGGCGTCTTCGCCCGTGCCGAGCGATTCCGTGAACCAGCGTATGTCGTTGAGCGAGCCGTCATCGTTGCCGAGGAGTTCGATCACGGCGAGGCCCTGGAATGCAGTGCGGGGAATAGCGGTGGCGACGCCCCTCATTGACCCATCTTCGTCGTTGTCTCTCCCTGCCATGCCCATGCCGCCCATCATCATGCGGGCTGGCGGCGCCATCATCGCTGCACCGCGGCCCCTTCGGGCGGGTGTCGGGAACGATTCCTCTTCGTCTTGTTCCCGACCCAACGTCGCTCTCCCGCCGCCAGCAGGGCGCTGGGCAAGCTCGTCCGCAGAGGGCTGAGCGGCATCCAGCGGGTCAGCGACGACGGTGGCGCTTTGAGGCAGGATCATGTCAACATCGAGATCGGTTCCCAGGGCCGCGTAAATGGATCGTCGTCCGACGTCGGCTGCTGTACGAGCATTGCACCGCCGCCGACGACGGGCGCGCCACCGCTCCGGCAGGCGCAGGCACAGTGGGCGTAGCTCGACGACTGGCTCGCCGGCTGCACGCTGGTCACCGTGACGGGCTGGGGCGGAAGTAGTTTGGATGCACTTCGCTGACCCCGTTGTGCGTGAATTCGGAGACCAGTTCGAATCGGAGAGACGTAACCATCCCATGCCGAGGAATATGCGTGTGAGCGATTGTCAATGAGCACGCAGGCCATCCAGGACTGCGACGGCCGTCAGCACGCAGAACAGTCCCATGGGCGTGGAAACTCGAGCCAGCTTGTGGAGCGAAGTCGACATCGGATGATCCTCCGGGGGAGGTGTTGGACGCGACGGGTGAGTTGCGGCTGTGAACGGGAGAGCAGGCCGAGCGCGGCGGCCGGCTGCGGCGGCGAGATTTGCGTGGCCAGCTCGACGAGGATTTCGGCGTAGTCGCCGACGGGCAGCCGCCCACCACCACATGGGCGTCGCAGATTTCTTCGCGGGCGTCGGCCAGCCGGGAATTGACGACGTGCACCAGCGGATTCCACCAGTACAGCGCGGCCACGACTCGCTGCAGCGTGCCGATCCAGACGTCTCGGCGACGGACATGGGCGAGCTCGTGGATCAGGATCGGTCGCACGCGATCTGTGCTCTGCGGTTCCAGCAGATGCTGGGGAACGACGACGACTGGCCGGGCGAGACCCCAGGCGAAGGGAACCCGGATCCGCGCGGTCGACCGCGAACGGGAGGCCGCCGGAGCCGCATGGCGGTCGAGAGTTCGGCCAGTAACGCAGTTGCCAGCGGATCCGCCACGGGCGTCGAATGCCTCACGAGCCGGGCGACGCCGGAGGCGGCGCGCAGCGTGCGGACCAGTGACACCAGCGTGCCGAGAAACCAGAGGCCGACGGCCGCAGTTGAAATGCCAGCGGCGGTGATGCCAGGAGACAGTGTGGCTGACGTCGAGCGCGGCATTCACCAGCCGATTGTGAGGCAGACACACTGGCGGAGCCAGTGGTACCAGGCACTTGTCCCGGCAGGATGGCGCCGGCGGGGATTTCCTCGGCGGACAGAGTTGTCAGCGTGCTGTTCGTCACCGCTAATTGCGCGGTGATGTTGTCGGGAACATCTTGCGGCACGCGTGCAATTCAGCGCCCGGCGACGTTCGCTGAAGCACTGGCGGAGCCAGTGGCGCAAGTCCTGCGAGAACTGCAGGACTTGGAGTCGCAGCCAGTCGACTTCGATCCATGACGCGGCAAATGGCGCTGACCGGCAGCATGCAGGGCGCACAGCGCTGGCTCAGCAGGACGCCGTGCCGCAACAGCGCCCGATCGTCGCGCGGCCCCGCGCGCGACCAGCAGTCCGATCGCACTCAGGACCAGCGACGCCATGGCGATTGCGGCCAAGACGGTCACCCCCAGCCACGCCGCCACGGCACCGACGCTTTGCGGCAACTCGATCGCCAGTCGCCCCCCTTCGCCCGGCCCGGCTTTTCGGAGGCGGCTGATTCAAGACGTCGCGCAGCCGGCGGATCTCGTCCGCGTCGAGCTTGGACGTGCCGAGCAGGCTCATCACCAGATTGGCCGCGGAGCCGTCGAAAAACGTGTCCACAAAATCATCCGCGAGTGCGGCGCTGGTCCGATCGCGGCTGACAGCGGCGGTGTAGCGTGCGCCCCCTTCGGCATCGCGGCGCTTGAGCCAGCCCCGCTTCTCGAGCCGATCGACGAGATTGAGGATCGTCGTGCGGGCCACGGAGCGAGATTCGGAGATCACGTGCCAGATTTCGGCGACGGTCGCGCCGTCTGGGCCGACGTCCCACACGATGTTGAGAATTTCGTATTGAGCCGGGGTCAGGGTGCCTTCAGGCATCTGCGAATCCTTCCGTGTGCACAGCGTGACGACAGATGTCGTCCGCGAGTCTAAGGCCGACGACGGTTGTCGTCAAGGGGAAGGCGGCGGACGGAAGTCAGAGGTCGGAGGTCAGGGGTCGCCGACAGTGGTGAGAGCCGGGTGCCACTGGCTTCGCCAGTGCGTCGGGGCGTCACGTCCTGCTGCTCTGCACGGGTAAAGCCCGTGGCACCCCTTAAGCGCCCAGGCTGCGGCGGAGCGCGGCGAGTTCGTCTGTCACGCTGTTCAGCTTGCCACGCAGCTCGTCGATCTCCGCGAGCAGTGCCTCCTGCCCGGCCGAAATCCGCGCCACTTCAGCCGCAAGACCGTTGGTATTCGCAGCGGACACCGCCGGACGCGACGGCATTGCGGCTGCCGCCGGCTCGTCGTCACCAGGACTCTCGGTCGACTCCGCGGTGCGGCGCTCCATCCGCTGCACCTCGTGCGGCGGATAAAACCCGTGATCGACCAGCACGCCGCGACGATCCAGCGGACCGTCGGCCTGGACGAACCCCTGTTCCATCAGGCTCGTCAGCTCGGCACGGAGCTGCTCCTGCGAATCCAGCGGCGCCATCCGGCTGGCGCGGGTCCGCAGTTCGCCCGGCTGCTGGCGGCCGCGCAGCCACAGCTCGGTCATGATCGCCAGTTGCGGCTCGGTGAACGGGTACGCCTTGCGGATGTAGTGGCGGAACCGTTCGGTTCTGCCGCTCTCCGTATGAATGCACGCGACCAGGCCCAGCGCCCGCAATTCGTCGAGATACTGCTGACACTGTTCCTCGGTGTAGTTCACGACCGGATCGCGATTGCTCGTCTGGTTGCAGCCCGTCGTGACAGACTTGAGCGTCAGCGGATACTGGTTCGGCGTCGTGATCGCCTTTTCGACGAGCACGCCCAGGACGCGTCGCTGATGGCGCGTGAGCGTCCGCGGGCCGGGAGTGCCTTCGGTTGCGAGAGGTTCGGACATCCGTGTGAATCCTGGGAGAGATCAGGGGATGCCGGACGGTACACAGACGCTGAAAAAACAGCAAGAAGATCGACGCGTGAGTGGCTCACGTCGAACTCAGACGTCAGGCGCTTCAAACTGCCACTGCCGTCTGCTGCCGTGCACCGACGTCCGCCGGCTTTTGCAGCAGGTCTTCGACGGAAACGCTCGTGTCGTACGCGTGCCGCAGGAATGAGTCGTTCGACGTATTCTCCAGCAGGCGCCGCACGAGGTATGCCATCCCCGGAATCAGCTCACCGAACGGCGTATAGATCCGCACGCGGTGCCCACGCTCGGCGAAGAGCTGCGCCTGTTCTTCGGCCATGCCATATAACATCTGGATCTCCCACGCGTTCTGCGGCACTTTGAGCACGTGACTCCAGGCGATCGCGTGCGCCAGGCTCCGCAGATTGTGCGACGCGATCGCCGGCCGCAGGTCGCGGTAATTCTCCATCAGGAACCGGGTCTGCCGCTCGTAGTTGTCGTCCGACCGCCATTTCTCGGTGAACACCGGGCACGGCCAGCCCCGGTAGCTCGAGACCACCGTTTCGTAGTCCCAGTAAGCTCCTTTCACCAGTCGCACACAGATCGACGCACCGCGATTTTTCACCCAGGCGTGCAGATCGCGGAGGTCCCGCTCGGCGTCCGGCAGGTAGGCCTGGATCACGATTCCGCAATCGATCCAGTCGCGGAACTCGTCTTCCATGAACACCTGCTTGAAGATGTCGAGCGTCAGGTCCTTGTACGCGTAATGCTCCATGTCCACATGCACGTACGCATCAAGTTCGCGGGCCGCGCGCAATATCGGTCGCAGCCGCTCTTTTACGGCCGCTGCCGTCCCCACCGGATCGATCGGCCGGAACTGGCTGTAGAGCGCCGACAACTTTAGGGAGACATTGCAGCGGGGAATCCACGTCTGGTCGTCGCGGTCGATTTGCGGCGATTCGGTCCAGCGTCCGACCAGCGGCGCAAGCCCTGTAATCAAATCCAGATACTGCTTCTGGTACGCATCGGCCTCCTGCTCGCTGACGACCGCCTCGCCCAGCAGGTCCAGCGTGAACGCCAGCCCCTTCCGCCGCAGCTTCGCGACGCTCTGCAGCACTTCCTCCACGCGTGAGCCGGCGATGAACCGCTCCGCCATCCTGCGGGCGTTGGTCCGCGTGCTGTACGCCACCGCCTTGCTGGTCAGCGCATTCATGTCGCTGTGATCGACGACCAGCCGCACGGCCGAAGGCAGGTGCGTGCGGACCTCGTCGAAATACTCGTGCAGATGGGCCGTCACGGCCTCGTGCGTCTTCAGCATCGGCAGCACGTCGACGAACCGGAACATCTGCACCTTGACCGATTCATCGGCCATCGCCCATTCGAGGACATGGTCGAGCCACCACCGCTGCTCGAAGATAGTCGGCCGGCGGCGTTCGAGATGCCGCCAGAGAGTGCGGCCGATCTCCTGGGTGGCCTCTTCGACAGTCTGTTCAATCGCCGGGGCGGCGCGCTTGGCCACGATTCACGATCCTTGTGTGCGGGCGGTCTTGTCAGCAGGACGCGGAATTGTAGTGACGGTCGACCGCTTCGACCACCGGCCTTCGCAGCGATTCCAATCTTGTCGCAGCGCAACAAAAAAACGTCCCGGACGCAGAAGTGCGCCCGGGACGCTGAGAGTCTGATGTGACTTAGTACAGAACGCCCGGCCCCGTGTAGGTATTGTACGGATTGACCGCACCAGTCACCGACGGAAACCAGCGGATGCCGCCTGTCACCGGCAGGTTACGATCCCGGTACACGGAAGGGTCGTACACCGAGGGATTGTACACCGGCCGATACGCAGTGTTTGGCACCCACATGCCGTTCCGCCACTGACCAGTCACCGGGATGCGGGAATTCCCGGTCGAGTAGCAGCCGTTCGGACCGCAAACCATCCCGCTGCTACCGCAGTTTCCATTCGGGCAGTTGCCGGTCCGACAGACGCCACCGGCGCAGTTGCCCGTCCGGCAATTGCCGGTCGCGCAATTCCCCGTCGGACAGTTCCCGCCGACGCAGCCCCCTGCACGGATTCCGTTGTATCCGGTTCCGTAGTTGTATCCCGCTCCGTAGTACGGCGAGGTCGTGGCCGCCACCGGAGAGAGTCGATATCCGCTGTAACTCCCGAACGGGGCGACGGGATACTGAGCGGAAGCCACACTACAAGCCAACATCGTCACAGCAGCAGCAAAAGTGATATGTCGCAACATGGCGACTCTCCTGATTGATTGGTGCAGTCCCTTGGTTGCGATCGGGCGTGTCGTCGTCATGCACCGCGGCGTGCGGCACTCTTGGGTGGACCCGTTCGCGTGAAGTGTGAGAGCAGGAAATGCGAACGGTGTGCCGATTTGCGAAATGCCGCGCAGACGTCACTTGCGGTCGGCACAAACTGCCGGTGCGGAAGAGTCCGCACGGAAGGCTGTCGCGGGTCTGATGAATCGCGCCATCAGAGTGAGACGCAAAACTCGGCATCGGGCCGCCTGCCGACTACGCGAATGGCACGAACTACATTGTGTGCGTGCACAAGTTGCAAATAGCGGTCAGCGATCAGCGGTCAGCCGCGCCGGGTCGGACTCGACTTCAGTCGACTGTGGCGCTTTGAACAGGGACCGGAGGCGCTCGACGTCAGCCTGCCGCTCCGGCAGCGCCGCCAGATTCTGCGACTCGGACGGATCGGTCGCCAGATCAAACAGCTCTTCGCCGCTGTCCTCATTACAAATCAGCTTCAGATCGCCCAGACGCACCGAGCGCATCGAGCCGCGGAAAATCGGCGATGCCCCCTGGCACGGTGGCGTAATCGGGGGCGTGAGGACTTCGGAAATCACCGGTCGGGGTTCGCTCTCCGTCCCGTTCCAGAGCGCAGCGAGAGAGCGGCCCGGCATGGCGCCGGAGCGGAGTCCCAGGACGTCCTGCAGTGTGGCCGCGATATCGGCCGTGGAAACCGGCGCCGCGATACGCCGGCCTTCAGGAACCCGTCCCGGTGCGATCACCATCAGCGGAACATGCACCAGCGGCTGATACAGGCTATTGCCATGCAGCCACAGGTTGTGTTCACCGAAGTGTTCGCCGTGGTCGGCCGTGATGATCACCACCGTGTTTTTCAACACGTTGCGAGCGTCCAGCTCACCGAGCAGTCGACCGATCTCGTCGTCGAGATACCGCAGACAGTCGTCGTAGGCATTGCGGGCCAGTGCCGCTTCATCGGACGTCAACGTGTCGCGTTGCAGGAACCACCAGAACCGCAGTAAGGAACGCTCGCCTGCATCGGACGGTGCGTGCGTGTCATAGGGAGCCGGTGCGGCATACGGGTCGTGCACGTCGAGGTAATTGATGAACGCGAACTGCGGTTGCTCCCGATGAGCGTCCGCCCAGGCCAGATAGCGATTATTGACTTCCCGGGCGGTGCGCCGGACGGGATCGCAATAACAACCGAGGTTCGGGAGTGCACGGCTGAAAAACAGCGCTCGGCCGACGGCGGTGCAGGCCACAAGCTCGCGCAGCGAGTGTGAATGCGCATCGTAATGCGCAAAACCACGTGCCAGCCCGGTTTCGGCGGTTGCGTACTTGTAGTTGCCGACGAAACCCGCCGTGGCGTAGCCGTTGTCCCGCATCAGTTCGGCCAGTGCGTACTGCTGTGCGTCGAGTGGCTTGAGCCAGTCGGCGGACAGTTCGCTCGGGAGTCGGCCCGTCATCAGCGATGCCGTGGCCGGCAGCGTCCATGACGCCGTGCTGGTCGCCTGCTCGAACAGGACGCCACGACGAGCAAGAGCATCGAGCCGGGGAGTCGCATCGCCGGTCGCCCCGTACGCGCCGAGGGCATCGGCGCGGACCGTATCAAGGACAACCAGCAGGACGTTCGGCGCCTGTTTGGCCGCTGCGGGGAGTGCGGGCAGCCGCACATGTTCCACGTACATCCGTTGTCCCACCTGGCCGATCGCCACGACGACCGTCGCCAGGCCGAGCAACGCAGCCGCGCGACGAACGATCCAGCGGGCATGGTGCGGATGCTGTTCACTCCAGCGGGCGAATTGCGTCGCGGCCCCCAGCGTCAGAAGCAACTGTGCGGCCAGGTGCACTTGAGGAAATAGCGATAGCGCACACAGGCTCCCCGCCATCGTCAGCACGATGATTGCTGCCGTCCCGGCTGCTGGCTGGCCAACCCGGCGCATCAGCCAACTGACGGGCAGTCCAATCACCAGGAACAACACCAGGTATGCGACCGGCGCCATCCAGAACACGTCGTCGTGGACGTACGTGAACTCCCCCAGCACGAAGCGTGTCACGAACCAGTACAGCGACTCGATGAAGCCGGCAGCCAGGCCGCAGCACGCCGACAGCCAGACGACGTCGCGTACGCACCACTGGCAACCGCGGCGCTTCGCGCTCGACGGCCTTTCGCCAGCCAGCACGACCCGCGCCGCTGCTTCGTGCAGTGGATCAACGCTCTGGACGGTTCCTACGGCCATGCACTCGATCTCATTTGAAGATGTACAGCCCTGACGCCCGCATCCTCGGCTCAGATATAGCCCAGGCCGGCCAGCCGGCTGCGGACGATGGCTTCATCGTCCTCCGAGTACCCGGCGCCGACGGCCGCCAGCCCGCTCTCTTTCGACAGCAGCGACGTTCCCTGCATCGTTGACGGCACGTCGTAGCCGCCGAGCGTCAGTAGCGTCGGCGCGATGTCGAGCAGGTGTGCGTTCGAAATCTCGCCCAGCAGCGGACAACCCGGCGCTGCCAGCACGAAGGCCCCGAACTGCGAGTGATTGCAGTCGTCCGGACCGGTGTCGTTTTCCTGAATGTGCAGCTCGGGGTAGCCAACGCCGCCGATCGACCGCCACGCGAGTCCGCCGAAGTGGACGATCAGATCGGGCGCGACGTTACGAACATCCCGATACACCTCTTCTGGCCGGAACACGACCGTGCCGAGCGGGCGCCCCTCGTCGTCCAGGGTCGCTTCCAGACGCGATTTGATGTCGTCGCGAACTTTTTCGTAGTCGCGCGGCTCGATGGTCCCCTGCGGCTCGCGCCCCTTGACGTTCAGGAACACGCGGGCATAGTAGCCCCCTTCGCTCCAGACCCGCGTGCGGCTCCAGTCCACGTCGAGTTGGGCGAACGGTGTAACCTTGTCCGGGTAGGAGTGCAGCGCCAGTTCATTTTCGCGGATCAGCCATTCGTTGACGCAGAAGCCGCCGTCGAGCCGCCGGGCGCCGTGATCGGACACGACCAGCACGGCCGTCTCTTCGTCGAGCAGTTCCAGAATCGAGCCGATTTCCTCGTCGAGCTGCCGGTAGTAATCGCGGATCACGCTCTCGAAGGGGGAACCGGCCGGATGCTGTCGGTGCAGCGGGTCGTGGTGTTTCCAGAACCCGTGCTGAATCCGGTCGAGGCCAATTTCGACGAAATGGAAGTAGTCCCACTCGGTGTTCGTGAGCAAATGCCGCACGACGGCGAAGTGCTTCGTCGTCATCTGGCGAATTTCGTCGTGCAGCCAGGCCTTGTTCTCGGTGCGGAAGCCTTTCACGTCCACCGGATACTGGCCGACAAGTTCGCGAATCTCGTCGCTGTATCGCTCGGGGAACGTAAACACCTGCGTCTGTGAGTCGGGCGTCAGGAAGCACCCGACCGAAACGCCGCTGGTCTTTCGCGGCGGGAAATTCGGCGGCACCCCGACGATCGTCGCCCGCTTGCCTTCCATGGCGATCTGATCCCACAGCGACACTGCGCGAATCGATCGCGAATTGACCGTTTCCAGCCCGTCGTAGGAGTGGTCGCGACGATTGCGGAAGCCGTAGACTCCCAGCGAACCGGGGTCCTGGCTCGTCGCCATGCACATCCAAGCGGGAACGGTGATCGGCGGGACGATACTTTCCAGCGAACCGAAGCAACCGGCCTCCATCAGCCGGCGCAGGTTCACCAGCTCCGGATCCTGCAGGAGCAGTTCGGGGACTGCCGCATCGAGTCCAATGACGAGGATTCTCATGGGAGCAGCGACGCTCCTTCGAAGGCGGGCTGCGGTGGCAGTCCCAGTGCGTTGACCACCGTCGGCGCCATGTCGAGCAGCCGGGCGCCGTCGCCGCAAAACGGCTGATTCATCAGCAATACGCCGGGGACCAGTTCGGGATCGACGATGTGATCGCCGGCCCACGCGCGGGTGTTGTCTTCCATGACATCTGCCGCTGCCCCGCCAAGTGCTGTTCGCCACGACGCGCGATACCCGGCGGAGAAGTCGACCAGAACATCCGGTGCTTCTCCGGCCATGTCGCCCGTGTAAACGTCGTCGCGAACTCGGGCGCGGCGTACGGCGACGGACTGCCGTGCCCCGTCGACCAGACCGGCGATGCGATTGGCAATCTGCCGGGCCAGCGGAGCGGCGTCGGTGTCGGAGACGATCCCGTTTCGTTCGCGGCCGGCACGATTCAAATAAATGCCGCCAAGACCGACGGCATAGGCCTGAGTCTTCGACCAGTCCACATCGTGGAAGAACTCGCGGCCAGGTTCGTCGCCGGTTCCCGGCTTGTACGCCAGCAAGCCCTGCCCGTGCAGCCAGGAGTTGAGGTTCACGCCGCGATGGAAACTGCCGAAACCGTGATCCGACAGCGCGATGACGAGCGTGTCGGGACCGACGCGTTCCAGAACCTTGCCGATCGTGGCGTCGCAGCGGCGGTACTGCGCGGCGACGACGTCGCGATACTCTCCGTCGGCCGCAGCGTGGTGCTTCCAGAACATGTGCTGCACGCGGTCGGGCGTGTCGAACAGACAGAACAGACAGCCCGAGGTCTGCCGTTCGAGTTCCCACAGCAGCATCGCTTCCCGTTCGCGATAGACGTCGTCGCACTGGGCAAGGAAGGTGTGTTCGTCGATCCTGCCGTTTCCGAGGCCGGTGTGGTCTTCGACCATGCCCGTTGTGTAATACGTGCCGAGTTGCGCCTCGATTTCGGTCGCATAAGTGGCCGGGGCGCTGATGGGGAACGTCGGCGCGGCGGAGTCAAAGTTCACGGGCGATGCGTAAATCTCCACGTGCGGCGTCAGTCGGCGGACGTGCAGCCGCACCATGCCGCGCACCGTCTGCATCAGGCCGGTCTTGAACGAGAGATGGAGCCAGTTGCTCCAGCCGCCGAGTGGACTGGAGAGCTGCGCGGGCGTTCCCGAGGAATGGACCGTGACCTCTTGCTCGGTGCGTTTCACGTGAAACGTCAGCTCGCACTCAAAGGAGCCCCCTTTGCGGGGATTGTGGGGACCGGGCAAGAGACCTACGAACGAGTCTGTACCGGTGGGCCTGAGTCGCACGACGTTCTCGCTCTCCAGCGGCTGCGTCGTGTCATCCGTCGTAAAGAACGTCGGCGTGCCAAGGCCGCCCCGGAGATCGGGCACACCCATGCCGCACAAGACGCGCCCCTTGATCGGCGCCGGCGGGTACATGCAGGGGCAGCGGATCACCACTGACGGAATGTCGGCGTCGGACAGGTGCTCCCACACAGTCCGGCCGCGGCGCTGATTGACGGCCTTCGGCGGTACAAATGCGTTTTTCTGCTCGTAGCGGGTCAGTCCCAGTTCGGGCAGGTACGTCCCCGGGTTGCGCCGCAGGAAATCGAAGATCCCGTGCCGTCCCGGATTCACGCCCGTGGCGAAGGTCGACCAGGCGACCGGCGTTTGTGCCGGCGTCGTCGTGGCGACGCGCGCCATGCCACCCCGGCTGCGCAATTCCGCGAAGTGCGGCAATTGCCCCGCGGCAAGCAGCGACTCCACCAGCGACGGCTCAAGACCGTCGAAGCCGAGGATCACGACCTGGCGGCACGGGGGCATGTGGGTCGAGGGGCAAGTGGAGAATGTAGGAATGTGCAAATGTCGAATGAGTTCATTGAGGCATTCGACTTTGCGCATTTTCTCATTGCTTCAACGGTAATTCTGGCGATTCTGCGCCGCGCCGCGTGACGAAACGCCAGCAGCGCGACAGCAGCATGCGGATGTAACGCCAGAACGTCAGGCAGACGCCGGCGATGGCGGCCAGAGCAGACGCCACCGGCAGCGCGGTCTCCGGGCCGATGTACGCCAGCAACGAAAGCTGAAATGGCAACATGAAATCGTCTCCCAAATGCCTGCGGACCGAGAATGCCGGGCGCACAAAGTGCGTGCCGCTTGATCCGCTGCGGAAACCTAGGTCGCGGGAGACCCCACGGCCAACGACGGACTGTGCGGCGCTGTTGCCAAATCACAACAGCGGGCTGGAGCGCGCCGATTGTGCCGGTCGTGCCGAATCGGCCGAAGGCACAGCGCACGTGCAGAAAGGCAACACGATCGGTTGGCTGAGTCGCGTTTCGCGGCCGAAATCGACCACGGGTCCAAATCGACGGCGTAACTTCACAATGACAGATCAAGCGTCTGAATGTCGGACGAGACGTTCACCCGGCGTCATTCGACATTTGGTCATTCTGACATTCGCCCTTAGCCCTCGACCCTCAGCCCTCGACCCGCGCGATGTCCTCCCCCGCTCCGACGATGTCGTCCCAGCCGCGGTCCCTCGTCGGCGGCCGGCTGATCTGGGAGATCGCCTGCAACGTCGTGCTGTCGCTGCTGTTCCTGCAGTTTGCAGTCAAGCAGGGAGAAGCCGTGCTGGCGGACTTCCGGCTCAGTACGCTATTGCTGCTGGCCAAGGTCTCCACCGACGTCGTGTTCTATTTGATTCGCCGGCTGCCGAAAGACACGAGCTTTTCGCTATACGACTGGCTGATTGGGATCGCGGGCACCTATGCCATCGTGTTCTTCCGACCGGACGTGCAGGGACACGACGTGCTCGTCGGACAGGCACTGCAGATTGGCGGACTGGCGCTGCAAGTCCTCGCGATGCTGTCGCTCAACCGCAGCATCGGCATGGTCCCGGCCAATCGCGGGATCAAAACCGGCGGCCTGTACCGCTGGATCCGCCACCCGCTGTACTGCAGCTACGTCGTGGCATTCCTCGGCTACGTGATCAGCCATCCGACGGCGTACAACATCGGCGTGTATGCCGCTGCTGTCGCGCTGTGGGTGCTGCGGCTGATCGCCGAAGAGCGGTTCCTGCTGCAGGATCCGGCCTATCGTGAATTCGCCGGCCGCGTCCGCTGGCGGCTGCTGCCGGGAGTGTTTTGAGGGGGTTTATTGTCGATGGTTTATGGTTTATCGACAGCAGTCAGGCTGCAAAGTCGAGAACATGTCGATCAACCATCAACGATAAACCATCAACCCTTTCATGAGCGGTGGAAGTGGATATGCTTCCAGCCCTTGCCCTCGCGGCGCCAGACGCGCGTTTCACTCACCGTCGCGGTGATCGGCGCTCCGCCGGCGTCGAGCTTCTGCACCAGCCGCACGTAGCACACGATGCCGACGTCGCCGACGATCCGCACGTGCGGCGAACTGATCGACGACAGCCGCGGCGTCTTTGACGGCGGCAGGTCAAAGTAGAACTTGTGGAATGGCAGGCCTTCTACAAGGTGCCCCTCCGCTTCCGGCTCGAAGCAGGTCAGGGACGTATCACACAATGCGGCATACGCCTTCCAGTCGCCCGCGTCGATGGATTTCAGGAGCTGGCGGCTGGCGTCGAGGAGGGATTCTTCAGGGGTTGGCATGCGCGGTCTCACAGTCGATCGTAGTGACCGGCTTCAGCCGGTCCGTCGTCAAAGTCGGGTCGCAGTCTGGCGCGTGGCGCATTCTTCTGCAAGCGCAGAGCGGTGACGTACTGCTCTGGTACCGGGAACTCGAAGTGCCTTGCTCTGAGAGCAATTCCGTTTGACGGAACTCTACTTTGTTGATGCGTTGGCACACGAGCGGCGCTCCGGGAGCCTCTCCTTCCGAGCGCGCAATTCGGGAATTGATGCGCTGGGTCGCTTTGCCCGGCGTGCGGCGGGGCATATTATCGGGGTTTGGAAAACCGTTGATTTCTGCCTCGAAGTATCACAGCGATGGACGTCTCGTCTCCCGAAGTGACCGGCGCAGCCAGCCGCGACGTTGCGCAGCCGGCGGGCAAGGTTGATCTGCCCCGCATCGAGCGTGCCGTTCGCGAAATTCTCGCCGCCATCGGCGAAAACCCCGACCGGTCCAGCCTCGTCGAGACTCCGGCGCGCGTGGCGCGGATGTATGCCGAGCTGTTCGGCGGGCTGAACGCCGATCCGTCGCGTCATCTGCGCAAAGTCTTTGAGGAGACGTACGACGAGCTCGTGCTCGTCCGCGACATCAGTTTCAACAGCATGTGCGAGCACCACCTGCTGCCGTTCATGGGTGTGGCCCACGTCGGCTATCTGCCGAAAGGGAAGGTCGTCGGCCTCAGCAAGCTGGCGCGGGTCGTGGAGGAGATCAGCAAGCGGCCGCAGGTGCAGGAGCGGATGACGCACGACATCGCCGACCTGATGCATAAGGAGCTCGACGCGAAGGGCGTGATCGTCGTGCTCGAGGCAACACATACCTGCATGACGATCCGCGGCATCACCAAGCCGGGAAGCCTGACGGTCACCAGCGCCGTCCGCGGCTTGTTCAAGTCGAACCAGTCGAGCCGCGCCGAGGCCATGTCGCTGATCAACCGCACGCCGTGAAGGGCGGAGGGTCCAGGGTGTCGGGCTGATGGAAGCGCCACTGTGCGCGCCTGCCGAACGGGTCGCTGAATGATCCTGCAATTTGCGCTGCGGATGCTGACCGGGCTGGGCGTGACCTGGCTGCTGATGCCGCGCGCCGCCGTGACCGTCGGCTTCTTTCGAATCCAGATGCTCGTCGCGCTGGGGCTGAGTGTGCTCGGCACGATGACGGCCGACCAGTCGGCAGCGGAGGGCGCGCCCCTGCCGTTGTCTCCTACGGCGGTTCGGGGAATCTGCATTGCCATCGCCGTCTGCGCATTTGTCGGATCCGTCTTATGGATGCTGGGGCGACGCCGCGCCGGCACCGTGTGTTGCGCCGTGATCACGCTCGGCGCCGGCGCTGCAGTGCTGGGCACAGCGTCACTCCCGCAAGCGACTGCGTTCGGACATACTCTGGGGATCGCCAGCGAACTCAGTGCCAGCTGGCTGATCGGCGGCGCCGTGTGCGCGATGCTCCTCGGTCACTGGCACCTGACGGCGACGAGCATGTCGCTGGTCCCGCTCACGCGCCTGACGCAACTTTTGCTGACCGCCGCGGCAGTGCGCGGCATCCTCGCGGGCGTCGGACTGGCAACCGTCTCGGGCGTCAACTGGTCTGGAGTGCCGGCGATCTGGCTGTCGCTCCGCTGGGCGGCCGGCGTTGCCGGACCACTGGTCCTCGGCGCCATGGTCCTGCGAATCCTCAAGTACCGGAATACGCAGTCGGCCACCGGCGTCCTGTTCGCCGCCGTGATCCTGACGTTCATCGGGGAAACGACCGCCGCACTGCTGGGCCGCGAATTCCACTGGCCGCTCTGAATTGCCGGGAGCCTGGAGTCGCTGCTGAGGCTGGATTCTCACGGCGTTTCATTGTATTCCGTGGTTCGCGCCCGCGCCGTTCGCTGATGCGTGCCTGACCACCGCATGGCCGAGTTCCTGCAGACCGTCGAAACTTCGCTCGCCGTTGGTGCGCTCTACGCGCTCATCGCGCTGGGTTACACGATGGTCTATGGCATCCTGAAGTTCATCAACTTCGCCCACAGCGACATCGTCGTTCTCGGCGCGTGGATCAGTCTGAAGCTGGCGAACAACATCCTGCCGAAGCTGGGGGTCGATCCGCGTCATGCCCCCTGGTGGGCCGGCGCCGCCGTGCTGCTCGCCTCCATGGCGGCCTGCAGCCTGATCGGCTTTGTCATCGAGCGGACGTGCTACAAGCCGTTGCGGCGTGCCCCGCGGCTCAATGTGCTGATCACGGCCATCGGTGTTTCGCTGCTGCTGCAAAACGTCGGCCAGCTGGACTGGTTCTTCGGCACGCAGCCGGCACGAATGCCGTCGCTGCTGCCGAATACTGTGCTCTATGAGCGGGATTTCTCAGAAGGGGACGGTGCGCCACGACGTCTCGTCATTGGTCTCGTGGACGTGGTGATCTTTGCTACAGCCGGATTGCTGATGATCGGCCTCGAACTGCTCGTGTATCGCTCCAAGCTCGGAGCGGCAATGCGGGCCGTGTCGTTTAATACTGACACCGCCTCGCTGATGGGCATCAACGTGGATCGGATCGTCTCGCTGACGTTCGTCATCGGCTCTGCGCTCGCGGCGGCGGCCGGGTTCCTGTACTCGATGAAATACCCTGGCCTGAACCAGCCGGCGCACACAATCTGGGTGCTGCTGGGTCTGAAAGCGTTCGTCGCGGCGGTCATTGGCGGGATCGGGAACGTGCGCGGCGCGGTCCTGGGGGGGTTTGTTATCGCTGCGGTCGAGCAGTTCGGCGCGTTTTACATTTCGTCGAATCTTCGCGACCTGTACGTTTTCGTCCTGCTGATTCTGATGCTGCTGGTACGGCCGACCGGGCTGCTGGGTTCGACGGTGAAAGAGAAGGTGTGAGGTGGTCGATGGTTTATTGCTGATGGTTGATCAATGAGCGGCCTTGAATCTGAGATTTGAAATTTCAGATTTGAAAGCTGAGGTCATTCAGCGTTGAACGTTGAGAGATCGAAAACCGGTGGCCGATGACGAACAACCGATAACCCTTGAATCGGAAATCTAAAATCCAAAGTCCTTCCTCCCAGCTCCCGACGGTTCTACGCGAAGCGGATGCCCTGCGTCCGCCTGCGGGTCGTGCCTGGCTGCGCGGTCTGGCTCCGCTGGCGATTGGCATTGCTCTCGCTGCAGCGATGCAGTGGGGCGTTGGTCCCGCGGTGGGCACGTACGCCGCGCGCGTGCTGCTGGATGCCGGAATCGCCATCATCCTGGCGGTCTCGCTGAACCTGGTGAACGGGCTGGCCGGGCAATTCTCGCTCGGACACGCCGGATTTCTGGCCGTCGGTGGCTACACGGCCGGGACCGTCACGTACTACTGCTCTCTGCTGCTCTGGCAGAGCAGCGTGAGGCATGGCGGCCCGTTCGGACCCGGTGAATGGCTGTTCGTGGCAGCCTGTCTGACGGGGGGGCTGGTCGCATCCGGAGCCGGCTATCTCGTCGGCCTGCCGACGCTGCGACTGCGCGGGGATTATCTGGCGATCGCGACATTGGGGTTTGGCGAGATTGTCCGCGTGCTGCTGCAGCAGACGAATGATGTCATCGGTTCGACGACGGCGCTGCGCGAGGCGACCGTAAAGCAGCTCTTGCCGCCGCCGGTCGGCGGCGCTCTGGGTTTTGACGGGTTGCCAAAGTATTCGAACCTGTTCTGGGTCTATCTGTTCGTCGCCGTGACGGTGATCGTGGCGCAGCGAATCAAGTTCTCGGCGGCGGGCCGCGCGCTGGTCTCAATCCGCGAGGATGAGATTGCCGCCCAGGCGATGGGCGTGAACATCACCCGCTGGAAGGTCCGGGCGTTCATTATCTCGGCGTTCTTCGCCGGGATCGCGGGGGGCCTGTTCGCTCATGAGAGCGGCGTGATCTTGACGCCGAATGACGCCGGGTTCCAGCGGTCGATCGAGATCGTGATCATGGTCGTTCTCGGCGGCAAAGGCTCGATCACGGGCGTGATGCTGGCGGCGGCGATCCTGGCCACGCTGCCGGAGTTTCTGCGCGACTTCAACCAATATCGGATGATCGTCTATGCCCTGCTGCTGATCGGCATGATGCTGCTGCGCCCGCAGGGACTGTTCGGCAACCGTGAGGTGTGGGATTTCTTGATGCGACGGCGTCGGGCTGAGTCGCTCAAGCCTTGACGCCGTACAGCGCACAGAACTTGCCGCGCAAGTGCCGCAGCAGCGCGTCGGCGGAAAGAGGCTGCGACGTCACGACTTCGATCAGCCGCGCCGGCGTGAATTGCCGACCGCGCCGGTGAATATTTACGTTCAGCCACTCTTTCAGCGGCCGGAATTCTCCGCGAGAGAACTGTTCCGCGAGCCCGCCGAGCGCGCGATCCGCCGCTTCAAAAATCTGCGCCGCGCACAGGTTGCCGAGCGTGTAGGTCGGGAAGTACCCGATCAGGCCCATGCTCCAGTGGATGTCCTGCAGGCAGCCCAGGGAGTCGTGCGGCGGCGTCATCCCGAAGTCGCGGTGGAAGGCGTCGTTCCAGACCCCCGGCAGATCGGCCGGCGGCAATTGTCCCGCAATCAGCGCCTGCTCCAGTTCGAACCGCAACATGATGTGGAGGTTGTACGTGATCTCGTCCGCTTCGACGCGAATCCAGGACGGTCGGACGTCGTTAATCGCCGCGAAAAAACTCTCCAGCGAGACGGTCGACAACGCCTCCGGAAAAGCGCGTTGTGCCGGCGGAAAGAAATGTGTCCAGAACGGCCGGCTGCGCCCGACAAAGTTCTCCCACAGCCGCGACTGCGATTCGTGGATGCCGAGTGAAGCGTATTGCCCCAGGGCGGTGCCGAAATCGGTCGCGCTCAGCCCCTGCTCGTAAATGCCGTGTCCGGCCTCATGCAGCGTGCCGAAGAAGGCGCCCGGGAAATGTGCGGCGTCGTAACGTGTTGTAAGACGACAGTCTCCCGGACCGATTCCGTTGCAGAACGGATGCGCGGCTTCGTCCAGTCGCCCCGCCTGGAAGTCGAACCCGATGGATTCGGCAGCCGCGACGGAAAACGTGCGCTGAGCTTCGATCGGATAATTGCGAGTCAGAATCGAGACGTCGGGCTGCCGCCCGCTGTCGTGGATCGCCGCCACAAGCGGCACGAGCTCGCGCCGCAAGTTCGTGAACACCTGCGAGATCCCGGCGGCCGACGCGCCCGGTTCGTACTCGTCCAGCAAGGCATCGTAGAGCACTCCCCCCGCGGGCGAGACCGCAGCGGCCTCCTCCCGTTTGAGGGCGACGATCTTCTCAAGCCACGGACGGAACGCAGGAAAGTCCTGCTGCTTGCGGGCATCGACCCAGGCCTGCTGGGAGAGCGTCGCGGTCCGCGACAGTTCTTCGACGAGTCGCCGCGGCAGTTTTATGGCGCGGTCATACGCGCGCCGCGCTTCCCGGATCACCGCGGCCAGCGGGGAGTCGCCATTCGCAGCCGACGCTCCCCCGGCCTCGAGTCGCTGCAGCAACTCACCGAGCCGGGGCGCGGTGGCGCGCTCGTGTGACAATCCCGCGAGCAGTGCCAGTTGTTCGGCGCGGTGCGCGGCTCCGGCGGGGGGCAGATACGTCTGTTCGTCCCACGACAGCAGATTGGCGCAGGAGGCAAACAGAGCATCTTCGCGTAGGGTCGAGACCAGTTCCGAAATGCCGTCCTGCGCGGCGCTCATCGTTTGCATCCTCAGATAATACAGTCTGCGCGCTGTTCTCTAATCACCAGCAAATAGGAAGAATCGCGAATCGCTGCGAATCGGGGCCATGTCGCTGAGTTTGCGCCGGTCTCAAAACTTCGATGTCGGCGTTAAGGGAGGGCCATCCCGACCAGTCGGGAAAGCGACCATGAACGCAGGGCATTCCGATCGGTCCGGCTCGGCAGGAGCCTCGCCCTCCCGGTTTTACGACCTCTTCCAGCCAAGCGGCGTTCTTGACACGTCCGGAAGTTCATTAAACTTCGCCACGGAGATCGTGTCACACCCAGCGGGCGAACGAGTCGATGGCCGAACGCGAATATACGAAGTATCAGCAGAAAGTCATCTCCCGGTACTACGAGAACCGGGACCAGATCGACGAACAGCGCCTGAGCGAGCTGGTCACCAGCCTGTACCTGGCGACCGGCGACAAGCAGAAACAGAAGCTGTGGAAGTCGGTTGAAGAGACAATGACCCGCATGAAACTGCCGACGACGCGCGTCGCGCACATTCTGGAGAAGCAGGATCCCGCGCTGCTGGCGGAGGTCGTCAAAGACCTGCAGTCGGGCAAGATCAAGCCCGGCGGCAAGTGACGGGCGTCGATTCCGCAGCGTGCGAATCGATGTCCAGCGACGGAGTGACCGACGGTGCGGGGACAGTTGCCAGCTCTTCGGGCAGGTCGTCGACCAGCGTCTCGTCGTGGGCGATCGCTGGCAGGCCGTCAAAGTCCGCCACGCGGAACTTGAGCGCTGCATAGACCGCGGCGACGGCGAACGTTAATGCCGCCATCGCAAGATAGGTGTACGTGAAGCCATCCGCCTCGATCAACCTGCCAAGCAACGGCGCGGAGAGCATCGTCCCGAGGTCGACGAAAGCCAGGATGATCGTCGTCCCGGTGCCGCGATATTCGGGCGGGAACGCGCCGGCGCCGAGCGACACAACGCACGGGAACAGGAGTGCGTGGCCGAAGCCATGCAGCACCGCCGGCAGGAGGAAACCGAGGTCGGAGCGCACCGGGATCAGCAACAGGTAGCCGATCACGTGCCCCGCCAGTCCGATCAGGATCACGCGGTGCCGGCCAATCGCCGCGCTCCACGACCGGCTCACCCAGCGGAAGACGAATGCGCACGCCGCGTAGCCGACAAAAAACATGCCGATGCCATGCAGGCCGTGCTCGGTCGCATATCGCGTGAGGAACACTGTCGTCACGGTGAAGCCGGCCCCCATGACGAGCGCCACCAGGACGACCGCCCCTGGCCAGTATCGGAACGCCAGCCGGTGAATCGGCGGGCTGCTGACAGGAGACTGCGCTTCACCGCGCGTGACCCGCGCGATCAGCACGAAGTAGCCGATTCCCAGTCCGACGGTGATGCCGAACAGGATCGCAAACAGCCGGCCGTGATTGGGGATCGTGTGGAACAGCAGATCGCCGAATTGCGTGCCGGCGATCATCCCGATGAATCCGCTGGTGCCGAGACTGCCAATGACTTCGGTGCGGCGATACGGCGGCACTTGCGACTGCACGTGGTAGATCGAGCAGGCGAACATGCTCGCCATGCCGGCGGTGAACAAGACCCGTGCCACGTATAGCTGCGGGCCGATCCGGTCGCTGAACACGAACATCAGACCGCCGGCGACGAAGCAGACGGTGCTGGCCGTCCAGATCCGCCGGACCCCGGCGCCGTCGATCGCCTGTCCGAGCACCAGCCGGACCGCCAGCGAACCCAGGAGACCAGCGCGGACAATCTGGCCGGTGACCGTTTCCGATCCGCCGAGAAAGTGAATGAACTCCGCGAACCGAAACGTCAGCGAATTCGCAGTGACCAGCATCAGATTCGCCGCATAGGCGAGCCAGAAGGCGCGGTCATAAATGGTCCGCTCCGTCGGTTCGGATGCGGTCAGGTCGGTCGTCATGGGGCAGGCGACCGGCTGCGGCCGCGGGTCAGGCGGGTGCAGACCGGTGCGAAACTTGGAGGGCGGGCGATTCGACTGGGCGTCGAGCGGCGCGCCGGCGGGGGACCGCACGGGCATTCATTCTAGCATGGAAGCAGACGCGGACCACGAGAAGAATCGATGAATCATTACGCGACCAGCGGGAGGACGCAGAAACGGCCGCTGAGGTTCGGGGCGGGTGCCTGGTGGACTGGTCGTCTGGTGGTCTAGTGAGTGGTGATCGATCAACCATCAACGACTTTCGGATTTCGACATTCAGATTTCGGGATTCCGAACCCGCCTGACGGATGGCGACACTCTCTGCTAAAATAGCCGCATGTCAGGCGAGCACTGGCCGGTGCGAAAACTGCCGCTGCACGAAGAGCACGGAGAGTACGACCTGAGCTATCTCGGGTCGGAGGCGTGCATCAATATGATGTGGCAACGGGCCGTCGAAGCCTGGGCGTTGATGGGAGAACCGGTGGGTGAATCCCGACTTCCTCGACATGTTGTCCGCATTGAACGCCGCCGGCGCGGAGTACCTGCTAATGGGGGCATATGCGATGGCGGCCCACGGGCACCCGCGGGCGACAGCTGACATCGACTTCCGGGTGTAAAACCAGACCGACATGCGCGAAGTCATCGCCGGAAAACTCTGGATCGGTAACGCCGGCGACGCGCGCAACGTTGCCCGCGTGCTGTCGGCCGGCGTGACGGCGATCATCGATCTGGCGATTGAAGAATCGCCCGTCGTCTATCCGCGCGATATCAGCTACTGCCGGATACCGCTGCTCGACGGACCGGGGAATCCCGCGGCGCGGCTCGAACTGGCGATTGGGACGGCCAGCCACCTGATCGAAGCCGGCACGCCGACCCTCATTGTATGCGGCGGCGGAATGAGCCGCGCGCCGGCGATCGCCACTGCCGCGTTGTCACGAGCCGCAGGAATTGATTTGCAGCAGGCGCTGGCGGACGTGGTCGGCACTGGCCCGCGCGATCTGGCGGCCGGGTTGTGGGCCGACGTCCAGGCCATCGTTGCCGGCCGCAGTCAGATGGTCGACGGCGTGTGAGGGCTGGACCGCCTCAGTCGCTGCCGATGAATTCAAATCTTGGGTGACGCCGGCCGTCGACCACGACCGTTTCCTCGAACATCGACCGCGGACGGACCCACAGGCTGCGGTCGCCGTAGTCCTGCCGGTAGACCACCAGTTCCTCCTGTGTTTCGCTGTGCCGGGCGACGCCAAGGACGATGTACGCGTTGCCCTTGTAATGGCGATACCGGCCGGGGGGCAGTGTCGAATCGGTCATCGCAAGAACCCGGAAACGAAGCACTTCATCGCACAAATTGGCGGTTGCGGTCCCGATCAGAGGGACTCGGAACCGGTTGACGCAGTGCCGACGAGGGACTTGAGGGCACCGATCCGCTCTTGAAGATTCTCAAGTTGTTCATCAATCGTCTTGCGGAACCGCCGCTCGTTCTCAAGGATCGTGTCGGCGCTATTTCTGATCGTCGTGGCCGACTTCTGAATCTGGTCCAGGTCCTTGACCCGATTCTCGATCGCCTGGACGCCGCGTTCCATCTCGGCCAGGTCAGCCGCTTCCTCGGCGTGCTTGCGCTGTTCGCCGACACACAGCGCCTTTGCCAGAGTGAATGCGACTTTGACGTACAGGTCCGACGCGGCGTCCTCGTTATTCCAGACGATCAGGATGCTGTTGCCCAGCCGCCGAAACGGTTCGATTCCGGCGGGAGCCGTCTTGGAGGAATACACAAACACGCCGATTTGCGCATCACGATTCTTTCGTCCCGTGTCCAATTCATCGAGCGCGTGGCGGTCGTGATAACTTTGGTCCTCCTTCGCCTCAAAGACAATCCTCGCGTCGGGTGCGGCGCAGTCCGGTCCCAGCGACACGACGATGTCGCCAATCTTGCAGCGAGAAATGTGTCCGGCCTTCTCCTTGGTGAACTCCGCCACGTCGCCACAGCGCTGCGCCTCGGCCTGTACAACAGAGAACAGGCATTCCTCGAACTCGATTCCGTGCCGCGTCGATCGCGCGGCTTCCGCCTTGCGCGCCTGCAGTTCTCCGATCGCGACCTTCACCTCCTCCTGGAACTTGCTGTTACTCTCCGACTGGCCCTTCAACAGGTCCACGATTTCGCCGCGCAGGCGAGACAGCGCCGATTCCTTCGCGTCGAGCGAAAACTCGCGCGTGATCGTCTGCTGGGCGTCGGTCACACGGCCGACGAGCCGGCTCAGCGCCGAGTTCTCGTCGTCGAGCGAAAACTCGCCGACCGCCTTGTCGATTTTGCCGGTCAGATCGCCGCTGATCCCGTCGTAGTGCTGCTGCACCTCTTTCAGGAACCGGCACAGGGCGCCCTCCTTGTTGTCGAGCGAGAATTGCTCAAGGACGCGTTGTCGCTGATCGTGCAGTTTCTCTTCGAGGCACTGCCGCAAGGCCGCCGTCAGCCCGTCGCCGGCTTCCGGGTCAATCACGCGCATCAGCGGACTGTCGTCACCGACGTGCAGGGCCAGCGTCTGACACAGCCGACTGTCCTCATCGCCGACGTTGCGTCGCAGGAGCTGCTCCAGCTCGCCGTCCTGCCGGATCAACCGCTCGATGCGTTCGTGAAACCGTCCGTCGTTGGGATCGAAATACGTCTTGAGCTGCGTCGTCAGCCGCTCATTGAGCAGTTGCTGGTGCTGCTGCAGCGCGCGTTCGACGTTCTGCAGCAGCCGTTCCCCTTCCTGGCGGACGGCGGTTGCGTCGATCTGCCCCTGGGCCTGTTTCAAGGCCAGGACGCCGATGCGCAGAGCGCGGAGGGCGAATTCATCGCGCGGCGGCCCTTCCGGGTGCGCCCAGAGTGCGGCGACGACGTCGTCGTCGGTGACGGTCAGTTCCAGGGGGAGGCTGAACGGCCGCTTGAGCGCGTCGCCGTCGACCGCATCTTCCATCAGAGATTGCAGGCTCACTCGCGACTCCTTCGTTCCGTGAAGTCCGGGAGACAGGACCGACTGATCGTCGTGATTCGCGGCTTAGTGTGCAAGTGTTTAACGGGGCGTCTGACCGACTTGTCGCAATTGTCCGAGAAGCGTGAGGTCACTCGGCAGCGCAAGTGCTGAAACAACCAGAAGATGGTTGACCTGTGCTCCGGCCGACCCGTAGCATGCGGGTCGGATTTGGCTGCGTCGATCTCATCCCGCCGCGGCTGCGCCCTCATTCCGCATTGATTCTGCGTAATTCCTTTTGTCAGAACTGGTTAATCCCGTGGACAGCACCCCAGCAAAACCGGGCGAACAGGAACCGTCCGCCCCCAAGTCGTCGCAGCCCGTGACGACGACTGCGATGACCGGCGATGCTCCGCTGGACGTCGACGAGGGGCTTCCAGAAATTGAACCACTCACTCCGGAGCTCGTGGAGGACGAAGCTGTCCGCGGCGACTTCATGCTGCGGTGGTCGGCAGTCCTGCTGGCCGTGCTCCTCGGCTGGACGGAGGTCTCGGAATCGCTGACTCTGGTGCGGATCAAGACCGGGCAGTACCTGGCGGCACACGGTTGGCTCCCGCCGCGAACGGACGTGTTTTCGGTGTCGGCTACTGAGCAGCCCTGGCTGAATTTTTCCTGGCTGGGAGACCTGTTGTTGTCGTCCGTCTACGGCATAGGGGGCGACATTGCGCTGACGGTCCTCGCCGCCGTATTGGCAGGGATCAGTTTCTGGTGCGTGACTGCCGTGTCGCGCAAGGGTGTGTCCAACTGGTGGGGATCGATCTGCGTCACGCTGGCGGCGCTGGCGGCTTTCCCGCTGCTGCGACCGGGGCCCGACAGCATCGCGATCCTCGGGCTGTCGCTGACGATGCTGCTCTTGCTGAAGGCCGAAGAGCGACCGGACGGCGCCCGTTACATCCTGCTCCTGCCGCTCCTGTGGCTGTGGAGCAACCTCGACGGACACGCATTTCTTGGTGCGGCGGTGGTGCTGGCCTATGCCCTGGGAGACCTGATTGATGCCCGCCGAACAACGATTGGCTCGCGCGGCGCGGTCTGGGTGTTTGCGATCGGCGGAATTCTGGCGATGTTCGTGCATCCGTTTCATGTGCACGTCGCCCGGGCGCCGCAGTTGCTGTACTGGGTCGATCCGATTGAGCGACTGCAGTACATCAACGAGGGGTTCGAATTCAACTTCCTGTCGTTACGGCTGGTCGATCGTATCTTTTGGCGGGAGTTCAACGTCTTTACCATGGCCGGTCTCCTGACTGCGTTCGCCGCGCTGCTGTCGATGGCTTTGAATCGCCGGCATCTGCGAATGAGCCATCTGCTGACGTGGCTGGCAATGATCGGTCTGGCACTGGTGTCAGTGCACGCGCTGCTGGCAGCCGGCGCCGTTTTCGCCGCGCTGGCGGCCGTCAATGGCCAGGAGTGGTACCGGAGGAACTTCCGTCAGTCGTACTCCGTGGAAGCGGCCGAACTCCTGTTTTCGCGGGGTGGCCGGGCCGTGACGGTGATCGGCATGTTTGCGCTGGCGTATTTCGCCGTCAGCGGGCGATTGATGGGCGCCGACGGCCGCCGGATCGGCATGGGCCTGGACCCGGAAATGTCGGCAACGATCGCCAGCCTGCAGGACCTGCTGACGGATTCGTATGACGATCGGTCGTTCAATTTCAATCCGGCGCAGGGAGATCTGCTGATTTGGATCGGGCACAAGCCGTTTGTCGATTCGCGTCTGGCAATGTACGCCAGTGCGCAGCTGAATCTGGCCGAGCGACATCGGAAACTGCGTCTGGCGCTGCGCCAGCGCACGAGCAACGACAGTCGGATGGGTCAGCGTGACGAGTGGCACGCGGCGTTCACGGAGTTTCAGATTTCGCACGCGTTGCCCCGCCTGTCGGGCCGGCGCCCCAACTACGAGACGTTTTTCGATCTGATGAGCGATCCGGAACGGGAGTGGCGGCTCGCCAAGCTGGGCGCCGCATCGGCCGCCATGTACTGGTATCGCGCCGACGACCAGCCGCTGGCCGACTACCTCGCGGCCCATCCCGGCTCAGACTTTCTGAAGTTGGCGTTTCCCCGCGACGGGGCCGAAGACCCCGCGCCGCTTCCGGGGATTGCGCCACCGCGCGAGCCGTCGTGGTACGAAGAAATGCTGGTGCTGCCGAAGCACGTCGCCTCCAACGACGTGCAACTGTCGCGGCACTACGCACAGTTGCGGTTGGCGCTCTCTGGCCGGGTGACACAGGACTATTCCGCTGCGCTCGCGATGCTGGCCATCCGGCATGCCCGCCGCGGACTGGTGAGCGATCCGAACTCGGCGGACGCCTACGGCGCGTTGTCGACGTGCTATGTGGGATTGAATCAGCTGGAGACATACCTCGATCCGACGCGCGGCGTCGCCACGGGGACTGTTCGTGCACGGCAGGCGCTGTCGGCCCTGCTGCAGGCGGCACGGTGCAATCCCGATGACGCGACCACGCAAATGGCGCTGTTCCAGATGATGATGAATGCCAGGAAGTACGACCTGGCGATTGCGCACCTGCACGAGGTGGAACGCATCACCGGCACGCTGACATTGGCGGAACCGACGAGCGAGGAGGGCCGGGCCGAGATCGAACAGAACCGCGAGATCATGACCCAACTGGATAAACAGATCGTCGACGTGCGGAAGGAACTGCAGGAGTCGCTCGCGTCCGAGAAGATGATGGAGTCCCAGACCGGCCGCATCGATGTCGTCTCTTCGGCGATCAACCGCAACCTGCCCGGCGAGGCGCTGCGGCTGCTGGAAGAGGACCAGACGATCGTGGCCCAGAACGCGAGCCTGCAACTGCTGATGGCGGACCTCCTGCTGGACGTTGGACGGATCAGCGAAGCCGTGGACCGGCTGGAGTCGATGTCCACCGTGATGCTCCAGCAGGGACCATTTGAGGTCAGTCGCTGGCGCAATACGACGGCTTACGCCAACATTGCCGCCGGCAATTACGAGCGCGTCCGGACGTTACTCGAAGAAGACGCCGCCGCCGCCACCGAAATGCGCATGCAGTCAACCCTCGGCATGAGTCCCAAGCCCGGCGAGCAACCCGGTTTGTCGTCGGTGCCGTTGACGCACGCGTTCCCGGACCTCCTCGACGCGCGCATGATTTCGCGCGTGTCGATTGCCGGCGACCTCCTGTACGCGTATCCGCAGCAATGGAATCGCGATCAATACCTGATCGCCGCCTGCGACATGGAGGATGGTCGCAATCACGCCGCTGCGCAGCGGCTGACCACTCTGGTGGAGCGCGATCCGGAGTCCGAATTGCGCGCATTGGCAGTGTTTTACGCGTCGAGTCTGACGGGGAATCCGGAATCGTTTTCGCCGCCGTCGCAGGATATTCCCGTGTGGGGCGACATGTTCGCGCCGGACACTCCCGCCGACGCGAACCCATCGGGCAATGCACCGGCGGCCGATTCCACAGAGCCCTCGGGCGCAGCAACGAATGCGACGCCGACTCCCGGCGCTGACGCGGGAACCGGCCCGTCGGCCCCACCGGAATCCGCGCGCCAGAAGGCAGGCGCAGCGCCCTGAATGCAGCCACGTCACTTCATCGTCCGCGGAGCGAGATGCGGACGGCCATGATCGTCGCGCCGAGTGTGTGACGACGAAAACGGCCGCTGCCTGGCAGTCCATGTCCTCCCCATGATGCGATCGATCACCAGACCGGCGCCGCGCACTGCCGGTCGACTCCCAACGACAGGACTGCTGCTGGCGGTCTGCTGGCTGGCGACCGGGTGCCGGCAGCCGACGACCCCGACTGTTGCGGTCGCTCCGCCCGCCTTGAAGGGGACCACCGTCGAAGTCTGCGCCCCGCCGTCGTTGCGATTATCCCAAAAATGGAGCATTCAGATTGACGAGTGGCAGGCAGCCACCGGCGCGGTCTGTCGGGTCAACGAGGAAGGACTTGACGGACCACTGCCGCCGGCCTCGGCAGCGCTGGCGGTGGTCCCGCTGGCACAATTGCCGCGCCTCGTGGACGCGAACTGGCCGGCGCCGATCGACAATGCGGGCGCCGCAACCGACTGGGAAGAGACGCTGCGCGGCTTGCGAAATGGAATAGCGCAACCCGGCGGCCAGCGACTGCTGATTCCGGTCGCCTGCCCGGTCCTGGCGTGCTATTACCGGGCCGATCTGCTGGAAGCAGCCGGCCGTCAACCGCCGGTCACGTGGGAACAATATCAGGCGCTGCTGGCGAGCCTGGCTGAGTGGTCCGGCGGTTTGCCGGCGTTCGAACCGTGGAGCGCCGAATTTCGCAGCACGATGCTGCTGGGCCGCGCCGCCGGATATGCACTGCACCCTGATAACGTGTCGATCCTGCTGGATCTGCAGGACGCCTCTCCACTGGTGAACGGACCGCCGTTTGTGCAGGCCCTCGAAGACAGCCGCACTGCGCTGGCAGTCCTCGACTCTCAGTCGCTGCAGATGTCGCCGCAGGAATGCTGCCGGGCAGTGCTGGAAGGTCGGGCGGCGCTGGCGATCGGGCTGCCGCCGCAGCTGGATGAACCGATCGCCCCGCGCAGTGACGCCATGGCCGTCGTCGGCACGTCGAAACTGCCGGGCGCCAGCCGCATCTACGATCGCAGCGCCGGGGCTTGGACGGCCGTTCCCGCCGGAACCGCGGCGCGCGTGACCGTTGTCGGTTTTGAGGGGTTCGCCGTCTGCGCCTCCGCAACAGTCGATGCCGCGCAGCGCGACGCGGCCTGGGAGTTCTGGGCGTCGATGCGTCGAAACACCACCGAAGACGACGTACCCTTCGGCCCGGCTATCTGCCGGAGTGTCGACCTGCCGGCGGCGATGCGCAAGGCCGCGCCGGGCTTTACTTCCCCGGAATGGCGCAGGCACCTGGAGACGACCGTGGCCGTGCTGCTGGAGACACGCGTCCTGTTTGATCTCCCGCTGCCGGAGGCGTCACGCTTTCGCGAGAAGCTGACCGCGCACGTGACGGACGCGATCGAAGACCGGACGCCGGCCGCGGCGGCGCTGCAGCAGGCCGCGACCGAGTGGAACAGCCTGATCGACGAAATCGGTCGCGAGCGGATCCTCTCCGTTTACCGGCGCTGCCACGGCCTGTCCGCGAAATGACACGCAACGACGGCCGCGCGATGGCTCCGCCCGGTCGTCTGAGCGGTTATTATCAGCGGTGAGACAGTCAGCACGCCGCGTGGTTACGAATCGGGACGGCATGTCCAGCGTGGGAACGGTGTATCTGGTCGGCGCCGGCCCGGGGGATCCGGGACTGCTGACACTGCGCGGGCAGGAATGCCTGCAACGCGCCGACCTGGTGCTGTACGACGGGCTGGTCAATCCGCTGATCCTGCGGCATGCGCACGGGGTCGCAAAGCGGACCGCGCGATCCACTGGCCCCGATGGCCGCCGGCTCGACCAGGCAGAGATCAATCGCCAGTTGATCGATGCCGCCCGTGCCGGTCAGACGGTCGTGCGTCTCAAAGGGGGCGATCCGCTGATCTTCGGCCGCGGCGCCGAAGAAGCAGCCGCACTTAAAGCGGCCGGGATTCCGTTTGAAATCGTGCCCGGCATCACGGCCGCGGCTGCCGCAGGCGCGTACGCGGGATTCTCCTTTACGCACCGCGAAACGTCCTCGGCCGTGGCGTTCGTCACCGGCCACGAGGATCCGTCGAAGCCGGTGGCGCTCCTGGACTACGCAGCGCTCGCCAGGTTTCCGGGCACTCTGGTGTTTTACATGGGCCTGCACCGCGTTGCGGCCATCGCCGATGCGTTGATAGCGCACGGCAAACCGCCGTGCACACCGGCGGCAGTCGTCGCCCGAGCGGCAACTTCGCAACAGCGAACCGTTGTCTCCACTCTCGATCGGCTCGCTGCCGACACTGCCAGCGCGGAGTTGCAGCCGCCGTCGGTCATCATCATCGGCGACGTGATCGCACAGCGCGGGGAGCTGGTCTGGTACGAGCGCCGCCCGCTGCTGGGCCGGCGCATTGGCATTACCCGACCGGACGCGCAGGCCGACGCCGTCATCGCCCGCTGCCTCGAACTCGGCGCGGAACCGATCCTGATGCCGTTGATCCAGATTCTGCCGCCAGATGACTGGCGCGCGGTCGACGAGAAGCTGGACCAGCTCGATCAGTACGACTGGCTGGTGTTCACGAGCGTCAACGGCGTGGAGCAGTTTCTCGGACGGCTGTGGGCGCGCGGGCAAGATACTCGGAGGCTCGGCCACATCCGGCTCGCCGCGATCGGCGCCTCCACGGCAGACGCGCTGGCAGCTCGGCAACTGCGGGCGGACGTTGTGCCGGAATCGTTTCGCGCGGAGGCGCTCGCCGCAGCGCTCGTTCCACACGTCAAGGGCCAGCGACTCCTTTGGGCAAGGGCAAGCCGGGGACGCGACGTGCTGCCGGAGATGCTGCGCGCGGCCGGGGCCGCCGTGGATGAGGTCGTGGCCTATCAGAACGTGGACTTGGAGCGACTGCCCGAACCGGCGTCGTCGTTGCTGGAATCAGGCGCACTGCAATGGGTCGGCCTGAGCAGCCCAACCATTGCTCGGCGTCTGGCCGCACTCTTGAGTCCTGCCGCCCGGGTACATGTCGGGCGCTCTGTCCGGCTGGCTGCGATCAGCCCTGTCACGGCCGAGGCCGCGGCGGAAGCCGGGCTACCTGTGTCGGCAGTGGCTTCGGTCTACACGTGGGATGGCCTGCTTGACGCGATCGTCGCGGCCGATTCGAAATCGACGAGAGAGAGGGATTCTCCGGTCTGAGTGAAGGCTAGCACAGATGGCAAAGCAGGAATCGAAGGTGGTTGTCGAGTGCCCATGAGCCACCCGAGCAACAGCCCTTGTAACACTTCTTCGTTACCTTCGTTACCTGCTGTTCCAGACTGCTAGCGCTGGTTCCGTCCGCTGTTCAGCGCTGCCAAGGCTGGCGGTGGCGACCTGTTTTCCAGTCCTGATAGAATTCATCACGCGCAGTTGACCGACCGATTGATCGTCAGGAATCCAGGACGTGGATGGCGTGGACATTTTTCGATCCGGAGTTCTGCCGACCCTCGCGGTCGTTTTGGCGGGCGTGCTCAGTGCCACACCTGTGCGCGGCAGCGAACCGCAATTCTCCACTGAACAGCTCGAATTCTTTGAGAACAAGGTCCGCCCGCTGCTCGCCGAGCATTGCCAGAAATGCCACAACGCGAAAGACCATAAAGGCAATCTCGTCCTCGATTCGCGAGAGAACCTGCTCAAAGGGGGAGACACCGGACCCGCAGTGATTCCAGGGGACGTCGCCGGCAGCGAATTGACTAAGGCCGTCCAATACGATCCGAACGGCTATCAGATGCCGCCTGACGGCAAGCTGGACCCGGCGGCCATCTCCACCCTGGAAGAGTGGGTGCGAAGTGGCGTCCCCTGGCCAACCGGGGCAGCCGCTGCCGCCGCCAGTTCGAGCATGGATTTTGCGGCGCGGGCCAGTCACTGGTCTTTCCAGCCGCTGCAGCGTGTTTCGCCCCCCGCAGTCAAAGACGTGCACTGGCCGCAGACGCCGGCCGACCGTTTCCTCCTGGCACGACTGGAACAGGCGGGACTGCATCCGGCCGGAGCCGCCGACCGCGCCGTTTGGATCCGGCGCGCTTACCTGGACGTGGTCGGGCTTCCGCCGCAGCCGGGGGAAGTCGCCGCCTTCGCCGTCGATGAATCCCCGGACGCGTATGCGACCGTGGTCGAACGGCTGCTGTCGTCGCCGCATTTTGGCGAACGCTGGGGTCGCCACTGGCTCGACGTGGTCCGGTACGCGGAGTCGCGCGGTCACGAATTTGATTACGACGTCGCCAACCCCTGGCACTATCGCGACTACGTCATCCGCGCTATTAACGACGACGTGCCCTACGACCGGTTCGTCGTCGAGCACGTCGCCGGAGATCTGCTGCCGGCGCAGTCTCAGCCGGAACACGCGGTCCGGTTTCCGGCGCGGTTCAGCCCGGCGAGCGGCGCCAACGAGTCCGTCGTGGCGACCGGGTTCTGGTTCTTTGGCGAATGGGTGCACTCACCGGTTGATATCCGGCAGGAAGAAGCAGAGCGTTTCGCCAACATGCTCGACGTCTACGGCAAGACGTTCCTCGGTCTGACCGTCGCCTGCGCACGCTGCCACGACCATAAATTTGATCCGATCACGCAGCGCGATTACTACGCTCTGCAGGGCTACCTGCAAAGCTCGGTCTACCGCCAGGCCTTGTACGAGTCGATGGACCACAACCGCCGCGTGGCGGAGGAACTGGACGCCGTGCGCGTCGCGGCGACGACCACTCTGCGGCCGTTACTGGATGAATGGCTGGCACAGCCGCCGGGGAATGACCTCGTGCACGACGCGGCCCCTGCCCCCGCGCTGCCGCCGGACGCTGAAGTGATCGTCGACTACGCGCGGCCCGACGTCGTCCCGCTCGCGGAAGGGGGGATGTTCGGCACGCGCGTCGTGCAGCCCGGAGACGTGCTGCTCACGAGCGACCCGCAGCGCCCGATCCGCGACGTCGCGGCGGCCGCGTTCGTCGAACGGGATCCGCTGTGGAACAACGTCGGGACCGCCGCCGGTGAACTTGATGATCCTGGCCGTCTCGCCGGGTGGTCTCGCGCTGGACACACGCTGCGGACTCCAACGTTTGAAATCCAGCGCAAGCACCTCTGTCTACTGGTCTCCGGCGGCTGCAATCTGTATCTGGTGGTCGACTCGCACGTGACGATCAACGGCCCGTTGCACGGCGCCCTGCTGAGTCAGCACGCCGCCCCCGCCGAGACTGGCTGGCGATGGATCGAGCATGACGTCTCTCGCTACGTCGGACACCGGGCCCATCTGGAAATCGTCGTCCGTGGCGAGGAACCGCTGCGTGTGAGGCAGGTTGTCCAGTCGGACACCGTGCCACCCGCGCCACCGGCCGTCTCCTCGAACGTGACGCGATTGGCGGCGGCGCTCGCCGCGCCCGAGTCCGCGAGCCCCGAATCGCGCGGCACACTCGAACATCTCGCGGCAGCGGCAGCTCCATTTGTCAACCGGCTGAATGCCCTGCTGGCGGAGGTCAGGCACACGTCTCCGGCAGCACTGGCGATCGCCGACGGCACGCCGGAGGACGAATACGTCTTCATCCGTGGAAACTGGAAGAAGCCTGGCGACACCATTCCACGCCGTTACCTGCAGGTCTTTCAACCTGTCTCCGCGTCTCCCGCCTCTCCGCCATCCGCTATCGACCGCCCGCCTGGTTCCAGCGGCCGTCTCGAGCTGGCGCTGCAGATGATCGATCCGCGGCAGTCGCCGATCGTGCCGCGCGTGATCGTCAACCGGCTCTGGCAGCACTACTTCGGGCGCGGCCTGGTGCCGACGTCTGACGACTTCGGCCACATGGGCCAACCGCCGTCTCATCCGGAACTCCTGGACTGGCTCGCGACGGAGCTGGTACGCCACGACTGGTCGCTCAAGCACATCCACCAGCTGATCCTGCTCTCCGCCGCCTACCGGATGGACAGCAGCGCATCCGGCGGCGATCAGTCGGCCGATGCCGCCGACCCGCTCAACATTCTGCTGCACCGAATGCCGCTGAAGCGTTTGGAAGGAGAGATTGTCCGCGACGAGTTGCTGGCCTTATCGGGACGGCTCGATGATCGGCTCTACGGTCGCAGTGTGCCGCTGCATTTGACTTCGTTCCTCGAAGGGCGCGGACGTCCGCAGGAGTCCGGCCCGCTCGACGGCGCCGGCCGACGCAGTGTGTATCTGGCAGTGCGCCGCAATTTCCCCGAACCGCTGCTGCAAGCATTCGATTTCCCGAATCCGCACACGGCCATCGGACGACGCAGCGTGTCAAACGTCCCAGCGCAGGCGCTGGCCCTGATGAACAACCCCTTTGTCATCCAGCAGGCCCGCGCGTGGGCGGAACACGAGCTGCACGATGCATCGCGGGCCAGCCGCCGCGAGCGGATCGAACGGCTTTACCAGTCCGCCTTCAGTCGTCCGCCGAGCGAACCCGAACTGGAACAAGGAGAAGCCTTTCTGGCACAGCAGACCCAGGAATATCGCTTTGGTCCGGACGATCCGCGCGTCTGGGCCGACTACTGCCACGTGCTGGTGAACGTCAAGGAGTTCGTCTTTGTGCGGTGAATGAGCACAATGTCGAGGATCACACCAGCGGTGCGATCGGCGTTCCGCGATAGACCCGATAAGCCCGGCCGGCATTGTCCAGGAATTCCCGATCGGGGCCGATCCCCAGCTGCTGGAAAATCGTTGCCGCGAGGTCTTCGGGGGTGAACGCCTCGCTGTCGGGCACTCCGGCTTCTGCGTCCGACTGGCCGATGACGCGTCCCGGCTCGATGCCGCCCCCGGCGAAGAAGCACGGAAACACGTCCCCCCAATGATGCCGGCCGGGAGTAAAGATCTCTCCCGATGCGTTCTTACCACCCACAGAAATCGGAGAAATCCGCGGCGTGCGTCCCATCTCGCCGCACATCACCACCAGCGTCTGGGACAGCAGCCCGCGCTGCTCCAGATCGTCCAGGAAGCCGCTGAGGCAATGGTCGATCGACGGCAGCAGCCGGCGCTTGAGGTCGCGAAACGCGTTCTGGTGCGTGTCCCACCCGCGCAGGTTGATCTGCACCATGCGGACGCCCGCCTCGACGAGCCGCCGCGCGACGAGGAACCCCTGGCCCCATTCTTCTCGGCCATACAGGTCGCGCGTCGCATCCGTTTCCTGCGTCAGGTCAAACGGGTTGTGCGCTCCGCGCTGCGCCGCGCTGAGCACGAGCCGCAGCGCCTGCTCGCGGTGGGCGTCATAGGCGATGCCCAGCCGAGTGCGGGGTTCCGGCTGGTCCAGTTGCGTGCGCAGCAGTTCGAGCCGGCCAAGCAGTTCGGTGCGGTGGTTGATGTGCGGCAGGCTGACAGCGTCCGCCAGGCCGAGGTTCGGCAGGTGGAAATCGGGGTTGCGGCAACTGGTGTTGTCCCACCAGGCATTGGGGCCGGGTCCGGCGGCGCGGGCCGGATCGTTGGGGTCGTCATGACTGAAGCAATTCGGGCACGATCCAGCCGCGTCGGGCGCCTTGCACGCGGGAGCCAGATCGACTCCCCAGCGGGAATACTGCGGGCCGAGCAGGCCGGGGTCGCGACCCGGATAGCTCATTTGGCTCACCCGGGGGATTTCGACGACCGACGGCAAACCAGCCGGGCTCTGGGACGGCGCCGCATAGTCAATCATCGAACCGATCGAAGGCCACGCGATCCGGCCGGCGCGAGCGGCACTGATCGTAGCATTCGTGTCACCGACCGGCAGTGCCGTCGATCCCGTGTGCAGCAGGTAGAAGCAACTGGAGTGTTCGTTGCGGAATTCCCGGCCGGCAGTGTGATGCATCGTACGAACAATTGAGAACCGGTCCGCCCGGGACGCCAGTTTCGGCAGGTATTCGCAGAACTGAACTCCCGGCAGTTTCGTCTGGGTGACACCGTATTCGCCGCGCACGCCGTCGGTGGCCAGCGGCTTGGGGTCGAACGTCTCGTGCTGCGACGGTCCGCCGGCCTGAAAGATGAACACGACGGCCTTGGCCGGGGCCGAACGCGGAGCGGCAACCGCCTGCCGTTCCAGCCGCAACAAGTGCGACAGCCCAGTTCCGAACAGCGACAGGCCGCCGACGTGCAGCAGTTCGCGGCGGCCGATCAGTGGATGGTCGGCTCGGCAGCAGCCCGCGCGGTGCATCTCACTCCTCCGCTCAACAAGGATCAACAGTCTCTTATGATAACCGCTGAGCCCGACCCAGACTAGAACTCCTCGATCAGTACGCCGCAGTTCACCGCGGAGTACACGACCGAATTTCGACGGCCGTTGTCGCAGGCAATCCCCGCTAAGCTGAGTGCGAAGAGCCGCCAATGGCCCAGCGCGGCCGATGGCCGCAACCAGAAATGGTTTGCCACCGAGGTCACAGAGGTCACCGAGAATTCAATAGAAGTTTCTCCGTCTCAGTGTCCCCGGTGATCTCGGTGGCCCAAAGCCGCTCGTGATCTTGGTTGGTGCGGGGAAAAACTTGGGCAAGAAAACAGGATTCTGATCGTTAGTAGCACAGACGCCACTACGCCTGACCTGCGGCGGCTTCAACTCAGGCGAGGCCCAGCAGCGGCAGACTGTCGCGGTGAATCATCCGCTCGATGGCGTCCATGTTCAGCCGCGGCAGGTTCGTCCCCTCGACCAACTGATTGAGGTTCCGCAGGCCGTCCAGCGTCGCCTTGACCGTCGTGAACGGGTAGTCGGTCCCGAACAGCAGCTTCTCCCAGACACCATATTCCTGGACGAGCATCAGGCTGTGGTAGAACTGAAACGGCCGGTAGTGCAGTGCGCTGATGTCGGCGTACGCGTTGGAATGCTTGCGGATGACGGCCACGCATTCCCCTTCATAGGGATGACCGAGATGCGCGAGGATCAGCTTCACGTCGGGGAACCGTGTCGCCACACGATCGAGATGACGCGGCAGCGTACACTCCAGCGGCGCCTGGGCAACGAACGTCGTCCCCGTGTGGAGCAGCACCGGCAGCGCGTGTTTCGTCGCGTACTTCCAGAGGGGATCGAGCCGCTCGTCATCCGGTCGGAACCCGGCATACATCGACAGCAGCTTGATCCCACGCAGGCCAAGCGTTTCGTGGCCTTCGCGCAGCTCGCGCCGCCAGCCGGTCTGCGTGGGATCGACGGACAGGAAGCCGATCAGCTGGCCCGGATGCGCCGCGACCTGGTCGGCAACGTAGCGGTCATCGACCCAGACGCCGCTGAGGCGGGCTTTGCCGCCGAAGACGATCGTTCGCACGTCGGGGACCGACTGCCGCGCGTAGTCTTCGTAGCGAACCGTCAGATCGACCTCGACGCCGGCCTTGGCGCGTTTGGCCTGCTGGCGGAAGTCGTCATTGAAATGGTCGGGATAGCGCCAGACGTGGCTATGGACGTCGATGATCGGCATGC
Source organism: Planctomycetaceae bacterium (assembly GCA_046349775.1). Classification (GTDB taxonomy): domain Bacteria; phylum Planctomycetota; class Planctomycetia; order Planctomycetales; family Planctomycetaceae; genus JAEUIG01. The sequence continues at coordinate 43,608 of JAXMBS010000010.1, read as the reverse complement.
AGACGAACTTGGAACCTCGGAATCCCCAGCGCGGCCGTTGGCCGCAACCCGAAAGCGGTTTGCCACCGAGGTCACAGAGAATTCAATGGAATTCTCTTCGTCTCAGTGTCCTCGGTGATCTCGGTGGCCCTAAACCGCTTGTGATCCTGGTTGGTGACGGGGAAGAATTTACGCAAGAAAACAAACTTCTGATCGTTAGGAGCACGGAATCAACGGAAAAAAGTCAGGCACTGCGAGCAACCGCGAATCGACGCGAATAGGTCTCGATCGAATGGGAAGGCGTTTGGATTCCGGCAAATTCGCGTTGATTCGCGTTGATTCGCGGTTTCCCCGGCTTTCGTCGTGCCACTAAACGAACGTGGGCTCGTAGGCCAGCACGTCCTTCACGATGTGGGCTCCAGTCACGTCGGGATCCGTCAGACGCTCGTCTCGCCCCTGGTGCCGGAAGTACACCTCGTGGTGGTTGAGACCGAGTTGGTGCAAGAGCGTTGCGTGCAGGTCGGGACAACTCACCGGATCGACGACCGACTTGTAACCGAGTTCGTCCGTTGCGCCGTGCACGTATCCGGCTTTAAACCCGCCGCCGGCGACCAGCAGGCTGAATGCAAACTGATTGTGGTCGCGGCCGGTGCCGTTCTGCGAGATCGGCAGGCGACCAAACTCGCCGCTCCAGAGGACAACCGTGCTCTCCAGGAGGCCGCGGCGCTTGAGGTCGGCGATGAGGCCGGCCGTCGGCTGGTCGACCTGCGGGCAAAGTTGTTCGAGGCCGGGCTTGAGATCGCCATGATGATCCCACGGCGCACCGCCCGACTTAATCGGCGCGGTGATCAGGACGAACCGCACGCCGGCCTCCACCATGCGGCGTGCCATCAGGCAGCGGGTCGCGTAATTCGAGCAGTGCGGCTGGTCGACGCCGTACAACTGCTGCGTCTCGGCGGTCTCGCCGGAGAGATCGAGCAGCGCCTGCGCGCTGCGCTGCATCCGGGCCGCCAGCTCGTAATTGCGGATGCGGGCTTCCAGGTCGGATTCGTCCGGGTATTCGCGACGCTGCAATTCGTTGAGCCGCGCCAGCAGATCGAGGTTGGCGCGCTGCACGCCGTCCGGCTGCGGTTGACTGGGATTGAGATACAGGACGGGTGCGCCTCGGGACTGGATCTCGGTGCCGCGAAAGAGCGCCGGCAGCCAGCCGTTGTCCCACATCGTGGTGCCACCGTTGTTGTAGCCGTCCGGGTCGCGGAGGACGACGAACGCCGGCAGGTTCTGGTTCTCGGTCCCGAGGGCATAGCTGATCCAGGCGCCAATCGTCGGCCGGCCCGTGAAGACTTTGCCGGTCGTCAGACACCGCATCCCCTGGGGATGGTTGTTGTTGTCGGAGAACATCGAGCGGATGAGACAAACGTCGTCCGCCATGTTTCCGATGCTGGGCAGCAGTTCCGAGAGTTCCATGCCGCATGTGCCGTGCGCTGGAACTGAAACGGACTGGCCATGATCTTCTTGTCGACGCTTCCCGGCTGAAAGGCGATGATCTCGCCCGGGTGCGACTGCCCGTTGAGACGCGTCAGTTCGGGCTTGGGGTCGAACAGGTCCATCTGGCTCGGCCCGCCGTTCTGCAGCAGCATGATGACGCTGGTTGCCCGCGCCGGGAGATGGCCGGTCCGCGGGGTCAGGTCGTGTCCGGCCGTGGAAGCCTGCGCCGAACCGGCCGCCAACGCGCCATCCTGAGCCAACAGATGCGTCAGCGCGACCGAGCCGATTCCGAGCGCGGCATCGGCGAGAAAGCTTCGCCGAGAGACAGACGCAGGGATCTCAAATGAGCGTCGAATCGTCATCAGATGCTCCCCTGTCTTGCGCTATCCGCCCTGCTCACACCAGTGGGGTGACCCCCGGCTGCGCCATTTCCTGCGGCAGCGGCTCCGCACTCCAACCTTGGGTGACATCCGGCACCAGGGTCTGCGTCGAGTTGTACGCCTGCTCCCAACTCACCTGCTGTCCGGTGTAGCCCGCCATCCGCCCCATGATGGCCATGAGCGTGCTCTTCCACATCCGCTCACCGTTGTTAATCGGCTTGCCGTCGCGAATGGAGAGGAAGAACTCGTCATGCTCGGTCTGGTACATGTTGTTGGCCGGACCTTTGTACTTCCAGGCGTTCTCCCCCTTGATGGAGACACGGCCTCCCGGCTTGATCTCCGCCACGCCCTTGTCGCCGATCACGGTCAGGCCGTTCTCGTTGTAGCAACCGGTGATCTGGCGCTGCGCCAGGAACCCGCGCGTGCCATTCGGCCAGACGTAGTTCACTTCGACATGGTCGTAGATATTGCCGCCGTTCGCATGAATCTGGCGGCCGCCGACTGCGGTGCAGCTTTCCGGAGGCTGGTCCTGCATGACCCAGGCGAGCCAGTCCACCGTGTGGACCGCCTGCTCGACGAGGCCGTCGCCGGAGAGCCAGGTGAAGTTGTACCAGTTGCGGACCTGCCACTCGAGATCCGAGATTCCGGCCGGGCGGGTGTCAGCCGGCGGCATCGGCTTGACCGGACCCGTGAGATACGTGCCGAAGACGGCCAGGACGTTGCCGATCGCCCCGGCGTGAATCTTCGTGAACAACTCGCGCAGTTCGTTGTGATACCGCCAGCAGAAACCGGCGCAGATTGCGAGGTTCTTTGCCTTCGCGAGCGCAACCGTTTCCACGACGCTGCGGACGCCCGGTGCGTCGGTCGCCATCGGTTTTTCGGTGAAGATGTGCTTCCCCGCTTCGACGGCCGCCCGCAGGTGCACAGGGCGGAAACCCGGCGGCGTGGCAAGCAGCACCACATCGACGTTCTCGATCACCTTCCGGTAGGCATCGAGCCCGACGAACTTCATCTCGTCGGCGACTGCGACCCGATCCGCGAGATCGGACTTCATTTTCAGGGCCGCCAGACTGCTGTCGATCTGGCCCTTGAAAGTGTCCCCCATCGCCACCAGCCGCGTGTACTTGTCGGCCGACAGCGCCTGTTCGGCGGCGCCCGATCCGCGTCCGCCGCAGCCGACGAGTCCCACGCGGAGGATGTCGTCACTCGCGGCGTAGAGTCCGGTCCGGGCAGGAAACGTCGCCGCCAGCGCGGCGGCCGACACGCCGGCAGCACCGGACTTCAAGAAGTCGCGTCGGCCGGGGGTCAAACTGGGAGCGGCGTCGTCGTGGAGAGATTCGGCAGGCATTCGAGGAAGTTCCGCGTTTTGCTGTTGAGCGGGTGGCAGAGAAAAGTCGTCCGAGGAATCAAAGTTCAGGGGGCCCTGCGCCAATCGCGACGGGCGTGCGAGCGATTTCAGGGAATAAATCTGTCGGCTGATCGGGGTGAGGCCCCGTCCAACATCAGCCAGCATATCAAACTCCTCCGATGCTTGAAGCGCACGACCTGCCGGAAGCGTGCGAGCCTGCGTTCCGGCACGGCGGGGCACAGTTATTCGTACTCGACCAGAACATCCTAGCTACGGCAGGTTTACGAACGGCCGGAGCGGCGACCGGCGGCCAATCGCCCTGTCCAGGTGCCTGAAACCGATCTGGCGAGGGTCGCTCCCGGCTGCTAAATTCCGCCCCCCTCCGTTTCCCCGGTGCGAAGCCGACCGGCTGACCGCCGGGCGGGACGCTGACCGCCGCTGAGCCGGCGCGTTTCACGACCAGGAAGGATCCGATCCGTCATGACTCGCCGCGAGCTCTTGACCTGTTGCAGCGCCTGCTGTCTGGCGGCCGGCCTCGTGCTGACGGCCAACGCCCAGCAGCCGCAGGCCCCGGGCCGGGCCAGAATTCAGACCCCCGCCGCACAACAGCCGAAGACGCAGACCCAGACGAAGCAGCCGCTGAAATCCGGCGTGACCCCCACTGCCGGCACGCAGGATCCGCCGCCGCGGCAACAACGGCCGGCACCGGAACTCAAGATCTCGAAGGAACTTGAGGATCTGCTGGTCGTCTGGGAGCGAGAGAGCGCCAAGATCAAGAAATTGCGCGGGCCGCTGGTCAAATACACCTATGACTCGGTGTACAGCGTCGAGAAGCGCGCGGACGGCCAGTTCTGGTTCGAAGCACCCGATCAGGGGCGGATTGATTTTGAACCCAGCAAGCTCACCGGGCCGTCCACGAAGAAAAACGAAAACGGCATCCCGTTCACCGTCGCTTTCGAGGACCACCAGCGGTGGATCTGCACCGGCAAACAGATTTTTCTGATCCATGACGATCAGAAGCTGTACGACACTGTCGAGATCCCGGTCCACCAGCAGGGAAAGAACATCATCAATGGCCCGCTGCCGTTTCTGTTCGGTCTGAAGGCCGAACAGGCGAAACAGCGGTATCACCTCAGCTTCGGCAGCATGCACTGGCCGCAGGGCAAGATCGTCAAGGACAAGGACGGACGCGAGGTGCGGTACCCGCCGCAGATCCACATTGTCGCGGCGCCCAAGCTCGAAGTGGATGCGAAGGAGTGGTCCCGCGCGGAAGTGATCCTGACGGACCGATTTCTGCCGACGGCGATCCGGCTGACGAATCCGCAAGGATCCGCGGAAACGGTTTACAAATTCATCCCCAGAGAGATGAAGGTCAACGAGACGTTCTGGCTGAACAACCCGTTCAACGACCGCCCGCCCGCCGAGTTCACGCGCGCCTTCGACAAGCGGGCGACGAACGACGACAAGCCGGTGACGAAGACACAGTAATCTGATCGCACAGCGCACCGGCAGCCCGGCTGGTGGGAGGGCGACGCTCCTGCGGAGCCGCGATGAAGAGCGCGTCTCCTGACCATCCGGCTCGGCGGGAGCCTCGCCCTCCCGCTGTCACGCATCCTCGCCGCGGTTCCGCAGCGCCGAGCGGAGCGCGATGAACTCGCCGACGTTCTCCATGTCGATCACGCCGACGAGCTGCCCCTGCCGCAGCACCGGCAGCGAGTGACAGGCGCAGTTCTGCAGCCGCTCAAACACGCGCCCGAGCTGTTCGCTCGCTTCCGCCCGCTCGAACGTCCGGTGCATCACGTCGGCGACGCGCTGCTCCTGACCTCCCTGCACCAGTGACTTCAGGAGGTCGCCGCGCGTCAGCATCCCGACCACCTGGCCGTCGGTCACGACAGGGAAGTCCTGCTGGAACCCGCGAATGATGTGGTCCGAGACTTCCTGCAGTGTGTTGTCCGGCGTGACCGTCCGAAATCGAGTGACCATGGCGTCGCCGGCCGTCACTCCACCCATGACGGCGCGCGTTTCCACCTGCGTCGCTTCCGCCTGGGCCCCGATCCAGACGAACAGCGCGATGAACGCCAGCATGGGATGGTGAAAGTACAACGCCGCCAGTCCAAACAGCACAGCCATCGACTGGCCGATCCGCGCGGCAACCTGCGTGGCGTTCACATAGTTCAGACGCATCGCGAGGAGCGCCCGCAGCACGCGGCCGCCGTCCATCGGAAACGCCGGCAGCAGATTGAAGAGCACCATCATCACATTGACGATCAGCATCTGGAACAGCACGTATGGCACAATGCTCGGCAGATCGGAAACCGAACGGACGGGCGGCACGCTGAACAAATGCAGCACGAGTTGCCGATGTCCGCCCTGGACCGCACCGAACACAAACGCCGTACCGGCGATGAGCAGCATGCCCAACACGCACAGTACTGCCAGGACAACGTTGACGGCCGGACCGGCGAGCGCAATGACCAGTTCTTTCTTCGGCTCTTCGGGAATCCGTTCCAGCCGCGCGACGCCGCCGATCGGCAGCAGCGTGATGTCCTGCGTCTGGATGCCGTAATGTCGCGCCGCGAACGCATGCCCCAGTTCGTGCAGCACGACGATCGAAAACAGCACCAGCAACAACAGCATCACCCCCAGGGCGTCGATCAGCCTGCCGCCGCGGGCCAGGCTGTCGATCCCGAAGTATGCCAGCAGGATCAGAAATGTCCCGTGCAGGTAGATCCCGATGCCCGAGACCGTGCCGATCTTCCAGGACCACTTCATTCAGTTGCTCCGCTCAAGCATTTCTCCCATGAGCATCGTAGCGGGATCAGTCTCCGGGACGAGTGGTCGCATGCTTCGTCGCTGGCGGTTTCGCCCAGTGCATTGTCACGTCTGAGATTTCTGGTTGGGTGCCACTGGCTCTGCCAGTGCGACATAAGTTCGGCGTCTGGCTGAGATTGCACTGGCGAAGCCAGTGGCACCCGAATTCTTGGCTGCGACAATGCACTACTCCGCCGGCAGCTCCGCAATCTTGAGCCGCCGAAACGAGATATCCGTCGTCGCGTCATGGCCCTGCAGGCTGATGTGGCCGGCGGCGTCGCGCCGGCCTTTTCGCGGGTTCTCATCGGGTTTGCGGTCGTCGGTCCAGTCGGTGACGGGATAGCCGTTCACCCAGGTCATGAACCGGTTGCCGTCGGCGACCAGCGTGATCGTGCACCATTCATGATCCGACGAGACGACGCCGCGCTGTCGTGCGCCGGAAGATCGCGCCCGTTCCGGAATTCGTCGGTTTGGTCCGGTCATCTCCCTCAAAGCCATTGTCGATCTGCACTTCGTAGCCGTTTGACGGCGCTGTTCCGTGCCCGGCATCGCCCGGAAGAAGAAGCCGCTGTTGAGCTTGTCGCCGTGCGTCTGCGCATCGCACTGAAATACGAAGTCTCCGTACTGCTGTTCGGTTTCAAGGAACCCCGGGCCGTTCTGCAGATGGATCGTGCCGTCGTCGACGGCGAACTCGCTCTTTGACCCGGGCACCACGCGCCACCCAGCGGTATCGGCCCCGTTGAACAGATCAGTCAGGCTGAGCGGCTTGAGGACAATGTTCCGGAAGGCGACCTTCCCCTTGTTCTTCTGCAGACCGATCAGCCCGGATGAGCGAGCTCTGGTCTCATCGGTGTAGTCCAGCACCTGTTCGCCGTCGAGCGTGACGACGAAGCGATTGCCCTCCACGCGCACGTGCAGCTTTTTCCAGCCGCCGGAGCCTTTGATCGGCGCAGCGGTCTTGGCGTGCCCTACGATCGCGCCGGTCGTGAAGCCGTCCGGGTGGGCGTCGGCGATGTTCAGTTCATAACAATCCTTCTTGACGTCGGACGGATCCGCGAGTGTGCGCAGGAACACGCCGCTATTCCCGTCGGCCTCCATCTCGAACTCGCAGGCCAATTCGAAGTCCGCAAACGGGACATACGTGTTCAACAGGCCGATCGGTCCGGAGTCTGCAGTAATCACCCCGTCCTTGACCGACCAATTGACTTCCGGCTTGTTCGCGACCCAGCCGAACAGCGTGTGGCCGTCGAACAGGCTCGCCCACCCGTCGGCGATCTGTTCGGGAGTCAGCGGATTGAAATACGCCGGCGGCGGCTCCTGAGTGGTTGCACCGCCCGACGAACGATCTGCAGCGGGAGTTGCTGAACTGGGCGCGTCGGCCGCGGCGACCGACGCGGGCGGGGGCTGCGGTGGACTCGCCGCCGGGGCAGCCGGCGCGGGGGCCTGCGGAGCACAGCCGCAGGCGGCGATCGCTACGATTCCGTAAGCCCAAACAGACTGCCATAACGGCCGGGAAAATATCGTTGCTCGCTGCATTGAGTTTTCACCTTGCGGGTGTGAAACGCGAATCGGCCGCCAGCGGTCGTCCGCCACGCCCCGGTTGATAACCGAAGGATAAGTACATCGTCAAAGGTGCGAACCATTTGAGACCCGCGCCGTCGGCTGCTAAAGTCAGCGTTTTTCCATGTCAGGATTCGCGGCGCATGCCACGTAGCGACGTCAACACCCTCTCGGACGGCGTCGCCGTCGATGAGGTGTATCTACTGTCCGATAAGCAACTCCGCGTCAATCGAATCGGCGATCAGTACCTGCTCGCGCAGTTGCGGGACCGCACCGGCCAGATCAGCGGCCTCCTCTGGAACGTCAAGGAACCGGAGATGGCCCGCATCTCGTCCGGAGACTATGTGCGCGCCCGCGGCAAGGTGCAGCTCTACCAGGGAAACCTGCAGATCATCCTGACCGGCATCGAGCCTTATCCCAAGGAACAGGTCGACCCGATCCAGTTTATCCCCGCCACGACGCAGGACACGCAGCGTTTGCTGGCCCGCCTCTCGGAAATCCTGCTGAGCATCAGCGACCCGCACCTGCGGCGGCTGATGGAGGAATTTCTGGCCGACGAGTCGGTGATGGCCGGCCTGTCCCGTGCGCCGGCGGGGATCAAGCTGCACCATGCGTTCCACGGCGGACTGCTGGAACACATCGTGAATGTGCTCGAGACGGCCGTCCGCGTGGTCGACCTGTATCCGCAGGTTGATCGCAGCCTGCTGCTGGCCGGCATCTTCCTGCACGATCTCGGAAAAGTTCGCGAACTCGCGTTTGAGGAGACCTTCGCCTACACCGACGAGGGCCAGCTCATCGGCCACCTGGTGATCGGCATCGAGATGCTGAACGAGAAGACGCCGGCCGTCGCCGCCGCACTGGGCGAGCCGTTTCCGCAGGAGACGCTGCTGCGGCTCAAGCACATGATCGTCAGCCATCACGGCAGCTACGAGTTCGGCAGCCCCAAGCTCCCGATGACCCCCGAAGCCATCGCGCTGCATCATCTCGACAACCTGGATGCCAAGGTGAACGAGTTCTCGTCGCTGATCGCCAGCGATCCCAACTCGCAGTCCAACTGGACCCCGTACAGCACCAGCATGCAGCGTAAGTTGTTCAAGGGAGGCTCGTGACTGTGTCCGCGACTCTGGCGGTGCAGTGCGTGCTGATCATTCTGGCCTCGCTGGCGGGGGGGAGCCTGCCGGAATGGATTCGGCTGACCCACCGCCGGATGCAGTTCGCCATGAGCTTCGTCGGCGGCCTGATGCTCGGCATCGCGCTGTTGCAGTTGCTGCCGCACGCCGCCAGAGAACTGGGACTGCCTGAGGCGACTCGGGCCATGCTGCTGGGCCTGCTGCTGATGTTCTTCCTGTTGCGGATGTTTCACTTCCACCAGCACGAGCCGCTGACGCCGCCGCACGGCGCTGCGGCAATGCACGATCATGATCACGACCATGATCACGGGGGCCACCACCACGATCATGACCACGGGCACGATCACGCGACCATCACGGCCGACGGCGTCCACCGATTGAGCTGGAGCGGTGTGGCGTTCGGGCTGGCTCTGCACACGCTGATCGACGGGATCGCCTTGGGAGCGGCGGTGCGGGCGGACGACGCGCGCGGGCTGACGTGGCAGGCGGGGCTGGGTGTGTTCGCGGCAATTGTCGCCCACAAACCGCTGGATGCCGTCTCGATCACTTCCTTGATGACTGCGGCAGGCTGGTCGCCGCGCGCCCGGCTGATCGTGAATATCATTTTTGCCGCCATGTGTCCGGTCGGCGCCGCGCTGTTTCTGGCCGGCGTCCAGCAGTTCGGCGACATCGAACGACAACTGATCGGCGCCGCGCTGGGGCTGTCTGCCGGCGTCTTCCTCTGCATTTCGATGAGCGACCTGTTGCCCGAAATCGAGTTTCACACGCACGACCGTTTCTGGCTGACGGCCTGCCTGGTCGCGGGCGTGGTCATGGCCGCTTGTCTCGGCCTCCTCGAAACGGCGGCGTAACGCGCACAGCGCCGCCGGCTGCCGCAGATCGCCCCGCTTGCCGCACCAGACGACCAAACAGCAGGCCACCTGTCCTCCGACCTCCGCCGCTTCCAGCGCTTTTTTGCAGCCCCCCTCGAGGTCGCCTATGATTCCCGCACGGGTCGCCGCATCGCCCTTGGCGCCACATCGTGCGCCGGCCGGAGTCCGCATGTCTGCAAGCCGTCGCGCGTTCACGCTCATCGAGCTGTTGGTCGTCATCGCCATCATCGGCATTCTGGTCGCGCTGCTGCTGCCGGCGGTGCAGCAAGCGCGCGAAAGCGCCCGCCAGACGACGTGCCGCAACAATCTCAAACAGATCGGACTCGCGCTGCACAACTACAACTCCGCGCATCGCACCTTCCCCCCCAGCAGCACCAGCGACGTCGAGCAAGGAGGGTGGATTACCGATCCGACGACCCGGCATATCCACAGTTGGTCGACCATGTTGCTGCCGTACATCGATCAGCAGACGCTCCACAATCAAATTGACTTCAACCTGTCGTCGCTGTCGCCCGTGAATCTGCCGGTCGCCGAGAAGCTGCCGCCAACGTACCGGTGCCCGGCCTACGCGGGACCAAAATTCAGCGGCGACGCGAACTACGTACGGCTGTCGCCGCGATGCGCCATCACGAACTATGCCGCGATGGGGAGCACCGACGTCGGCCACGTGTATGGGCAGAACTCGGGCCTGCTCACGCCAAACGGGACGATGTACCCTCTCTCGCACACGCGGATCGAGGACATCCGGGACGGAACGGGGCAGACGATCCTCACCTGCGAGACGCGCGAATCGAAGATGATGGTCTGGGTGGACGGCGGGACAGCATCTCTCGTGGCGCGACCGTACGACGAGGGGAACCCGCCGACGTATGGCGCCCGCCGCGTGTCGCTCAATTTCCGACCGTACTTCAACTATGCGAATCCCACCTCCGAGTACGGGCCGTCGAGCCAGCATCCGGCCGGCGCGTTTCATCTGATGGCCGATGGTTCGGTCCAGTTCATTTCGGAGACCATCAGCGAACGGGTGTACGCCGCCCTGGCGACCCCAGCCGGTCAGGAGCCGATTGATTCATTCTGAATTCCCCCAGACAGCGTTCGCGTTCGGCTGCGGATGGGTCTTGATCGTCGCCATCGGCTGCGGCGCCCCGGACCCCGTCCCCGGACTCATCGCGCAGCTGCAAAGCCCGGACGGCGAGAAACGGCTGGCTGCCGTCGAAAAGCTGCGCGAACTCGGGTCAGCGGCCGCGCCGGCGGTTCCGGCGCTCACCAGGCAGATGCAGGATGTCCACCCGGGGGTCCGCCAGTCCGCGGCGCGCGCGCTCGGCGGACTTGGCGACGCGGCACGGCCCGCTTTGCCGACGCTGGAACGCGCGCTCGATGACCCCGACCTGCCGGTGCAAATGGCCGCCGCGTGGGGACTGAAAGCGCTCGATCCGGATGGCCGAAAGTTTGTGCCGACGTTGACCAGGGCAATGCGCTCCGGCGAGGGGGGCACGATCGTGGCCGTCGGCCATCTCGGCGCGGAAGCCACATGGGCCCTGCCGACCTTGACGACACTGCTGAGCGACCGCCGTCCCGGTGTCCGCCGGCTCGCCGCCGAGGCCCTGGGGAAAATCGGCCCGGACGCAGCGTCCCGCGCCGCTCTCGCCAAGGCGGCCAACGACCCGGACGACCGGGTGCGGGAGGCTGTCGCGGCGGTGCTCAAAGCGCAGCCTGCGGCAAGTGCCCGTTGACGACAGCCGATTCGCTCTCGATCGTCCAGCAAATGGCCCGCCGGTCGCGTAATATCAAGGCATGATCTTCGCCGACCGTCCGCCGTCGCAGACTTGGGAGCAAGCGCCTGCTTCGCCGGTGTTTCCACTCGGGTTCTGGACCTGGTGGAGGCCGTCGCAGGCCCCGCTGGGCGTGATGGTCCGTCTTCCCGACGGCATGTTCGCCGCCGGTTCGACTGGTCCGCCGGCCACGATCCGCACGCTGCTGCACGCGCTCGGCCTGGCCCCGCAGTTCGTCGTTACCTGGTCCCTGCGGGGAGCGTCGTACCCGGTGCAGTTCGGTCAGAATCCCCTGCTGGACGCGCCGATCCCACCGCCTGCGCCCGGCGTCGATCCGACGATTCTGCTGACGCTTGCCGTGCCTCAACCGCAATTCGCCGCACCGCCGCCGCCTCCACCGGCAATGTCCGTTCCTGGGATAGCCGCGCCAGCAGCTGCCGGCGCAGATCCGCTGCTCAACACGATCGATCGGATCGCCGCCGACTGGAATGCCGCCGTGCAGCTCGAAAGCCAGCTCAGCCTGATGCGCAAGCAACTGCACGACAGTCTACTGAGGGTCAATATCCTCAATCGCGATCTCTCCAACGAAGAACGACTCTTTGGGGACAAGCAGGACATCGGCGACTGGCAAGATACCCGTCGCTGGCTGCGAGAGGTCGCAGCCAAGCTCTCCAAAATGCTCAAGGACCACGATATGGGCATGGCGAGTTGCGCCGGCCGCCGCAACAACTTCGAGGCGATCTACGACCAGGTCATCGCACCGCGCCGGCCGTGCGCCGGACTCGATTCGATCGCCCGCGAGTTCGAGCAACACCGCAAGACCGTGCATACTCTCGTGATGCAGATGAATGGCGCACAGAGCCTGGCGCTCCAGGACGGCGAGCGGCGGGCCCAGATGGTGCTCTCGCGAATTACGACCAAAGTGCGCGCCGCGCGCACGAAGCGGTGAGGAACCAGGAAACAGGAGTCAACGGCGATGGCCGCACTCTCCTAACTCCTGTCTCCGCCTTTGCGTCCGACGACCTCCAGGATCGCGATGATCGTCAACACGCATAGCACCAGGGCGACAACCAGCAGAGCATCCGTCCAGGAGTGCAGCCGATACAGCAGCAGTCCTCCCAGGCCGGTGGTGATCGTGGCGAGATAGACGGTCAATACGGCGTGCGGCTTTGACAAGCCGAGGTCGACCAGACGATGCGAGAAATGGTTCTTGTCGGCCTGGAACGGGCTGCGCCCTTCGAAGAGTCGAATCAGCAGCACGGTGACAAAGTCGTAGAGCGGAACGGCCAGAATGCAGAGCGGCGCGAGGATGACATGCCGGCTCCCCTGCCCCGGCTCGTAAAACGTGCCGGAGACGGTCAGACAGGCGAGCATCAGCCCGATGAACGTGCTACCGGCGTCTCCCATAAAGATCTTCGCCGGCGGCCGGTTGTGCACCAGGAACCCCGCCAGCGCGCCGGCCAAAACCACCAGGCAGCCGCCGACCAGCCAGCGCGGCTCGGCCTGTGAAGTCAGCATGACGGCGGCAAACATGGACGCGGCAATCAGTCCGATGCCTCCTGCCAGCGCATCCATGTTGTCCAGGAAGTTGAACGCGTTGATCAAGACAACGATCCAGCCGACAGTGATCACCCAGCCGACCCATTCGTGCTCGACAAACACGCTCGCGTGTACGCCGGCATTGCACAGTGCCAGCGCGAGCAACACCTGCACGGCGAGCCGCGGTTTCCAGGGCAATCCCTGGCGGTCGTCAATCAGCCCCATGACCGACAGCAGCAGGCCGGCGCCGACGATTGCCCAGAGTTGTCTCGTCCTGGCCAGCACCCCCGGGAGGTGCACGTGCCATTCCGGCGGCAGGTATTCCTTGAGCCACGACTGACCGAAGCTCGTCTGGGCCAAAAACTGCGCGGCTGCCAGCGGCACAACAAAGCCGCAGACGATCCCCAGGCCCCCACCGAGCGGGGTTGGCGTGCTGTGCACTTTTCGCGCGGCAGGCTGATCGATTAAGCCCCAGCGCGGCGCGAGCCGTCGCATCGCGCCCGTCACGATCAGCGACACGCAGAACGCCGGCAGAGCGCACGCCAGGGCATATCCAAGAACCGACATCGGCGTCCGCTCAGATCCTTGTTCCCGGCAGGATCCGGGCCGCGACCGGCTCCGGTTCCGCCTGTTCGGCCGGCTGGGACTGCTCGCGCTGGATCTCGATCAGGTCCTTAGCCAGCAGACCGATCTGAGCCACCAGCAGCAACCCATACAGTCCGGCGATCAGCAAATGGTTCGGCGCCACACGCCGGGCCTCTTCTTCGGGATAGTGCTCGAATGAAAAGTAATCGCGCCTGGCTTCGCGGCCATCTGCGGCGACATACCGCGTGCGCAACTTCCACAGCAGCGCCACAGCTACGCACAGGTACGGGACCGCTGCATACGCCAGCCACGACGTGCCATCGTCCGCCGTGCCTGGCTCCGCGGCGCCGAGCGTCGTGAAGACCGACACGGTCGCGTTATTCAGGAAGTGATACAGGATTGGCATCCAGAAGCTGCGCGTCGTGAGATACACCACGTGCAGCATGATGCCGATCGGAAAGACTGCCGCAACGTGCGGCGGATCGAGGTGCATGACCGCAAACAGGATCGATGTCCAGATCACACCGCCGGCAATGCCCCAGCGGGCCACCAGTCCCCGACCGATCAGGCCGCGCAGCATCCATTCCTCGCCGACCGCCGGCACCACCGACAGGAAGAACAGCAGCAGCGGCAGCGCCGCGCCGTTCATCTGCGACATCGCCTGGTCCAGACCCGCTCCACGCAAGCCCTGCAGAACGGGAATCTGCTCCAGAAACTGCTCCCAGACCGGCAGAACCACCGAATACACCAGGTCCGACAAGGTTCCCAGCGGCAGCACACAACTGGTCACGATCAGCGCTTGCGTCATTGAGGGACGCGAAAAGTTCAGTTTGCGGAGTGGCTGCGGGCTGATCCGCCAGCACGCCAGCGGAATCAGCACCAGATAGCCGAGAAATCCCGGCAGACCGCTGAGCGCGGCAAACCAGTCCGGTCCCAGATTCTCGATCTGGATGAGTTCGGCCGGCACCCGACCCTGGTGTGTGACGGCTATGCAGATTGCCGCCACGAGCATGATCGCCACCATCGCGACGACCTGCACCGACAGGACCATCGCTGTCCATCCCACCGCCTCCGGCAACCCGGGGCCCGGCGGGGAGATCGACGTTGTTATCGGCGGCGGCGGCGCAGTGGCAGTTTCCGGCGCGACGAACTCCACGACCTCCAGCGGCGGTACGGGCGCAGGGGCGGAAGCGGCCAGTCCGGCATTCGCCTGCCACGGATCGTTGTCCGCACCGTTCACACCATCGGCTCCCGTCGAATCACTCCGGCAGTCCCTCTGCGGCGATGTTTCGGCCGACGATCAGCGCCGCCAGTTCATCGCGGAGGGCCTGTTCCGTTCCCTCACCCACTCCCACATGGACCGCCTGAATTGTGCCATCCCGTCCCAGCACGCACAGATGCGGCAGGCTCACGACGGAGAAGGCATCGCCGATAGCGCCGTTCTGGTCGAGTGCGGCAGTAAACTTGTACGACTGCGCTGACTGAAAGGCTGCAACAGCGGGCCGCGGCTCCTGCTGATTGACGGCGTACAGCACGACGCCGTCTGCGGCGAATTCCTCCGCCAGTTTGGCAACGAGCGGCATTTCCGCACGGCACGGCTTGCACCAAGTCGCCCAGAAATCGAGCAGCACGATTTTCTGTTCGGTCCGCAGCGAAGCCCGCGAAATGGACGTGCCGTCGAGGAGCTTCAATTCAAACTCGGGCGCGGGCTGGCCGAGCAATGGGGACGGCGAGTTGACCAGTTGCGGGAGTTCCCCCACGCGCTTTGCGCCCGCCGGAGCTGCAAACGTTTCCGGCGGCTCGTCCTGGTCGAACTGCCAGTCGTCATATGTCTCCTGTGTGACGATCGACGCGACCAGTTCCTGCTCATCGAGGATCATCCGCTGGGCCGCCGGCGTGTGCTTCAGCTGCAGAATCAGAGGATCTCCGTCCGCCGCAATCCAGACTTCCGTCACCGGGACAGGCTCATTGCCCTGTGTCTCACCCTGGGGCGAGGTCGCGAGGTGATGTGCGCGGCGACCATTGATGGTCGTCTCGCCCCACTGGCCGACGACCTCGTTCTGCGGGCGGACCAGCGCCGTCAGTCCCGGTTCGAGGAAGCAGAGCGCTGCAATGCCGGCCGGTCCGCCAAACAGTTGGGCGAACGGCAACCCGACCAGCTGCTGAGGGTGCTCCGGCGCCGCGGTCCGCCAATACAGGTTCAACGGCTTCGTCGATCCAGGCTCACCTGCGGGAGGTCTGATGGGATTCAGTCGCACCCATTCGCCGCTGCAGACGAGACGAAATTCCTTGTCGCTGAGCGCGTATTCCCCACTCGCACGAACGGACAGTTCCCGCTCGTTCACCATCGGCTCGAATTCCGTCAGGCGATTGCCGTCCTGGTCAGCGACGGACTTCTCCAGCCGACTGCGCACCCGGTATGCGCGATGACCCTGATAGAACTTTGCAGCCTTCGCCAGAATCTGCTCGGCTTCAGGAGTAAACAGCGGCCGCGGCTTGGCCTGGCCGCAACCGGCCGTCACCACGCACATCAGCATCGCCAGGCCGGCCTGTGGAAGTCGCATCGACGCGATTCAATCGGAGAAAACTCGTGAAACTTAGAGCACGGCGCGGATGCGGCGTGAGGCGTACCATACCGGCTGGCAATGTGACGCTGCAATGTGATGTGCTGCCAGTTTCCCGGACCGTTGTCGCGACGGCTGTCCGCGAGAGACGCCATTCTATTCCACCGTCCGGGACAAGGCCTGCTGAAATCGGCTCCTGCACTCGCGGCGGCTGACAGCGCTGGGGCGGTTGGCAATTCCCCGGCGACGGCATACGATCGGGCATCCGCCGCCGACCCGCCCAGCCATGATCTTCGTTCTCGATAACTACGACTCGTTTACGTACAACCTCGTGCAGCGGTTGGGCGAAATCGACCGTTCGCTCGCGATCGAAGTTGCTCGGAATGACGAACTCACCGTCGCCGACATCGCGCAGCTGGCACCCGAACGGATCATCGTCTCCCCCGGTCCCTGCACGCCGCATGAGGCGGGCATCTCCCGGCAGCTGATCGCCGAATTGGGTCCCACGATCCCCACCCTCGGGGTCTGCCTCGGACACCAGTGCCTGGGTGACGTCTACGGTGCTCAAGTCGTCCGCGCGCCGCGGCTCATGCACGGCAAGACGTCGCTGATTCGGCACGATGGCCGGGGGTTATTCGCCGGCCTGGAAAATCCCTTTGTCGCCACGCGCTACCACAGCCTGATTGTTCCGGAGGAGACGCTGACCGCCGATCTGATCGCGACGGCCTGGTCGGCCGATCCGGGTGAGACGCCGGAAATCATGGGATTGCGGCATCGCAAGCACCCGATCTTCGGAGTGCAGTTTCATCCGGAGAGTTTTCTCTGTCCGGCCGGCATCCGGCTGTTGCAGAACTTTCTGAAGATGCCGTCTGCGCAGGACTTGCAACGAACTGCCTGACCGACGTCCCGACGGGCCAGGAACAGTTTCCCCAGACTGCCTGGTCTCACGACCAAGCGGCGGCCGGCCGCTGCGATTCGCCGACTGTGCCGACGGCTCGTCTGGTTCTCTGCTGCCGACGCACGGGCTGCCGATATTCCCCGCAGGCGCGATTCTGTCGACGCGCATGACCTGAGGCCGGCCCCAATGTCCGATCGCAGCCCGGAATCGCTGGAACAGGAGGTCGCGCGACTCGAAGGGGTCGTGGCCGAGATGCACCAGCAGTTGCTGCAGGCGCAGAAGCTCGGCTCGATCGGCATGCTGGCGTCGTCGATCACGCACGAGTTCAACAACATCCTGACGACCGTTATCAACTACGCCAAGATGGGAGTCCGGCATCGTGACGAAGCGGTGCGGGACAAGGCCTTTGACAAGATCCTGACCGCCGGACAGCGGGCGTCGAAAATCACGACCGGACTGCTGTCATACGCCCGCGCCCGGGGAGACCGCCGCGACGTTCACAGCCTGGCGCAACTCGTCCAGGACGTGCTGATCCTCGTCGAAAAAGACCTGCAAAAACATCGCATCAGCACGCAACTGGACCTGCAGCCCGACGCACTCGCCGAAGTGAATTCGAGCCAGATCCAGCAGGTGCTGCTCAACCTCATCATCAACGCCCGGCAGGCCATGGAACCGGGGGGTATGCTCTGCATCGCCACACGGCGCAACGAGCCGGCCGGCACCGCCGAACTCCTCGTGCGCGACTCCGGATCCGGCATTCCGGCCGACAAGCTGCCGCTGATCTTCGAGCCGTTCTACACTTCGAAGACGGCCGATGCCGGCGGCCAGGGGGGAACGGGCCTCGGGCTGGCGCTCTGCAAGGACGTCGTCGAATCTCACCGCGGCCGGATTCGCGTCGAGAGCGTCGTCGGCAAAGGGACGACATTCACGCTGAAATTCCCGCTCGCAACGGCCGCCGCGGCTGCGATCCGCCTGACAATAGAGCCACCCTCTCAAAAGGCGGGCTGAGACGCTCGGTTGGAGTTCCGCCTTCAGACGGCCCCTGCTTGCAGTTGGTGCCGACGCACTGCACACTGCAGGTCCAACTGGATCTTGGCTCTGAACGGGGGGCGAGTGATGCAGCGCATGTCTGCGGCGGCAATTCTCTGGTCAATGTTCGCGCTTGCCACCGTCGTGGGACAAGCGGCGGATGACGGGCTTCCTGTCTACACCGATCCGCAGCACGCCGACGCGGATTTCGCACTCCAGGGGGAGTACCAGGGCTGGCAGCGGACATTGCCGCAGTCCGACCGCAGTTCGGAGAAGATCGGCCTGCAGGTGATCGCCCGCGGCGACGGAAAGTTCGAGGCGATGAAGTACCCCGGCGGGCTGCCTGGCGGCGGTTGGGCGCGCGGCGGTAATCGCTACGTACTGCACGGCGAGCGGACGAATGACACCGTCAAGCTGACGGGCGATAAGTTCGACATTCTGCTGCGAAACGGCGTCGGTGCTCTGTTGACCAAAGCCGGGAAGATTGCCGGTGAATTGCGGCAGGTCCACCGCGCGAGTCCTACCATGGGCCTGGCGCCCCCACCCGGCGCCGTTCGGATCTTCACCGGCGCCGAGACGTCGCTGCTGAAGGACGCCAAATTGTCGCCGGAGGGTTGGCTGCTCGCCGGCACGGAAACCGTAAACACTTATCGCAATTTCCGGATGCACGCCGAGTTCTACCTCCCCTACAAGCCGGCGGCGACCGGTCAGGGACGGGCCAACAGCGGTTTGTATCTGCAGTGCCGCTACGAAGTGCAGATCCTCGATTCGTTTGGGTTGCCGGGATTGTTCAACGAGTGCGGCGCCCTGTACCGGACCATCCCACCTGATGTGAACATGTGCCTCCCTCCGCTGCAGTGGCAGACGTACGAAATCGACTTTCGCCAGCCGGTGTTCGACGCCAACGGGCGAAAGACGGCAAATGCCCGGATCAGCGTCTGGCACAATGGGGTCGTGGTCCAGAACGACGTCGAAATCCCCAACAAGACTGGCGCCGGCAAGCCGGAAGGGCCGGAACCGCTGCCGATCAAGATTCAGGACCACAGCAATCCGGTCATGTTCCGCAACATCTGGCTCGTGGAAACGAAGGGGACGGAACTGCAAGATTGGCCCGTGTTACCGTCCGCTCCGGTGCCCGCTCCGCTGCTGCTGGGCAGCAATCCCTAGTCGAATCGCCGGTGTTTTGCCGCGACTCGCAGAGGCGCGCATGCACAGAAAGCATACACCTGTACAGGTCTCGATTTGTCAACGGCGGCGTTGACAACTTGACACACACTGGCAGAACGGGTGTAATTCGCGTTGATTCGGCTGTCGCAGCTGGGTAGCGCTCGCAGCATTCGTCTGCGGAAGACAGCCGCTGGGTATCCTGTAAGGTGGATTGGCACGGCGTGGAATAGTTCGGAGGCCAGGTCGCGGGGTCGCGATCAGGCAGACGACCACGAATAGCCAGGCCACGGGTCAGACATCTCGACTCCTTTTACCGCCCTCCCGAAGGACCGTCAGGGGCCTGTACGGGAAAGGTGCCGTTCGAGTCACCCGCTGGCAGCGAACTCTCCGATACTGAGCGGGGAGAGGTCGCGACATAACGGGACAGGGTCAGGCTATGACGGCTGGAACGGGCGACACCCGGGTGGTGATCTCCGGGGTGGGTGTCATTTCTCCGATCGGCACCGGCACAGTTCCCTTCTGGGGGAATCTGATGGCCGGGCGTTCAGGCATTGGCTACCTCAAATCCTTCCCGGCCGACAATCTCCCCTGCAAGCTCGCGGCGGAAATCACGGATTTCGACCCGCTGGAGCACGTCTATAACAAGAAATTCCTTAAGGTCATGTCGCGCGACATCCAATTGGGGGTGTGCGCAGCGTCCATGGCCATGAAAGACGCCGGTCTGCGGCCGGGCGACGTCGCTCCTGAGCGGATCGGCGTCGAGTTCGGCGCCGGCCACATCCCGTTCAGCCCGTCCGACCTGGCCGACGCGGCCCGGGGCCTCGCCGAAGCCATGCGGCAGGGGTCCGACTATCACTGGGGCGAAGAAGGGATCGGCCAGATCGCCCCGCTGTGGCTGCTCGGGCAACTGCCGAACATGCCGGCCTGTCACGTGGCAATTGAGCACGACGCCCGCGGCCCGAACAATACCATCACGAGCGCCGACGCGTCCGCCCTGCTGGCATTGCACGAAGCACTCCGCGTCATCCAGCGCGGCCACGCGGATGTGATGATCGTCGGCGCGTGCAGCTCGGCGATTCATCCCGTCGATATTGCCCGCCGCGCCCTGATTGAGGATCTGTCGCGCAGGCAGGACGATCCGACCCGCGCCTGCCGTCCCTTTGATCTCGACCGCGACGGCACGATCGTCGGCGAGGGCGCCGGCGTGTTCGTTGTCGAACGGTATGAGCACGCCAAAGCCCGCGGAGCGGACCTGTACTGCGAAGTGCTGTCGGTCGGCGCGGGCTGCGACGGCGCCCCGTCGGCGGCCAGTGGCACCGGCAGCCTGGGACTCGTCCGGGCGATGCAGGCCGCCATCCGGCAGGCCGGCATCCGTCCCGAAGAAATCGGCCACATCAACGCCCACGGCAAGAGCACACAGAAGGACGACTGGCTCGAAGCCCGGGCGTATCACTCGGCCCTCGGGGACGCGGCGTCGCGTGTCCCGGTCATCGCGCTGAAGAGTTACTTCGGCGCCTTCGAGGCGGGCTCCGGCGCCGTCGAACTTGCCGGCAGCGTCCTGTCGCTCAAGCACGGCGAGCTGCCGATGTCGCTCAACTACGAGCGCCCTGATCCGCTCTGCCGGCTGAACGTCGTGCACGACCAGCCGCTGCGTCTGCGCAACCGAGCGGCGATGAGTGCGTCAATCGCACGGCAATGGGCTCATGCCGCTGCCATCCTGCGGGGTCTACCCGGCTGAGTTCGGCTGGAGTGCGAGGTGTTCACGGGAGGGCGAGGCTCCCGCCGAGCCGCTCGTGTGCCAACCTCCCAATCCAGTCTTCGCCGTCCGAACGGAATTGGATCCGCAGCGGACGCTTGTCATCGATCGAGCGTCACTCCCACCGCAATTGGTGGATTTCGCCGCGATACGGCCAATCCTCCGCCCGCTGAACCAATCCTGGTAGCACCGGATTGTTCTGCACGTACTCCCATTTCTCTTCGTACGCCGTCACGCTGCGCATGGCGTGTCCCAGTGATCCGTCAGCCAGCGGCAATCAGGCCTGTGATGCTTCTTGGAGAATTGCGATTTCCAGTAAGTGATCCGGTTGTCAGAGCTCGATGTCATTGCCGGTCCAGCCCGCGAAGAAATGCACATGGTCGGGCATGATGACGTCGCCCCCAGCAACCATGCGGTGATTCCATCCAGACTGTGCGCAACACTTGATGGACCCCGCCGTCGCCAGCCACGGAACGCGACTCTTTGCAAACTGTGACAAAGATGATTGTCGGGCGTCCCTCGACCAAGAGGACACCGTGGGCGGGGTGCTGTCGATCAGGAATGTCGACGTGGGCACGGGAACGGTCTTCTTCCGTTCGGTTTGCCGACATTTCGTTGTGGCCCTTGTTACACGAGAGGCTCGGCGGGAGCCTCGCCCTCCCGTTTCATGCGTCGCTCTCTCGGGAGACGCCATTGCGGCGGCGTGAGAGCGCCAGCCACGTCAGGCCGTGCCGCACGCCAGGAACACCAGCATGTTCGGCGTGCTGGGTCCAGGTCTCCAGAGCCACGGATAGCGGAAGAACGCAAAGTTCAGCACGAAGTACAGCCACGTGCAAAACAGCAGCCCGCAGCTGAGAAACGCCTGTGCGCCGTCCCCGCTCCGCCGGGCAAAGTACACGGTCATGCCCCAGGCGAGCACCAGCGGCACGACGATGTACAACATCCAACCTGCCAATGTCGTGTACTGCTCGCGATTGAACATTATGACGTGCTCTTCGTAGATCAGATTTCGCACCGTTTTGCCGGCGATCGGCACTGCCGTCACGAAGAACACGAGTGCGTAGGACCACCACCGGCCGCCGACGATGCCTACGATCGGAATCAGCCCCATAACGTAACCCCACTGCCCGTACCACCAGAAAATCCTCGGAATGAACTCGGCTCCGATCAGCAGTGCCAGGTGCGTGCCCAGCAACCCCACTTCGACTTCGCCCGGCATTGTCGGTTCCGGTTGGGTGTCGCTGATGGCGATCTTCGTTCGATGCAGCCACAGGCCGAGCCCCAATGCGGCCCCCATGAAACAGCCGAACCCGGTCTCCATAAAGTTCCACCAGTTAATCTTGGCGGCATAGCTCCCTTCAAAGAACGCCGGATCCCACGCATGCCAGGCCTGCACAACCTGGCTCAGCGGCATTCCCAGCGCCCCGCCGATGATTCCCCACAACGCCACGCGGGGCGCCATCGGGTCGCGGCGCACCAGCCCCGTGTACGCGATGAGGGCTCCCAGCGAGAGCACCAGTCCCCCCCACATCTCCGGCCGCGGCTTCAGCTCCTTTGAGGTATCGACCAGCCACTTCCAGTCGTGCGAAAAGTAGATCGCCGGCAGCACACGGTTCGCGGGGTCAAACGGCCAGTTCAGCAGATAGACCCCCAGGAAATGCAGTCCGATCAGCCCCAGCATGACCAGAAACATCTCCCAGCAGCGGTATTTCACGCCCCCCAGACCCATCCCGAGGAACACCGCTCCAAACCCGACCCACACCGCACCTTTGACGGCCAGCCCCAGCATTCCCCACCACAGCGCGCCCCAGTTCCCGATGAACTGCGCGTCGTGCGTCAGGCCGACGGACTGCGCATAGGTTTCCGAGCCGCCGAAGCCGATTCCCACCGTGCACAGCGCGACCGCCCGCGCAGCCGCCAGAGAATTCGCCCGCCGACAGAACAGGAGCAGCAGCACGAACCCCATCAACAGGCCCGCCATCATGGCGCCGGTTTCATGTCCGTATTGCCCGCGGATGCCCCAGGCCAGCCCGCCGGCCATTGCAGTCAGCACGATTGCCTGCCACAGGGGGGGAGTGTCAACGGGCGCGGAGGACGAGACGCTGGCAACGCTGTTCATTCCGATTTTGGATCTTGGATCTTAGATTTTGGATCTCAGATTTTGGATTCGCGCGTCACTTCTGCTCGGCAACATCCACCAGATACAGGTCACAGTCGCCGTCGCGTTCGGACACGACCAGCAGCCGCTTCCCATCGGGATGCCAGACCGGAAAATCGTCCCGCTCCGGGTCGGCGGTGATCCGCCGCACGTCGGCACCGTCGGCGTTCATGACGTACACGTCGACGTTTCCGTCATGTGCCGCCGAGAAAGCGATTCGCGCACCGTCGGGCGACCAGCTCGCGCGCATCGCGCGCTCGTGATCGTCCGTCAGCCGCCGCGCGTTGTCCCCGTCGGCGTCCATGACATAAATCTGCAGGCTGCCATCGCGGCTGCTGGAAAACGCAATCCGCTCCCCATCGGGCGAGACCGCCGGCCAGCCGTTCGTCCCGACCGACTGCGTGATGAGCTTGAAGTTCTGACCATTCAGGTCGACGGCTGCAATCTGCTGCCCCCCCGGATCCGACACACTGAACACCACTCGCCCGTGATGCAGATCGAGCCTGGGATTGCGGACAGTGCCGCGTGCTTCGCGCGGCGTATATCGCGCCTCGGTTTGAGCCGTCCGATCGCGGATCACGAGCACCGACTGTGGACTGTTGGCCGTCAGCACAAAGCACAGATAACGTCCGTCAGCCGAGACGTCGGGGTCGAACTGATGCGCGCTCAGCGACGTATCGAGCGGCTCGATCGAGCGATCTTCCAGCTTGAGCTTGAACAGGGCGACCTTCGTCGGCTCCTGGTGCATCGCAAACAACACCGCATCCCCGCCGTCGGCGAACACCGGCGCGAGCTTGCGGACGCCGTCGGTCGTCAACCGCTGCGGCTCGCCGGCGGACGCAGCCGTCGCGACGCACAACCACGCCGCAACGACGAAACTCATCTGCCGGACAGTGCAGTTCTTTCCCCTTCTCCCCCGCGAGACGCGTCGCTGACGGCCATCGCATGACTCGGGGGAGAGGGCCGGGGTGAGGGGTGCAGCCCAATTGCCGCTGTCCAAATTGCTAGACGCTGCCGAAACCGCTCTCGGCGAAAAGCACTGTACTTCGGAATATCTCAGCCGGCACTCATTCCGCATCCACAGTCGTGTACCCCTCACCCTAACCCTCTCCCCCGATTCACATCGCAATGGATATGCCTGCTGTTCGCGGGGGAGAGGGGAACTCGACCGTCGCCGAATCACACGAGCGGCAGCAGTGGCACAAGTCTGCTCGGGAGGAATCGCCGATCGATTACACCAGTTCATCGATCACCCGCCCGTTCTGCAGCACGCGCAGCTCCGCCCGTTGCTGGGTGCCGACGCCGGCCAGCTCGACGATCGTCGTCCCAACCATCTCCGGCGTGATCGGCGTGGTCAGCGGGAACTCGCCGCGCGGATCGCTCTGGCCGATCGCCTGCCCCGGCACGACCCCGCCGCCGGCCCACACGGAGAAATAGCACTGATGCCAGTGATCGCGTGAGCCGATGCTGTTGATCCGCGGCGTCCGGCCGAACTCCCCCATGCAGACGACGAGCGTGGTTTCGAGCAGACCCCGCTCATCGAGATCGTCGAGCAGCGTCGAGAGCCCGTGATCGAGCAGCGGACCATGCCAGTCCGCGAGCAGGCCGAAATTGTCCGCGTGCGTGTCCCACCCATAGTCCGAGAACGGATAAAAGACTTCCGCGAACTGGCTCCAGTTGACCTGCACGTACGGCACGCCAGCCTCAACCAGCCGACGTCCCAGCAGACAGCTCTGTCCGAAAGAAGTCCGCCCGTATCGCCGGCGCGATTCGGCCGACTCGCGCGAGAGATCAAACGCGTTGAGTGTATCCCCGCCGGAGAGGAGTTCGAACGCCCGGCGATGCACCCCCTGCCACGCCGCGGACGGCAACTGATCCAGCCGCCGGCGCTCGGCGTCGAGTCGCTCGACCAGCAGTTTGCGGTCATCCAGCCGCGGCGGCGAGAGGCCGTCCAGCAGTTTGAGTTCGGGGATCGACACGACGCCGTCGCGCGAGCAGTCGACCATGAACGGGTCATACCGCTGCCCCCAGGCACCGCCGCCGTAGCCGAAGCACGGCCCCACGCCGTCGCCGACCGGCCCGCGCGCCAGTGAAATGAATCCCGGCAGCCCCTCCGACGTGCGGACGCGCGACACGATCGACCCGATGTTCGGTGGATAGCCGGACGGCTTCCCGTTTCCCCCTTCGCCGCCGTCGCGGGCCACACCGCACGTCCACGCGATCGAACCCGCCTCGCGATGCCCGCCGTTGTAGTTGATATTGGTCCGCACCACCGAGAACTTGTCGCTCCGCGCCGCCAGGCGCGGCAGCAGTTCGGTGAACTGCATCCCCGGTGTGCGCGTACGAATTGCCGCAAACGGCCCGCGATAGTCGGCGGTCGCCTCGGGTTTGGGATCGAACAGGTCCAGATGGCTCGGCGCACCGACCAGCCAGACCAGCATCACCGACTTCGCCCGCGGCGCCTCCGCTGCGACTGCAGTCGGCAGGGCGGCGGCGAACGGCAGCGTCGCGCCGAATCGCAGCAGCGACCGCCGGGTCACGCCTTCACAAGTTCGTCCCGTCGTTTCACCGAATGTGAACATGAGTCGAGAGCCGAGAGTGGAGATAGACCGCGCACTCACCAAACACCACTCACCAAACACCTCACCCGAACAACCCCTCAATCGGATCCGCCATGTAGAGCGCATATGGCCGTCCGCTGACGTCGTGCCATTCCGCCTCGCGCGGAATCCCCAGCGCGTGATAAATCGTCGCCGCAAAATTCTCCGGCTTCTGGACGTCCGAGATCGGATACGCTCCGGCCTTGTCGGTCGCGCCGATCACCTGTCCGCCGCGCACTCCGCCGCCGGCGAACCACGCCGTCTGGACCGGACCCCAGTGGTCCCGCCCCGGCGCTTTGTAGATCTCCGGCGCGATATGCGAAATCTTCGGCGTCCGGCCGAACTCGCCCGCCATGACCACCAGGGTCGTTTCGAGCAGACCGCTGTCCTGCAGGTCGTCCAGCAGGGCGGCGATCGCTCGATCCGTCGGCGGGAAGAGGTAGTTCTTCAGGCAGTGGAAATTATTCCCGTGCAGGTCCCAGCTGCCGAAGTTCCCCATGTTGACCTGCACCATATTGACGCCGGCCTCGACGAGCCGCCGCGCCATCAGCAGGGACCAGCCGAACGAATTGTCGCCGTAGCGTTCCAGCACCTTCGGATCGGAATTGCGCACATTCACCGCCGCCCGGACTTTGGGGTCTGACAGCATGTCGAGCGCGGCCGTCCGCAAACGGGCGTAGCCCGACGCCGGCGCCACGTGTGCTCGATCGACCGAGCGCAGCAGCGACAGCCGGTCGTCGAAACGCGCCGCCGCGACTTCCACCGGCGCCGTCATGTTCGGCACTTCGAACCGCCACTCTCGTCGATCCGACGGCTCTCCCTTGTGCAGGTTGAACAGGTACTGCGGGAATGCTCCTGAGTACGAGTGGTAAGCGTGCGGCTTGTCCGTGGCTTCTATGAACCAGGGCTCATGCCGGATCCCCAGCATGCCGGCGAACTGTCCCGGATACACGCCGGAGTTCGAGTGATAGATTTTCTCCGGCAACACGGCGCTGCGCGGCATGCCGTTACGCGTATCGGTCGCATACCCGGCCAGCGCGGCAATCGACGGGTGATCGACCGACTGCGGCCGGCTCGACCGGAACGTCGGCGGCATGTCCGAGCGGCCGGTCAGCATCAGGTATGTTGCCGAGTCGTGCCCGTTGTTCGCATGCGACAGCGAGCGGACGAGGGCCCAATTGTCGCTGCGCTGCGCCAGCCGCGGCATGTGCTCGCAGATCTGGATACCGGGCGTCCGCGTCGCGATGGGGCTGAATTCCCCTTTGAAATCGGCCGGTCCGTCCGGCTTCATATCGAACGTGTCGTGCTGCGAAGCGCCACCGGTGAGGAACAGAAAAATCACCGACCGCGCTGCGGGCGCAACCATGCCGCCGGCGGCAGCCTGGGCCCGCCAGGCGGCGACGTCGAGAGCGCTCACGCCGCAGAGTCCTGCGGCCGCGGCGCGCAACACGCTGCGACGACGAATTGGCTGTCGGGCGGTGAGTTCGATACAGGGCATCGAAGCTGCGCGGTGCTACGGGCCGCAGCCCTCCCTCGGGCATGCCATACAACGACAGTATAGCATCAACCGCCGCCGATGTGACCGCAGATGGGAGGTTGGCCTCAGAGGCAGGAACGAGTTTTTTTTGCGGCTCCGGAGCGGGATGCTGCGCGCCGTGGCCGACCGGCGCAGCCGCTGTTGCCGCACTTCTCCGGCGGCAATCAAACCGATGTTTTTCCTGGAACGTCTTCCCACGTTTCGCCGTCACTGGGCGTAAGAACTGGACTTTGAATTGTGCAGTCGATAATTTGCGGCTGCGACAGCTGCTTGAAATCGTCTCTGCCACGCGTCTAACGAGGTGGACTATGAGTCGGTTGTGCTGCGGCTTTCTGTCTCTTGCCGTTTGTGTGTACGCCGCCCCTCTGGCGGCCGCGGCAGATGCGTCCCACAAACAGTCCCGCACGATCGACGTGCCTGGACATGATGGGAGCAGCCTGCAGACATTCACGCTGCTGCCGGATGGCAAGGTCGCTGCCCTCGTGGCGTCCGGAGGCTCCCACGGCGAGCCGGGAGAAGTCAAGGCCGCGCCGGCCAGCGAAGTCCACGTGTTTGACGCGGCCGGCGAGCCCGCCGAAGTCTGGAAAATTGATTTCGCCGCGCAATCGATCGCGGCCGGGCCGGACGGAAATGTCTTCGTTGGAGGCGACGGCCGACTGGTGAAGCTCGATGGGACGGGCCACGAACTGTCCAGAATCGAGTTGCCGCACTTGAAAGAGGCGATCGCCGATACGGAGAAGCTGCGCGAGCGGGCCACCGCCTTGCAGAAGCAGTACGAGGAGTCCCAGGCCCAGTTCGCCGCTCAGTTCGACGAGCAGAAGAAAGAAATCCAGGAAAAGCTCGATGAACTGAAGGCCAAGGAGGAAAGCGAGCTGACCGCGGCTGAAAAACGCCGCATGCAGCGCTTCGAAGTGCAGCTCCGGGAGTTTGAGACGGTCCGCGTCCGCATTCAAGTGCCGTCCGTGGACGACTTGATGAAACAATTGACCGATCGCCTCAGGCTCATCAACGGCGTGACTGTCACGGATCAGGATGTATTTGTGGTGACTGGAGAGTCCACCGGTTTCGGATACTCGGTGTGGCGGATGGATCACGCATTCCAGGGGAGCAAGCAGGTGCTCTCGGAACTGCGGGGCTGCTGCGGCCAGATGGACGTCCGCGCGTCCGGAAACGAACTGTTTGTCGCGGAGAACTGCAGTCATCGCGTGGGTCGCTACACTCGCGATGGCGAAAAGATCAAAGACATCGGCGAACGCAGCGAGAGGCGGAATTCCGGGGCCATCGGCCTCGACGTGGGCGACGCGGAAGACTCCGGCTTCGGCGGGTGCTGTAACCCGATGAACCTCTGCGTCGGCAAGGACGGACTCATTTACACGGCGGAATCGGAAGGCATCATCCGCTGCTTCAGCAGCGGCGGTGAGTACCGCGGCCTGGTGGGCAGCACAACGCTTAGCGGCGGGTGCAAAAACGTCGCCGTGGCGGTGTCGTCCGACGGCAACACCGTGTACTTCTGCGACAAACCGGGACAGCGGATCATCGTGTTGTCCCGCAATGACGCCGTGGCCGAGAAGACCGAGTAATTCTCTGTCACGCGCACTCCGACGGAACCTCCTCATGCGCCATCTGCTCCGCACACAATTCCTGGTGATCGCGACTGTCGTCGGCGTCGCGTGGACGCCCATGCTGTCGATCGCCGCGGATTCCCAGCCGCTGACCATGATTGTCATGGACCCGCTTGCGGCGCCGCTCTCCTGCCCCTGCGTGAAAGGATATGCGCAGCGGAAGTACGAAGAACTCGGCAAATACCTCGAGCAGGAACTCGGACGCCCGGTGCGGATCGAATTCAGCGAATCGCTGGGCAAGGCGCTCGACAAGACCGATCGGCACGCTGATCTCGTCATCGGCAAACGGTCGGTCGTGGCGGCACAGTCCAAGCAGCATAAGGTTCCCCTGTCCGCCGTGTTGGCCCTGTCTGGCAAGGACGGTCAGACCACTCAAACAGGGCTGGTTGTTGTGCCTGCGTCCGATCCCGCCCGAACGGTGGCGGACCTCAAAGGGTATCGGATCATCTTCGGCCCGGCCGATTGCGACGAAAAGCACAATGCCGCGATCGCACTGCTGAAGAAACACGGCGTGACCGCTGCGGAGAAAATCGAAACGTGCGCGGCGTGCAGCGACGGAGCGACGACGATTCTTGAGGCCGGTCCGGACAGCCGCGCTGCAACGGTGATCTCCAGCTACGCAGCGCCGCTGCTGGAAGGCTGCGGCACGATCGAGAAAGGCGATCTCCGGGTCATCGGGACAACTGAACCTGTGCCGTTCATCGCTGCTTTCATCTCGACGGCGCTGCCGGAGTCCGACCAGGCGGCGATCACAGCGGCCCTTAAGGAGGTCGGCGAGGAACCCGTGCTCTTAGGCGCAATCGAAAGCAAGTCGGGATTCGTCCCCGAGGACAACGCCGTTGTTGCCGAAACAAGTCCCGCCGCAAAAAAAAAGAACTGAACTCGGAAAGCGCGGCTGACCCCGCCTCTGCGGGGTGGCCGGGGTGGCGCGGCCCGCACAGGGATGGCCGCGTTCCGAGGTTGCCGGAGCGACTCGCGGACGCCCCAAGCGTGACATGGAGCCGCACGCTGAGTTCTGCGGGGCTCGGCGGCATTGCGGCGACGGCCGATTGCGTCATCGTGAGCGACCGCGAACTCGATGACACGGTCGACGTCTTCCGCGGCTTTGACGCCACCACGGGTCGCGAAAAGTGGACGGTCCGGTATCTCGCTCCGTCGCGATTTGACTATGGCAATTCGCCGCGCGCCACGCCCCTAGTGGACGGAGACCGCGTGTTTTTGTTCGGAGCGTCAGGGCATCTGACGTGTGCGAATGTCGAGACCGGCAAGGTCCTCTGGAGACTGAATGTTGTCGACGAATTCAACGTTTCGGCCGAGCTTCCCTGGGGGTTCTGCGGTTCACCACTGATCGTGAACGAACAACTCGTCCTGGGTCCCGGGGGTGAAGAAGGCGCGGTCGTCGCGCTGGATCCGGCGACGGGCGACGTCCGGTGGGCGACGACCGGGAATTCGCCGTCGTATGGATCCCTCATTGAGATGACGATCAACGGCTCGCACCAGATCGTGGGCCACGACTCGATTACTCTCGGAGGCTGGGACACAGCGTCCGGCAAGCGATTGTGGACGCTCGCTCCGCAGACGGCCAAAGACTTTCACGTCCCTACGCCCATCGTCTTCGAGGACAAGCTCGTCGTTTCGACCGAGAACAATGGCACATGTCTGTATCGCTTTTCAGAGGAGGGACGGCTGGAACCAGAGCCCGTCGCCGTGTTCCGCAAACTGGCGCCCGATACGCACACGCCGGTCATCTCCGGACGGCGTCTCTTGGGAGTCTGCAAGGCGCTCTACTGCCTCGACCTCGACAACAATCTGAGTGTGGTCTGGCGCGCCACGGACGAGGCTTTCCGCGCTCACGTGAGTCTTCTGGCGGATGACCGCCGTCTCCTCGCCTGGACGGAAGCGGGCGAATTGCTGCTCGTCGACGCGCAAGCCGAAGAATATCGCGTACTGGACCGTTACCACGTCTTTCCCGGCGAAAGCGGATTGCTGTCACATCCGGCCCTGGTCGGCGACACGCTCTACGTTCGCGGCAATTCCGAAATCCGCGCGCTGTCACTGGCGCCGTGAAAGCGCCGCAACATGCCTTACAGAAGTTGCCCGATGAAGATCTACGCACTGTCTTCATCGCGGCGTGAGAATTACGCCGTTTTTGCGGCAGGCTCTGTTAGCGATCGTTCCAGCGTCTACGATTCGATCGCCAACAGAGCAGCGACAGCGTGGCCCGGCGGTCGCCGTACCGGCCATTCTGCGTGGCCAGCTCCACCATTCGCCGGATCAGCCGCGGTGCGTCACCCGCATCACTCACTCTTCAACAAGTGAGGCGTATTTCGCCCGCCCGGTGTCTGTCAGGATTCCGCCAAACACCGTCTTCATCAGCCGTTGATGCTGATCGTCCAGCGACGTGGTGCGGCCGACGGCATGGTTGAAGAACATCGTGCCATACAGCGTGGCGCCGATCGTCTCCATGAGCTGGTCAACCGGCACGTCATCGCGGATCAGACCATCATCCACAAGCGAAGCGTAGATCGTACGAAAGTACGGGCGGATCCGGTTGCGATGCTCAAAGTACGTGGGCTTCCGGGTGTTGTGAAAGACGGCTCGCTCCTGGATCATCAACTCCACATATTCGGGGTGATCGCTGAAGAACTGGAGATAGGCGCGGAATGAGTCGCCAATCCGCTGCAGGGGGGCTTTCGCTTCGTCGGCGGCTTCAAAGATCAGCCGTTGCATTTCCGCCATGCCCCACTCGACACAGGCAAAGAAGAGCTGCTGCTTGCCTTCAAAGTAGAGGTACAGCGTCCCCTTGGCGATCCCGAGCTTCGCGGCGACGCGCTCCATATCGCAGTCGCTGTAGCCGTGCCTGGCAAAGAGCTTCGCGGCAGCTTCGATGATTGCCTTGCGGCGATCCGCCTTGCGTTTGACGCGGGAATCCGCGCATTCGGCGGCGCCGCCCAAGGCCGGAAGACCGGGGTCTGGGAGACCGGGAGCGGGAGTATTTTCGAGAATTCCTGACATTTATGGATGGCTTGGCCTGGGGGTCGGGGTGTCCCGCTCACCCGGCGGGGACACCGTACCTCGGCTCTTTGTGAATTCTTGCGAGGAAGGGCATTGAATCCCCTAACAGATCGCGTACCATTGGCACTGACTGACTCGTCAGTCATTTTCTTTCGTTGTTGAAAAGAATCAAGGCCATTTCGAACTTATTGATGAAATCGGCGACCGAAGTTCGTATTCGACCAGAGGCACTGCGGCTGTTCCTGGTGGCGGCCGTCGCGCTCGCGCCGCTGGTCGCGGGTTGCAGCAAGGCGAATAGCGCGCCTCCCCCGCCGAAGACCGCCGAAGTCCGGTTCGTCCTCCCGGAAGAGCGCCCCGTGCAGCCCTTTGAGGAGATCGGCGGACGTACTGGATCTCCCAAAACGGTGGAGCTTCGCTCGCGAGTCACCGGCTACCTGACCAAGGTGAACTTTCAGGAAGGAACGGACGTCAAGGAAGGGGATGTGCTGTTCGAGATTGACGATTCGACTTACAAGGCGGACCTGGCCGCCTCCGAGGCAATGGTCAATCAGCGCAAGGCTGAAGCGGACCGCAGCCGCGCAGATCTGAATCGCACCAAGAAGCTGGCGGAATCGCAGGCGACAACGCAGCAGCAACTCGAAACGATGACGTACCAGGTGGCGGTGGCCGAAGCCGCCGTCGGCGTGGCGGAATCCGCCCGCGATCGCTCGGCCATCGATGTGCAGTTCACCAGGATCGTCGCTCCGATTTCCGGTCGCATCGGGCGCCGGCTGCTCGATCCCGGCAACCTGGTGATTGCGGATGAGACGCCGCTGGCAACGATCGTTTCGCTCGATCCGATCTACGCGTACTTCGATTTTGACGAGCGCAGCGTGCTCGCGATGCGGCGGCTGGTTGAGGAGGGGGTGCTCAAGGAAGCCCCGGACCGCAATCAGCCGGTGCTTGTCTCCGTCGCCGGAGAGGAAAAGTACGATCTGGTGGGAAGGATCAACTGGGTCGACAACCAGATCGACCTGAGTACCGGCACATTGCGGGCTCGCGTGGAAATCGCCAATTCGGGCGGCCTGCTGTCGCCCGGAATGTTCGTGCGCCTGCGTGTGCCGCTCGGCCCGGTTGCCCCGGCCCTGCTGATTCCCGAGGAAGCCCTCGGCGCAGATCAGGGACAACGGTTCGTCTATGTCGTAAACGGCAAAGACGAGATCGAGTACCGGCGAGTGGAAATTGGCTGGCTGACCGAGGGAAAAGTTGTCATCAAATCGGGCATCCAGTCCAGCGACCGCATCGTTGTGACGGGACTGCAGCGGGTCCGACCCAAAGCGAAGGTAATCGCCAAGCCCTGGACGCCGGACGAACCATCGTCCGCGGCTCCTCCGGCCGGAGACGCTGCGGGCAAGCCGGGCACCGCGACGACCGCACCGGCGAAGGAACTGCCGAAAGAGGGGCCGCCGGCGAAGTCAAACTGAACCTGATCGAGATGTGCAACGACGGCTGACGCCACCGGCTGTCCAACAAGGTTTTGCGGCGTGCTGTCGCGGTTTTTCATCGATCGGCCGATCTTCGCGAGCGTGATCTCGATCCTGTTCACGGTCGTGGGCGGGATCGCCGTGTTCTATCTGCCGATCGCGCAGTATCCCCCGGTGGCGCCTCCCACCGTGCAGGTCGACTGCAACTACCCCGGCGCCAGTTCCAAGGTCGTCGCGGAGACCGTCGCCGCCACGATTGAGCAGCAGGTCAATGGCGTTGAGAACATGCTGTACATGTCGTCGCAGTCGACCAGCGACGGCTCGTACACGCTGACCGTGACGTTTAAGCCCGGCGTCAATCTGAACCTGGCACAGGTACTCGTACAGAACCGCGTCGCGCTGGCGATGCCGCAGTTGCCGGACGTCGTGCGGCAGACCGGAGTGACGACGAAGAAGCGGTCGCCCGACATTCTCCTGACGGTCAGCCTCAATTCGCCGGACGGCCGCTACGACCAGCTTTATCTCAGCAACTATGCCGTCCTGCGCATCAAGGACGAACTGGCCCGCCTCCCCGGCATCTCCGAGGTGCTGGTGTTCGGCCAGCGTGACTACAGCATGCGGATCTGGATCGATCCCGACATGCTGATGGTCCGCGGCCTGGCGATCAGCGACGTCATTAACGCGATCCGCGAGCAGAACCTGCAGCCGGCGCTGGGACAGATCGGCGCGCCGCCGGCCCCGGACTCACAACTGCGTCAGATTCCGCTGACGATCAAGGGACGCCTGCATTCTCCGGAAGACTTCGGCAACATCATACTGCGTACCACGACCGATGGCCGCATCATCCGCATCAAGGACGTCGGCCGCACGGAAGTCAACGCCCGCTCGCAGGACATCAACAACCGCTTTGATTCCAAGCCCACGGTCGGTTTGGCCGTCTTCCAGTTGCCCGATGCGAACGCGCTCGCCACGGCCGACGAGGTCAAGGCCATGATGGCGCGGCTGAGCCGGGACTTTCCTGACGGCGTCGTCTACGAAATCGGCTACGACACGACGCCCTTTATCCGCGAATCGATCAAGGAAGTCTTCAAGGCGCTGCGCGACGCCGTCCTGCTGGTGGCCCTGGTCGTGCTGGTCTTTCTGCAGGGCTGGCGGGCGGCGATCATTCCGCTGTTGGCAGTGCCCGTCGCCATCGTGGGCACTTTTGCGGCCATGTACCTTGTCGGGTTCAGCCTGAACAATCTGACGCTGTTCGGGCTGGTGCTCGCCATCGGAATTGTCGTCGACGATGCCATCGTCGTCGTCGAGGCCGTTGACCATCACATCCGGCGCGGCTTGGCGCCACGGCTGGCAGCCCTCAAGGCGATGGATGATGTCTCGGGGCCTGTTATTGCCGTGGGATTCGTGCTGTCAGCGGTGTTCATCCCGTGCACGTTCGTATCCGGAATCATCGGGCAGTTTTTCCGGCAGTTCGCGCTGACGATCGCCGTCTCGACGGTGATCTCGATGATCAACTCGCTCACGCTCAGCCCGGCGCTCGCGGCCGTGCTGCTGCGAAAATCCGGCGCTCATCGCGACCCGCTGACAAGAATGTTTGACCTGCTGCTCGGCTGGTTCTTCCGGTTGTTCAATTTCGGATTCCGCCGCACCACGTCGATTTATCTGCGAGCCGTCGGCGGCCTGCTGCGCATCCCCGCCATCGCGCTGGTTGCGTATGTCGGGCTCCTCGGACTGACGGGTTGGGGATATCGCCAGTTGCCGACGGGCTTCATTCCGTCGCAGGACAAGGGTTACCTCATTGCCAGCGTGCAGTTGCCGGACTCTGCGGCGGCAGTCCGGACGCGGGACGTCGTGGCGCGCATCGAAAAGATCGCACTCGAAACCGAGGGGGTGAAAAACGTCAACTCCGTCGCCGGCAACTCATTCATTCTCAGCGCGTATGGTTCCAACTTCGGCTCAATGTTCATCATCCTGGAGCCGTTCGATGATCGGCGCACGCCGGAGCTGTACGCGGAAGAGATCGCCAACACGCTGCGCAAGCGGTATGCGGCCGAAGTCCCGGAGGCGCTCGTCAATGTGTTTCCCGCCCCGGCCGTGAGCGGGTTGGGGCGGGCCGGCGGATTCCGGTTCGTCGTCGAAGACCGCGGCGACGTCGGCCTGCAGCAGCTGCAGAAGCAGACGGACAATCTCGTCAAGGCCGGCAACGAAACGCCCGGCCTGGTCGGCCTGACGACGGTCTATAACGCAAATTCACCGCAGCTCTACATCGACATCGATCGCGAGCAGTGCCTGAAACAGGGGGTCACGCTCGGCGAAATGTTCGCCACGCTGCAGGGGTTCCTCGGCTCGCGTTATGTCAACGATTTCAACATGTTCGGCCGCACCTGGCAGGTGATTGTCCAGGCCGACATGGAGTCGCGGAACCAGATTGAAGACGTTCCCAAGCTGCGCGTGCGCAACTCGAAGGGGGACATGGTACCGATTGGAACACTCGCAAAGGTGTCTCCGATTGCCGCACCGCTGGTGCTCACCCGCTACAACATGTATCCGGGGGCGGCGATCAACGGCAACGTTGGCAAGGGCTTCAGCACCGGACAGGCGATTGCCGCATTGGAAGGGCTCGCCGACGCCCAATTGCCGGCCAACATGTCCTACGAGTGGACCGAACTCACATTCCTCGAGCGGACGACGGCCAATACCGGCCCGATCATTTTTTCGCTCTCCGTGGCCTTCGTATTTTTGGTCCTGGCGGCGCTTTACGAAAGCTGGTCGCTGCCGCTGGCGGTCATCCTCGTCGTGCCGATGTGCGTCCTCTGCTCCATTGCCGGCGTTTGGACTGCCGCGATGGACATCAACGTGTTTACGCAGATCGGTTTTGTCGTGCTCATCGGCCTCGCGTGTAAGAACGCGATCCTGATCGTCGAGTTTGCCAAGCTGCAGCGAGATGAGGGCGTCGACCGGCGAACCGCGATCCTGCAGGCCTGCGAATTACGTCTGCGACCGATCGCAATGACGTCGTTCGCCTTCATCCTCGGCGTGCTGCCCCTCGTGATCGCCACCGGCGCCGGCGCCGAAATGCGCCGCGCACTGGGTACGACCGTGTTCAGCGGCATGCTGGGCGTGACGGCCTTCGGCGTGCTGCTGACGCCCGTGTTCTTCTTCGCCATCGACTGGGCGTCAGAACGCACGCAGCACGCGTATCCCGTGCTGTATCGCGTGCTGGAGTGGTCGCTGGCTCTGCTGCGACTCCACCCATTGCGCGCTGCCGGAACGTGGGCGCTCAGCACCACGCGTGAGCGCCTGCGCCGTCGCAATCTGCTCACGCCCAAGCCCGCATCACCACCGATTCCCGCCAATGGAGCGCCGGTGCGGCATACTTACGAACCGCACGGCTCCAACGGCCTCGCGCGATCCGGCACCATTTCGACGGAACACGCCAAGACTCCTCGTGCGCCCTGAATCCAACATGGTCGCATTCGATGCAGACTGTTTTTGCAATGGAACTGCCACCGAGAACACTGAGAGGAGTTTGGCTGCAATGTCTCTGTGTCCTCGGTGCCCTCTGTGGCAAGCGTTTTTTCGAATGAGAAGGTGCGGAACTTAAACAATGTTTTCGCGATTCTTCATTGACCGGCCGATCTTCGCCGCAGTGCTGTCCATCGTCATCACGCTGGGCGGCGCCATCGTGCTGTTCATCCTGCCGGTGACGCAGTACCCGGACATCACGCCGCCGACCGTCGAAGTCTCGGCGGTGTATTCGGGCGCCAACGCGCAGGTCGTCGCCGACACGGTCGCCGCCCCGATTGAGCAGCAGGTCAACGGCGTCGAAGGCATGCTCTACATGTCTTCGCAATGCACCAACGACGGCGCCTACGCGCTGACGGTCGCCTTCCGCCCCGGGACCGATCTCAATCTTGCCCAGGTCCTCGTGCAGAACCGCGTCGCGCTGGCCGCGCCGGTCATGCCCGATCTGGTCCGCCGCCGCGGCGTGACCGTGAAAAAGAAGTCGCCGACGGTGCTGATGATCATCAACCTGTTCTCGCCGGACAACACGCGCGACAACCTGTACCTCAGCAATTACGCCACGATCCAGCTGCGCGACGAACTGTCCCGTCTGGCGGGCGTTGGCGACATCACGTTCATGGGCCAGCGCGACTACAGCATGCGGCTCTGGCTCGACCCGGATCGCGCCGCCGCCCGCGACGTGACGGCCGACGACGTCGTGCACGCGATCGAGCAGCAGAACGTCCAGGTCGCCGCCGGCCAGATCGGCCAGCCGCCTGTGCCGGAGGGGCAGACCTTCCAGTTCACGATGACCACGCTCGGCCGGCTGATGACGACCGAGCAGTTCGACGACATTATCATCAAGACCGATGCGCAGGGGCGCGCCGTGCGCGTCAAGGACGTCGCCCGGACGCAGCTTGGCGCCATCGCTTATGATCAGGTCTGCTCGCTGGATGGCCAGCCCTCCGTGGCGCTGTCGATCTTCCAGTTGCCTGGGTCCAATGCGCTCGATACGGCCAACGCCGTTCGCAACAAACTGGATGACATGGAGAGCCGGTTCCCGGACGGCGTCTCCGCGGCAGTCGTCTACGACACGACACCATTCATTCAGGAATCGGTCGACGAAGTGTTCCATGCCCTGCGCGACGCGGTCATCCTCGTCGCGATCGTCGTGCTGATCTTCCTGCAGGGCTGGCGCGCGGCCGTCATTCCGCTCATCGCCGTCCCCGTCGCGGTCATCGGCACGTTCACGGCCATGACCGTGTTCGGTTTCAGCCTGAACACGCTCACGCTGTTCGGCCTTGTGCTGGCAATCGGCATCGTCGTCGACGACGCCATCGTCGTCGTCGAGGCCATCGAACATCACATCGAGCATGGTATGGCGCCTCGCGACGCCGCGATCCGCGCCATGGACGAAGTCTCCGGACCGGTTGTGGCTGTCGCGCTCGTGCTCACGGCCGTGTTCGTCCCGTGCACGTTCGTGACCGGCACCATCGGCGAATTCTTCCGACAGTTCGCCGTCACGATCGCCGTGTCGACCATCATCTCGGCGTTCAACTCGCTGACGCTCAGCCCGGCCCTGGCCGTCCTGCTGCTCAAACCCCGTTCCGAGCGCACCGACGACGCTTTGCCCCGACCGGGAATCGTGCTCATCGGCGCCTGGTCCGCCTGGCAGTTCCTCGGCGGCCCGGTCGCCGACTGGATGCAGTCCCACCCGCAATGGGCTCAACTTGCCCCGTGGGGGCGGCTGATCGCGGCCGTGGTCGCACTCTTCGTCACCGCGCTCGTGAGCGGGCTGCT
Organism: Planctomycetaceae bacterium; assembly: GCA_046349775.1. Classification (GTDB taxonomy): domain Bacteria; phylum Planctomycetota; class Planctomycetia; order Planctomycetales; family Planctomycetaceae; genus JAEUIG01. The sequence goes on along the minus strand of JAXMBS010000010.1, from coordinate 5,031 downwards.
GAATCGGCTCCTCACCTGGTTCTTCAGGACCTTCAACCGCGCGTTCCAGTGGTTCACCGAGGGCTACGTGCGCGTCGTCAGCAGCGTGCTGCGGACGGCCATCCTGGGTCTGCTGGCCTATGCGGGCATGTTGTTCCTGACCGAGCGGGTCTTCGTGGAGACGCCGACCGGCTTCATCCCGGCCCAGGACAAGGGCTATCTGCTCGTCAATCTGCGCTTACCGGACACTTCCTCGCTGGAACGCACCAGCAAGGTGATGCGACAGATCGAACAGGTCGCCGGCAAGATCGACGGCGTTGCGCACACGGTCGCGATTGCGGGCCAGTCCCTGCTGATGCAGGCCAACGCCTCCAACTTCGGGTCGATGTACGTGATGCTCGCCCCGTTTCCCGAGCGCGTACCGAAAAAGCTCACCAGCGAACTCATTTCGCAGCACTTGCAGGCGAAACTCGATGAAACGATCGAGGACGGACTGATCGACGTCGTCGGCGCGCCCCCCATCGACGGCCTCGGCACCGCCGGCGGCTTCAAGATCATGCTGGAGGACCGTGGCGACAACGGCCCCGCCGCATTGCAGCAGGTCAGCCAGCAGATCATCGACGCCGGCCGCGAAACCGGAAAACTCCGCGGCCTGTTCACCAGCTACCGCGCCAACGCGACCTGGCTCTCGATCGACCTCGACCGCGAACAGGCCCGCAAGCAAGGCATCCAGATCTCCGACATCTTCGACACGCTGCAGGTCAACTTCGGCTCACTCTACATCAACGACTTCAATCGCTTCGGTCGCACCTGGCAGGTCAACATCCAGGCCGATTCCCCGTTCCGCATGCGGGTGGACGACCTTAAGCGCCTGCGCGTGCATTCCATGAGTGGCGGCATGGTGCCGCTGTCGTCTCTCGCCACCATCAAGGAGGTCAGGGGGCCGGTGCTGATTACGCGGCACAACCTCTATCCGACCGCGGCCATCAACGTCGACGTCGCCCCCGGCGTCAGCTCGGGACAGGGCCTCCAGGTTCTCGAGCAAGTCGCCAACGGCCAGTTGCTCCCCTCGATGCGCGTCGAATGGACGGAGCTCGCTCTCCTGCAGCAGCTCGTCGGGAACACCGCGTTCATTGCGTTTGTCCTCGCAGTCGTGCTCGTATTCCTCGTGCTCGCCGCCCAGTACGAAAGTTGGTCGCTGCCTCTGGCCGTCATTCTGGTGGTGCCAATGTGCCTGCTCTGCTCGATCGTCGGCGTGATCATCGCGCGCATGGATGTGAACATCTTCACTCAGATCGGCTTCGTTGTGCTCGTCGGACTGGCCTGCAAGAACGCGATTTTGATCGTGGAGTTCGCCCGCTCCCGGCGGCAGGCCGGCGTAGACCTGCGCGAGGCGACGCTGGCGGCATGCCGGCTGCGGCTGCGACCGATTATCATGACGTCCCTCGCGTTCATCATCGGCGTCGTGCCGCTGGTCATCGGGCATGGGGCCGGCGCGGAGATGCGTCAGACTCTCGGCGCGGCAGTGTTCGCGGGCATGCTCGGCGTGACGTTCTTTGGCATTTTCCTGACGCCCCTGTTCTTCTATGTGATCCAGGCGCTGACCGAGCGGCTGACACCCGCAGAGCAGGCCGTGGATGAGCTGGCTACGACGTCATGACCGGGGAAAGGCGTGACCGTTACGAAACCTGTTGATCCATTGGCTTCGTGCGCCGGTGCGCTCAGACGCTCACCTCCGCTTTCGACCGCGGTTGCGACGACGTGCTCGCGACAACACTCTTGGCTCCCGGCGAGCGCCATCTAGGAACCCCAGACGAGCGGGCAGACCCAATCGCTTTTCCATTCTGCCCGTTGACGGCGGTTCAAAGTGGCGGCGGGGGAGCAGTGTCGCCGCGGTTGAATGCGGCGGCGGACGAGGCGGGCAGACTTGCGACTTGAGACGATCGGAGTCCCAGCCTCGATCAGACCTCAAGTCGCAGGATAACACAGAACTGCGATCTCAGATGGCGTTCTGTTGAGATGTCCAGCGACAAGTTCTCACCGGCGAACTCAGCCAGCGCGGTGACCTGAAGCAGTACGGGCTCAGCCGGCAGGCCCATAAGAGGATCCTAGCACACGATGAGCCCCCGGCTGTCGGCTGAGCCAGCCTCACAAGCAACGGGTACTCAAGCCCTTACTGTCGGTCGTTCGGCAGAGCCTGTCCATTTCCGCATGCTGGCGGACGATTCATGGACTATTCAGCTGCACCACCGCACGTCGATTGGTCGGCGTTAAGCAACTCCACGACACCATTTGCGAAATTTGCCCGGCATGGATTCGAACCATGACTAAATGATCCAGAGTCATTCGTGCTACCGTTACACCACCGGGCAGTGGTCCCGCGGCCGAATGCGCCGGTCAGCAGCATTCGATCCCCAACGGGTGCCGAATCGTATCAACCACCTCCAGTTGCGCGAAGTCCATCAATCCAGAAGACACGGCCGGAAGCCGCGTGGTTCTCACGCGCGGCCGCGCCCGGATCGGGACCACCCTTTCCAGAATCTGACGCGCCATTCCGGCAATGAAAAACGGCCCCGGGATTGCTCCCGGGGCCGCTCAATGTCAATTCACCAAGCCACCGAGCTCAGTCGTCACAGCAGCGCTTTGCGCAGCCGGTCTGGCACGGCGAACACGCCGGTGCACAAGCGACTTCGCACGTGACGGTCTTTTCGACCATCCGGCACACGCAGACGTCCATTTCCTTCTGGACTTCCACCGGCACGCAGACCGTGCAGGTGATCGTCTGCTCTTCGGGCACCATCTTGCAGACCCGCTCGGTGACCGTGCGGGTCTCCGGCGTGCAAACGGTCACGCAGTAGGTGTACTCCTCCTGTTCCTCAACCATGTTGCACACCTGCACCTTGCAGGACCGCTCTTCCGGCGTGCAGACGGTTTCGCAATAGGTGTACTCTTCCTGTTCCTGCACCATCTCGCACACCTGCACCTTGCAGGACCGCTCTTCCGGCGTGCACACCGTCACGCAGTAGGTGTATTCCTCTTCCTGCGGCACCTGCTTGCACACCGTCACCATCTGCGTCCGCTCTTCCGGCTTGCAGACCGTCACCGTGTACTTGAACTCTTCCTGATGCGGCACCTGCTTGCAGACCTTGACCTTCTGCGTCCGCGGTTCCTGATGGCAGACGGTGACCTGGTACTCGAAGTTCTCCTGATGCGGCACGCACTTGTTGACCGTGTAGGGCACCTGCTCCTGGACGACGTTCGGGCACCACTTGCGGCAGGTGCGGCTGCAGCACGGATTGCACGGATCGGCAACCGTCTCGCAGACCCACTGTCCCTTGTCGACGCACACCGTCCGCGTGCACTGTTCCTGGACAGTCTCGTACACGGTGCGGCAGCCAGTGCGGGTCTCGGTCGTCGGGACCATCACACAATAGGTCTGATCGACTTCCTCTTCCACAGTTTCATACACGCAGCGGGTGCCGGTCCGTTCCTCTTCGTGCGGGACCATCACGCAGTACTTCTGCTCGACCTGCTCCTCCACGGTCTTGCAGATGGTCCGGGTGCCCTTGCGTTCTTCCTGGTGCGGCACCATGACGGTGTACTTCCGCTCTTCCTCGTGCGTCACCGGCTTGCAGACGGTCCGCGTCCCCTTGCGTTCCTCCTGGTGCGGCACCATCACGGTGTACTTCCGCTCCTCTTCGTGCATCACCGGCTTGCAGACGGTCCGCGTCCCCTTGCGCTCTTCCTGGTGCGGCACCATCACGGTGCATTCACGCTGGACGTCTTCCCACACCGGCTTGCACACCGTAATCTTGCGTTCCTGCTGCTGCGGATGATATTCGACGCACGTGACGGTCCGCTTCTCGGTCACCATTTCGGGGACCAGGACGGTTCGCTGCACCTGCTGCACGCACGGCTGCGGACAGGCTGGCTGGCACGGAGCACAGCACGAGCTGCACGGAGCGGGACAGCAAGCGCTGCGGCAGGCCCCACAGTCGCCGGCGTTGGCGAATGTCGCCGAGCAGGCGATCGCCAGTGCCGACATAACCCACTTGAAACTCTGCATCGTGATTCCTCCCCAAATTGTTCGGTCTGGACTGACTACGCGGCGACGCTTCGGCGGACCCGCACTCCGCAGCTTGTCAAGCTGAGCAGAGGGCGCAAGACACATGTACTTTCCCGATTGCCACGGCTACATAAGATACGATGGCAGTGACCCTTTTCAAGTGTCACGCCGGCAAATTGGGCGTTCGTCGACTTTCCCGAAAATTCGCATGCGAAACACCTTGCAGTTGCTGCGGTTGCACTCGTGGGCCATCGTGGTTTTCGCGTGCGCCGCACTGCTGGCGCACCCCGCAAAATCCGCAGATCCGCCCCTTTCGACAAGCCGGACCGTCATTGTCGTGACGGACCAGGCGGAAGCCTTCGCGGGCAACGAATCGGTGGGAAAGATCCCGTCCGGCAGCGTACTCCGCTACTCGGAGGAGAATGGCCGCTGGCTGCTGATCCCGCGCTATGGGGGGTGGCTGGATCGCGAATCCGTGGTGGCGCTCGAACGCGCCGTCGAGTACTTCAACGGAATTATCGCGAGCAAGCCGACCCCGCAGGCGTTTCACCATCGCGGCATCGCGCAACTGTCGCTGGGCGCGTACGAGGCGGCAATCGCCGACTTCACGCGAGCGACGACGCAGGGCCTGCGTGACCCGGGGGTGTACATCAATCGCGGCGTGGCGCGGCAACGCCAAGGGCAACTCCAGGCGGCCGTCGAGGATTTCACGCGGGCCATTGAGCTGGAGCCCAACAACGCCCGCGCCTACGACAATCGTGCGGGTGTGCTCGCCGAGATGCAGAAGTTCGACGACTCCCTGGCCGACTCGAATGCAGCGTTAAGAATCAGCCCCAAGTTCGCCGAGGCCTACAACAATCGCGGTGTCACCTGGCGGTTGAAGGGGGACGACCGGCAGGCGCTGGCCGACTACACGCAGGCGATCGAACTCTACCCACGCTATGCGGCGGCGTTCGCCAATCGCGGCTATGTCCACAAGCGCTTGG